>NZ_RBZO01000015.1 GCF_003628445.1 Oceanobacillus bengalensis
ACTTTCCATCATGCGATAAAAAGTATTATCAGGTATTAGCTCACGTTTCCGCGAGTTATCCCAGTCTTATAGGTAGGTTGCCCACGTGTTACTCACCCGTCCGCCGCTCGTTCCACAAGCGCACATCCCGAAGGATGTTTGCTTGCTTCCCGCGCTCGACTTGCATGTATTAGGCACGCCGCCAGCGTTCGTCCTGAGCCAAGATCAAACTCTCCAAAAAAGTTTGTATCTGATTAACACCAATTAATCAGACGAGTCTTAGCTTTTAGAAGTGTTACCTTCTATAGAAAGAAACTAGCGTTTCTTTTGTATAATAAATCATACTGGTTGTTTTGTTCAGTTTTCAAAGAGCAATTTCGTTAGCTGCGTTCTCAGCAGCAACTTTATTAATATAACATACCACCAACTTCTGTGTCAACAGTTTTTTTAATTTATTTTTAAACTGTTTTTAAGAAGTATTTTTGTGGCGGAATTACATTGTATAATTTCTAAAAGGAAAAGTCAACAAGTTTTTTATTGTATTATAAAATAGGCGTTTCTTAATTAAAATGTACTGTTAGAAAACCACTTATAGCAATTCTACAAGAAAGATCACAGAAGGTTACTAACGAAAAGCAAGCTTTACTGAAACAAAGATGATGCAACCTGGACTAAGCAAAAAATTGTTCAACATTACGCATTTCTTTTACAGGACCATCATTTTTACTAATTAATCAGCCCTTGTTGAAAAGCATAGTTTGTCAGCTGCACTCGATTATCTAAATGAAGTTTACTTAATATATTTTTCAGGTGGCTTTTAACCGTATGTTCTGAAATAAAAAGGGTCTCTGAAATTTCCCTATTGGATAATCCTTTAGCTACCAATTGCAATACTTCTAATTCCCTAGAAGATAAAGGTGTATTCTCTTTCGTTACTGCTTTACTTTGCGGAAATTCCTTTAAAATTTGAAAGGCAATCTCTTTAGACATCGGGACTTCATCTGAAGCAAAGGCTCTTAAATGGTCAACCCATGCGTCTGATTGAATATTTTTTAATAAATAGCCTTGAGCCCCTTTCTTTAATGCATCGAACAAATCAGTGATATCATCTGATACGGTGATCATCACAATCTTTACGTAAGGGAATATCAGTTTGATTCTTTTTGTAGCTTCTAGTCCGTCCATTACTGGCATTTGAATATCCATTAGAATAATGTCAGGCATTAATTCTTCCGTAAGATTTATCGCTTCTTGCCCATTCCTTCCTTCTCCTAAGATAACAAAGTCTTCATGTTCTTCTAAAATTTCCCGTATTGCTTCCCTTGCATGCGCGTGATCATCAACGATTAGTATTCGAAAGGGTTGCATCTACTTGCCCTCCTTTATTATTTCAATAATGGTTTCATTATCTACTTGCTTCATAGAAAATTCCCATTCCATATCTCTGGCCCTGTCTTTAATAATTTGAAGTCCATAGCCTTTACTAGATTGGATTGCTTCATTTGTGAATCCAATTCCTTGATCCTTAATTTGGCATAACCACCCATTATCTATTTCCCTAGCATGAATCCATACTTCATTTGTCTTTGCATGCTTAATAACATTCATAACGGCTTCTTTTATACAGGCAAATAGCTCTACTTTCTCTTTTGGTAATAACGTACTTTCTTTTATTTTCCAGTCTAATTGAACATCTATTAAATGATGATTCTTCAGTTCTGCTACAAACTGATAAATCGTTTCTGTCCAGCTAAATGCATCTTCATTGGGTAAGTATTTCAAGTTTGTAATCGCTTGACGAGTATCTTCGTGAACGTGCTGTAACGTTTGCCTCATTTTTTGAAAATCTGCATCATGTTCCAGATGATTCTTTCTCCCGAATTTATTCATTTTTACAGATAATAGAAATATAGATTGGGCAATTCCGTCATGGAGTTCCCTTGCTAGCTTTTCTCTTTCAATAAGTGCAGCTTTCTTAGCCTTTGCCAACCTTAGCTCTTCTTGCATCCTTTCTAATATAGAAAACAAATGCCGTAAAAAGATGAGTGTAACGATAAAGACTAATATAGGAGAAAGAAAGTTCCCCATCTCCATTGAAATGTACGAAAGGAGAAATTCATGGCGAATATATTCCCATATGGCGATTGTAAGGGTTGGAATAAATAAAATAAGCCATTTAATTTGTTTATATTTCAAGTCTTCACCACTTTTCCGAATATGAAATGTGTCTATATTTTATCATTAACTCAAACCTTTTCAGTAAATTTGTTTAAAAATCACTCTTTAGAGGTATTATGGAATATTTACTATAGAATTATAATGTTTTTACGATAACCATATTTAGGATACGGTTGCCGAGACATGTAAGGGAGGAATTATTTTGAAACATATATTTATCGTAGCAATAACAGCCATACTAGTAACAGGTTTTTCTACTAGTGCATTTGCCCACTCACATTTTCATGGATCAAGTCCAGCAGACGGTGACGTTGTAACGGATCCACCCCATGAAATTATTCTTGAATTTAATGGTCAAATCGAACAAGGTAGCTTTATAGATGTAACGACGACAGAGGGAGAAGCTGTTGAAATACAAGATATCATTATTGGTGAGGGTACATTAACAGGTACTTTCGCTGAGCCGCCAGTAAATGATGAATATCACGTAACTTGGAGTATTATTAGTGCAGATGGTCATCCATTAGAAGGAGAGTTCTCATTTACGGTCGACGCCGAAGTTCCTGAGTCTGTGGAAGAGGGAGAATCAGCTAAAACAGAAACTATCGAAGAGGAAGATACGGAAGAACCATCAGTAATAGAAACTGTTGAGAATGAAGAATCAATGGAATCTGCTGAGCAACCGACTGAAGATGCTGAAGAGGAAGGATCATCTTCTGTACTTGTCATTGTAATTGTTGCTTTAGTTGCCATTGTAGTCGTTGGTATCTTCTTACTTTCTAAAAGAAGGAAATAATTAATGGACATATTAGTGATTATTAGCCAGGCGCTTTTATACGTATGCTTTTCAATTTTAGCAGGGAGTTTTCTCCTTCTACTCATCCCAAGCAACTATCGACCCGATGTAAAAATCCCAAAGTATCTCTTACTTATTAGTACTATTCTGCTACCAATTTTTGCTTTCGCTCCTGTTCTCGATATAACATTATTTATTACTCCACGCCTAGGTTTATTCGAATCATTAACAATTGTTTTAACCACCTATACAGTCGGTAATGCATGGTGCTTCACCCTTATCTGTTCTGTTCTGTTAATATTCGTAATTGCCTTGACGAGGTCTAATGAACAGCGTATGTCAGCTTTTATAGGGATCGTACTAACATTTGGGTTAATTTTAACCGTTGCTTGGTCAAGCCATGCCGGCGCTATGATTCCACTTAAAGGAATAATAAACCACTTTATCCATTTAACAGCGATCAGCATTTGGGTTGGTGTTGTACTTGTTGTTGGTTGGTGTGCGATCAATCATAATAATTGGCTTCCATTTTTAAGCTGGTTTTCAAAAGTTGCTATTGGATGTTTAACTGCTACAGCCATTAGTGGTGTGCTATTAACGAATGTATTGGTGGATGGGTATATCGATTCTTGGACGGTTTCGTATGGACAAGGTTTATTAGTCAAACACTTATTCCTAATACCACTTATTTTTTATGCTCTATTTAATGGTTTAATCGTGAAATATCTTATATCAAGAGATGATACATTCAATCCAATTCCTTGGATTCGTCTAGAAGGCTTCATTCTATTTACCATTTTTACGATTACAGCTATTTTCACACAACAATCGCCACCTCATGGCAGTAATGTAACGAATGATGCAGTTTCACCTTTATTCCGTCTATTTCACGATGGCATCATCGATTCTGGTAGTACACTTGACTTTGTTGTGAACATAAACATCGTATTTTTCTTTTTCCTATTCCTACTATTACTAGGATTGATTATATTATCGATTTATAAAAAAGCATCGATTATTATCCCTTTTTTATTGAGTTGCTTCATGGTCGTAAGTATATACGTCATGTTAATGATATCTGTGGTGATTCGTTAAGATTTTGTTGAACTGGGTTAAAACGACGTGTAGAAGATTATAAGCCTAATTCCTTTACTATAGATATAGTAAGGAATTAGGCTTTTTTATGTGATTTACTTTGTAGGTGGAGTAGTTGAAACATCTCCTCAGTTGCGCAAAAAGTGAATCACACCCTTGTGCACAAAACCTCATCCTATAAAATCCCATAATTAATAATTCAAACTTTGTTCAATGTTTCACAATAAATTATTCGAAGTACATGATATAATGTAATAGTAATTCAAACTATCTATAACATAAGCGTTTAAATATGTGAATTACTTCACTAATATAAACACGCTAAAAGGAGAGATAACTTATGAAAGCAGTAGTAGTTAATCCAAAAGGTAAAGCTAACATAGAGGTTATTGAAAAGGAATTACGACCATTAAAATCAGGTGAAGCATTAGTAGATGTAGAATATTGTGGCGTATGCCATACGGATCTACACGTAGCTGCAGGTGACTTTGGTAAAGTTGACGGTCGTATCCTTGGTCATGAAGGTATTGGTGTTGTTTCTAAAGTAGCAGCTGACGTTACTAACTTAAAAATAGGTGATAGAGTTAGTATTGCATGGATGTTCCAAGCCTGCGGTAGATGCGAGTATTGCACTACAGGCAGAGAAACATTTTGCCGTAACGTTAAGAATGCTGGTTATAGTGTTGATGGGGGAATGGCTGAACAATGCATCGTAACTGCCGATTACGCAGTTAAAGTACCTGATGGACTAGATCCAGCACAAGCCAGTAGTATCACATGTGCTGGGGTTACTACTTATAAAGCAATCAAAGTTTCCGATGTTAAGGCTGGTCAATGGATTGTAATCTATGGTTGTGGTGGATTAGGAAACCTTGCTATCCAATATGCTAAACATGTTTTTAATGCGAAAGTTATCGCAGTAGATATTAATGATGATAAATTATCACTAGCCAAAGAAATAGGTGCAGATATGACAATCAACCCGATTACACAAGGGGATGCTGATGAGATTATTCAAGAGCAGGTCGGCGGGGCATATGCCGCAGTCGTAACAGCAGTTTCTAAAACAGCATTTAATTCAGCGGTTGATGCAGTGCGCGCTTGTGGTAAGGTAGTTGCAGTTGGTTTACCATCAGAAACAATGGATTTAAATATTCCAAGACTAGTACTTGATGGTATTGAAGTCGTTGGATCATTAGTTGGTACACGTAAAGACTTAGAGGAAGCATTCCATTTTGGTGCAGAAGGAAAGGTAGTGCCAGTTGTGCAAACTCGCTGCTTGCATGACGTACAAGATATATTCGAAGAGATGGAACAAGGAAAGATTCAAGGTCGTATGGTAATTGATTTTAAACAGCACAAGTGTAATCACTAGAATTCGCACGTACTGGTAGTTTGATGGTACACCGAAAACTTCCTTTTTGAGAGGACCTCTCCCTACACTGGAAGCGGTCCTTTTGGTGTACTACTCGTATTTATTCGTTATAATTTATTTAAAATTTCTCTAATAAATGCTGGCTCGTCCTTCGGTGTACGGGAAGTGATGATGTTTCCGTCTACAACAACTTCTTCGTCAGAAAAGGTAGCTCCAGCATTTTTCACATCATCACGTATACCAATAAAGGATGTTGAATTTTTCCCTTTCAGGATACCCGCACTAATCATTACTTGAGGACCATGACAAATCCCTGCAATAACCTTGCCTTTTTCATTTGCTTGTTTAACGAAATCGATTACCTCATCATTTACACGCAGTGCCTCTGGAGCAGACCCACCAGGAATAATAACTGCATTGTATTCTGAAACACTAACCTCATTTATGGAAATATCAGAAACATAAGATACCGTTCCCTTTTTCCCTTTCAGCTCTACTCCTTTTTCTAACCCAACAATAACCGTGTTGTGACCAGCTTCATTCATCGCCTCATAAGGATTCTTCATTTCAGAGTCTTCATAACCATCAGCAAGTAAAAAGCATACATTTGCCATCTACATTTCCACTCCTTTAACACTTGATTTAACTTAAAGTTTAAAATATTTAACAGAACATTTCAATTAAATCGATATATTGTTCAGCGTTTGCTTAGATGGGAGATACTTACTAAAAATGGATACAAGACTCTATTTCTTTACTTGATAACACTTGTCAAAAACGATTGTGCCGATCTTGGCAATAATCGAAAGAATAACCCTCTATATTTAATATCAGCAAGACCTGCAATGAAAAGAATCATAGCGATGAATAGTAAAGTAGGCCTCTTCACCTTTATAGATATTTTGTTCATATGATCTCCTCCAGTTTCTAAGTGCTCTTCATTCCCTTTCTTTTATCTTACATCTAGTTTTATGTTTCTGTCTAATTGATGTAATAAATGTTGAATTTATTTAAACTTGAATTTAAAAGACTAGTAACTATCGCTAGTATGTGTAAAGAACAATCTCACTTCCACTACATATATGTCACGTATTAGTTGTTCTAACATTGAAGGAAATTGAACAAACGCACTTTCGATATGCAATCTTTCTGCATTCTTATGAACATCTTTCCTAATCGGACCGAAGTTTATCACAGGTGCCTATAGCTGTGCCATATCAGAAAATGGAATTTCGTACGAATCTACCCATTGGTGTATTATATTCTTGGGAGCTAATGGAGAATAGTAGGGATTATATTTTCTATCCGGAGACCATAACATCTCCTTTGTTAAGTCTTTATAAAGGTATGTTTATAAGATTTAACAAGGAACTTATTTGTGATACGGTTCACCGTACCGGTTTGTAGGGTAAACTAATATTATTTCCTGAATTAAAAAGACGAGGTACAACCACTAAATTGTCTATAACGGTCTACCTCGTCTTATTATTGTTCTAATAATGTCCCCATTTTGTCCCTATTTTTGTCCCCATTATCGGATTAGTATTTAAATATTAATGAAATTAAATCCAATAATGTCCCATTTTGTCCCTATTTTAGGGTGAATAAATATATTTTGTTCCCGCTCCTCTTCCTATAACTTTAACACCATCGGGTTCCAATTCCTGTATTAAACGTTGTACTTGTTTACGGTTCATCCCCGTTAACTGTCTTATTTCCTTGTTCGTTAAACTTCGGTCTGTTTTTAAAATAGATAGAATACGGATCTTAACTGCTTCTTTATCCAAACTTTGTTGCCGTTCATATTTCATTTCACCTTTTAACATTTCATAGGCATTACGTGAAAGAGTAAAGTATCTCCCTTTTCCACGACCAATGGATTCTAGTAAGTTAAATTCATTATGCATCCTGCTAAGTAGTTCACGTGCCTGGTCAATACTTCTTTGTGAGACATCCGCAGCTATTGAAGTATCAATTTCTTCATGTCTTATTAAATATTGCAAAATAAGCAAGTAGTCAACATCAATATGATGATTTTCTTTTGTCATTTGATCAATTAAGCTTTTAAAGTTTTTATTCAAAGGTGAAGAAATAAAGGTAAGCTCAATGTTACTGCCAACTTCCCTATAAATAGGTGGCTCTTTACCTTCAACTAGTAAAGACCGAAAGATTCTTGATACACCTAAGTTTGAACGATTTACTAATTTTAATCTATCTAACAAATCCATTAAGTGATTATTCCTCGCTACCGGAGGATGATGGAGTATATTTTGAGGTGTAATACCACCAACAAATTCTCCTGGGTTAGTTAATATTAGCTTGTCCCTAAATTGCTTCAGCATAATTGTACCAATCATTCGATAATCTCGATGACCAAATGCATTAAGTAACGACTCCCTTAGTGCTATTGTTGGATATGTGCTAAATTCCGGATGCACAAGTCCAGATTCAACAGTTACCATTGGATTATCAACAGCAATATATCGTTCCAATTCGTACAGGGCAACTGGTATAGCATGGGTTCCGTCATCCCTGTGAGAATAATCTGTATCACTAATCATCTTTCTATAAGACCATCTATGCTGTGGTATAAACTTGGAAATAGCCTCAGGTTTCCCAATAAGCAACAGAGAACCTTTTGTAAGATAATTATCCTTTAAAGCTCCGATTGATCTTAATAAATCCTCATCAGATAATGATAAAAGACCTCCATCAACCCTTTCTCTAGACATAATTTCACGTACTCTTTCCATTGCTGAATGTGAGAAAAGGCTTTTCCAATCTTCATGGATAATTTCAGCTGTATAATCCATTTGAGATGAAGTATCCATCATTTTACGCCTTAATGAACCTGTATATGGAATACAATCCTTGCCTTGTCTTATTGTCGCTGAGCCATCTGTTGTAGTGTAGGGTGGCATTCCTGGATACACATTCATTAACAGTAAGCGCTTGGATCCCTCTGGCACTTCCATATCCTCAAATACTGGTGTTAGATGCGGGTCTGTCTTTTCATAAATCCTTTTTTGAAGTATCGTGGTATCCAAATCTTGCGGAACGCCTAATATTGAATTAGATCTCCCTTTAACTTTATCCGCAACACCAAATACAACACTTCCTCCACCACCATTAGCCATACAAACAGCCATTTTCAGCATCAATTTAATGTTGTCATCAAAACTCCTTGTAATCCATTGCTTAAAATCTAATTGTTGTGATTCTAGGTCATCAGCAATATTTGTTTCTAACTTATCTAATAGACGATAAATTTCCTCTTTGGATATCATGTGATGCACCTTCCCAACAAACAATTATTTTAAAAATGATAATTCCCTCAAACAAACCTTGTCTTCTACACTTATATACTACTCACCATAACTTTATTTCCCTATTCATTAATAACTTCTCCCGAAAAGCCTTGTTCCAATAAAAATTCTAATTCAATAATAATGTTTTCTATTTCCTCAATATTTAGTGTTTCATCATCCATTACCTCTGCACTTGAATGATTTATTGGATTGTGATTTCTTAAATCGTGGGCCTTCTCTATTAAATCTTCAATATTAGTAATCTCCTGATTGAATTTTATTCTTTTATAACTTTTTATTATCGGGCCTTGTTTATAATACATTTTGTAATTAGGTTTGCCTTTTCCAGTCTGTTCGATACCCTTAAAATGCATTAAAAGTGCAGTAACCCTGTCAAAATATGATTTATAATATGAAAATGACTCTAATATATCGTTACTATTCTTGTAATGTCGGTACATAAAATATATATACCAGACTTTTAAATCATTATTAAAATCGTAATGATCCTCAAGAATTAGGTTTATGTAACCGTTGTTTCCTTCCTCAATTAGTGATTCTACAAAGGAGTTCTTACAATACATGTTAATGTATTTATAAATATTAGGTTCATATTCAGCAAGTTTATTTAAGAGATCCTGGTGCTGGAAATTCCTCAATATCAAATAATTTATAATCATAGCAATGTCAAATGAATCTAAATTATCATTTCGAAATATCTCGTTCAAGAAAAACCTTATCAAATCCCCATCAGATGTGTTTAATATCATATTAATTAGATTTTTAGTATCATACTTAATTATCTTGTAATCCCGTCTTAACAACCTTTTTAATTTACTAATGAGTTCTGCATCATTAAATATTCCTTTTCTATAGTAAATTAAATATCGAAATACCTCATCAGAAGAATACTGTACACCAGATATGGAAAAAACCTCATCTTTTATTTCTTTATACCTATCGTGGTTATGTGACCTTTCCCTAGCAATGTCATACAATTTATCTACAAAGACTTTCATGTTATTTTCATCAAACATGCTCGATATATCTATATCTTGCTCATTAACGTAGTGGTTATATAAGGCAGCACTTAGTTCTTCGCTTATATCTTCAGATACTCCGTAGTTACTTTTTTGTTCATTTAAATTCAGGCCAATCTCCCTATAATTATGAATAACAAAGTTTTTTATAATTGAAACAGCTTCGTTTAATAAGTCATCGCTTGTGTTAAAGAATATAAAGAGATCATCAACATACCTTATAATTTGAAAGTCCTCTATTTCATGTAAATTACCTAAAAATCCTTCTAGTTTACTATCAAACAAATCCAAGTAGACATTTGTTGCTAAAAATGATAGTGAACATGATTTTTCTATAGTGGGATACTTTCCGTTTCCAATGGATTGCAGCAATCTTTTATAGACCAATGCCGTCCTCGAATCTATAATAGTAGATTTTTTATTTATGAGATCGAATAAGATGTTAATATCTAAACTATCGAAGAAATTAGTAACATCTAACTTATAGTAATACTGGAATCGTTGAGAACTCTCATTAATATCAGCATAATAACGCTCATAGCTCTTTTTGTAATGAAAATCTAGTTCCTGTATATTTCCTGCATAGTAACACCTTGTTGTATTAGAGTCTTTAGTGTAGGCCTTGCATACATGATACCCTATACATTCCATATAAACGTATATTATTGGAGATACTAATTTAGAATTTCGAAATGAGCTGTTATTCTTTTGAATATAATGTTTTGGAAAATCAAAAACTAGTTTATTCTTAAAAAGAGCGCCATTATGAATAAACTTATAAAAGAACTCTTCACTTTTAATTAACTCCTTTTCATCATCAGTTAAAATAGAAAAAGGATACAATTGTAGATATTTGTTTAGAGATTGCTTACTTTGTTTAAAAATCCCTTCACAGACATTATTCCAGGTATCGTACTCCATGTTAATCATTAATTACCTCTCCCTAGAACGTTACATATATTATTAATCATCTTTTCTCTCGGAGGGACTTGAGCCCGCTTCATTAGAGACTTTAATACAAGGATTGGTATTCTGTAGAGGAATTTAACTCTTAAATTTTTTGTAATAGAATTTTTATCCGATTTTGAAAAGAATTCAGTCTATTACTTTAATTATTTTCCTTCCATGAATCAGGAATTAATGCTTGTCCTCTCCATCTTTCTATTATTGCATTTTGAAATTTATCATTTGCTATATCCGCATGGTCAGTGATTATTATTTGAAACTTATGATCTAACATTTCCACAACATCCATAATTAAATCAAACATTTTATTCACTGCTTCTCGATCGTCATCCTTTAAATTATCAATTGATCCTTGTAATAATGTGTCTTTATCCCTCGGATAATAGACTTGCGTTGGCTGGTCAAGGAATAAAAATCTAGGAACTGGTCGTTCGTGCTCCGTCAAATATGAATGTAGCGCTAGATGAGCAATAAGGTGGTAACCTACCCAATTTTCCCCACTCCCCATACGATAGAGTGGTATGGGTCTATCTTCTCTATCTACAACCACAGTTGTATCTTTAAGATTTAATCGTACAGGATCTCCACTATGTTCTAGCCCTAGTTCTTCAGCCCATCTTGTCATCTTATAACCAATTCTATTTAGAATAGAATTAAGGTGTTCATCTTTTTTATCTGTATCAAGCTCTTTTTCAAGCTCCTCAATGTTTGTTTTTAGACTCTCAACTCGAGACTGTAGTTGAGTAATATTATCTTCTTTATCTACACTTTCAAGCCAAAGACTAATTCTTCCAACAACTTTACCTCTACGAATATTTATATCTTTATGTTCTTTAGCAGCTTTCCTTTCCTCATATAAGCCGTCAATTAATTGATTAAATTTATTTATATTCTCATATATTTGATCTCGATGCTCTATTAAGTTATTAATATACTCTACTAACCTTGGTCGTTCTTTTGAGGTCATCTCTAAATTTGATTTTACCTTAGCCAATGAATTATTTATTTCAATAACTGTTGGTATTGATGTCTCTAAAGTACTAGAACAAATTGGACATTTAGAATGGTCAGAATTACTATTAGAATACAAACCAATAGATTCTAAACGCAATTCTTGATGATGAACTTCATTAGTATAACCATTAACATCATATTGGAAAGTCTTTGCCGCATTTATTTGATCCGTGATCTCATTATATTCATTTTGAAGTCTTCTAAGATTAGTTTGGTATTCGCTTAGTTTATCAGATCCAGGAATACTTAAATCATCGCCAGAATCCCAATGAACTATCCCGCTTAATAACGCTATTATTTTGCCTAATTCTGATGGGTAATCTGTCATCTTAATTAGACCTACTTGTTCTGCCTCTGCTAATAATGCTGTGCCCTTTGTTGCTGTATCTCCTTTAATATTTTCAACTTCATTCAATTTTCTCTTTGCCTTTTTCAATTCTCTTTTCAAACGAGTCAATTTTTGTTCTATTACTAATCTGTCTTCCTGTATTGCCCCTAAAAAATAAGGTAAGGTATCTTTAATTGATTGATTTATAAATCCATCTGTAGATCGGTGAAATAAGATACGTTTACTTGCTATCTCATCTTGTTGTTGAAAACATAAGAAAAGCGCATGCTTTATATTAGCCTCTAAGGCATCTCTAGTTTGTCCTTCCGGTGGTTGATGTAAATTTGGTGAAATCCCTACCTTTTGTGTTAAATACTCAACTAATGATTCTGCATTAGTATTTGGATTAGGTGGAACTGCAGGACTTGATACATTTTCTCCAACTTCTATATATACATCACCTGAGGTTTGTTGGTTAACAGGGTTTTTTCGAGCAATAAAGATCTTCTCTGTATTTAATTCTAATAGTACTCCAAACCATGATACTGTTTCACGAATAATTCCCTCGGGAACGCCACAAGTCCCTCTTCCCATACAGTACTCTACGATATCAATTAAAGCTGATTTGCCTGTACCTGAACCTCCAGTAATAATATTTACTTTCCCTTTATTAAAAGGAACGGTTCTTTTATCACCTTTTTTACTATATAAAACAATCTCAGTAATCTGCAATTTAAGGTTTCACTCCCCACATTGTATAAATGGTTGACGTTGTACCGGAATTTGAGAACCATTTACCAACTACTTCTGCTTTTTTAAATATATCTGCTATTTCCCCATAATTGTGTCCTTCGATTTTTTTACGTCTATAAGAAGGTATTATTACGCCTCCCCCGGAGTCAATTTCCAAAGCATTTTGACAAACCAAAAACTGTACAGCCTCTCTTGTTATAGGTACAAGTTGCTTAGCCCGATTAGCAAATCCAATTCTTAGATCTTGGTTTTCCTGTAACCATGTGTGCATTTTATTCTTACTTCGAGGATTAATTTTATCTCTAGTCTCTCGATGTAATGCAATTGGTAATATTAAATATAACAGTGAATATTCGAATGTTTCCTCAGTTCTTTTCTGATACTCTTTAATACATCGACGAATAACCTCTCCACAGAAAGCAGGATTTAATAAATTGGCTACTTCATCTGGACGTTTCTCCCATGGAATCATAAGGTTTCCTCCATAGTTTTATTCAACAAATAATCTAATCTTTCGTAGAATTGACTATGCCATCCAACCCGTAATTGATTCGATAACATATGATAACTACCTCTTTCTATATAGGGCTCATCGCAGTTAGGGCGTATTGGGAAAATGTTATTTTCATCTATCCAATTAAACAGTTTCCTTCCCTCTTTTTGTAAAATATTTTCTGAAGTATCATCTTCAACGTTTTCCTTCATGATTTCAAATTTCCGTTCCCATTCATCTATAAGTCGTTCCTCATACTTGTCAAGTTCATCAATCATTAACAATTCATCTCTAACCCATTTGGATCGCTGATGAAAGGCTCTATAATAATCGCTTATAGCCTTTTCAATACGTTTATTTCCGACTGCTACCAACCTAAGTTGTTCTATAAAAATCTTATCTTTTTCATCCAACTCATCCTCCTGAGGAGCTACTAGATCCAAAAAGTCAATTGGTAAGTTATCGCGTTGAAATTGTTCCTGAAGGTCGTTTATATGATCTTGGATTTCCCTAAATGTTATTGGATGTCTAGATTCAATCATTAGATGTTTAATAACCTTATCAAACCAAATACCTTCTAACCGCTCAAACAGAGCACTTATGACTTCGGGGCGAGTGGTAAGTCGTAATTCATAAAATATTTTTTCTTTTGTTTCAATGATATTCTCACTAAAATCCAATATATAAGTATTGTTTAATAATGCCTTTTGTTGTTGTTCTGTTAACTGCAAAAACTTTTCATATGCTTTGCTGTTATTATTACTTTCTGAATTTCTTGCTGTATGTATTAATATTTCTAAGGCTTGATTAACATTCCTTTTCTTTGAATCATAGGTTAGTAAACTAGCAGCAGAGCCTGTAGAAGCAACTTCATTTGTTATAAGAGAAAATGTTGTTGATTGTGTGTCGACCACCCCATCGAGAACAGCCTCGCTCCAGACTCTTAAAGTTTTCCATATGTCACTACTAGCATCTGTCAATGATCCTTTTCTTCGATGATGTTTCATTTGAATTAACTCTGTAGGAGAACCATTTTGATCAAATGAAATATCATCTAGTTTTTCAATGAATATTTGTGAATTATAATCCTTTGGCCTTAATAGCAAAAGTAAAGCATATCTTACTTGATAGAAATAGCCTAAGGCCTGAGCATGAGCTGAAAATTTATTTCCCACAGTAAACCCTCCCCCAAGGTTTTCCCCCAATTTAATAGGTAATTAAATTCATTTTTTGTAATCTATATATAAATATTTCACTCTGGCACATACATCTTCTGCAACGGCAACAAAGCCCTTACATCATTAGGCATATTCTCATACCACTTCACAACCAAATCAACTAATTCTTCTAAATCTACCAATCTTACAGCGTTATGTTTAGCAACCGCTTCAGCTTGTGAAGTAAATCCACCTGTAGATACAAATAAACTATTAGCATCTATAGGATTAGCACCTAGCAATTGTTGAATTTCGGGTGCACCAGCTGATGATTTTCGATGTTTTACCTGTACCTTTATAATAGGCTTTTCAAATCCAAAGGCATCTTTATATGCTAAAACATCAACGCCTCCATCTGGGCCTTTAGGACTTACTTGAACATTATATTCCATTGCACGGAGAAGCCCCCCTACTAGTTCTTGCATTTGCCATGGATCAAGTTTGTCCACTTTATCTTGTATCATTACAGTTGCCTTACTCACCAGATCTTCAATGATTTCATCCTCTTCCGCATCATCTATAGGTTCGGGGCTGGAAAATGGATGTTCTATTAAATTTTCAATTTCATTCCCCCACTCATCTACACGAAATACTGTTAAAACTGACCCTAGGCTATTTTTTGCAGCCTGTGATAATGAGTCTCTTTCAACAGTAATTTCCTCCCAGTCCACTTTAATGTTATTTGGATAGGCTGGATCACCTACAGAATCATCATAAAAATGCGGCTCCAAAACAGTTCCAACCATATATTCCCGCTTTTCCCTAAAGTAAGTTATTACTCGATCGCCTTTTTTAATTTCTCTACTAAAGCGCCATACCTGGCTAACCCAGCTAATCCTGGAATTAGGTTTACTTTCTGCAAAAACAGTATTTGCCTTAGCTGTCATTTCATCCTTAGTCCTATACTGTTTTGGATTTCCCAATTTTGGCCACCCTATCGATGCAATACCCTTATCCTTCCATACCGGAATTAACTCATTATGATCTCCTGCGCGAATCATCCACCATTTTGTCATATGTACTTCCCCCTAATATAAAAATTGCCCTATATCACAATAATTAATAAATCATGATGCTAGGGCAATGTTGTTATGAAATCTTTGGGTCAGTTATTTCCACCCAGTCATTAAGTGTTTTCTTTTTTCGGTTGAATCTAAAACAATTATACATGTTTCCCAATTAACCTTACCAACATTTACATGATAACGTAATTCAAAGGGTTGATGGGTAGGCACTGAATCTATTTTACGTTGAGCTTCTTGAACATCATTAAGCGCCATGTCTACCCATACATCTTGTAAAACATCAGGAATTTGACCAAATAGTCCATGGATGCTCTCTAATCGAGAAGAAAGAATCGAATGAACCCTATCTTCAACAGATCCTTTATAAAGCATATTGTATATAAAAACCTTATCCTATACGTTGAAACGTCCCTTTACGCTGTTCAAGACGGATAGGGTTCCGAGGTAAGTCTAAGTTAATCAATGTTCCAAGAGTTTGAAGGTTTAATCCTTCGCTTGCAACATCTGTTCCAAATAAGACTTTTAATTCACGTCTTTTGACCATCGCTTGAAAATTTAGAGGTCAGGGGCTCAAGTATTAACTTCAGTATACAAAAAAACTAGACGCTACTATTAGGTTTTTGTATTACAAAGAATAAAATTCAATAGTGTTTATGACGAAGATACTTTAACAACTAACCTAATTTAAAATTAAATATTCAATTTCACAATAATATCATTTATATTTTCTTCAATTTCATCCAAAGAAATTATATACCATTCTTTCGGATTTTCAATTTTCCCATTTGCTGTTGGAACAGAAATTTGTAATTGCTTATCTGCAAATATATGATGCATGGCTGTTTCTAATTTTCGACCACTAAAGTTTTGAACTTCCCATGTTGCGACAATTTTCACAGGTGCATAAAGATAAGTGGCTTCATTTTCGGCATTACTAATACGTTTTTCAACACTCCCACTAGCAAAACCAATCTTATAAAGATTTTGATACTTTGATATTTCAAGATTAGAGCTAAGTGATTTTACTACATAAATATAACCAGTAGTCAGATATTCAGCAGCTCTTTCTTCAACAGTAGTTTCTCCCATAACATCACTCATTACTTCCGTTACCATTCTACCATGACGAGTATTATCAAAGAGATTGGATGCAAATGATCTAAGTAAAATGCCTTTGTTTTCAGTTCCGTTTTCATAAATAAGATGAAGCTTCGCGTTACGATAACCATTTTTATCTATATAATAATCACCTACGGATAGAACATAAAGTAGAATTCCATTATCAATATAGAATTTACCTGGTATAATATTTTTTTCAGTATCTACAGGTATTATTTTTCGAGTGCCATTTGCAATTTCTTTTTGAACAAGTTTAAATAGAGGCTCATATCGTTCGAAATGGCTAGCACGTTTCCGAACACTATACTTATCAGCAGCATTAATTGTTCTCTTATATCTAGACAAATCAAGTAGTGAATCAACCTTATCTTTTTTCTCAAAAAGTGTGTCATCATTAAGAATATCATCAAGAGATTCAGGATTTTTTATCGGGTTTTCTAAAATTGTATTCTGGCTATCAAGCAAGTTAAGTTCATCAATCTCAGCAAGCTTCTTTATCATTTCTGGCTTGTCACGGTAGCCTTTAAGTCTTGAAAATAACTTTCTTTCAGTCATATCACGAGATTTTTCTGGTTCTTTTCCATCATGGTTTTTTATCCATTCGATAATCTCTTGAAATTTCTCAAATTCTGGGTCAATTCGCTTAACTTGTTTCTTAGGAGTTTCAGCTATTAGTTCCTCAAAAATTGGGTCTGAAAAAATATCATCAAGATTAAGCTTGTCCATCTTGTCTTTCTCTCCTTAATTGTTCTAATCGTAGTAAAGCATAAGCTAATCTTTGCTCATACAAGTCTGAACTAGACTTATCTGGAATTCTACCATTTTCATTTTTAAATTGAACTATTTGAGAATACAGCATAACTAATTCATCTTCAGTAAATGTGAATTTTATACCGTCCATATAATCTTGAATAAATCGTAAAGTAGGTGCATCAATTTCCTTAGAAATAACCTCATAAGCACGCTGGAAAGGATTCACTTCATCAATCAAATCAATGGCAATTTCATCAATATTTATAAACTTATTCGCCATTCTAAGAAATTGATTTCCGCCTGTTCCATCTTCACGTTCCGCCGACTGAATGACAGCTTTTGCAACTAAGTGCTGACGAACTTCCTCAGTCTCATCATTTGACAAATCAGGATAGGTAGTCATTATCACACGAGGTATAAGTTGTTTATTAATCACTTTTGCATCAACGCCAGCAGCAATAGCTTGCTGAATTTGACTGTCTTGTAAAATAGTTGCTTTCAAATCATTCAAATCATTTCGAATAATATCTTTTGAACGCTCAGTACTTGGCTCTTTTAAGCCTTTGATGAAAATATCTGTTCCTTTTGATTTTTGGTGATCATTATCTTTACGTTTAAAGTTAAAGTTTGGGGCTAATACAGATTCCATTAAAAGACTTGCAGTGATTGCCTTCATGACATTATTAACCGCAAACATGACCTCATCATCCTGAGCATCTGGTAGAGCAATTAAATTTGTAAATTGTGCATGAGCTTTATTTGAACTATCACGAGTGACGCGCCCAATAATTTGCACAACTTCAGTTAATGAATTACGATACCCAATTGTTAAAGCATATTCCGCGAAAGGCCAGTCAAATCCCTCTTTTGCCATACCAAGCGCAATAATAATATCCAAGTCATCAAGTTCAGACATATTTCGGATATATTCTTGTGCTTTTCCGCGTCCAACATTTTCCCGGCCTTCCACACCATCCTCAGTCACTAAGTCTGCTACTTTTAAAATATTCCCCGATGGCTCGGTTATTAAATAGATACCAGTTTCAGAATCAAATTGTACCTCCCCAAGTTCATCAAGAATACGATCAACCTCATCATATTTCGCTTTTGTTGATTCACCAGAATTTGGACTTGGAATATGAATAATAGTCTTTTTCGTAGTATCTAAAACTTCTGAAAGTGCATCAGTATAGCGACCTTGATAGAAGCTATAGCCCATCGCAAAACTCTTTAAATATTTATAACCTTCTAGTTGTTCATAATAAGTATAAGTTACCTTATCAAATTTTTGCTCGTCAGCATGCTCTAGAATTGGGACTGAATCACCACGGAAGTAAGAGCCAGTCATTGCCATAATATGAGCAGTAGAGTTTCCCATAATATTACGTAACGCATTTCCTAAAACAGAATTATCATCTTGCGAAACATGATGAAACTCATCAATAGCAAGTAAAACATTATCAAAGTCTGAATCATTCAATTGCTCAAAAGCAAAACGTAAAGTCGCATGAGTGCAAACCATGATATTATCTTCAGGGTTCGTTGATCGAATAAAATCAACAAACTGTGACACTTTACTTTTACTTGTTCCACGATCCGTGAGATTGTTTTTGGGATCAATAACCCAATCAGAAAAGAATCCAAACTTTATCAGGTCTGTTGTTTTGAAGGATTTTCCAATTGAACGTTCTGGAACTGCAATAATTGCCTTTTTTATACCTTGATTTATAAGCTTATCCAAAGCCACAAACATTAAAGCTCTTGATTTACCTGATGCAGGGGGAGCTTTAACTAATAGATATTGTGAGGCACGTTTCTCATAGACACGTGCCTGCATCTCACGCATACCTAATGCATTTATATTTTGGCTTTGTCCAGTACCATTATAATTAATTTCAAAAATATTGGATGTCATTTTCTCTCCTCACTTACCATTTCTTGATAAAGTTTCAACAATACACTTAAACGTTCCTCATCGGACTTGAAAGGTTCTTGTTTATAGGCGCGTTCCACAATGCCATCAATTTTTTCATGTGCTTCGCGTAATCTTACGTTCATTGGTTTATTCGCACCTCCATAAAGCTCAGCAAGAGTACCTCCTTCTTCTTCACGGATATCCAACATTTCAAAAACGGCTTCTTCAAGCACATTTTTACGATTTGTTGAAAGTTTAGGTATTGGGAAAGTATTGTAAACCATACCTGCTGAATAACGAAACCGAGTTTCTAATTTACCACCAATTGATCGAAGCCAAGTCATATGCATGCGAGATTCTAGGATGCCAAGGAGCCAGATTGGGGCGCCGTAGACAGCCATCGCAGAGTCTGCAACTATTGATCGATCTGTGAAATATCCCATCGGCACATATTCACGAGACTCTGATGATGTCCGTGGGATTAGTATATAATCTTTCTCTTCATGTCTGCATTCCCCGAAGCGATAAGGATATTTCGATAACTCTTGAGTGGAAGTTCTTTTACTATTCTGGCGATACTTCTTTACAGCAGTTGTTCTTTTTATTATTAATTGGTTATCTGCGTGCTTTTCATAGTCCTTTTTGGTCATCCATAAAGCATATCTATAACTACCATCTATAAATTCTTTCCCACCAATGAATTTTTTGATAACTTTTCTCAAATCAGGGTATTTATCAATAACATCAAAATACTCATCAATACTAAAAATCAGATTTCCATTATCATTCGCCATACTTCCAAAAACAACTATAGGTATATCAGATATAGGGCTACTCTTTTCTGAAACTAGAATATTTTCACCATCTACCAAGTAAGCATTTATACTTTTTACAGTTCTAGCAATCTCAGTTTCATCAAATAAGTATTTAAACTCACTTTTCCCAATTGGACACATGCCAATAATTGCAACTGTAACACCCGCATTATTGCTTGCACTGTTAGCCCATTTAAATGAAGTATAAGCAAAATTTATTTCTACATTGTATTTAAAAATTTCATTCCAAAGTACAGCAACCTGCTGGCCTTGGTTAATAGAGTTAGTTGTGACGAATGCAAGTTTTGCATTGGCTTGGTGAATAAATTTAGCCCCTTTGATAAACCAACCAGATATATAATCTAATTGTCGATGGTTAGGAACATCTAAAAACAAAGCGTCTAGTTCTTGCTTTTGATTTTCAGTTTGCCGTTTACTACCAATATAAGGGGGGTTACCCATAATATACACTTCATCATTTACCTCATGTGTGACAACTTCATTCCAATCCAAGAGTAAGGCATTACCGTGTACAATATTCCCTGATTCTTGAAGTGGAAGTATTCTAGGTTGATAGTCTGCTAGAGATTCAATCATTTCTACATTCATTTGATGTTCAGCAATATAAAGAGAAAGTTTAGCCACCTCATGTGCAAAATCATCAAGCTCAATGCCTGAGAATTGATTTAACTTAATCTTAGATTGCTTAAGAAATTCTCCCTGATAAACATTCTTTTCCTTTAAAGCGTCCTGGATTTCACGGATTTTAACAAGGATCTGGATTTCAAGTCTGCGAAGTTCTTTGTAAGTAATAATCAAAAAGTTACCAGATCCACAGGCAGGGTCTAAGAACTTAATTTTACTCATTCGCTCAAGCAATCTATTAAGATCTTTAATAATGTTTCGTTGTTGTTCTCGTCTTTGTTTTTCGGTGATTTCACGTTCTAAGTAATCATCTGCACGGTCAGAAAGTCTTTGGTACTCCGCTTGAAGTTCGTCCAAAAATAGAGGTTTAATTACTTTCAAGATATTTGGTACGCTAGTATAGTGCATACCTGAAACTTGGCGTTCTTCTTTGTTTGCAACAGTTTGAATCATTGCCCCCAAAATATCCGGGTTGATTTCATTCCAGTTAAGCAATTCGCCTGCTTCGATAAGTAGTTTTCGAGTTAAAGTGCTGAAATATAAGTCATGATGTGGTTCTTTGAAAAGTTTACCATTAACATATGGGAACTTGAACTTTTTCAACCATTCAGGTGTATTATTTCTTTGGTTTTCAGGCACATCTAAAATTAAAAACAATTCTTTGATGACTGAATTTAGATTGCTTCCATCTTTTTCAGTTCTTGTTTTAAGGACATTAGTAAAAGAGCCCTTAGTGATAATTTCTGTATCTTCACAGAAGTATAAGAAAAGTGAACGAATTAGAAAGAGGTTAAAGGATTTGCCGTCAGCTTCTTTTTTTGCAAGCTCGGTATTGATTTTAACCAATTCATCATAAAGTTTTGTGAAACGCTCAGCAGCTTTAATATCTGCTGGGTTTTCTTTTTGGTAATCTACTTTCTCAATCCCATTCCATGCAAGGAAAAACTCTGCATTAGTTGGTAAATCTTCAAAGTTAATGGCAAGTGAATCGTTTGTTTTTGTATCTTTTGCATAAAGCATTTCAAAATCAGTTGTGATAATATAGCGAGGCTTTTGATTTTGAGATACAATTTCCTGCTCCATTTTATCAATAGCTTGTAGTGGATTGTTTTCAACTTTACGATAACGAACTTTATTTCGTATCAAAAAATCTCCTTCACTCGATTTTGCACGTGTGATACTAGTTTTAGGAATATCAAATAGCCCTAAAAACTCTTCAATAAAAGTCTCTTCATGTAAATTTTCAATTATTGTTCTAACTTTATCTTCAATTTCTGTGATAGATAATAAATATTTCTTTGACATTTGAATTTCAGTCCTTTTATTTAGTTAATATTGATCCAAGTGCTATCATATTATGTGTTTTACCGCCACCCATTGACTGAGTAAGCTTTACAACACCTGTAGATCCTTTTCTATGGAAACGTTTAAAAGCAGTATCCATTAATGACTTCATTCCTTGTGTAGGGAAGTTTTCATCAAAAAATCTGCCTGGATCTATGTTGTTTTCTACTAAATCAGTCAAATCTAATACATCATCTCTTTTTGTTTCATCAAACACACTTCCCCGTGGCTTACAATACTCCAACAAAGTTTTCATCATTTTCCCTCCATGAATTCAAAAAATAATTAATTATGGAAATCCAAACTATAAATCAATAATTCTAGCGACAATTTCAAGACGACGCTTACCACATACTTGCTTTACCGTCGTAGTAAACGACTTTTCCTTTAAAACTAGCGATTCATTATTGGCAACGATCGTTTCAATCATTTTAATCATTTCCTGTTCATTAATAAGCTTTTCCCAATACTGATCAATAACTGCATTGATTACAGATGAAACTTCCTTTTGATTTCTACAAAACGTATTAATATAGATCACCTTCAAATCATGTCTTGTATTTTTCTTATCATTTTTTAGTAAATTTCTTATTAAATTATATCCTTAAATCATTGTAAATAAAAGGATATATGTAAAATTACCTATGATTTCTTCCCCAAGAAGTAAAAGTTACATATGAGAAGGGAATTCCATACATATTTTCCCTCAGCACCACAGTTATATAAACAAAGGGGGTACCCATCCGTTTCATGCCCCACCCCCTTATATAGACCGTTGTTTATCCCTATGGATAGATAACGGTTTTTTTGCGTTACAGAGACGACATGCGTGGTGAGAGGAGCGCACTATGAAAGGAGGATTGAAGATGAACAACTCATTGGTCAAGATCCTAATCGAAGCTAAGAAATTAAACAAATGGATCCCTGCAAAGTTTCTAGTGAAGTATGACATTCAAAAGGTTAATCTATCAAAACTTGAGGATGATGGACTCATTCTGACTATGAAAAGTAAGTCAGATGGATTGGTATTAAAGCTAACACTCAAGGGTTATCACCACTTCAACAAATAATTAGGATTATCCAATAACATTTAGGAGGAATTTTATTATGGGGAAGAACTTATGGTTGGATCATGAATTGATTGATGGGAAAGGAGTTCCTATTCCAGAGATTAAAACAATCTATCTATCTTTATTAAATGAAAATGAAAAAATTAAAGATGAGATAGTTGTTTCCATTGAATGTAATGACTACGTAAGGTTATCTCATTTATTAGTTAGTAGAAGTAAGATCCAATCTGCTATAAAAGACGTTGAATCGTTACATGAAGACGATTTGAAAGATTATATTTCTACTAAAAAGCGAGTTTCGCAAGTACTTAGCAATGCTGCAAATTCTATGGAGGCAAACGGTGAAGATGTATTGTTAAATGTTTCAAACAGCTTAGAGAAATTGAATCAATTAGCACACAGCTTGGTAACTAAGTCCTTAGATATTTCATTTAGGGCATTTAGTAAAGGTAATCAACTAAATCATAAAGCAGGAAAGTTTCTTGTCGAGAAGACATCTAAAGGATTATGTAAAATTGCAGATGCAATTTATAAAAAATCTTAATCCATTGAAAGGAGGTGAGAAATATATGAAATCAGGTATGCATTCAAAAAGGAACAATATAGTACCCTTTTCTAACAATATTGAATCTGAGATTGTTTCACTACCTAATATTATCGTATCGACTGCCGAATCAAAACGAAGGGTAGAAGAACTACAAACATTCGTTGAAGAAGTAATGGTGAAAGGTGTTGATTATGGTTTAGTGAATGGATTTTCAAAGCCTACATTACTTAAACCAGGCGCTGAAAAACTATGCGATGTATTTGGGTTTTCGAAAACAGCAGATGTCGTCAATCGTATCGAAAAATGGGAATCAGGTATATTTGCTTATGAAGTGAAGATGACTCTTATACGCAAAGACAATGGTCTTGTTGAGGCAGAAGGCCTGGGTAGCTGTAATAGCAAAGAGTCATCTTTTCAGCAACAAGACCCTTATACAATCGTTAACACTGTATTGAAGATGGCAAAAAAGAGAGCGTTGATTGATGCAGTTCTATCTGCAACACGTTCAAGCGGTATCTTCACTCAGGACATTGAAGATTTTCCACAAGCAAAAACTAAGGATAGTAAAGGAGGTGGTAAACAAGCAACAATGGCTCAATTACAGACGATTTTCCGTATCGTCGACGAAATGGACATGCCGACGGATGTTGCGAAAGAATTGATGAAGATGACTTTTGGTGTTGAGCGTAGTACACAGCTAACCAAGAAACAGGCATCAGACTTTATTCAAGATTTACTGGTGCTTAAGGAGGTGAGGACAATAAATGAACAAAACAATACTGATTGAAAGCACATGGATTGCTATTGCGTCCGATGTGCTTTTTTAATGCACAAAAATAGATGAGCTCATCGGCACATGAACTCATCTTCAGGTAATCAATCAACAACAGTATATCGAAAAGTTAATACCTATTCAATCTGGAGGGACGCTCATCGTCTCTCCTTTTTAATTCAATCAAACAAATAATGGAGGAATTTATAATGAACAATTCAATCGATAAAATCACTTTTAGAAATCTATTAGCAACAACAACTCGAGAAAAGGAAGATAGTTATGTAGTGAAAGAACTATTCACCCGCTACCCATCCATTCAGGAATTATTAGCTGTAACTGAGGATGAGTTGCTACAAATCAAGGGAATCGGAAAAGTAAAGGCTAAACAAATCATTGCTGCATTACAACTTGCACGTATGAACCCTTGCCCTGTTGAACAACGATTTACAATCCGTTCACCCCAAGATGCTTATGATTACCTTAAGGATATGCAATATTTGCAGCAGGAGCATTTTGTGGTTCTGGGCTTAAACACAAAGAACCAGATAGTTTTCCGAGAAACAGTATTTATCGGTTCACTTAATGCTAGTATCGTTCATCCACGTGAGGTGTTTAATCATTTAGTTCGCCGCAGTTGTGCTAGTGCAATTGTTGGGCATAACCACCCTAGTGGAGACGTTTCACCAAGCATGGAAGACATTAATGTAACAAAACGTCTAGGTGAAGCTGGTAAGATGATGGGTATTGAGATTTTGGATCATATCATTGTGGGCCATGAGAAATATACTAGTTTGAAAGAAAAGGGATATCTATAAAAAAGTTTTTTCAAGAAAGTCAGTGAAGGTGCTAGAGATAGCGCCAACACTGGCTTTTCTTTATAATTATCAAATTATGGGCTAAAGTTAACCATAATCAATACTTTCTTGTTAAGTACCACCGTTATATCACAGTGTAGACTTTGATACAAAGGGATTATTACTAATCACATATAAATCTTACAATCTACAAAAATAACCTAATAATCTCAATCACTATGTATATATCCGTAAAAAGCCATAATTGTAACATTGAATTTGTAAATCTAAACATCTATGTTACGTACTTTTATCAGGATACTCTTAATTAACAACTAAAAACACTCTATCATTACCTGAGACTGTGTATGTGCACAAAGAATATATAACCCTTGCTACAAATAGATTTATGTAGCACGCAGTTCATTTGGATAGTAGATTAATAATCGTTCTCTCATTACCTTGTTCTGCATGACGTTTATACATTCCAATACCTATATTTCTAGAAATATCAAGCAATCCTGCATTACGTATAACGTGAATATAACTTAGAAACATATTGTCTAAGTCCTTCGTATCATCGTTAGTGCAAAACAGCATATGACATATATCGTATTGCCCGGTAACTGTTGCTTTATTGATTGTTGAAAGAAGGGCTTGCTCTATTACCTGTTGTTCAGCAGCTGCTTGTGTAGACAATGTCATCTTGCCTCCGACATCGTAGGGAACTGCTTCTATCTTTTCTACACATGGTAGCTGGCAATTAAAAACAATTGATTGCTTGCTTAGGCTATCTTCAACTCTAACTTCAATATCTGTTTTTGGATAGCGCTTAGTCCCCTTATTCAGCCATATTTGTGCATTATTTATAATGTTGTCATCAGAAATCACATGTCTATTCAACCCGTCAAAAGTAGCTTTCAGAACTCTTTCTAAATGGATTTGACTAGGAGATTGTATTGTAGTAATCACTATTTCAACATTTATTGGATCATGAAATAGATTTAACGATTCCCTCCTCAAAGCAGCTCTTGCTTCTTTCATAATCAGTTGTTGGAAAAACATCATCGAGTGATTTTGAATAACCTTATTTTGAAATTGCGGTCTTATTTTTGCTCTTGGCTTATCATAAATCTGAATTATTACATTGTGTCCAATTTCAGATGCAGTTACTTTAGGTAGATTAGTAGTTTTCTTTATCATAGTGCAATTTTTCCTCCTGTACGATTTATTGCATTTTGCAACTTAAGGCTTGGTATACAGTTCATCCTGATTACTTTAATTATTTTATCAGTAGGTAAGATATTTATTTCTGTTGCATCTCCAACATATTGTTGTTCTTTATAGAATGAATTATTGTTTGTACGATAAACCGCTTCTACTTCAGTAGCATAGCCCTGTTTTATGAGCCATCGTATGGAACGTTCAATATCATTTTTCGAACAACCCAATGTATAGCTCAAAAGATCATTTATATATATCGAATTGTTTTTAAAATGAATAGTCCTAGGATCAACGCCTCCAAATTCATCTATCCAATGAAACAGATATAACTGTCCAAATATCCTTATTTTGCGGTCACTCCACAATGTTTTGTCTCTTAATATTGAACCCCTCATTACTTCCACGGGTAACTCGACATAACCATTTAAGGAATCCTTCATATTAAAGCGATTTCTAATTATACCCTCATTTGAATAATACTTCTTGTTGACGTCATCATAGTCGGGAGTGACGAGAATACGATACCGGTTGCTTTGATAAGGCTTCATAACCTTTTGGATAAAGTAGTTATTACAAAGCCACTCAATAGCTATTCTTGTATGGTACTCCGATAAATTAACTTCTTTCGCAATAGTGTTAATGCCCATAAAACATGATCCATTTTGTTTTGCGCCTGTTACCCTACACATAAGTAAATAAATCCTCAAACGATTCCCTTTAAGGTCTGGATAGATATTAGTAAAGATTGTTCTATCAACAAGAAATGTATTAGTAGATATTTGATAAGTCATGATTATCCCCCCAATTAAAATATATTTGTATTTATATATATAAATTAAAATACATTTGCATAAATTCTACATCAATGATATTATTGATGCAAGGAGTTTTTAGTTAAGGAGGGACAATTATGCCAGCAAAACACATCGATTCTTCGGAATTTCAGTATTTAAAAGATAGTAGCTTAGGTGGTAGACTGCGTTTCTTTAGACAACAAATGATAAAGTATCATGGTTCTGATTACACCATTACATCATTAGGATCCAGGATTGGAGTTACCCCACAGTCAATTTCAGCAATAGAAAGAGGTGATTCAAAAAATCCATCTTTTCACTTAGTTTATAAACTTACACAGGAATTTAGGGTTCCGCTTGAATCTGTTACGGATGAATTCTATTTGGGCAAGGAAAAGTTATTTTCAATTGGTATACCTGAAACTATATATGTTGATTTTGATATTGAAGAATCAGGTGATTTCACAATCGTTGACGAAGAAGATGATGACTATTTTAATTTCAACGATAAAAAAGGGGTCTTAATCTATCACTGCGTGAACAGTAATGAATTTGAGCCTTTACATCACACTCATTTTAAAGATGACATTTCTGAGGACGAAATGAAGCATTTTATTTCACGACTTTTACTTGAATCCACAAATCTAACGAAGGAAAAATTTGATGGAACAAAGGCCATTCACCCTTTACAAGAAGCACATCAAATTATAAAACGTTATAACAAATTTCTGTCCGCTGAAGAACTATTAAGTCTTCTTGTTAGTAATAACAACAAGTAAATGAAATGTTTTCAAGGAGGAGATAAATATGCAAAGTAACTCTACACAAGGTATCAATGAAGCAATTAAAGTTGATGAAAAAAAGAGAGAAGCATTCTTAGATCAACTGGCTTCAATAATTGAAAGTAGCTTATTTAAGAATGATCTACCTGATAATAAAGGGAATTGCTAATTAAGGAGGAATTTAGATGTTAAAAGGGGTAATCTACGCACGAGTAAGTACAGAGGAACAAGCAACAGAAGGTTACAGTATTCAAGCACAGAAACAGCTTCTCTACGATTATGCAAAACAACGTGACATTCAGATCATTGATGAATATATCGATGAGGGAAGAAGTGGAAAAAGTATTGAGGGTAGACCACAAATGCAGCGTCTACTGAAGGAATCAAAAAATGGAGAATTTGATACTGTTATAACATATAAACTAGACCGATTGGCTCGTAAAACAAGGGATTCACTTGAAATTGTTGAAACTCTTGAACGTCATAATGTTCAACTAATGAGTTATTCAGAGAACATTGATACTACTACACCTGGCGGAAAGATGTTCTACACAGTAATGAGTTCTGTTGCTGAAATGGAGCGAGCAACAATAATTGACCGTGTTAAGATGGGAATGAATCAACGAGCTAATCAAGGAATGTGGAATGGTGGAATAGTGCTTGGTTATGATGTGATTAACAAGGAACTTATCATCAATGAAGATGAAGCAAAGATTGTAAAAGAGATATTTATCTTAGCAAGTAAAGGCCATGGCTATAAGAAAATTGCTTATGAAATGAACAAGCTTGGTTATAAAACAAAAAAGAAGAAGGATTTCTCCATTGCTACTATTAAAGGTATTTTAGAGAATCCATTATACATAGGAAAAATTCGTTATAATCAGCATGAGAATTGGTCTGAGAAAAGAAGAAAAGGTAAAAATGATAATCCGATTATAAGAGATGGTATACACACTCCAATAATCGAGATGGAGCTTTGGAATCAAGTGCAGCAAAAATTGAAAACACGCTCCTTCCGTCCAGCACAATCGTCAAAACCATACTTCTTAGGTCGATTACTTCGTTGTCCCGAATGCGGATATGGAATGACAGCAGCAAAGTCCAGGGGTAAAAATGGCAAGCAATATAGACTTTATCAATGTGGTCAGTATAAAAACAAAGGTAGAACTGCATGCCAAGCCCATACCATAAATGCGGACAAGGCTGAACAATATGTAATCAATGAATTAAAGCATATTGTAACACTTCCCTATTTTATTGAGAAGTTAGTCAATAAAATGAATAACGAGAGATTGAATGCTGAATCTCCATTACTAGATGAGAAAAAACGGCTGTTTAAAAACAAAAAGAAAACTGAGAAGCAGTTAGACAATTTAGTTACATTGCTAATGGATGATCCCGATTTAAGGGATATTTATAGTAAGAAAATGCTAGAACAGAAAAAACAACTGGTTACCATTGAGAGTCATATAGAGAAGGTTGAAAAAGAGTTACAAACTATCAGTAAAGATCCCATCGATGCTGAAGCACTGACTCATCTTCTCAAAAACATTGATACTCTTCTGGATAAAGCAGATGCTACAGAAAAGAAGGAGCTGCTTTCACTCTTTATAAAGGATATCCAAATAACCAAAGAAAAGGTGTCCCACAAAGAAGGGCGACAAATCAAGGGTATCAACTTGATGTTTGACTTCACTATAGAGGCTTTACAAGGTAGCTCTAGTATTTTAATTAACAAAATGTCTGAAATAAACTGTATTGCACCGCTCGATAGAACCTTCATGGAAGAACAATTTTCAAGGGATGAAAACTTCAGGGAAGTCTTATCTTCCCTTAATATTTTACCCTTATTTATGATACGGTTCTCCCCTAATAATCCGAAACCCCCGATAAACCTGCTCAACCAAAATCAATCGCATTAACTGATGAGGAAATGTCATTTTTGAAAAGGAAAGCGCCATATTACTCCGCTTCTGTACCGCTTCACTTATTCCAAGGGAACCACCGATAACAAAGGCAATTTTACTTTTGCCGTATGTTGCAAGTTCATCCATCTTTGCAGCTAATTGCTCAGAACTCAGCATCTTTCCGTTTATTTCAAGTGTGATTACAAAGGTATCCTGGCTGATATGCGATAGGATACGTTCTCCTTCTTTCCGTTTCACGTCTAGCATTTCCGCTTCACTCATGTTTTCAGGTGCCTTTTCATCTGCAACCTCTACTATTTCCACTTTTGCATAAGCGCTTAAACGTTTTAGATATTCTTGTATTCCTTGTTTTAAATATTTCTCTTTTAACTTTCCTACTGTAACGATTGATATTTTCATCCGTCTATTCCTTCCCAAACTTATTACCTACTAGTTTACCAAACTACACCACATTAAAAAACTCACCCAATAAGAATAGGTGAGTCGATTTAAGTCTATTTAATAATTTGTACCTTACGAATCATTCTACCTTCGACTTCCATAATCTTAAAGGTTAGATTATTTCTCTCAATTGTAGCTTCTGCATCTGGAAAATCATTAAATTCCTTTAACAGATAGCCCGCAAGAACATCTTCTTCCTCAGGTATTTCCGTATGGAAGATGGAATTCAGACGATGTAACGTTATTTTGCCGTCACAGATAATTTCTGTATCAGTTAACTTTTCAACCATTGTATCGGTTTCTAAATCCATTTCATCTTCAATTTCAAGACCAATCATTGCTTCAATAACATCTTCATGGGTTAAAATACCTTCTGTTCCACCATATTCATCTAGAACAATTGCCATATGCTTTTTATCTTTCGTCATTTGGCGGAATACCCATTCAATGGAATGAAATTCGTACACAATTAATGGATCCATATCACTAAATGATTGAAGCGATTTCTCTGGTTCGGTAGACCATTGGATTAGATATTTTGAGTGAAAAACACCAATTATATTATCGATATCTTCTTCATAAATAGGATATCTCGTAAAGGGATTATGTATAACTATATCTCTAACTTCATCATATGTTGCTGTACTTGGTAGAGAGATAATCTCAACACGTGGTGTCTTAAGTACATCTTTTACATTTAAATTATGAAAATCGAGAACACCCTTGATTCGAAATGATTCATCTTTACGAAATGTTCCCTCCGAATCGGCAATATCAATCATTGCACGGAAATCCTCTTTGGAGATGGATACATCGTTCGGCTGCCCTTTAGAAAGTGCTTTTGTGATAATCCCAGTTAGCCAATTCAAAACAATTGTAATTGGCTTTAAAACAACAACTACTCCTCGTATGACAGGATAAACTAGATAAGAAATCCGATCTGGAAAGGCAGCAGCCACAGACTTAGGGATAACTTCTGAGAAGATAATGATGGCAACCGTAAGAATTGCCGTTGCAAGTGCAACATCAAACCCATATTGAATGGCGAGTGTTGTTACGAGTGTTGGTAGAACAATATTTGCAATATTATTCCCGATTAAGATTGATGTAATAAACTGACTAGGCTTGGAAACCAAATCCAAAAGTTTCTCAGACTTTTTGTCTCCACCCTTTGCCTTTGTTTGTAACTTCATCTTATTTGTTGCTGTGAGTGCGGTCTCACTCCCTGAAAAGAAAAATGAAACACATAATAACAAGATGATCGCAATGATCACTAAAATTTCCTCCTTGTACTTTGGGCGAATTATATTTAATTATAGAGTATTTTATAAGTATAGAAAAGTTTTTGAATCAGACTAACTTATCAATTGAATAAGTTACTAATAAACAATCTTATTACATCTGCTCCACCAATAAATGTTCCTAGTGAACTTCCTAAATTTGCTAACACAACAACTAAGAGCACTCTCGTTACCTTATTATTCCAGAAACCTTTCACACTCGTAACATCGTCAGAAATCGTTTCGAAATCTCTAACAGTTGGCCTACTAAAATATGCTTGCACAACCCCTGCAAACCACCCCGCTGCTAGTAATGGGTTTAATGATGTAATTGGTGCTGCAATTAAAGCAGTAAGAATAGCTAATGGATGTCCAAATGCTATCAACGTACCAATTGCTGATAGTCCACCATTCCATAATAGCCAACTTAATGCTTGCTGCATGCCAACTTCTGGATTAGAAATAAAAGTATAAGCAATCATAGCGATAATAATAATCGGGATTGACCAACCAATAATTTTAGGTACCTTCGATTTCGGAGGTCGCTTTGATAAGTTCCTTAAATCATGATCCTTATGAATCTGTTTTGTTATACCTGGTACATGAGCCGCCCCTAAAACTGCGACAACTTTCTCACCTGGTGCATTCTTTATTTTTTGTGACAAATACTGATCACGTTCATCAATTAATGGTTTCTTTAATCTTGGGAAATGCTCTGTAAATTCTTGCAGCATTGCATTAATTGTATCCTGCTGCTTCATCTTCTCTAATTCTTCTTCAGAAATATCCTCTCTACTAAATATACTTGCGATAATCTGTGTTAGAAGCATTGCCTTCCCTTTTAACCCTAGATTTCCCCATATTCTTGAAAAGGTCACTTGGATATTGCGGTCAGCAAGTACTAATTCTGCATTATTTTCCTTTGCCGATTCTATTCCCTGTATCATTTCCTGACCAGCATTTATACCAAATTGATTCGCCATCCTCTTCTGAAAGGATGAAATAGCAAGGTTCATTAATAACAATGATGCTTTCTTATCCTTAATTACCTTAAAAATATCCATATCCTTCCATTTGTTTCCATCCATAATAGATTGATATCTACCTTCATCTAACTCAATACAAACTGAATCTGGTTTTTCCGATTCAATTACTTCTTTAACTTGCTCTGCACTGTGTTTCGATACGTGTGCCGTACCAATTAGGATAATTTCTTTTCCATTAAGGTGTAGCCTTGTTATATTATCTTCAGCCATATGTACCTTCCTTTTACAATAACTTACAAATCCTAAAAACTTTGATAATTCTATTCTAAACTACATAGGAGGAAAATAATATTATTAAATCCCTTCTTTACTTAAATTCATGGGTAGCTAGAATTGTTACCATCTCATCCTGTAAAGCTGCAACTTCAGCATTATCGATAATATGATTATTATTTAAAATAGAGAAGATTAATTTCTCTCCATTCACTGTTGTTACATAACCGGATAGAGTAAGTACTCCAGTTAATGTGCCAGTCTTTGCCACTACATTTCCAGCTAAAGGTGGGAATGTCATCCGATTTCGCAATGTTCCACCGACTAAACGCTCAAGGTTCCCCGCTACAGGAAGGGATGATTCAAACACTGGGTGCCACTCTTTTCCCTGCACCGTATGAAGAAGGCTTGTAATTTCACTGGCAGGAATATATGTTTTATGCGACATACCCGAACCATCACGTAGGAGAATTGTATTAGGGTCAACATTTAATGTAGCCGCAACATCACGAATTACTTCTAGCCCTTTATCCCAGCTTCCTTCTCCATGTACGACCTTCCCCATTTCCTTTGTCAATACTTCTCCAAGACCATTATTGCTTAATTTCATAAAAGGAATAACGATCTCTTTCAATGGAATTGATTTCCTTGAGGTTAATAGCTCGGCCCCGTCTGGTGTTACGCCTGTTTTCACCCCTTTCACACTTATTCCATTTTCTTTTAAGGCTGTTTTAAAAACATCTAATACATATTTAGTAGGTTCCCATACTGAAGCCCATGAGCGATACATGTTCCCATCTAATGGTATTGTTCCTTCCACAACAATGTTATTGGTACCATGTTCCCTCTCAATTGATATATCTCTTGATCCACCAGCAGCAACCGTCTCTGTTTTATTGATAACCTTGACATAATCCGTATTTGGTATCACCTTTATTTGAGCATCTATAGCCGTTTCGTTTCCAGGATAAACTTCTACAATTACTGTTCCAGTATCATAATCTGAATTAGGGGAAAGCGTAAGCGCCGACACTTGTGCACCTGTATAATAGGGTTCGTCAGACCAATTTAAATCCTGGGATAAGCGAATAGCATCATACCAGCTGTCATCCCCAATCAAATTTCCTTCAATGGCTTCAATTCCTTGGTCCCTTAAATCACCAGCAAGTTGATTTAGGTCTTCATTTAAAAGCGTAGGATCACCTTTACCCTTTATATAAAGATTTCCATTTAGAGCATTTCCGTTTATTTCTCCATCTGTCAATACTTCCGTTATAAACCGGTACTCTGGACCAAGCGTATCAAGTGCAGCAGCTACGGTTAAGATTTTCATATTTGAGGCAGGATGCAAGCGTGTATCTCCATGATTATGATAAATCTCTTCACCAGTATCAGCCTTTCGAACACTGATACCTATCATTGCACCCTTTAACCGCTCATCATTTACGATTTTATCTAGCTTATCCTCTAACGTGCTTGTAGTAGTTTCCTCTGCATTTACTATTGTACTTTTTAACTCATCTACTTGCGGGGACGTCAATAATGTATCATGCTCACTATTTCCCATAGATAGCACAATAAATATGATCAAAGGAACAAGTAGAAGAATAGGAAATATATAGTTTCTATTAAACATTTTCTTTTCCACCTTTTTTAACATATAAAAACATTCTGTCCGATACGACGATTCATAGACACCAAAAACATAAACTTTTGATTCCTATATTTAAAATATTAGGAATTTTATTTTAAATATAGCATTATTATGATTATCACTCAATATTTTATTTTTTCTGAACATAAATATGTTATAGTATTCTTACAAATTTAGTACTAGAAAAGGAGGCATGAACAAATTGATTCGTATCGAAGTAAATGAACATATTGTTTTAAAGCAATTAGAAAAGACAGATGCCAAAGAATTGTTCCAACGCACAGATGATTCTCGAGATTACTTGCGTGAATGGTTACCATGGGTGGATGGTACAACTACCGTTAAAGACTCACTCGCATTTATCGAACACACGCTGGAATCTTTTGAAGCTAAGCGAGGAATAACGTTTGGAATATTCTATAAGGAACAATTAACTGGATCAATTAGTTATAACAGCATTGATTGGACAAACAAAATCGGTTTTATTGGTTACTGGCTTTCTAAAGACTATCAGGGTCTTGGTTTGATGACGGACGCTGTACGTGCATTAATTGATTATGGCTTTTATGATTTAGGATTAAATCGCATTGATATTCGTGCTGCTTACGAAAATAACAAGAGTCGTGCACTCCCAGAACGCTTAGGTTTCATCCAAGAAGGCCGTATTAGACAGACGGAGTGGTTATATGACCACTATGTTGACCATGTCATTTACGGCATGTTGAAGAACGACTGGGAAAAGAAGTGATTGATAATGGATATCACATTTGATACTAATCACGCCATATTTAATTTCCGAGTTGCTTGAATCTGGATCAATGATGGCTATGTTCTTCTACACAGGGATGTAAACGATACAAACTGGTCTCTTCCTGGGGGACGTGTCGTTACGATGGAAGATACATATCAAAGTCTAAAGAGGGAATTTCAAGAGGAACTTCATGTAGAAATAACGATTGATAAGCTTTACTGGGTTATTGAGAACTTCTTTCGTTACGACGAGAAAGATTTTCATGAGATAGGATTTTACTACGGTATCACGACAGAAGATACTTCCTTCATGAATAAGAGAGATTTTTTTGGCATGGAAGGAAATCGCCTGATTTACAGATGGTTCCCAATAGATTCTTTAAAAGAATGTGAATTGTACCCTGTCGTATTACGAAATGCTCTTCAGGAAATACCAGAGCACACCAAGCATCTCATTAATAACGAACTTTCAACGATCGGTTTCAGTAAACGTAACAGATAAGACTTCTTCTGTTTTCGTATTAAATTCAATATCTATAAAAACACCAAATTCCTTATCTGTACCTTTAAGCCATAATTTAAACTTTTCAATGGTTGTTTCACCTTTTCTTTCACTACCAATATGCAAATAGTCAACAATTTGGTCATTCGGATATTTTGCTTTTGTTTCCTGCATTGCAAGTCGTCCCCATTTTGCATATGATGGGATACCTTCATTCTGTTTATTGATATATTCCTGGGAAATGATTGGGTTAAAATTACTTGAAGTTAAAAGGATTGAAATTCCAATTGCAAGGAAAAATTTTGACGACATCATATATCCCCCTTTTTTATAGAATGTGTTGGTTATTTAAAAATTATTCGTATGCCTAAAAATAGGGAGGAAGATTTTATGACTAAAATCTGTTTCGTTCGACACGGTGAAACGGAATGGAATGCTTTAGGAAAGATTCAAGGAAAAACGGATATACCGCTAAATCAAATGGGAATAAAGCAAGCAGAACAATGTGCAGCATACTTAAACCCATCTGATTTTGATTTACTTATTTCTAGTCCATTAAAGCGCGCAAGGCAAACTGCAGATATTATAAATAACAAACTAAACCTACCCATTGTTGAAATGGCTGACTTTGCCGAACGCTCATTTGGAGTTGCAGAGGGGATGACCTTAAAGGAACGACAAGAAAAATATCAAAATCGAAATTTCCCTAACGAGGAAAAGATAGAGCCTTTTACGGATAGAGTATTATCAGGCATACAAAACATAAATGCAGCATATCCAAACCAAAGCGTCCTTCTAGTAGCACATGGTGCAGTTATTATGACAATCTTACATAACTTATCAAATGGTGAAATAGCTTACGGAAAGACAGCCTTAATGAATGCATGTATTAGTAACATTCAATATACAAAGGATAGATGGTCTATTAAAAATTTCAACTTAGTTGACCATCTTTATGATTAAATTTCATTTCCTGGGGAATATCGACAATATTTTACAACATTTACCTTCCAAAAGTAAGATATATGTAAATTTTTGGAATTATTAACATTTTATAAACAGACTGTGGATAAGGAATTAAAAAAAGAGGTATAAGCTTACATGTAAGCTTATACCTTCTCTCATTACTTAGTTCATTTGTACATTATGAAGATGTGCAAACAATCCGTCTTGCTTGATTAATTCATCATGGCTGCCTTCTTCTTCAATACCATTTTTGGTTACAACCATTATTCTATCTGCATTTTTAATGGTTGCCAATCGATGCGCAATCACGAGTGTTGTGCGATCCTTTGCAAGCTCATTTAATGCTTGCTGAATAATCATTTCTGTTTCTGTATCTAAAGCTGATGTTGCTTCATCTAGGATTAAAATTGGTGGGTTCTTTAAGAACATACGCGCAATAGCAATACGTTGCTTTTGTCCACCAGAAAGTTTCAAGCCCCGTTCTCCAACTTGTGTTTCATACCCATTCGGTAATTCACGAATAAATCCTTCCATATGGGCACGACGGGCTGCTAACTCAATTTCCTCATCGGTTGCATCTAATTTGCCATAAGCAATATTCTCTCTTAGAGTACCAGTAAATAAGAACACATCTTGCTGCACGACGCCAATCTGTCTTCTTAAGGAATCTTTCTTCATATCACGAATGTCAATTCCATCTATTCTAATACTTCCCTCATTCACATCATAGAATCTAGGAATAAGTGATGAAATGGTTGTTTTACCAGCACCAGATGGACCAACAAAAGCAACCGTTTCTCCTGCATGAATGTCAAAGCTTATATTGTTAAGTACAGGCTTTTGCGTATCTTCGTAACCGAATGTTACGTTGTGAAACGCGATATCTCCTTGTAGGTTCTCTATACTTACTGCATTATCCTTGTCACGAACATCTGGGGCAACGTCCATTAATTCAGTAAAGCGTTTGAATCCAGCCATTCCTTTTGGATACATTTCTAAAAGGGCTGTAATTTTATTAATTGGGGTTGTCAATACATTAACAAACAAGATAAAACTAACAAGTTCCCCGTACGACAATCTCCCATTAAACGTGAGCCATGCACCTGCCACTAATACAACCAATGTAATAAGACGCATTAATAAATAGATGTTAGAGTGAACCACGGCCATTGTCTTATAGGCACCAATTTTCGCCTTACGGAAGTGGTTATTATCCACTCCAAAACGTTCCATTTCAAATTTCTCATTTGTAAAGGATTGTACTACTCGAACACCCGACACGGCATCCTCAACACGGGCATTTACTCCAGCAATATTCTCATACATTGTCTTCCAAGATTTGTTCATGCGAATGTTCCCAAATGTAATTAGGAAAATTAGAATCGGTATTGCTATTAAAATAACAGAAGCCAATACTGGATTAATCGTAAACATAATAGCAAATGCACCTAGAAAGGTCATAATTGATATAAAGAAATCCTCAGGTCCATGATGGGCAAGCTCACCTAAATCAAACAAGTCTGTAGTTATACGACTCATAATATGACCTGTCTTTGTATTATCAAAAAAACGAAAAGATTGCTTTTGAACATGATGGAATAAGTCTTTTCTCATATCTGTTTCAATGTTTACACCAAGCTTATGACCGATATAGGTAACGACATATTGCAAATACGTACTTACGATATAGACAAGTAGAAGCAACACACCTACCGTAACAATGATGTTCCAATCATCGCCCCGAAGTAAATCATCAATGAACCATTGAACAGCAACAGGGAAAGCAAGCTCAAGAATTGCAACAATTACTGCTGCAGTAAAATCTACAATAAATAAACGTTTATGTGGTTTGTAATAGGACAAAAAACGACGAATCAAGTGTTGCACTCCCCTTTTCTTAAGTCTAAAGCAAATTATAAGGTGTATAGACTTAATTAGCAATAAGTTAAACTTTAAAAAACTGCTTGTCAAAGTTGTCCCTCCCATTGCATATGTATTAATAAAGTACAATATGGAGGTGGACAAATACATGCATTTTCAAATACACAAATGGGTCTGTTATGCAATTGGCTATGTTTTTATTACGTCTGGTATTATGAAATTAGTTAATCATGATTTTATAGGAATATTTATTAATTTAGGAATACCTTTTCCGGAATTTACGTTATATGTGATAGCAATGATTGAAGTAGCATGTGGGATGCTTATTGCTGCAGGAATGTATATTAAACATGCAACACCACCACTCATTATAATTATGTTAGGAGCACTGTTTCTAACTAAACTTCCTATCCTGGCAAATGGAGGATTTCTCACGTTTGCTTTTGAAGCAAGACTAGATATTGTCATGCTTATTTTACTAGTCATTGTTTGGAAGAATCTTAGACTAAAGTAAATTTGTGGATAAATTATGAATAACTCTCCTTTTTGTCAACAAATATTCAATTTATCCACAAAGTTATCAACATATGCACAAATGTTCGCAGGTATTTTGTTATAGAATATATATTCTACACTATATATTGTAATTATCTACAATTTTATCCACATGCTGTGTACAAGATTTGTGGAAAATAAACAAAAAGAGCTATCTCCTTCAAAGAGGAAACAGCTCTTTTCGTCATTGTGTTCCTAATATGATTGTTGTATCATACCGCTCACCATTCCGGTAATACGTAACTTCTACTTCCTCACCAATCTCCTTTTCCTGATAAAGGATTTTACGTAAATCAATCATATTCATAATGCCCTTTCCATCAAGCTCTGTAATAACATCTAATCTTTGTAATCCAGCTTGGTCTGCGGGAGATAGAGGCTCAACACTCCACACATATACACCACCATCGATGTCATTTGGGAGATTTAACGTTTTACCCCACTCTACATGTGGTACTTCATCAAGAGAGTAAATCTCAACACCCAAATATGGTCGAACCATTTCACCTGTTGACTCGAGTTCAGAAATAACTGGTAATGCATAATCAATCGGTATGGAGAAACCAATCCCTTCTACAGCCTCTTGGTTAATTTTCATGGAGTTAATACCAATGAGCTGGCCATAAATATTAATTAATGCACCGCCACTATTGCCTGGATTTATTGCAGCATCTGTTTGGATTACTTCTGCCTGCCAATCAGCACGCCCATCTTGGTCAAAATCCTGGGGAATTGTCCGGTTGGTACCGCTGATGACACCTTGTGTTACCGTACTTGAAAACATATGGCCAAGCGGGTTTCCAATTGCAATCGCAGGCTCTCCTACCTTTACATTTTCTGAAGATCCAATATCAATTACTTTATCTACTTGGCTAGCATCCATACGTAATACTGCTAAATCGGTAAATATGTCACTCCCCACAATTTCAGCAGGAATGGAGGTCTCATCGTATAAAATAACCTCAACTGTATCTGCCCCATCAATTACATGATGATTTGTCACAACAAAGGCTACCCCATCGGATACCTTATAAATAACCCCTGACCCAGTGCCTGCTTCGTAGCCTTCTTCCTGATGCCAGTAATTCGTTTGCTGCCTAATATTTGTAACACCAACAACTGCTGGTGTTACATCTTCCACAACTTCTGTAATCTGTGTTGATACATCCACATTTACCGAAGTATTAATGATTTGTCCTACTTCTTTATTGTTCGTCCCACTTATCTTGTTCGTACTGTCATTTGCAACATTAGATCCTTGGAAAGACGGGATAACTTCAGTAACAATAAAAATGCCTAATGTAACAACTAATAATAGCGACAGAATCCATTTCCCTTTACTACTTTTGCGATCTCGGTAATATCCCATTATTATTTTCCCCTTATCAAATTGATGTCCATGATAGTATTACCTTCTTTAGGGAAAATAAAAGAAAAAATGTCATAAACAAAGGTTGCATTTATCTGAAATATAAACTGTAACATAAACTTGAAATAGTACATGTTCTATCACTCCGGTAGTATACCTCGCATTTCTATATCAACCTTAACAAAAATGACCCTACAATTGAATAAATTTGTAAGGTCGAAATTAAAATCACTCTATATATTAGCTTACCTCAAATAAAGGGGTAGGCTCTTCTGGGTCCGTGTCATATAAATCTATATCAATTCCTCTTTCATGCAGCACATTATGAACGGACATACGTGCTAGATCCTTCATATTATTATCTAAACTCAAATGAGCCAAATAAATTCGCTTCGTACGATTGCTTATTATATCAGATAAGGCTAGTCCACAATCCTCATTGGATACGTGACCTGAATCTCCCAGAATACGACGCTTCACACTCCAAGGATAACGTCCCATTCGCAACATTTCCACGTCGTGATTTGCTTCAAATACATATGCATCCGCATCTTCAACTGTTTTCTTTATCCGTTCCGATACATAACCAAGATCCGTTACGAGCGCAACTTTCTGTTCACCCTGCCTAAAAGTGTAAAACATTGGCTCTGCTGCATCATGAGAAACACCAAATGATTCGATATCCATATCTCCAAATGTTTTAACTTCTTCCATTTTAAATTCAAACTTCTGATCAATGGATAGTTTTCCAATGTTTCCATTCATTGCTTTCCATGTTTTTTCATTTGCATAGATTGGTAGATTATATTTTCGCGCAAATATACCTAACCCCTTTATATGATCGCTATGCTCATGTGTAACTAATATTCCTGAAAGCTTTGAAGGATCAACATTAATTTTGTTAAATAAAGTATCTAGTTTCTTCCCGCTTAAGCCAGCATCTACCATAATTTTTTCTTGCTCAGACTCAATATAAAATGCATTTCCTGTACTGCCTGATGCCAATACACTAAAGCGTAATGTCATTCTTCTTCACTCCGATTTTCTGTCTCTAGCATCTGCTGAAGTATATTTAAAAATGGTTCCTTCACTTCATTCTCATCGTTCAACGCATGTAGCTTCATCATTATATCACTAACTGTTTCCTGTAAAAACGTCATATCATTACTAGAAAAGACAAAACCTTCCATTGCATTTACAAAGTAATTTCTTTCCTCATTAACCGTTACCCTCCACGTTGGGGCAAAAACCTGCTCAACTTCAGAGGTGAACCTTGAATAATACCCAATTCCAACATCTGTTATCGCATCATCTGGTTTTAAATGATTATTGTTATAAAGTACTTCAATTGCCTCTATTGGTGGAATAAGAGCCTTTGTCCCTCCACCTTGGGGCTTTGGTTCACCTAAGAGGGTCTGTGTATAATGTGTCATTTCATTATCACTATTTAAGTAAACAAGCAATATTCCATTCTCATTGAAGTATACTGGTCTAATGCCTTGCTTTTGGAAGAAAATCATAATATTTAAATCCTTATTCCAATCCCAAAACGTATAAGCATCATAATGTAAGACTTTGTCAACTAAAAGCTGATTGACCCCCTCTTGCGAAATATCTTTATCAACAGCAATTGGCCTGTCAAATTGAGAAACAATAAATTTGTTACTAATAACTGTTGATGTTTGACCCTTTAACCCTTCTAGTTGGGCAATTTCTACTTCTTCAAAGCTTTCCTGAGAAGCTAGTATATACGTTTCCTCTGTAACATTATTCATTTCTAAGTCTGCATTTATGGAAATATTTTCAGCCTGTAATTGATCTTCAATCGATGCTTCTTGCCTATCTAATATTCCAAAATCAGCCTCTTTTGTCTTATCAATAAACTGCAATAACAAATAAATATCTAATAAAAGGAAACTAAGGATAAATAGTGTTTTTATGTGCCCCCACTGCATCCTCTAGTCCCCTCCTTTATGTGATGAATTACCATCATTTAGATTAATTTCTGTCCAGGAATCGTTATACTTCATAAACCAGCCGGGCTCAAAAACAAGGATATATTCATCATCTGCTTGGGTTTGATAACTCAATCGAAATCCTATCCGTATATCCGTAATATTCTCTAAGTAACCTTGTTCAGATAAGAAACGAATAATTACTTCACTTGATTCTAAATCCACTTCATCTCCAGGGAAATTAGAATCCAGACGAATAAGTGGACGGTTATACTCAACCAACCGTTGACTATTAAACCTTTGTTCAATGATACTTAGATTAGATGAGCTAAATACTGGATAATCTTGATAATACATTTGATATCGAATCATATTTTCTGCCATATTAAATTCCATTAAGTTGTAGTCATTTGTCCATCCATCATGGCCATTTATATTCACAATACTTCTATTCAATAATTCCACAAAAGAAAGTAATCTTGTATCCTCTGAATCTGGACTGACAAATAGCATTCTAGAACCATCCTGTAAAATACGAAGCTGGCTACTATCGGTGAAATAAGTAATCCCCCGAATAGAAGAGTTTGATTGATTTACAATAGACGGGTCATTAAATAAAACATTTTTTGCCGTTTCTTCATCAATAAATCGATATGTTGTCCTAAGGCGCTTGATATTTGCTGGGTCCTTCGGTATATAAATAGTTGATCCCGACTCGGTAATTAACACATATTCTTGTAAATTACTGCCATCATCCATATAAGATTTTAGAAACTCGTAGTGGCTTGAGTCATTTATAACCGCTGTTGCCTTCTTACTACCATCGATGGATACAATCTCTAAATTTATGGATGATGTATGGTTATTAAAGGTAAAGTAAATACGCTGGAATGACCATGTTGGTAACTGTACTTCTGCATTATTAAAATGGAAAAGACTATTTAATATTTCCATTGGCAGTTCTGTTGGGAAAATCACCTCAACATCATGAGAGGCTGTTTCATTAGCATCATACTGTTCCATCCTAAAGTCATATAAACGAAAACCAATCATCTCTTCATACAAGTTTTTTTGTTCCTTGGGATCTATAAAACCATAATATTTCTGTCCGGTATGGAAGATAATTTTGCTAGGCTGGATAAGTGTTCGTGTTGTTTCTTCAATCCCACCTAAATCCGCTTCATCAATAACATCCCCATCTGATATGTCAGCTATATTAGGTTGATAATTCCATAGCCCAAATGTAAGAATAAAACTAATACCAATTAATAAAACTAGAATAAAGGATTTTGCTCTTTCCATTCTCATCGGTTCCCCCTCCGCTTTTGACTCATAAGCGGAAGTGTAAAGAGAATTGTAGTCCCTTTACCTTCTTTACTTTTTGCCCATATCTTCCCGTGATGCGCTTCTACTAATTCTTTCGTAATGGCTAATCCTAGCCCTGTTCCACCGAGCTTTCTTGTTCTCGCTCTATCCGCCCTGTAGAATCGTTCAAATATTTTTTCCAGCTTATCATAAGCTATACCTATTCCTTGGTCCTGAACACTTACTAAAAGGAAGTGGCGTTTATTCTCTACCTTTAATCGGATTTCTCCACCTTCTGGAGAATATTTAATGGCATTAGAAATAATATTATCGAGCACTTGTGTCATTTTATCCTTATCAATCCAAACGTTTAATTTACCGGATTTTGGTAATTCACGTTTTAAGGTAATATGTTCTGGGATACTAATTTCAAGACGATCAACAACTTGGTGGAAATACTCAATAAACTCTGTACGCTCCTTGTGCATTGGATATTCATCAGCATCCATTTTAGATAACTGTAATAGATCATTGACCATTCGAATCATACGGTCTGTCTCATTTTGAGCAACCCCTAAGAATTTGGGAGCAATATCCTTATCTTCCCAAGCTCCGTCAGTCAGTGCCTCTATATAGCTCTTCATTGTTGTAAGTGGTGTTCTAAGTTCATGTGAGACATTCGATACAAAGTCCCGTCGTTCTTGTTCAATTTTCTCTTGTTCTGTGACATCACTTAATACCGCAATAAACCCGGTAATCTCTTCCTCATCGTCTAGAACATTCGAGAAGCTTGCGCGTAATAAAAATAGCTCATCATCTTCACTGAAATCAATGATCATGGATCCCGAATCTTGAAGAGCTGTAATATCAACGATACGATCTTCTAGTTGTAATACATCTAATAAGTAATCTCCAATTAGATCATCTGGGTTTTGGCTAATCAGTCTTCCAGCTGCTTCATTCATGAGTGTAATCGCCCCTGAATTATCGATAGCAATTACCCCATCTGACATATTGGATAGGACCGAACTCAGTTTCCTTCGTTCTTCTTCAATCGTTGCATAGGAATGTTTCAAGCGTCCATTTAAATCATTGAAAGTCTCTGCAAGCTGACCAATTTCGTCCTTACCATATATATTAACCTTTTTCGTGAAATCCCCTTTAGCCATGGTCTGTGCTTGCCTTCGCATTTCCTTTATTGGTTTTGTAATGGTTCTAGCTACCAATATACCTAAAAATGCCGCAACACTTATAGCCAATATGGAACCTCTCAGGAATATTCCACTTATTTCCTCTAATTGATCATAAACACTTTGAATGAGGGCTTCAACGTAAATAACACCAACAACAATATCGCCATCATTATAAAGCGGCAAAGCTTGTATATATAATAATTCTTCATTTTCTTGATCCCACTTAACGTCTGGGTCAGGTGGATTGAAGAAGAGAGCATTTTCAATAATCTTCCTTGTTGCTTTCTTTCCAACATCTCCTCGGTCATTAATATCATTTGTGGCTAGTATCCTCCCTTGATTATTAATCACCTGTATACTCGTCGTTGTGGAATTTATATTAATTTCATCAACGATTTGCTGGACCTCTTCTCCTAATGACAATCCTTCCAAGACGTCATTATGTTCTCTACTAAAGGCTTGTTCTAAATTGTAACTTAGCAACTCCATCCGATCATCTATCGAATCGGTGAAGTTCTCCATTAGATTATCTCTCAACTCTGACATAAAAAATGAACCAATTAATTGCATTGCTAAGATTAATAATAAAATATAAATAATAATAAATTTTAATTGGATCGAACGAAAAAAACCGACTTTACTCATCCAAATTTACTCCTGTTCAGGATTACGCAAATAATAGCCGACCCCACGTCTTGTTACAATCCACGTAGGGTTACTTGGATTTTCTTCAATTTTTTCACGTAACCTTCGTACCGTAACATCTACCGTTCGAACATCTCCAAAATAGTCATAACCCCACACCGTTTCAAGTAAGTTCTCACGTGTCATTACTTGTCCAATATGACGGGCCAAATAATGAAGTAGTTCAAACTCACGGTGTGTGAGTTCAATTTGGACACCATCTCTCGACACAACATATGCATCCGGATGAACTGTCAAGTTGCCAATCACAATATCCTTTGTTTCTTTCGTAGACTCTTCAGGAACTTGTCGTCTCCGTAGATTAGCTTTCACTCTTGCAATCAATTCCCTGTTACTAAAAGGCTTAGTTACATAGTCATCGGCTCCGAGTTCCAGCCCCAACACCTTATCAATCTCAGAGTCCTTTGCAGTTAACATGATAATCGGCATCGTCTGCGTTTTCCTTATTTCTCTGAGTACTTCATTCCCATCTTTGTTAGGGAGCATGACATCTAATAAGATCAATTCAGGCTTTTCACCTTGAGCTAGTTGAATGGCCTCATCACCATCATAAGCACAAATCACCTGATACCCTTCTTTTTCCAAATTAAACTTCAATATATCTGCAATTGGTTGTTCATCATCTACAACTAAGATTTTCTGACTCATTATCGTCACTTCCTTTTCACCATTGCTACTTCTATTTTATCGTAAATTAATCAATCTGTCTTTACCTGCAATAATTCGCCAAAGCTGATGGGAAATCCTGCTTTTTTGTATATTCCCCCAAATAACGGAATTTGTACCTATAACAAAAAGAAAGAAGGCAAATAATTCCTTCCTTCTTTCGTGTTACCTGAATTTATTAAAGATAATCTAATGGGTTTTGTAATACACCATCTTTGTATAATTCAAAATGTAAGTGGATTCCAGTTGAGTTGCCTGTTGAACCCATTATTCCTATCTTTTTCCCTTTTTCAACGGTTTGGCCCACTGAAACATCAATTGATGAAAGATGTGCATAGATGGTTTTCATTCCATTATTATGGTTTATAACGATTCTATTACCAAAACCGCCTAGATAACCAGCTGATTCAACCACACCGTTGTCTGCAGCTAATATATTCCGATTTGATGGCCTCGCTATATCAATCCCCTTATGCATTCTTCCCCAGCGCTCACCTACATGGCTAGAAATATAGCCTCCAACAGCTGGCCAAGAAAATTCACCTGTGCCTCTAGATGGGATTACCTTCGTTCCTTTAACAATAACTTTCTTTACCGCTTCTGATTCAATATTTCCTTCTATAATATCTTTCTTTGTTTGTTTTCCGTTTACTTTTTCAATTGCATAAAGAACTTCTTTGGTGCCGTCTTGTCCTTCTTGTCTAACTTCTTCTTCTCCTTTGTAAAGGTCATCCGATTCTATAATCTCCGTTTCGTATGGAATCGTCTCTTTCGCACGTTTTTCTTCCTTTACAATTACATGAACAAATGGCTTATAATCCATTACATTAATTTCCTGACCAATTTGTATTACCGAATCTTTTGTAAGCTCCGGATTTAAATCAAAAAGTCTATCCGTTGATAAGTCATAGCTACCCGCTATAGCACCAAGAACTTCTCCTTCTTGTACGGTGTGGACTTTTTCTTCAAGTGTTCCTTTCTCAAGCAATGTTATTCCTTGTTCGATTGACATAACTTCACTAGGTAGTGATTTCCCTTTATTTATAGATACTCCCTCAGAAAGAATGACATCTTTAACTAACGTTTCGCCAGGTTCAAGAGAAACATCATCTTGCTGTTTGTCTACTTCAATTTCTTCGAGTATCGCTTCATCTACATATTTCATTTTATATAATCTGATGACCTCATCTGCAGATTCTTTATCATGGAAATAGCCAATCGTTTCATCTGCTATCTTCAGTTCAAATACATCCGCCATCACGGTGACCTCTTGCTTTAAAGCCTCTGCTACCTTATCATTGTTGTATGACGGGTTAAATACCTTTTCAGAAATTAAATCTATATCTTCTCCGATAATTAGATTAGTATTTTCATAGTTTTCCTTCGCTTCATCAAGCTTATCTGTCATTATGTTTTCAGCAATATCTTGATTATTCACCTTTCCAATATGCTCACCATCTACATATACATGAAAAATGGTCTCAAGATTAGATACTTCCTCTGCATAAGCAGTATTTATTGTTAATCCAAGCCCTAAACATGTCGTCATAGCAATCGTCTTTACGAATCCAAATTTCGTCATTTTTCGCATATTTCCCGCAGTTTTTTCTCCACTGGTATGTAAATAAGACATAAATTGTACTCCTTTGTATCTATTAACAGATTCATTTTCCACCTATTAAATCCTAACATAGGTAGATTTAATTAGAAATAACTTACCTAGAAATGTAATAAAATTGTATTATTGTCTCCATTTTTTAACAATGTTTTCTAAAATACAAGCAATTCAAACAAAAAAAGACGCCTAGAATCGAAGCGCCTTTACAGATACATATTATACTTACGAACGATATACACTTCTAACGACATTTGTCTGCGTGCGATCAGGACCAACAGAAAAGATTGATAAAGGTATTTCTGTTAATTGTGCGATACGTTCTAAGTAATGACGAGCATTTACAGGTAATTCATTTATACTTTTCACACCTGTAATATCTTCTGTCCAACCAGGCATTTCCTCATATACAGGTTCACATTCCGCTAACACTTTCAAGCTAGCAGGGAATTCCTTTATGATATCCCCTTTATAACGATATGCTACACAAATTTTTAACGCCTCAATACCAGTTAGTACATCCAATGAATTCAAAGATAGATCGGTAATGCCACTTACACGACGTGCATGTCTTACTACAACACTATCAAACCAGCCAACACGACGCGCTCTACCAGTAGTTGTTCCATACTCACGGCCAACTTCGCGAATTTGGTTCCCAATTTCGTCATGTAATTCAGTTGGAAATGGGCCATCTCCAACACGAGTTGTATATGCTTTTGACACGCCAACAACATGATTTATTTTTGTTGGGCCTACCCCAGAACCAATAGTAACACCACCTGCAATTGGGTTTGAAGAAGTTACAAACGGATATGTTCCTTGGTCAATATCGAGCATAACACCTTGAGCACCTTCGAATAATACACGGCGGCCCGCATCAAGTGCATCATTTAGTACGACCGAAGTATCACAAACATAAGGTGCCATCTTCCTACCGTATTCAAAATACTCCTGCAGGATGTCCTCTACTTGCATTGCCTGGGCTTCATAAACCTTTTCAAATAAACGATTTTTCTCTTTTACATTTTGCTCTAATTTTTCTCGAAATGCGGATTTATCCATTAAATCTGCAACACGAATTCCCACCCGTGCTGCCTTATCCATATATGCAGGTCCAATTCCCTTTTTCGTTGTACCAATCTTATTTCTGCCTTTTTCTTCTTCTTGTAACATATCTAACTGCAAGTGGTAAGGCAAAATAACGTGAGCACGATTACTAATACGAAGATTATCCGCCCGAATATTACGTTCATGTAAGTACGATATTTCTTGGACGAAAGCCTTTGGATCAATTACCATTCCATTACCCAATACACAAATCTTATCTTCAAAAAATATTCCAGATGGGATTAAATGTAGTTTGTACGTAACATCATCAAATTTAATGGTATGTCCAGCATTGTTACCACCTTGATAACGAGCAACGACTTCAGCATTTTGCGATAGAAAGTCAGTAATCTTCCCTTTTCCTTCATCGCCCCACTGTGTTCCAACTACAACTACTGAGGACATTGTGCACCTCCACTGTATTTTTAAAGTATGATTTTATTAATAACTACAATAATTTTAACAATGGCTAAAACAGATGTCAACACAAAAGACGAACGATTATCTCAAAAAGATTGTTAATGTACGGATAAATATTTTATTTCCTTATTTAGGTGATACGAAGCAGAATAATTTAAGCCGTTAAACAAATAATAGGTTAAAAGCTTAAACGGTGTTAGATATACGAGGTGAAAGAATGTCTTTAAATGAACCTAGACTATCCATTGCATTAGCGAATAAATTAAAAAGCAATCTAGAGAACTTATCATTTGAGATAAATCAATTAGTACATACGGTGGATCAGAAGAAATCTAATTTACTCAATGAATTTGAAGAGATCCATCATCTTTTTCATGATGTTCAGGTAAGCACTGCATCCTATTACTTAAAATCTTACTTAGCACCGTTTACAGAACAGTTTGAGGTAATATCTATCGCTATCCAACATTTATCTGAACGGAATCATGGAGCTTTAATTGTTATTCAACGTAAAGACAACCTTGAAAATTTCGTTCATTCTGGTATTCCTATTCATGCTAAACTAACCTTTCCACTTCTAGAAACCATCTTTTATAGGAATAGTCCATTACATGATGGTGCTGTATTAATATGTAACGATAAAATCATCTCTGCTTCTAATGTTTTGCCAGTATCCGATCATAAAGTTGGTATGAAAAAGCTTGGAACAAGACACCGTGCTGGTATCGGATTATCTGAGCAAACTGATGCGCTTGTTCTAATTGTTTCAGAGGAAACTGGGAAAGCTTCCTTTGCACTTGGAGGGAATTTATATCCGATAATGATGAAAGGACTGTAAATAGGCTCTTATCGAATTGATTGTCGCTATTGATATAAAATGCGCAATAAGTGCTTTGTTGATTTCCGCTCCGAGCAGCCAGTACGCTTTCCGCGGGCACGGCCTCAGCCTCCAAAGAAGCAAAGAGCGCTTCTTCTGGAGTCTTCGGACACGTGCTTTTCCCGCAGGAGTCGACTGGCGGCCCTCCGCTCCAATCAACCACATACTAGCAATAACATTATTAGTAAGTTGAATAGCACAATCCTAGTGGAGGCAATACACGTAGACTTCTGCGGGAGGACAGGCCTAGGTGAGACTACGTAGTGCGTTAGCACGGAGTAGGCTCACCAGCCGCCCGCGAAAAGCGAAGTGTATTGCCGGAACGGTCGAAGATGTACTATCTCAATTACTGCGCATTTTATATCTTTTACGTCACAGCTCAATCTTGTAAAAGATAAATATCTATTAAAAATAGACACAAAAAGAACAGCCCAAATTTAGGCTGTTCTCATTCTAGGCAGGTACAGGCGGTACATCACTATTCTGATAGCGGTGGTCCAAATCTACAAATTTATTATATTCTTTTACAAAAGCTAACTCCACAGTTCCTGTTGGACCATTACGTTGTTTTGATATAATGATTTCTATAATATTCTGTTTCTCTGATTCTTTATCATAGTAGTCATCACGATATAGGAATCCAACAATATCAGCATCCTGCTCAATACTTCCTGATTCACGTAAATCAGACATCATTGGTCGTTTATCTTGACGTTGTTCTACTCCACGTGAAAGCTGTGATAATGCAATTAGTGGTACTTGTAATTCACGAGCTAATCCTTTTAGTTGACGAGAAATCTCTGAAACTTCTTGTTGGCGGTTTTCTTTTGAATTGGCACTTCCTTGTATTAACTGCAAATAGTCAATCAAAATCATGCCTAAACCATGCTCTTGTTTTAATCTACGACATTTAGAGCGTATTTCGTTTACACGTATCCCTGGTGAGTCATCAATGTAAATCCCAGCATTCGATAAAGAACCCATCGCCATTGTTAACCTACTCCAGTCCTCCGCTTCTAATTGTCCATTACGAAGTCGTTGTGCATCAATATTCCCTTCCGCACAAAGCATACGTTGAACGAGTTGGTCAGCACCCATTTCTAAACTAAAAATAGCAACATTCGTATCTGTATTTACGGCAACATTTTGTGCGACATTAAGTGCAAATGCTGTTTTACCTACAGATGGCCGAGCTGCGATAATAATGAGGTCATTCTGCTGGAATCCAGACGTTATTTTATCTAAATCATGGAAACCAGTTGGAACACCCGTTACATCACCAGTTTGTTCATGAAGCTGCTCAATTTTATCATAAACATCAATTAGTACATCTTTAATGGATTTAAAAGCTCCAGAATTTTTCTTTCCAGATACTTCTAAAATTCCCTTTTCTGCCTCACTTAGTACATCTTCTACTTCATCTTCTCTTTCAAAACCAGCAGTAACAATATCTGTTGCTGTACGAATTAATCTTCGGAGCAATGCCTTTTCTTCTACTATTTTACAATAATACTCAATATTAGCAGCAGTAGGCACACTTTCTGCAATTTGAGTAAGGTATGCGACCCCTCCAACTTCTGGAAGTTGTTTCACATCATTTAAATAGGTTGTAATGGTAACAACATCTATTGGTTCACCACGGTCAGATAGTTTCATCATTGCTGCAAAGATCCGTTGATGACTTGCACGATAGAAATCCTCTGCAACTAATAATTCTGAAGCAGTAGAGAACGCCTCAGGTTCTAAAAATATGGCACCAATAACGGACTGCTCTGCTTCTAAATTATGCGGTGGTGTACGATCATTTAATGATTGATTCATTTATATCTCCCCTTTGCCTAAGAAGGACTCGAGTAATAGTCTGAGGTTTACATGAAGGTTTATGAATTGAAGCGTAACTACGACCTGAAAAGTAGAAGAAATCGGCAATTTCCCATACCGATTCCTTACTACATATTACATCTATTAAAATACTTATTTCTCTTCAACATGAACTTTAATTACTCCCGATACTTCATTATGGAGCTTCACTGGTACATTGGTAAAACCTAATGCACGAATCGGTTGTGCTAAATCCATTTTTCGCTTATCAATTTTAATTCCTTGTTGTTTCTCAAGTGTTTCGGCTATCTGTTTACTTGTAATGGAACCAAATAAACGTCCACCATCACCTGCTTTTGCTTTAATTTCTACAGTAAGACTAGCTAACTTTTCCTTTAATTGGATTGCCTCATCTTTTTCCTTTTGTTCGAGTTCTGCATCTTTACGTTTCTTTGCATCTAATACTTTTAGGCTTCCAGTAGTTGCTTCTTCCGCTAATTTATTTTTCAATAAATAATTACGAGCATATCCATCAGAAACGTTTTTAACTTCGCCTTTTTTCCCCTTGCCTTTAACATCCTTTAGAAAAATAACTTTCATTACGTTTCTCTCCCTTCAAAATACTCTTCAAGAATTTGTTTTAACAAGACTTCTACCTCGACAAGGCTTGTATCTTCTATTTGTGTGGCAGCATTCGTTAAATGTCCTCCGCCATTCATCTTTTCCATAACAACTTGGACATTCACTTCACCAAGTGACCTTGCACTTATTCCTATTTTACCATCTTCTCTTTCAGAAATAACGAATGAGGCATTTATTCCACTCATCGTAAGTAATGTATCAGCTGCTTGTGCAATAAGTACAGGACCATACGTTATACCAGAATCAGCTTTTGAAATGGCAACAGAATCCCTATACACTTCGGCACGCTCAATTAACTTACTCCGCTTGATATACAGGTCTAAATCTTCCTTCATAAATTTCTGTACAAGTACGGTATCCGCACCTTTAGATCGCAAATAAGAAGCAGCATCAAATGTCCTTGATCCAGTACGCAATGTGAAGCTTTTCGTATCAACGATAATTCCAGCTAGTAATGCTGTTGCCTCGAGCATTTTTAACTTTAATCCTTTAGGTTGATATTCTAGTAATTCCGTTACTAACTCAGCAGTAGATGATGCATAAGGCTCCATGTATACCAATGTGGGGTTATCAATAAAATCTTCTCCCCTGCGATGGTGGTCAATGACAACCTTATAATCTGTCTTATTTAAAAGACTGGCATCAGCAACCATACTTGGTTTATGTGTATCAACAACGACCACCAAACTTTGACTCGTCACTATTTCTTCAGCTTCAAACGGTTCAATAAAGTGCTGCCATACCTCACTATCAGCCTTAAGTGCTTCAATAAGCCGATACACACCCGTATCGATATCATCTGGGTCTACAACGATATAACCATTTACATTATTCGTCCTTGCAATATTTAAAATACCAATTGCAGCACCAATCGAATCCATATCAGGTGACTTGTGTCCCATAATAATAATGTTGTCACTAGCCCTAATAAGCTCTGTTAACGCGTGTGAAATAACCCTTGCCCTTACTCTGGTTCGTTTCTCCATTGGATTTGTTTTCCCACCATAGAAACGAACCTTACCATTATCATTCTTAATTGCGACTTGGTCACCACCACGCCCTAGCGCTAAATCTAAGCTTGTTTGCGCTAGTTCACCTAATGCAGGAAGTTGCAATTCCCCTGTCCCAACACCAATACTTAGTGTGACTGGATTATTCTGTTCGCCGTTCATTTCTCTAACTTCATCAAGAATATCAAATTTTACCTTTTCAAGATTTTGTAAAATTTTCTTGGTACCTACAGCGAGAAACCTTTCTTGTGATGTTCGTTTTAAATATAAACCATAATCACTCGCCCATTTATTTAGTACCGATGTAACTTCTGAGTTCAACTGGCTTTTAGCTGTATCATCCATGTTTTGCGTGATTTCTTCATAATTATCTAGGAATATAAAAGCTAAAACCGTTTGATCATTCTCATATAACGTCTCTAATTCAATTTGTTCTGTACGATCTAAGAGATACAATAGACGTTCTTCTTTTTTTACGAGGACTAGAAATTTAACATCATCAATTTCTATCCATACTTCCTCTTTATTTTCCTTTATCATTGGAATTAACGTTTCAGATAGAATATGAAGTGATTCACCAACAAGGGAATCTTCCCCAGTAAATTTATTCATATACGGATTTGACCAGTCAATCTGATAATCATCATTGTATAAAATAATTCCAAAGGGCATTTCTAATAACGCTTCTTCGCCTACTTTTTTTATTCGATGTGAAATTGCAGAAATATATGCCTCTGTTTTATCAAGTAGTGCTTTTTCTGTTTTCACAGTATAATAAAAAGATGCTGCTAAGAGAGGTGTCATAATAATCCCTAGCACCCATTCAAGATACCATATAAACGCTAAGAGAATAATGGATAAGATGTAAATTACCCATAAATGCCTGCTAAGTGTAGGCTTTCTCTGAATATCTGGCATATTTTTCAGCTCCTATAAAGCACCAGCTTTGCCTATTATTTTTTCTCTATCAATTTATCCCTAAATTTAAAGCCTATATCCATTATACCTAAGAATGTGATGAAAAAAAGCATGATAGGAATAAATAATGCAATAACAGTAATCAGTACAGCTATAAATTTCGAGATATTCTTATGATGCGTATAAAAGAAAATAAAGGAAAAACCTTGTATTAATACGATCAATTCAGTAAGGATTAACATGTTTTGAACCGCAATATATAGGAAATTTGATGGGTCGGTTATCAAGAAGGAAAGAATCAATGCCATCAAATAAACCCATATGATTGACGATGGAAAACGTAATGTTCGAAACGGTGGAAACTTCAGTTTCTGCTTATCCACTCGATTTAAGAATTTATAACCTATCCATTGGCTAATAAATGCCATTACTAATGCGACTGCAACTAGAAATACTGGAATTAACATCGACATGTAACTAATCTGTAACTCGATAATCTCCTCTATTTGACCGGCTTGTTCTTCCACACCGAATTGTTCAAAAAGGCCTGCACTCATCTCAACAGAATCTGTTACGATATCTTGAAAATTAAAATTAATATCCAGTAGCGTTTGTGTAATCACAAATAACAGTAACAAACCAACAATAAAACCAAGTGTTCCTCCAGCTAGCGTTTCATAAGCAGAGCGTTGCTTATGAATCCCACTCCCAATCATGAGTCCACCAATTCCCATTACAATGGTTGCCAATAACATGATTGTAGCAAATATAGCTGTTAAGATACAGGCAGCTATAAACATGAGTAAAGACGGCTTAAATCCATATCTCGATGCATAGATAATAAACGGTATTGGCAATAAGAACAGGATGATCGATGATAAAAAAGGAATAATTAATGAAATGACAAGCAATACCATAAATATCGCTAATATTAATGCACCATCTGTAATTTTTTTCGATTGATTCATATAGCTATAGCACCTCGTCCAAAGTATCTAAAAAGTAGATTTAACATATTCCATCATACCATGAATAATAGGTATAATGTTACCAGTTTACATTATTCGCTATATCAATCCTCATTAGTCTCTAATCCATTATAACTGATAGAACGCCGCTATAGGACTGTCATTTTTTGTTATAAATTGAAGAAACATCATTTCATTTTGAAAGCTTTTACTTAGATAATCTATTATAATAGTTTGGTAAGGAATATTTCCATCAAGTAAATACTTATTCTAATTATGGTTAGAGATAACTTTTATTAGTAAGGACTGAAGAAAATGATTGTCTGGAATATCTTTGTTAATAGTATTAAATTGCCAAATAAACAGGCAATGTTCAAATTAAATCGTGTTGGGCTTGATCATGCAGTTTTTTATAACTTTTTGTTACTATTTATTGTTTCTCTTCCATCACTTATCAAACGATTAACCGATACAAATGCAATTGGAGCTGACATGAATGTTATATTTACACTGATATATTTCTTCATGTTTTATTATCTCCCAATTACAATTATTGTATTTGTAATCCTTTCTGGTATAGCATACATAGGTAAGATCATTGCTAGATTAACAAAAAGGAAACTACACTACTCTCTTTTATGGAAAATCAGTTCATTTACAACAACGATTCCGTTTCTTTTATATACGATTCTTGCACTTGTGTTCCCCGTAAATGATATTTATTTACTATTTTCCTTCATCTATTCGATTGCTCTAATCATTAAGATGATTCACCATTACCCTATAAGAAGAAAAAATCGTTAAATAATAATACAAAAAACCTCTAAATCGACCATTAGGCATGATTTAGAGGTTTTTAATCAATCTGCTACGTAAGGCAATAATGCCATTTGACGAGCGCGTTTAATAGCTATTGTAAGTTTGCGTTGGTATTTAGCAGATGTTCCAGTTACACGACGAGGAAGAATTTTTCCACGTTCTGAAATGAAACGTCTTAATAAATCAACATCTTTGTAGTCAATGTGTGTAATTCCGTTCGCTGTGAAGTAACACACTTTACGACGCTTTGCACGTCCGCGACGAGCTGCCATTCGAAACACTCCTTTATAAAATTTATTTAGAAGACTTGGCTGTCATCAAGCCTTTCGGTGATAGCCTTAGGGGAAGTTCGGTTAAAAACGCGACGTCCTATCGCAACACCGAACTGACCTACATCCTGTAGGCCCAAGTCAGTTGCACTGTCTTTTTAAACCATTAGAACGGCAAATCATCATCTGATATATCAATCGGTTCACCATTATTTTTAAATGGATCCTCGGTTGGTTGATTCTGATTTGGTTGAAATTGGTTTTGGTTAAATTGATTTTGATTTTGATTTTGATTTTGGTTTTGATTTGGATTAAATTGGTTCTGATTTTGGCCTAATGAACTTTGTCCGCCCCCTGAGGAGCCTTTTGATTCTAGAAATTGAATGCTTTCAGCAACAATTTCTGTTACATAAACCATCTTGCCATCTTGTCCTTCATAATTACGTGTTTGCACACGGCCATCGACACCTATTAAATTACCTTTTTTCATGTAATTAGCTAGGTTTTCGGCCTGTCTGCGCCATACGACACCATTAATAAAGTCAGCTTCACGATTACCTTGTTGGTTTGTGAAAGGTCGATTAACAGCAATGTTAAAGTTAGCAACTGCTACTCCAGTTGGCGTATAACGTAATTCAGGATCCCTCGTTAATCTGCCTACTAATACGACACGATTTAACATCAGAACCACTCCTTATTATTTTTCATCTACTCGAATTGCTATATGACGAATAATATCATCACTAAACTTAGCTAAGCGATCAAATTCATTTACTGACTTTTCATCACCGCTGAAGTTAATAAGAATATAATATCCATCACGATAGTCATTGATTTCATATGCTAGGCGTTTTTTGCCTTTTTCATCAACTTTTTCAATCTCCGCTCCATTATCAGTTAGAATCTTGTTGAAGCGCTCAACTAAAGCTGTTTGTGCTTCTTCCTCGATATCTGGGCGGATGATGTACATAATTTCGTATTTTCTCATCCGTTACACCTCCTTTTGGTCTTAGCGGCCCTTATCTCTGAAGATAGAACTTCTACGAATAAGAGCAAGGAGCAATTTAATTTAATTACTCACAATGATGAATTATACCAAATCTTTTATAAAAAAACAAGCATTCGAGAGATCCTAATTTGTTATACACCATATAACCTTACACATTAAATCGGAAGTGTATGATATCGCCATCTTTTACGATGTACTCTTTCCCTTCCAATCGAACCTTACCTTTTTCCCGTGCATGTGCCATCGTTCCAGCTTCAAGCAAATCATCGTAAGATACTGTTTCAGCTCGGATAAATCCTCTTTCAAAATCGGTATGAATAATTCCTGCTGCTTGAGGCGCTTTAATCCCTTTTCGGAACGTCCATGCACGTACTTCTTGTACACCCGCTGTGAAATACGTTGCAAGCCCTAGTAGGCTATAAGAGGCCTTTATAAGCTTATCAAGACCTGATTCATTGATACCTAATTCCTCTAAAAACATTACCTTTTCTTCTGCATCTAATTCAGAAATTTCTTCTTCTATTTTAGCACAAATAACGATAACTTCCGCGCCTTCTTTTGCTGCATATTCTCTAACCTTTTGTACATTCTCGTTCGTATCACTATCCTGTACTTCATCTTCAGCTACGTTTGCAACATATAACGTTGGCTTGCTAGTTAATAAATGTAGACCTTTAACTATCTTCAATTGATCATCACTAAATTCAATGGCACGAGCAGGTTTTTCTTCTTCAAGACCTGCTTTTAATTTCTCAAGCACATTAAACTCTGCAACCGCCTCTTTATCTTTCTGCCTTGCAAGTTTTTCTACACGCTGATAACGTTTATTTACTGTTTCTAGATCAGCCAAAATAAGCTCTAAGTTAATGACTTCAATATCGTCAATTGGATCTACAATACCTGCAACATGTGTAATATTCTCATCTACAAAGCAACGTACAACTTGGCAAATCGCATCAACCTGACGAATGTGAGATAAGAACTGATTCCCTAGTCCTTCTCCTTTACTTGCACCTTTAACAATACCAGCAATATCCGTAAACTCAAATGTGGTTGGTACAGTCTTTTTTGGTTGTACTAATTCAGTTAATTTATTTAAACGTTCGTCTGGAACTTCAACAATCCCAACATTCGGATCAATTGTAGCAAAAGGATAATTTGCTGCTTCTGCTCCTGCCTGTGTTATTGCATTAAAAAGCGTAGACTTCCCTACGTTCGGTAGTCCGACGATTCCTGCTGTTAGCGCCATTTACTTTCCACTCCTTAAGGGGTTCTTACATTAGAACGCGTTCATTACTCTCATTATAGGTACTAGTAAAAGAAAAGACAAATACATAAAAAACAAAAATAGGTACTAAATAGATACCTATTTTCCAAATTTCACTCTATCATTTTTACTTTTTCAGATACTTTATTACTACTATTTTAGCATTTCCTATGAAGTTTCGTCTATTTTTAAGAAACTTCCTACTCTCCAGCCTTTTCCACTACTTTTTTTATTTTTTTTACAAATTCACGTCTTGGGAGCATAACACTATGATTACAACCAAGGCATTTAATCCGAATATCCATCCCCATTCGAATTATTTTCCAACGATTTTCTCCACAGGGATGTTGCTTTTTCATTTGAACAACATCATTTAATCCAAACTCTTTCTCTACCATTTGGCAATCTCCTTTTTTTGCTATTATTATACCTAAATTTCGATCGCTGTGCTTGTACTTTTTATATTTTCTACAACGTTAAAATTATTAACTTTTCTTCCATAATGGAAAAAGCAATAGTCTAGTTAATACATATAGATTTAAGATACCATAAATCGGATAAATAAAACTTATTAGTGTTGAGAAACCAATGGTTGTTAACGGAATCATCGTAATCAATACTACGATAACAATCCAAACAAACGGTTTATTTGTAAACTCGCTAATTCTTGTAACAATCCCTAAGATACCTGATGCAGCTGTTGTAAAGATAGCAAACCATAACATAACTGACATAAATATAAGTATTTCAAATGGATAGTGCTTTAATATCGCAAATAGCGGAATTTCATATAATAAAATTTCATCAGCAATTTGAATTAAACTATTATTGTAAATAAAAGATACAATCCCTAATATTAGTCCACTACCTATCGATGCAATAAGTATTTCCTTTTTTGATGTTACTTTATCACCGATCGCTCCTAAGACAGCTATTAACGGCAAGATGTTTAAAGCAGTAAACGGAAATGCAGCTGTCCAATTACGCTGTTCTGACATATGTGAAAACAAATGTAAATCTTGATCATAAGTAAATAATATAAGAATAAAAAGAAGTCCTCCAATCAATAATGGCAAAATTAATTGATTGATTGCAAGCAGTCCATCAATATTTTTCATAAATAATACAACTAAAGCGACAACGATAACGGCTATTCCCCACCATTTGGAGTAATTAAATGCTTGTCCTGTAGCTCCACTACCAGCAATCATCACAACTGTTGTTGAAAACAAATAGAAAAATATCATTACATCGTAGAATTTCACAAGCTTCTCTCCGACAATCTCCCTTAATACTGGTAAATAATGTGTTGATTTCTTCTTATAACTAATTTCCATAATGACTGTACAGCAGATAGAAAAAAAGATTGTAAATAAGAGAATAGCTAGTCCACTTTCATGCCCAAAAAACTGCCATAACTCCCTGCCAGACGCATATCCTGCACCAATTGTTGTACCAACGATTAAAAACATCCATTTCATACCCGCACTCCACATTATATTTCCTCCAATATTTTAAGAATCAATGTATATAAAGATAAAAAAAACCGTATACTATACCAATATGATTTTGGAGGATAAGCTATGAATCTAAAAAGCCGATTTGGAAATTTTAATGAAAACTTTCGTATGGTACATAACGACCCATCCTTATATAAGACAATGAGCGATAAAATCATTTCATGGCTTCCAGAACTTCCTCGTGAATATGTTGTCATATGTATAGGTACAGATCGCTCAACAGGGGATGCACTTGGGCCACTGACTGGTTCATTACTCGAAGAATTAAAACCAAGACACCTGAGCGTATATGGAACATTGCATGAGCCTGTTCATGCTACTAATTTGGAGGAAAGCATTAATAAAATTGAGAGCACTCATCGAAACCCTTATATTATTGCAATTGATGCATGTTTAGGAAAGAACAGCTCAATCGGTCATTTAATTGCAGCAAAAGGCCCACTAAAGCCAGGTGCAGCGCTTAATAAAGCCTTACCAGAAGTTGGAGATATACACATCACTGCCGTCGTCAATATCGGAGGATTTATGGAGTATTCCGTTTTACAAAATACGAGGCTTTCCGTAGTGATGGATATGGCGAAACAAATTGCCTCCCTATTAGACCACATTGACAGGAGATTAAAATATAATTACTCCATCCCAGCAGTCGTAACAAAAGGTATTGAAGAAAGGCATTCTATCTAAACATCAAGAAAAAGGTAGCTAGTTTCCTCAACTAACTACCTTTTTCTTGGTTGATTTCCTTTTTTTCTTTTAACTTATTATTTTTAACGCTTTTATATAATCCTTCTATCTTCGTAAAAATCCATTGCAATGCTAATCCTTGAACAATGATTCCTACAATAGAAGTAATAGTAAGTAACCATATGGACATATTATTTTCAATAACAAATATTTCGCGGCCAAAAAATAATAAATGCCCATATGAAACATATAATGCATCCGTAAAATGAATAATGGAGTTTTCTATTTTCAGAAGCACAAATGATTCTATGATCAACAACATATTTATAACTGTTATAACCATTGATAATGAACGATAAGATAATCGATCGATAAATGGAGAAACATAATATTTTGTAATTGTTTTTATGCGAAATAGATAAATTACCCTTACAATTCTTGCCACTTGGAAGAACTGATCAAATGGAATGATGGCTATGACCAGAAATGGATTTCGCTTCATAAATGACCATTTATTCTCAGCTAAAATAATGCGAACAATGAAGTCAATGGTAAACACAGCCCAAACGATCCAATTGATACTACTGTTAACGGTACTTTCTGTAAAAATTGACGTAATGGCCATCATAACCAAGAGAAGCATGATTCCCTCATATATTATTTTCATTACTTTTTGCATATCTTTAACCCCACTATCTAAACTTCATTCTACCATTAGCAATCCAATCTATTAAATAAGCTGGTAGATATAATAGATTAAAATAACGGTGAAGATAGATGGTAATAGATTCCCTATCCGTATTTGCGTTAGCTTGAGCATATTCAAGCCAATGGCAACAATGAGTAGTCCTCCTACAGCAGTCAATTCCGTAATTAAACCATTTAATAATGCTTCTGGGATCCACTTATCAATATATGTAGCAAATAAAGCAATGGATCCTTGGTAAACGATGACTGGTATGACCGATAGCATGACACCCATACCAAGTGTTGTTGTTAATACTAAACTAGTAAATCCATCCAATATACCTTTTGTTATTAGTACACCATGGTCCCCACGAATACCACTATCTAGAGCGCCTATAATTGCCATGGCACCAATACAAAACACTAAGGTTGCTGTTACAAAACCTTGTGAAATACTAACATCATCACTTGTTGTCGCAAACTTACTCCCTATCCATGTCCCAAAGTGATTTAATACATCCTCAATACGAAGGACCTCACCAATAATTGCCCCTGAAAGTAAACTTAGTAACACAATAATAACTTGGTCTGTTGAAATGGCCATTTGTAAACCGATTAAGATCACGACTAAACCAATTCCTTGCATGACTGTTTCTTTATATCTTTCTGGGATTCTCGTAAAAAATAAACCAAGCATACTCCCAATTACAATAAGTCCCCCATTAACCAGTGTACCGAATAAAACCATTTCCCCATCTCCATCTATGTATATTAGCGATTAAACAACATGTTTCACGTGGAACATTTTGTTATTCATTTTATCCTACTATTTACCAACTAGAAATTCAATGCAAGAAATAGTATGTGATTCATATGGTTCCTTTTCATCTTTTATCCATTTAATTGATGTATGCTGAGTCATAATATGTATAAACTCCAAACTAACTTAATTCAGATTATCTTAAATCGGAGCACATCTCGCCGTCTGGGATCGCTCCGGGCGGATGCTTTCCGCGGGCACGGCCTCAGCCTCCTCAGAAGCACAGAACGCTTCTTCCGGGGTCTTCGGACACGTGCTATTCCCGCAGGAGTCACCGCCCTGCACTCACCCAGACTAGTGAAGTAGTACGATGCTTTTTGACTTTACGTATCGAAGGAGATAATGGTTAGTAACTTAAACTCAGTGGAGGAAAGACACGTAGACTCCTACGGGAGGATAGGCCTAGGTGAGACTGCGTAGTGCGACAGCACGGAGGAGGCTCACCAGCCGCCCGTGGAAAGCGAAGTGTCTTTCCGGAACGGTGTATTCAAGACTATTCTGAATTAAAGAGATCAACACTTTACATCAACTATTAATTAGATATAATACACAAAAAAAGACTGACAACACTTAGATGTCAGTCTCTACACGTTATTCTTCCAGCATCTCTATAATTCGTTCTAAATCATCATCCGTGTAAAATTCAATTTCGATTTTCCCTTTACGTTTCCCACGTTGTATCGTAACTGCCGTTCCTAAGCGGTCCCTAAGTATGGATTCCCTATCACTGAGAAACATATCTTTTTTCGGCTTTTCTTTCTTGTTTTCTGGTTTTTGATTTAAAATATGAATTAATTTTTCTACCTGTCTTACATTTAGCTTTTCTTTCCTAATTTTATTAACTAATGGCCTTAACTTTTCTTTATCTTTTAAACCGAGTAATGTTCGGCCATGGCCCATGGATAACTCACCATTATTAATAGATGCAATGATATAATCTGGTAAGGATAGTAACCGGACCATATTAGCAATATGTGATCGACTCTTTCCTAAACGACTAGATAATTCCTCTTGTGTTACCCTAAGTTCATGCATTAAATTTGCATATGCTTGCGCTTCTTCAATTGGAGTCAAATCTTCACGTTGTAGATTTTCCAACAATGCCAGTTCCATCATCTTTTCATCAGATAACTCTTTAACAATGACTGGAATCTTTTTAAGACCAGCCTCTTTAGCTGCTCGAAAACGTCTCTCACCAACGACGATTTCATACCCTTTAATACTTTTCCGAGCAATAAGTGGTTGAAGAATACCATATTGTAAGATAGATTCCTTCAACTCTTCTATGGCATCCGCATGAAACGTCTTCCTAGGTTGGTATGGATTTGGTCTACATTGTGTGATAGCAATTTCTTGGATAGAATCTTTGTCTTCTTTTTCTATTTCTGGAAAAAAGGCATTAATACCTTTACCCAACCCTCTCGCCACTAGCCATCACTTCCTTCGCTAATTCAAGATAAACCTCTGCTCCTTTTGATCTTGGATCATATGTTATGATTGGTTGACCATGACTTGGCGCTTCCCCGAGTCTTACATTTCTTGGAATAATTGTTTGATAGACTTTATCTTGAAAATATTTTTTAACTTCTTCAATTACTTGAATACCTAAATTCGTCCGTGCATCAAGCATTGTCAGTAACACACCTTCAATCATTAAGTTCTTATTCAAATGCTTTTGCACAAGCCTGACAGTATTGAGTAATTGACTTAATCCTTCAAGGGCATAATATTCACATTGAACTGGTATAATCACTGCGTCTGAGGCAGTTAATGCATTTAACGTTAATAACCCTAATGAAGGAGGACAATCAATAACAATATAATCATAAGAATCCTTTAGGCTTTCTAAAGCCTTTTTTAAACGAATCTCTCTAGAAATAATTGGAACAAGTTCAATTTCTGCTCCAGCTAATTGAATAGTAGCAGGAATAATATCCAAATTATTTACATTTGTTGATATTACTACTTCCTCAGCTGGTAGGTCATCAACTAAAACATTGTATACGCATTTGCTAACATCAGCTTTATTTACCCCAACTCCACTCGTTGCATTACCTTGTGGGTCAGTATCTACAACCAGTACCTTATTCCCCATATATGCAAGACAGGCACTTAAATTCACTGATGATGTTGTTTTCCCGACGCCACCTTTTTGGTTTGCGATGGACATTATTTTTCCCATGTTGACACCTTCCTAAAACTATATACATTCTATTCTATCATTTTTTTCAATAAAACTACTATATATTTAGCATATTTTATCTATTTGTCATATGAAAGGAATAGATTGCTATTTACCTTTAAAAAATACCCATCTTACGCTTAAGATGGGTACTCAATGTATGTGATCGTATCATTTCTTTTTTGGTATTTTAACGGTAATTTGGTAGTAATCATCATATTCCTTCTCATCGGATTCTACATCAACACCTGTTTTTGTTACCATACTGAGCGACTGACGTATCGTATTCATCGCAATACGTATATCTTTATTGATTCCTTTAAATTTTGCACGTTTCTTTTTGTTCTCTTTCGGCTCAAGTACTTTTTCGATTCTTTCTTCTGTCTGTTTGACATTTAAATCATGTTCTACAATCAATTGTAACATCTGGATTTGCTTCTCCGGATCCTTCAATTTAATTAATGACCTTGCATGACGTTCCGTAATTGATTTGTTCAATAAGGCTTCATGCACTTCTTCTGGAAGCTTCAGCAGACGTAATTTATTTGCAATAGTAGATTGATTTTTCCCTAATCTTTGGGCTAGCGCCTCTTGTGTAAGAGAATGCATTTCTAATAATTTTGAGTAGGCATATGCCTCTTCAATCACAGTAAGTTCCTCACGCTGAAGGTTTTCTATTAATGCTACCGATGCCGTTTCAGTATCTGACATTTCTCGAATAATAGCAGAAATATTCTCCCATTCAAGCGTTTGTACCGCTCTCCAGCGACGTTCCCCTGCAATAATTTCATAGTGATCTTCTTCCATTCGCCTTACAATAATAGGTTGGATCATCCCATGTGTGTGAATGGTTTGCGCCAACTCTTTTATTTTTTCATTATTGAAGATTGTTCTTGGCTGATAGCGATTGGGAACAATACTTTTTACAGGAAGTTGAACGACTTCATCCGGGTTATAAGGCACTTCTTCTTCTGTTTCTGTTTCAGATGACGTAACCTTATCTCCAAAACCAAAAATACGATTAAAAGGATGCACCACTATTTGACACCACCTTTAAATTCTATAAATAGTTTCTATGTAAGAAATTGTTTCACGTGAAACAATTTGTGAGTGTTTCAGATTAATTGATTGCTATTCTCGATAAGTAAGCTACCCTATAAGGGCGCAACCTATCTATTATGTGTATTTATCCTAAATATATTTTACCATAGTTAAACGCAGAAAAGTATTAATATATTTACTAGATTTATCGTTTGTGATACAAAAAGAAGCCATGATGCGCGCTATTCAATTGGGGTTTTGTTTGGCACGCCCGCTTTTCTAGGATACTTAAGAGGTGATTTTTTCTTTTTATGAATAATGATAATAGTCCGTTCGCTTTCTTCCTTTGGTAAAGTAAAAGAATGAATACCTTCTACTTCCCCGCCAAATAGCTTTATTCCTTGTTTGGCTTTTTCTAATTCGTCCCCTGCTTGAGCACCCTTCATAGCAATAAAAACACCATCCTTTTTAGCTAAAGGTAGGCATAACTCACTAAGTACGGACATTCGTGCCACAGCTCTTGCGGTTACAAGATCAAATGTTTCTCGAAAATCTTTGTTCTTACCGAAGTTCTCTGCTCGGTCATGATAGAAGGAAACATTTACTAAATCTAGTTCATTTGCCAAATGGTTTAAAAAGCCAATTCGCTTTTGCAGAGAGTCGACAATTGTTACCTTTACATTTGGAAAACAGATTTTTAGTGGAATACTTGGAAAACCAGCCCCTGCCCCTACATCACAAATCGTTCGTTCTTCAGAAAAATCATAATAAAAAGCAGCAGTAATCGAATCATAGAAATGTTTTAAATAGACATCTTCTTGATTTGTTATTGCTGTCAAATTTATTTTTTCATTCCATTGAACAAGTAACTTATAGTACGTGCTAAATTGTTCTAATTGCTTATTGTCTAATTCAATTCCCTTTTCGAGTAAAGCATTTTTAAATTGTTCAGGGTTCATAGATACTGTATCTCCTAACATTTTAACTTTAAACTTTAAATTTTTAGCGCTTCTCTTATTGTTTGTTGTTATTTCTATAAACGGTTGAGCAAAGTGCTGTACCCGATTCCACTTCGAGCAGTACGGAGCACCTTAGGTACGGAATCAGCCTCGTCAGCATAACATCACACAAAGAAAATTTCCCTTTATTTTCGAGGAGTTGACTTCCCTCTACTCCAATCAACAATCATAATAGTGCTAAACTATATTATTTACTTGATTAGAAAGCATTGATTAGTGGAAGAAAGACACGATGACTCAATGAAAGTGTCTTTCCGGAATGATATGATTTAGTAAAATCCTTCACTTAGTCCACAGTATATATTAACTTGTAGTTACGTTTCAATAATTGAAAAAAGCAACATTCTTTTAGAAGACAGCCTATTCTTTTAAAAAAACTGCCAATTAGTTTAGAAACTAATTGGCCACTTTCGCAATTTGCCCATGTTCAATATATACAAGTAAAATGGAGATATCTGCAGGGTTGACACCTGATATTCTTGATGCCTGACCTAATGATAATGGTCGAACCTTTTTAAGTTTTTGTCTTGCTTCCGTAGCTAAACCACTTATCGCATCATAATCAATATCTTCGGGTACCTTTTTGTCCTCCATTTTCAACATGCGTTCAACTTGTTCTTTTGCCTTTTTAATATACCCTTCATACTTAATTTGAATACCAACTTGATCTTTAACGTCATCTGATAGCATTTCATTTACCTCTATCATTTGTTCAATAAGATCATAATTAATCTCAGGGCGTTTAAGCAAATCGTACGCTTTAACTGCTTCTTTTAAAGGAGCCGCATCTGCTTCTTCTAATAATTGATTAATTGTTTCACTCGGTTTAATAATAATCTTATTTAACCGTTTCTTTTCCTCTTCTACACGTTGCTTTTTCATGATAAAACGCCCGTAACGCTCTTCAGAGATTAAACCAATGTTATAGCCTAACTCTGTTAAACGTAAATCAGCGTTATCATGCCTTAAAAGCAAGCGATATTCCGCACGAGAGGTTAACAGACGATATGGTTCATTCGTACCCTTTGTTACTAAGTCATCAATTAACACACCAATATAACCTTGAGACCTATCGAGAATAACAGCATCTTGACCAAACACTTTTCTAGCAGCATTAATACCAGCCATTATTCCTTGACCAGCTGCTTCCTCATAACCGGAAGTACCATTAATTTGGCCAGCTGTAAACAAATTAGAAATTACTTTGGTTTCCAATGTTGGCCATAATTGAGTAGGTACAACAGCGTCATACTCAATAGCATAACCTGGACGCATAATTTCTGCATTTTCTAGACCTGGAATTGATTTAATCATCTTATGCTGAATCGACTCAGGTAACGAGGTTGACAAACCCTGAACATAAACTTCCTCTGTATCTCTTCCTTCTGGTTCAAGGAAAATTTGATGGCGAGGTTTATCATTAAAACGAACGATTTTATCTTCAATTGATGGACAATAGCGTGGACCTGTACCACGTTTTGCACCAGAATACATTGCAGACAAACCTAAATTTTCATTAATTACTTTATGCGTAAATTCATTCGTATACGTTAACCAGCAAGGAATTTGATCTGTTATAAACGCTGTTGTTTCATACGAGAAACCTTGCGTTTTTTCATCACCTGGTTGAATTTCAGTCTTGGAGTAATCAATTGTATGACTATTTACTCTTGGAGGTGTCCCCGTTTTAAACCTTACTAATTCTAGGCCAAGCTCTTCTAAATGCTCTGATAGTTTTAGTGATGGACGCTGGTTATTGGGACCACTTTCGTACTCTAAATCCCCCATTAAGACCTTACTACGCATATAGGTACCTGTAGTAATTACTACTGCCTCCGCGTGGTAAGCAGCATTTGTCTCTGTAATGACACCCTTACATACGCCATCTTCTACGATTAATTTTTCAACCATTCCTTGGCGGATCGTTAGATTTTCTTCATTTTCAATTAAATTTTTCATTTCTCTACTATAAAGAGCTTTATCCGCTTGGGCTCTTAATGCTTGCACTGCAGGACCCTTACCTGTATTCAACATTCGCATTTGAATGTATGTTTTATCAATAACCTTCCCCATGACCCCACCTAGTGCATCAATTTCACGAACAACGATTCCTTTTGCAGGACCACCGATTGATGGATTACAAGGCATAAAGGCAATCATATCTAAGTTTAATGTAAGCATTACTGTTTTTGCTCCCATTCTCGCTGCAGCAGTGGCAGCCTCAACACCTGCATGCCCCGCACCAACGACAATTACATCATAATTACCGGCATTATAAGTCATTTATTTCATCCTTTCTATATAATAAATTTCCCAAATTATTTTGTTAGTCGTTCCTATTTACCTAGGCAAAACTGTGAGAATAACTGATCAATTAAACTATCACTTGCTGTATCCCCTATTATTTCCCCTAAGAATTCCCACGTACGTGTGACATCAATTTGAATAATATCCAATGGCATTCCAAGCTCAATACCTTCCATCGCATCTTCAAGTGCTTGCTTTGCCTTCTTTAATAACTGAATATGTCTTACATTCGAGACATACGTTAAATCACCTGTATCAATATCACCAGAAAAGAACGTATCAGCAATCGCTTTCTCCAGTGTATCTACTCCCTCTTCCTTCAGCATAGAAGTTGTTACAATTGGTTTCCCATCAGAAATCTTGTCAACTTTCGCCAAATCTAGCTTCTGTTCTAAATCCATTTTATTAATAATAACGATATATTCGAGACCTCTTACTGCTTCAAAAAGTTTAAGATCCTCTTCTGTTAGTTCTTCATTATAATTCAATACAAATAGAATTAGATCTGAATCCTTTAATACTTGTCTTGATCGTTCTACACCAATTCGCTCTACAATATCTTCTGTCTCACGAATTCCGGCAGTATCCACTAGGCGTAATGGTACTCCCCTTACATTCACGTATTCTTCTATAATATCCCGTGTTGTCCCTGGTATTTCCGTAACAATTGCTTTATTTTCCTGTACCAAGGTATTCATTAATGAAGATTTCCCAACGTTAGGTCTTCCGATAATAGCAGTAGATAATCCTTCTCGTAGAATTTTCCCTTGTTTTGCTACGGTTAAAAGTTCTTCAATTTCTGCATGAACAACCTTTGTACTCTCCCGCATCATATCATGTGACATTTCTTCTACATCATCATATTCTGGATAATCAATATTTACCTCAACATGGGCAACCGTTTCTAATAACCTTTGTCTCAAACTGCGGATTAACGCTGATAATCTACCATCCATTTGTTTTAAGGCAACATTCATTGCCTTATCTGTTTTGGCACGAATCAAATCCATTACTGCTTCTGCTTGTGATAAATCAATTCTTCCATTTAAAAATGCACGTTTTGTAAATTCACCTGGTTCAGCAAGTCGTGCTCCCCTGCTCAACAGGATTTCTAACACGCGATTTACAGCAACCATCCCACCATGGCAATTTATCTCTACAACATCTTCTCGAGTAAATGTTTTAGGTGCACGCATGACAGAAACCATTACTTCATCCGCTACTTCATCTGTCTGGCGATCGATAATCTTCCCATAATTTATGGTATGTGAATCAACATTTTGCAAATCTTTCCCTTTAAAAACCTCTGATGTAATAGATATTGCTTCTTTACCACTTAACCTTACTATTGCAATTGCTCCTTCACCAATAGGGGTTGATATTGCAGCAATTGTATCTGTCTCCATCATCTGCTTCACCTCCAACAATTGTATCTATATCAATATAACCGTTTTATTTTAATATTCTTGTCTCTAACAAACTAGGATAACATACTTTAACACAAAAATAAAATTATCCACAAAGATTTCTTTAGCTTCTTCTCAAAATAAGTTATCAACATGTGGACATTTTATTATAACTTGTTTTAAGAAATTATCAACAGTGATACCGTTGGAATCTATTGGATATGGATTAATCTTCGCAAACTAAAAAGGACCTGCGAATGCAAGTCCTTTACTTAGCAACTATTATTTTTAAATTGATTTTTGACATCTTTAATCTCTCTTCTAAAAGATTGTTGCCATATTGCCTACTTTAATTACTGCTATTTCTTGGGATATTTCCCTTATGATGTTCGTTATTTGTCGAATTTACTTCCTGATCAACTGTACCTTCCATATACGTATCTGATACTTGTTCATGTGTTTCAGCCAAACCTTTAGATGTTTGGTCATTTGTATAGTAATCAGAGTATTGATAGGTTCTATTTGCTATAGATTGTTTACCTTTGCTACTTTTATTAGCCATGTTGCATTTCTCCTTTCAGTGTTTAAGGAATCAACTTTAATATGTGTTACTTGGCGTATTTTACCCATAAAAAAAACCCTGGAAATCTATCCAGGGTTTACTTATGGTTTAATCACAATATGCCGATGTGGTTCTTCTCCATCAGAATACGTTGATACTTCGCCTTTTCTTTGTAACGCATTATGAATAATCTTACGTTCAAAGGCAGGCATAGGATCTAGTACAACTTTTCGATTTGTTTTTATTGCTTTATTCGCCATCTTAATAGCTAAAGCCTCAAGCGTTTCTTTTCTACGATCACGATAGCCCTCTGCATCAAGTGTCACTGTATAGTATTGGTTGCTACTTCTGTTTATGACAAGTTGAACCAAATATTGCAATGCATTTAATGTTTGTCCACGTTTACCTATTAAAAGTGCAATATCTTCTCCAGTTAAATCAAAGGTTACATGATTTCCTTCAACCACAGTATTAAGTTCAAGCCTTACATTCATATTACCTGTTACTTCTTTAATAAATTTTTCGGCTTCTTTAATTGGATCCTTTAGGATGGTGACCTTTACCACCGCTGGCTTTGAACCAAAAACACCTAACAATCCTTTTTTTCCTTCATCAATAATAGATATTTCGGCTTGGTCCTTCGTGATGTTTAACTGACCTAGTGCAGACCTAACCGCTTGTTCAACCGTTTGGCCGCTAGCAGTTATTTCCTTCACTTTTTGACGCCTCCATTATCTTTATTACTCATCATTGGTTTGTTAATTAAAAGCGTTTGAACAACCATAAAGATATTACCTGTTACCCAATATAATGCTAATGCTGCTGGGAAGAAGAAGGCCATTACACCAATCATAATTGGCATCATGTAAAGCATCATCTTCATTTGCATTGCCATTTGTGGATTTGAATTCATTGATGTATTTGTTGACATCATAAGTTTTTGTTGTAAGAACGTAAATCCAGCTGTTAATATCGGTAAAACATAATCCGGTGAACCTAATTCGAACCATAAGAAGCTATAATTAGCAATTTCCTCTGTTCGTACAATTGAGTGGTACATCGCAATAAAGACTGGCATTTGTACAAAAATCGGCAAACACCCTGCAAGTGGATTCACATTATGTTCTTGCATAATTTTCATTGTTTCTTGTTGTAATTTCTGTTGTGTATTAGCATCTTTAGAACTGTATTTCTGTTGAACTTCTTTAAGCAATGGCTGAACCTCTTGCATTGCTCTCGAACTTTTTATTTGCTTTATGTTTAAAGGCATAATGATCAGACGTACAAAAATCGTTACAATAATAATAGAAAGTCCATAACTATTATTAAATATTTCTGCGATTTTCGTAATTACCCATGAAAGCGGATAAACAAATATTTGATTCCATATTCCTTCACTATCTGACGTAATTGGTTGATCTATCTCTGTACAACCTGATAGGAAGACGACCAATCCAACTAATGCCAGAAGCAATACATACTTCTTACGCAACTTTTTTCCTCCTTAAACTTAAGCAACTACAATTTTAATTTTTCACCTAAAAATATTTTATCCTATATACTCTCAGGTTTCTATCCTAAACTAATTATTTCTCTTTTTTTAATAGTTTCTCTTTATATAAAAGATGTGTTAGACTTTTCTTTATTTCCCCGTATTCCATATCTTTTGTTGGGTTTCTTGCGATGATAACGATATCACATTGGAATTTAATACTTCCCTCTAATTCCTGAAAAGCCTGGCGAAGATACCTCTTGATACGATTTCTAGTTACAGCGTTTCCTATTTTCTTCCCTACTGAAAGACCAATACGAAAATGATCCTGTTCAGGTTGTAATAAATAGTAAATTACAAGCTGGCGATTAGCAAAAGATTTCCCCTTTTTAAACACATGCTGAAATTCTTCATTCTTTTTAATACGAAATCTCTTTTTCATTTTCATCACCTAACTACTAACTTGCATACTTGTCCTTATTATTATGTATAACAATATTCTTCCCTATTTCAATGCAGAAAATAAATGAGAAAAAGACCACTGACTATTCAGTGGCCTAGGCAGATAATACTTTTCTTCCTTTTTTACGACGACGAGCTAAAACTTTACGTCCATTTTTAGTACTCATTCGCGTACGGAATCCGTGTACTTTTTTACGTTTACGATTATTTGGTTGGAATGTTCTTTTCATTGTATCTTGCACCTCCCTAAGGGAAAAATCAATATCTAAAATAAATTACTTATAACATATCTGTTAGACAGTCTTTGTTATTATAAGTAATTTTCATGTTATTTGTCAACCTCACTAGAAACAAAAATCATTAACATACCTATTAAACAAAACATTAGCGGAAATTGCAATAGAAAAAGGAGAATTTACTTTTCGATAACCAAACATTGATCCTCCATTATTAAAGACATACTAAAAAATACTCGGATCATTTATTTCACGTTACAACTTCTATTTAATAAAAAGGAACAGCCCTTAAAAACAACCAAATACTTACAACAATTATTTTCCTTCTAAATATGCCACTCAATTTCTTATCCACATATCCTGTTTATATTTTTTTCGACATAATTCTACTATCCACATGCGTTATCGACAAGAAAACCACAAAATATAGTGGTGTGGATACTTTTTATATACAACCAGTAGAAATTGTGGATAAGTGTTCAAAACCCATTGATTTATCTATTTTTATTTGGTATTATAGTAATGTTTTCACTTGTGGGAAAGTGAATCTATTTAATACTTTTCCACAGATTGTGGACAAACTGTGGATAGTTGTTCACATGTCTATTTATAACTTTTTCAACAAGATTGTGGATAACACTTATAACCCAATAAAAGCAAATTTTATCATAGCTTTGACTATCCACAAGAAAAACTACTAATAAATCTTTCCTCTAAAAAAATATACCTGCAATTAATGTATAGACTTAATGCCTTCCTGTTTAACTCTAGGAATTACAGAAGGCTTTTTCTGTTACTTTTTGAAAGGAGTGAAACCCAAATTGGAAAATATACATGAGCTGTGGATTGCAACACTAGAAAAGATCGAAGAAAAAGTTAGTAAACCTAGCTTTGAAACATGGCTAAAAAATACAAAAGCAGAAGCGCTTGAAAAGAATACACTCGTTATATCAGCACCAAACGAATTTGCTAGGGATTGGCTTGAAACGCAATACACAGATTTAATTTCCGATATTATTGGTGAAATCACTGGTTCAAGACTAAATACTAAATTTATTATTCCAGATATAGCTCCAGAGGTTGAAGAAATTAGTACAGCACCAAAGCCAAAAGTAATAAAGGATAATAATGAATTTCCAAAAACGATGCTAAACGCTAAATATACCTTTGATACTTTTGTTATTGGGGCAGGAAATCGATTTGCACATGCAGCTTCTCTTGCTGTAGCTGAAGCACCAGCAAAAGCATATAATCCACTATTTATTTATGGTGGAGTTGGACTTGGAAAAACCCATTTAATGCATGCAGTGGGACATTATGTACTGGAAAACAAACCTAACGCTAAAGTCGTTTATATTACATCTGAAAAGTTCACAAATGAATTTATAAACGCAATTATGGATAATAAAACAACAAATTTCAGAAATAAATACCGTAATGTTGACGTTCTATTAATAGATGATATTCAATTCATTGCTGGAAAAGAATCAACCCAGGAGGAATTTTTCCATACATTCAATACATTGCATGAGGAAAATAAGCAGATCATCATTTCAAGTGACCGACCACCTAAAGAAATTCCAACATTAGAAGATAGACTACGGTCCCGATTTGAATGGGGTTTAATTACGGATATTACACCACCTGACTTAGAAACAAGGATTGCAATATTAAATAAGAAAGCCAAAGCAGAAGGATTAAATATACCAAATGAAGTCATGCTTTATATTGCCAATCAAATTGATACGAATATACGAGAACTAGAAGGTGCACTGATTCGGGTTGTGGCCTATTCTTCACTTGTAAACAAAGATATAGATGCTCCACTAGCTGCAGATGCCTTAAAGGACATTATTCCTAGTAGCAAACCAAAGGTTATTACAATCAAGGGGATTCAAGAAATTATAGGAGAGCATTATAGCATCCGTCTTGAGGATTTTGTTGCAAAGAAACGTACAAAATCTATTGCATTTCCGAGACAAATAGCTATGTATCTTTCTCGTGAATTAACCGACTTTTCACTGCCTAAAATTGGGGAAGAATTTGGAGGCCGGGACCATACAACCGTTATCCATGCTCATGAGAAAATATCCCGCTTATTAGAATCTGATCCAGAGTTTAATCGAGACATTGAAGATCTAATAGAAAGAATAAAATCACTATAGCTTAAAGATATACACATGTTAATAATGTTAATACGGGGAACAAACCATAAACATCTTATCCACATGTTGAAAAGTATAAATTAAATACGAAAAATCGATTTATCCACATAATCACAGTCCTTATTACTGTTATTACTATATTTTTATAAAAAATAATATATAAATAGAACTTCCATTAGGAGGATTTTTTCATGAAATTTATTATTCAACGTAATCAATTAATCGCTAGTGTCCAAAATGTAATGAAGGCAATTTCATCCAGAACGGTTATTCCAATCTTAACGGGGATAAAAATAGAAGCAAAACAGCATGGAATTACATTAACAGGTAGTGACTCTGATATTTCTATTGAGTCTTATATTCCTGCTGAGGAAAATAACAACGTGAATGTTGAGCAAATTGAAGTAGGAAGTATTGTATTACATGCAAAATATTTCCCTGATATTGTTCGTAAATTACCTGAACAAACAGTAGAGATTGAAGCTGATTCTAATTTAAAAGTTACCATTCGTTCTGGAAAAGCTGAATTTAATTTAAATGGTCAAGATGCTGAGGAATATCCACAATTACCTAAAGTTCAAACCGACAATAGTTTTGAAATGCCCATTGACCTATTAAAAAATATGATCAAACAAACTGTTTTTGCTGTATCTGCTATGGAAACCAGACCAATACTGACTGGGGTTAATATGAGTTTAGAAAATAGTGTTCTAAGTTTAATTGCAACAGACAGTCATCGATTAGCATCAAGAACTGTTCCAATTTCAAATACGAATATTAATTTTAAAAATGTTATCGTTCCAGGTAAAAGTTTAAACGAACTTAATAAAATCTTAGATGACTCTGAGGAAACAGTAGAAATCAGTGTAACGAACAACCAGGTTTTATTTCGAACAAAGCATCTTAACTTCTTATCACGTTTACTTGAAGGAAACTATCCGGAAACATCCAGATTAATTCCTGAACAAAGTAAAACAACGATTCAAGTAAAAACAAAGGAACTTTTAAGTACGATTGATCGTGCTTCTCTCCTTGCAAGAGAAGAAAGAAATAATGTTGTTCGTTTAACAACACAGGGAAATGGTTTAATTGAAATTACAAGTAATTCACCTGAAGTTGGAAATGTTACGGAGGATCTCTCCGTTCAAATGTTTGAAGGAGAAGAATTAAAAATATCTTTTAGCTCTAAATATATGATTGATGCATTAAAGGCGATAGAATACGATGATGTGACGATCTCATTTACTGGAGCAATGCGTCCATTTATTATGCGACCAGCCGATGATGATTCTATTTTACAGTTAATTCTTCCAGTTCGAACCTATTAATTGGTGAGAGAAGTCTCACTAGTCGCTGGGTGCTTACGTTAGACAGCAATGCAATACTAAATATATTAAAAGGCTCTTATCAATATGGTAAGGGTTTTTTATCGTTTTAAATGAAATAAAGGCAAAATAAGCGGTTTTTATTAAATTCTAGGGTGATTCCTTTCATTAATGGAAAAACTTTAGTAAAATAGGTATATAGGGTTTTTAAGAGGATGTTCAAAAAATACTATAAAATAAAAGAATCTTGGTGATACGATGCATGAAGAAATTAAAATAAAAACAGATTATATTACATTAGGACAATTTATTAAATTACTAAATATTTTAGAGTCCGGTGGAATGGTTAAATCATATATTCAGGAACAAGGTGTGATTGTAAACGGAGAAGTCGACCACCGTCGTGGAAGAAAACTATATCAGAATGATGTAGTAGAGATAGAGGATATCGGTTCGTATATTGTGAAAAAAGAGGATTAATTTGCATGCATATTGAACAATTGGATTTAAGAAACTACCGGAACTACGGCAAATTAAACATTACCTTTGATGATAAAATTAATGTCATCATAGGAGAGAACGCCCAAGGTAAAACGAATTTGATGGAAGCAATATATGTTTTAGCCTTTACCAAATCACATCGTACTTCTCATGAAAAAGAACTTATCCAATGGGACAAAGAATATGCTAAAATAGAAGGTAGAGTAAAAAAACAAAATCAAAAGATTCCCCTTGAAATCATCATATCTACCAAAGGAAAGAAGGCGAAATTGAATCGACTGGAACAAAGACGTTTAAGTGATTACATTGGGGCAATAAATGTTGTCATGTTTGCGCCAGAGGATTTAACGCTCGTCAAAGGCCCACCACAAATTAGAAGAAGATTTATTGATATGGAGCTTGGACAAATTCAGCCAACCTATATATTCCATCTAGCACAATATCAAAAAATATTAAAGCAAAGAAATCACCTACTAAAGGAAATGCAACGTAGGAGAAGTAATGATAGAACAATGCTTGAGGTACTTACTACCCAACTTAGCCAACATGCTGCGGTCATTTTAGAGAAGCGGTTTGTTTTCTTAGATTTACTAAAAAAATGGGCAGTTCCTATTCACCATAGCATTAGTAGGAAGTTGGAAAAACTAGAAATTACCTATCGTGCTACAATTGAAGTATCAGAAGAGGACAATAAGGAGAAAATAAATAGTATTTATGTAACTAAATTCGGTGAAATACAAGAAAAAGAGATAGAACGTGGTTCAACGCTAATTGGCCCTCATAGAGATGATCTTCTATTCTATGTTAATCAGAAGGATGTACAAACGTATGGTTCCCAGGGCCAACAACGAACAACAGCCCTATCTTTAAAACTTGCAGAAATAGAATTAATTAATAAGGAGATTGGCGAGTATCCTATTCTACTTCTTGATGACGTACTAAGTGAATTGGATGATTATAGACAATCTCATTTACTAAATACAATTCAAGGAAAGGTCCAAACTTTTGTTTCGACTACAAGTGTAGATGGAATTCATCATGAAACATTGAAAAACGCAGAACTATTTCGGGTCATTAATGGAAGTATTGGTGGTTAAACTTATACTTGCCTTGAGGAAGGAACATTAGATAAATGTTTATGCATATTGGAAACGGAAATGTTATTCATTCAAATGATGTTATTGCCATAATCGATTATCATATCATCTCTTCATCTAGTGTTATGGAAGAAATGATGACTGCCTGGAATAAGGAGAAGAAAGTAATTGGGCCAAAGTCACAAGCGAAATCCGTTATGATAACGAAAGATAAAGTATATTATACGACTGTTTCCGTTCCAACACTAAAGAAACGTGCAAGTATGATTTCTACGATTAGTAATTTAGAGGATTATTCTGATGATATTACTCCATAATAAAGCAATTATTTAGCTAAATGAGAATAAAAATGCAGATTTTAGTTTTTATAGAAATGAGTGTGAGTTAGATGTCAATGGAAGAAAAAGTATCAACAGAACAAGCGTATGATGCAGATCAAATTCAAGTTCTTGAAGGACTAGAAGCTGTACGTAAAAGACCAGGAATGTATATTGGGTCAACGAGTGAGCGAGGATTACACCATCTCGTCTGGGAAATTGTTGATAATAGTATTGATGAAGCATTAGCAGGTTACTGTGATCATATTGAAATTATTATTGAAAAAGACAATAGTATAACCGTAAAAGATAATGGTCGCGGAATTCCAGTTGATATTCAAAAGAAAACAGGTCGTCCAGCCCTTGAGGTTATTATGACAGTTCTCCATGCAGGGGGGAAATTCGGCGGTGGAGGTTATAAGGTCTCTGGTGGACTTCATGGTGTAGGGGCTTCGGTTGTAAATGCTTTATCTAGCAATTTAGAGGTTTACGTCCATCGTGATGGTAAGGTCCATTTCCAAGGATATAAACAAGGTAAACCAACAGAGGATATTAAGGTTATTGGCGAAACTGAAATAACTGGAACAGTTACTCACTTCGTACCAGATCCAGAGATATTTGTAGAAACAGTTGAGTTTAACTTTGATACTTTAATACAACGTGTACGAGAACTTGCATTCCTAAATAAAGGATTGCGTATTTCTCTTGAAGATAAACGCTCTGAGGATGAGAACAAATCTGCTACATTCCACTATGAAGGTGGAATTAAATCCTATGTGGAATACATTAACAAAACGAAAGAATCGATACATGAGGCCTTTTATTCAGAGGGTGAGGACCAGGGAATCTCTGTTGAAGTATCACTCCAATATAATGATGGATATGCATGTAATATTTACTCGTTTGCGAATAATATTCATACGTATGAAGGTGGTACACATGAAGTTGGCTTTCGAACGGGTTTAACACGTGTTATTAATGATTATGCGCGTAAAAACAGTCTATTTAAAGAAAGCGATCCGAATCTTACTGGTGATGACGTGCGTGAAGGTATAACTGCTATTATATCTATTAAGCACCCCGACCCACAATTTGAAGGTCAAACGAAAACAAAACTTGGAAATAGTGAAGTACGTACAGTTACAGATTCTGTATTTACGGAATCATTTTCTAAATTCTTATATGAAAATCCATCCGTTGCAAGAACAGTTGTAGATAAAGGGTTAATGGCGTCTAGGGCAAGAGTAGCTGCAAAGAAGGCACGAGAGCTCACAAGAAGAAAGAGTGCTTTAGAAGTATCCAGTTTACCTGGGAAACTTGCTGACTGTTCTTCTAAAGATGCATCGATTAGTGAATTATATATCGTTGAGGGTAACTCTGCAGGTGGTTCTGCGAAGGCAGGACGAGATCGTCACTTTCAAGCAATTCTCCCATTACGTGGAAAAATCCTGAATGTAGAGAAGGCTAGACTTGACCGAATCTTGTCTAATGATGAAATCAGGTCCATGATTACTGCACTTGGTACAGGAATTGGTGGAGAGTTTGATATATCAAAAGCACGATATCATAAGGTAGTCATTATGACAGATGCAGATGTTGACGGAGCACATATCCGTACATTACTATTAACATTTTTCTTCCGTTATATGCGTCCATTAATTGAACATGGTTATATTTATATTGCACAACCACCATTATTCCAAGTGAAACAGGGGAAGACGATACAATATGTTTATAACGAGAAAGAGTTAGAGAAGGTTTTAGCTGAGATCGCACCAACGCCTAAACCTGCAATCCAGCGTTACAAAGGTCTAGGTGAAATGGATGCGGAGCAATTATGGGAAACAACGATGAACCCTGAAGAGCGTACATTGCTGCAAGTAGAATTAAATGATGCGGTAGAAGCTGACCAGGTCTTTGATATGCTAATGGGAGATAAAGTAGAGCCAAGAAGAAACTATATCGAGGAAAACGCACAGTACGTTAAAAACCTAGATATTTAATATAAAGTGAAAAGGTTTGTTAGAGGTGGATAAGGAAAGCGTGCAAGATCAGCTTTCCTGATTGGAGGTAAATAGTATGGCGGATGAAAAACGTAAGGATGTTCAAGAAGTTAATATAAGTAATGAAATGCGTACATCTTTTCTTGACTATTCAATGAGTGTTATTGTATCAAGAGCTTTACCAGATGTACGTGACGGTATGAAACCAGTGCACCGAAGAATTTTGTATGCGATGAACGATCTAGGGATGCACTCGGATAAAGCACATAAAAAATCAGCACGTATTGTTGGTGAAGTTATTGGTAAGTACCATCCACACGGTGATTCAGCGGTATATGAAACAATGGTACGTATGGCCCAAGACTTCAGTTATCGTTATATGCTTGTAGATGGTCATGGAAACTTCGGGTCTGTTGATGGGGACCAAGCTGCTGCGATGCGTTATACGGAAGCTAGAATGTCAAAAATATCAATGGAACTAGTACGTGATATTAACAAAGATACGATTGACTATAGGGATAACTATGATGGTTCTGAACGAGAACCTGTTGTTTTCCCTGCAAGGTTTCCTAACCTTCTTGTAAATGGAACCTCTGGGATTGCAGTTGGAATGGCTACAAATATACCTCCACATAATTTGGGTGAGACAGTTGATGCTATTCTAGCTTTGAGTAAGGATCCAGAGATTACAATTAATGAGCTTATGGAAAAACATATTTATGGGCCCGATTTTCCTACTGCGGGAATAATTATAGGGAAAAGCGGGATTAGAAAGGCATTTGAAACAGGTAGAGGCTCTATTACGATTCGAGCGAAGGTAAATATTGAAGAACACGCAAATGGGAAATCAACCATTATCGTTACGGAGTTACCTTATCAAGTGAATAAGGCTAGATTGGTAGAGAAAATAGCAGAACTTGTTCGGGATAAAAGAATTGAGGGAATTACCGACTTACGGGATGAGTCAGATCGCGAGGGAATGCGTGTCGTCATGGAGATCAGACGGGACGCAAACGCGAATGTCATTTTAAACAATTTATACAAGCACACCTCCCTACAAACTACTTTCGGTGTTAATATGTTAGCACTTGTTGATGGACAGCCAAAGGTTTTATCAATTAAAGAGTGTTTAGAGCATTATTTAGAACATCAAAAAGTGGTTATTAGACGTCGTACTGCTTTTGAACTTAGAAAAGCCGAAGCACGTGCACATATTTTAGAAGGTTTACGCATTGCTTTAGATAACTTAGATGCGGTAATTTCCTTAATTCGTAATTCGAAAACAACGGATATAGCTCGTAATGGGTTAATGGAAAAGTTTAACCTTTCTGAAAAACAAGCACAAGCTATTTTGGATATGCGATTACAAAGGTTGACAGGCTTAGAACGTGAGAAAATTGAAAATGAGTATAACGAACTCATGCAACTTATTGGCGAATTAAAAGCTATTTTAGCGGATGAAGAGAAAGTATTAGAAATTATTCGTGAAGAGCTTACTGAAATTAAAGAAAGATTCGGTGACGAACGTCGTACGGAGATTGTAGCTGGTGGAGCAGGATTTTTTGAGGATGAAGATTTAATTCCTGAAGAGGAAATTGTTATCACCCTTACACATCAAGGCTATATTAAACGTTTGCCTGCATCAACATATCGCACACAAAAACGCGGTGGTCGTGGAATTCAAGGAATGGGTACGAATGAGGATGATTTCGTTGAACATTTATTATCTACCTCAACCCATGATACGATCCTTTTCTTTACAAATAAAGGAAAGGTCTATAAAGCAAAGGGATATGAGATTCCTGAATTCTCAAGAACAGCAAAGGGAATTCCGATAATCAATATGCTTCAGGTTGAAAAGGGAGAATGGGTTAATGCTGTTATTTCCGTTCATGAATATAAAGAAGATGCATTTTTATTCTTTACAACAAAACACGGAATAACGAAGCGTACATCTCTATCGAAATTTGCGAATATCCGTAAAGGTGGATTAATTGCATTAGGTCTTCGAGAAGATGATGAACTCATTTCAGTTAAGGAAACCGATGGAACAAAAGATATTATGATTGCAACTAGAAACGGTTACCTCATTCGTTTTGAAGAAACGCAAATTCGTGCAATGGGAAGAACTGCTGCAGGTGTAAAAGGTATCTCATTAAGAGGTGATGATGTTGTTGTTTCCATGGAAATTATTGAAGAAGGATCAAGAATTCTCCATGTTACCAATTATGGATATGGAAAACAAACACCAGAAGCTGAATATCGCCGAATAAATCGCGGTGGTAAAGGTGTATTCACTTGTAAGCTAAATGAAAAAACTGGACATGTTGTTGCTGTGAAAGCTGTAAGTGGAGAAGAAGATCTGATGCTTATCACAATTGCTGGTGTATTAATCCGTATTCCTGTTGCTGATATATCTGAAACAGGACGTAGTACAATGGGTGTCCGTTTGATTCGTTTACACGAAGAGGAACAAGTAGCGACAGTTGCTAAGGTTGATAAGGAAGAAGAAGTAGAAGAAGAAGTGGCAGAAGATGGTAAAGCAATTGAACCTATCATAGATGAAAATAATAATGAAGAATAATCAAGAGGTTAGGTGACGCTTAATAAGTAGTCACCTTCCTTTTTATAAAAAAGAAGCTTTCATTCGTAAATTCGGGGGGATTTCAGTTGAGAGTAAAACCATCACAACTCGTACCAGGAAATGTGTTATTAAAGGAAGTATTGGGCAAATCAAATAAACCTATCATTACAAGAAAAACAGTCTTAGATGATATACATATTGAGTTTTTAGAGAGGTTCTTAATAGAGTCTGTAGATGTTTCAGCTCATCTTAGTAATGGTGATACCTATGAGCCGAAGAAAGTAGATGCTAAAAAGGAACAGTTGAAAAAAATAAAAGCAGCAGAAAGAAAGCAAACATTTGAAGAACAGTTTTATCAGGTTGTAAAAGGATATAAGCAATTATTTTCTACATGGAAAAGTGGTATACCAATTGATATGGCCAATCTAAGGAAGCTTATTATTCCATTGCTAGAAAGAACAGATGATATTGATAAAGCGGTATATACACTGCATCAATATACGACGAAAAATGATTATATTTATTGTCATAGTATTGCAGTTAGCATTCTTTCCTCCTACTTAGGTAGAAAGTTAGGTTATGAAAAGGGTGAATGGCTTCAAATTGGGATTGCTGGACTATTAAGTGATGTTGGAATGGCCAAAATAAATTCTGAAATAGTTTATAAAACAGGGCCACTAGCATCGTATGAATTAAATGAAGTTAGAAAGCATCCTACATATTCTTATCGATTAATAGAAAATATCCCAACCATTACCCAAGCGGTAAAATTAGCTGTATTGCAGCATCATGAACGTATAGATGGTAGTGGTTATCCACTCGGTATTACAATGAAAAAAATTCATCCGTATGCACGAATAATAGGGATTAGCGATACATATCATGCAATGACGAGTGAAAGGGTATACAAGAAAGGGCTATCGCCGTTTAAGGTGATTGAAGAAATGAAGAAAGTCCAATTTACAAAGTTTGATTCACAAATTGTATCAAAGTTTATAAGTAGCCTAACCAATTTTTCAATCGGTACAAAGGTAAAACTATCTAATGGCAAGACTGGTGAAATAGTATTTATCGAGCCAAGTGAATTAACACGACCAATTGTACGAATGGATGGTAGTGGAGAAATCATTGCATTACAAAATGAGCAAGATGTATATATTAATGAGCTAATATTGAAGTAAATCGGCATGTTAGCCGATTTCTTCATTTAATTTATGGTGTAATTCCTTTTGAATCATCATTGGAATTTTCTCTGCAGTGATGTTTAAAAATTTGACGATTAATGGGAAGTCGATGTCAGGTTTTGAAACCAATAAATCCCCCCACCACTCTGCTTCATACCGACATACCATACTTAAATTATATAAAATTAGGTAGTGAACCATTATTTCTGATAAGGCTAAAAAGTGCTGACGTTTAATTGGAAAGTAGATATTTTTGGATTCCAAATGTAAGAAGAATGGATCCGTTTTAGGTACGAATGATTCCTCTAATTGAAGATGAAGACTTAATTTGTCCTCGTCTAGGTCCTTTATAGGAGGTAGATATGGTTCAATTTTTTTCACGAAAGCGTTCCCTGTGAGATGATGACTATCAAGAATATAGCTCGGGAAATGTAACATTCTAGATTCACTAGAACCAACAGGAACCATCTTCTTCTTTTGATGAAAGGAAAAGATCGTGTCAATTTCAGGAATAAGAGAAAGTAAGTCTTCCATGGTAATCTTTTCAAAGGGAAAAGTCTTTTTTGAAAAGAGATGCTCAGAAAAATAAGGAAAAAGTCCATTTTGTTGAATTTTTACTTCATCATCTAAAAAAGTATAATTTCTCTTTTTCCGCTTTCTTGCTGTTACTCCATGTGATAAAAGGATAGTTGATTCCGGATAATCGGGACGCTTTGTTAAAAGAAAAGCCTTAAGTAAATGTGTCATGCCATAAAAAAATAAAACAGGTTTTGCGAATAAATCCGTTGATTTCCCACTTTCATAAAAGCGGATTCCATGATCTAAGTAATACATAAATTTATTACTATTTTCATAACTCTTTGTTTCAGCATCAATATCCTTCATCTGTTTATAACAATGATATAAATATTTATGTGCCGTTTGTTGCGATATTAAGTAGGTATAAAATTCATTTGATTTACTCATATATCCCCCACCAATAATTCAGAATCTATTAACTTTTTTATTTTTAATTGAAAAACAAGGATTGTTAGCGTATGGTATATAAAAATAGATTTACCTAGTAGTTTAATCTTTTTTGACGAATAACATACATATTAAAAAGCGTAAGCGCCCGTTTAGCGACTCCTACGTAGGAGATAAAGGAAACATGCCCCTTTATGGGGTATGCCGACGTTGGCTTATGCCTGATTTTAGTCGGCCTTCCTTAAAACCAGATTAAAGGAAGTTCGACTATGTCGAACTGTTATCGTACGAAGGTGAAGGAAGTCTCGCTAGTTGCTGGGTGCTGGAGCTGGATTTAATAAAGGAGGAGTAACATTGCGTAAAGATAAGTTTGCAAAGGAAGGTTTAACATTTGATGATGTTTTATTACTACCCGCAGAATCAGAGGTATTGCCAAAGGATGTCAGGTTGAGCTCGGAATTATCACCTAATTTAAAATTGAAGACACCATTTATAAGTGCTGGTATGGATACAGTGACAGAAGCAGAAATGGCAATTGCGATGGCTCGTCAAGGTGGATTTGGTGTTATTCATAAAAACATGACAATTGAAGAGCAGGCTGAACAGGTAGATCGCGTAAAGCGTTCAGAGAGCGGGGTTATTACAAATCCCTTTTACCTTACTCCAGAACATCAAGTGTATGATGCGGAACATTTGATGGCAAAGTTCCGAATTTCTGGTGTACCAATTGTAAATACAATTGACGATCAAAAGTTGGTTGGTATATTAACGAATCGTGATTTACGTTTTATCCAGGATTATTCAATAACGATTTCTGAAGTAATGACAAGTGAAAATTTAATTACTGCACCAGTGGGAACGACTTTAGAAGAGGCAGAGAAATTATTGCAGAAATATAAGATTGAAAAGTTACCATTAGTAGACAACAATAATACACTTAAAGGATTAATTACCATTAAGGATATTGAAAAGGTAATTGAATTTCCAAATGCTGCAAAGGATAAACAAGGAAGACTATTGGTAGCAGCTGCAGTCGGAGTTACGAAGGATGCAATAGTACGAATTGAAAAATTAATCGAAGCGGGTGTTGATGCTGTTGTAATTGATACGGCACATGGCCATTCGAAGGGTGTACTTACACAACTAAAAGCGATACGTGATACATTCCCTAATTTAGACATTATAGCAGGTAATGTAGCGACTGCTGAAGGTACAAGGGCATTAATTGAAGCTGGTGCAACAGTAGTAAAAGTTGGTATTGGGCCAGGATCGATTTGTACAACACGTGTTGTAGCAGGGGTTGGGGTACCCCAAATTACTGCGATACATGATTGTGCAGTTGCCGCAGAAGAATATGGCGTGCCGATTATTGCAGATGGCGGCATAAAATACTCTGGCGATATAGTAAAAGCTCTATCGGCTGGTGCACATGCTGTTATGTTGGGTAGTATGTTTGCAGGAACAACGGAAAGCCCTGGAGAAACGGAGATTTATCAAGGCCGTAAATATAAGGTATATCGTGGAATGGGTTCAGTTGGGGCTATGAAAGCAGGTTCTAAAGATCGTTATTTCCAATCTGAGCAAGACAATAAAAAGCTTGTTCCAGAGGGTATCGAGGGACGAGTTCCTTATAAAGGTTCTCTTTCTGACACGATTCACCAACTAATTGGAGGATTACGTTCAGGGATGGGTTACTGTGGCGCTTTTACTATCAATCATTTACGTGAAGATGCGCAGTTTGTACGAATAACAGGAGCAGGACTACGTGAAAGCCACCCACATGACGTGCAAATTACGAAAGAAGCACCGAACTATTCTATTCAATAAGCAATAAAGATAGATGGGGTCAGCTCCATCTATTTTTTGCGTATTTGATGAATATTTTCATGTGAACAAGCAAATTCCACATTAACGGAAGTTCCACTTTGTCCATTTCTATGTTAAAATGATTTGGTGCTTAATTAAAAAATAATGATAATATATAGATAGAGACCAATTTTGGAGGTAAAAAGATTGAAGCGAAAAACTACGAAGACATTGCTTTTAGCTATAGTAGTAATGTTACTGACAATTAGTATACAACCAAGTATGATTCAAGCTGCTGATTTAGAATTAGAGGCGGAAACCGCTATATTAGTAGATTTTGAAACAGGAAAAATTTTATATGCAAAAGATGCAGATGTAGCCTTACCTCCAGCAAGTATGACGAAGGTTATGACGGAATACCTTGTATTGGAAGCAATTGATAGTGGACAAATCACGTGGGAGACGACGACCAAAATTAGTGATTATGCTTACGAAATTTCAGCTCCAAATAATGGATTCTCAGGTATTGGGTTAAGGCAAGATAGAGAGTATACTGTTCGGGAATTATACGAAAGAATGGCAATTATCTCGGATAATGCTACAACAATTGCATTAGCTGAACTTATAGCTGGTTCTGAAGGTGAGTTTGTTAAGTTAATGAATCAAAAGGCAGAAGAACTAGGGTTACCAGAAGCTGAATTCGTTAATTCAAGCGGCTTGGATAATGTCCATTTAGGTGACAATTATCCAGAAGGGACAGACCCAGAAGGAGTAAATTTACTCTCTGCAAGATCAATGGCTTTACTTGCCTATCATTTAATTAAAGACTATCCACATGCATTGGAGATTTCCAGTCAATTATCTGTAGAGGCAGAAGGAGAAGTAACTGAGAATTTAAACTGGATGTTACCTCATGACAGTGTTAATTTAGAGCAATACTATTATGAAGGAATTGATGGGCTAAAAACGGGTTATACGGAATTAGCTGAGAATACATTTACTGGAACAGCAACGCAAAATGGTAAAAGATTGATTTCTGTCGTAATGAAAGCAGGGGAATATGCAGAAAAGGGATTACGATTTGAAGAAACAGCCAAATTAATGGACTATGGTTTTAATAAATTTCAAACAACGGAGCTTTTCCAAAAGGGTTATCAACTTGAAGACCAAGCTACTCTTCCAGTCGCAAAAGGAAAAGAGGATAGTGTTAACATTTCACTAAGTGAGGGAATAACCGTACCAATCTTAGCAGAAGAAGCTGATTCATATCACTTAGAATATCAAATTGATGAAGATAGACTAAATGAGGATGGAGAGTTAATCGCCCCAGTTAAACAAGGTGACATAATTGGCACAGCTACACTTGTTTATGAAGGTGGAGATGATTATGGTTATATCATACCTAGCAATAATAGCATCGATCTTATTGCTGAAGATACGGTGGAAAAGGCAAATTGGTTTATGTTAACACTTGGAGCAATCGGTGACTTCTTTGCAAATGTATTCACTACAGCCGTTGACTGGATTAAAGGGCTATTTAGCTAATATGTTAAGAAATACTTGCATCCTTTGATTAAATTGCTTATGATAACAGTACATTAAAAGTATTGATAGGAAATAGTAACAGTATCTCTAACCCAAAGAGAGTCGATGGCAGGTGTGAATCGATGTTAGATTGCTGTGAATCCATCCTTGAACTGGTTTACCGAACGTTATTATAGTAAGTAAACCCGGTTAATTACCGTTAATAAATTAGAAGCCGGAAGAGCTTGCTCTTCAATAAGGGTGGCAACGCGGGAATTACACTCTCGTCCCTATTTTATGGGACGGGAGTTTTTTATATTAAAAAGGAGGAATTACTCATGTTAGATATGAAATATTTGCGGAATCATTTTGATGAAGTGAAGGAAAAACTAAATCATAGAGGAGAAGATCTATCTGAATTAGATCACTTTGGTGAGCTAGATGAAAAGCGCAGGCAATTGATTGCCCAAACAGAAAAATTGAAGGCAAAAAGAAATGAAGCAACGAAACAGATTTCTGTTTTAAAACGAGAGAAAAAAGATGCCGAACCTGCTATTAAAGAGATGCGTGCAGTTGGGGATGAAATTGCAGCACTAGATAAAGAATTAAAGGAAATTGAGGAAAATCTCGACCAAGTAATGTTCTCTATCCCTAACATTCCACATGAAAGTGTTCCAGTAGGTGAGAATGAAGACGATAACGTTGAAATTCGTAAGTGGGGAGATATTCCAACATTTGACTTTGAAGCACAGGCTCACTGGGATATTGGGACGAATCTAGATATTTTGGATTTTGAGCGTGCAGCAAAGGTTACTGGCAGTAGATTTGTATTCTATAAAGGGTTAGGTGCAAGACTTGAAAGAGCGCTTATAAGCTTTATGATGGATCTTCATGCTGACGAACATGGTTATGTAGAAATGCTACCACCATATTTAGTAAATCGTACAAGCATGACTGGTACTGGCCAATTGCCAAAATTTGAAGAGGATGCCTTTAAAATAGATGGATGGGATTATTTTATGATACCAACTGCTGAGGTACCTGTTACCAACTATCATCGTGATGAAATTTTAAACATCAATGATCTCCCGAAAAAATATGTTGCATATAGCGGTAGCTTTCGTTCTGAAGCAGGTTCTGCCGGACGAGATACGAGAGGATTAATTCGCCAACATCAATTTAATAAAGTAGAGCTTGTACATTTTGCAAAACCTGAGGATTCTTATGAAACATTAGAAACATTAACAGGGCATGCTGAAAAGGTATTGCAATTATTAGGATTGCCTTACCGTGTTATGAGTATGTGTACTGGCGACTTAGGATTTACTGCAGCGAAGAAGTATGACATTGAAGTGTGGATTCCAAATCAAAACACATACCGTGAAATTTCTTCTTGTTCAAACTTTGAAGACTTCCAAGCAAGACGTGCAGGTATTCGTTTCCGAAGAGAGGCAAATGGTAAACCAGAATATGTTCATACATTAAATGGTTCTGGCCTTGCAGTAGGAAGAACGGTTACAGCTATTTTAGAAAACTACCAACAAGCAGATGGTTCTGTAGTCGTTCCCGAAATATTACGTGCCTATATGGGTGGAATCGAAGTAATTAAATAACTGAGCTATTTTCGCATTTGATATAAACTGTGAGGTAACAATAATTTGGGGAATTTTCTTGAGAGAGCTTATCAAGTTCATTTGAAGAGAATTTTGCTCTATTTCAATCTTGAGAAGACTTATCAAGTTCATTTCAAGAGGATTTTGCTCTATTTTAATCTTGAGAGAGCTTATCAAGTTCATTTCAAGAGGATTTTGCTCTATTTCAATCTTGAGAAGGCTTATCAAGTTCATTTCAAGAGGATTTTGCTCTATTTTAATCTTGAGAAGGCTTATCAAGTTCATTTGAAGAGAATTTTGCTCAATTTTAATCTTGATAGAGCTTATCAAGTTCATTTGAAGAGAATTTTGCTCTATTTCAATCTTGAGAAGGCTTATCAAGTTCATTTCATGAGGGTTTTGCTCTATTTTAATCTTGAGAGAGCTTATCAAGTTCATTTGAAGAGAATTTTGCTCTATTTCAATCTTGAGAAGACTTATCAAGTTCATTTCAAGAGGATTTTGCTCTATTTTAATCTTGAGAGAGCTTATCAAGTTCATTTCAAGAGGATTTTGCTCTATTTCAATCTTGAGAAGGCTTATCAAGTTCATTTGAAGAGAATTTTGCTCAATTTTAATCTTGAGAGAGCTTATCAAGTTCATTTCAAGAGGATTTTGCTCTATTTCAATCTTGATAGCTCCGTTGAGTATTGGCATTCATAATTCTTTATTGATCTTGAGAGTACAAGCAAGATATTTTTTTAAGTTCGATGTTACCTCGCAGTTTATACAAACAGCAAATAATTCACATTACCAGGGGAGAGGTGATCTGAACCTCTCCTTTGTAAAAAAAATGTCGAAAAAAGTTGACATGAATAATGCATTATGATATATTAATTCTTGTCGTTACGGAGGTATACCCAAGTCTGGCTGAAGGGATCGGTCTTGAAAACCGACAGGCGGGTCAAACCGCGCGGGGGTTCGAATCCCTCTACCTCCTCCATTTAAACATTGCGCACAAATATTGGAGATATAAAAACACCGTTACAATTGTAGCGGTGTTTTATAATATACTAATTTCTTTTTATAAATAAGTCTAAAAAATTACTAGGTAAGTGGATTTTTTCCTCATTGATTTCAAGATAATTTATATCGTCACCATTTGAATCCTTCTTTATATGATTAACCTCATTTTGGAGTTGTTCCATTCTTTCATCTAATTCATTTGCAACTGCTGCAGCTTGTGTTAATTCCTTTGTTAGTTTTTCTGGAATGGATTTATTATATTTATAAAAAATCTTGTGTTCCAAACTTGCCCAAAAGTCCATTGCAACGGTACGGATTTGTATTTCTACATAAACTTCCTCTTCACGATCTGACATGAAAACAGGCACCGATACGATAAGATGTAAACTCTTATACCCGTTTGGCTTTGGATTTTTTATATAATCCTTCATTTCTATTAGCGTAACGTCTTTTTGCTTTTGGATCATTTCACTTAACATATAAGTATCAGATATATACGAACAAACAATTCGAATTCCAACTATATCTTTAATATTTTCTCTAATGGAATCAAATGATATGGATAACTCTTTCCTATGCAATTTATTTAGAATACTTTCTGGTGACTTTATACGTGATTTGATATGCTCAATTGGATTATAGTCATGGATAAGCTGAAACTCCTCTTTGAGTATTTTTAACTTGGTATCCATTTCATCCATTCCGAACTTATACGTTAGCATAAATCTTGTAAATTCACTTCGTATTTCTTTAAGTTGTTCTAATTGTTTTGTATTCATTAGAGTTGACCCTTTCCTTTAATTCTCTTACATAAAGATTATATCAAATATTAATGATGGGTGACCTATTTAGCTTTCCCTCTACTTGACAAATATATAGCAACAGCATATAGTTTTAAAAAAACTATGCAGTTGAGAGTATTTTATCCACTCTTACCTAACAAAAACGAAAATAAAGATGAACATTCCATCAAACAACGGATATATGAACCTACCTAAGAATAGCTAGCTAAACACTAACCACAGATAATCTATCGTGTTGGGATAAATTAGGTGGTGTCGCGAAAACTCATTTAGTCTTACTTATAAGGACAGGTTGTTTTTTTATGTGAAGGAGGGGATGGATTTGATTAATAAAAGTATTTTATTTTTGGGTGCAGGGTCAGCTGCAGAGGCAATTATTTCTGGTATTATCAAAGGCAAAGTAGTAAGTAACAATCAACTATTTGTAACGAATAGAGAAAATGAAGAAAGGCTTTCCTACCTACAAGAAAGATACCAGGTAATTTGTAGCCGTCATAAAGAGGAACTTATTTCAAAAGCAGATATTATTATATTAGCAATGAAACCAAATGATCTAGAAAAATCAATCTTACCGATCAAAGCCCTCTTTAAGGAAAATCAATTGATTATTTCCATTCTTGCGGGGAAATCTACTGATAAGATTACAGATTTAATAGGACTACCAATTCCTGTTATAAGAGCGATGCCAAATACCTCTGCGTCGATTGGGTATGCTGCGACAGCATTGACAAAAGGGAAATACGCAATTGAACAACATATGATACAGGCGAAACAGTTATTTCAGACAATAGGTATGACAACGATTGTTAAAGAAGATGATATGCATGCGATTACAGCTATCTCAGGAAGTGGGCCAGCGTATATTTATTATTTGGTCGAGGCATTAGAAAAAGCTGCTATAGAGGCTGGTTTAAGCAGCTCTGTAGCAAGGGAACTAATTACACAGACGGTAATTGGTGCTGGAAATATGCTTAGATTATCGGGTGAAGATCCAGAGACGTTACGTCAAAAAATTACCAGTCCAAATGGTACGACAGAAGCTGGAATTAGTATATTGGAAAATAACCATTTCAGGCGTATTGTAATGGAATGTGTGAAAGGAGCAAAGGAACGCTCAGAGGAATTGGGGAATGGACAATAACGCTGTTTTCTAAATGCGCCCAAAATAAAAGAGGATATCCCTTAAAAAGGGAATCACCTCTTTATTTTACTGTTATTCTAGATCTATGGTTTCTTGTTTGCCCAATAAAATGTCCAACTTTTTCTAATATGGGCTCTACGGAATTTTCCTTTTCCATTAGGTCATAGTCTGAAATGTTTACACGAAGGATTGGGCAAGAATTGAAGTTATTAATCCAATTTTCATAACGAGCATGCATTTCTTCCCAATAAGAGATTGGAGTACTTTTCTCCATTTCTCGACCACGTTCCTTTACTCTTCTTAAAATGTCATCGAGTGAACCTTCTAAGTAAATGAGTAAGTCGGGATGTGGGAAATACGGTGTCATTACCATCGACTCGAATAAATTTGTATATGTTTCATAATCGGTTTTAGACATATTTCCATTTTCGAAATGCATCTTTGCAAAGATTCCAGTATCTTCATAGATTGATCGATCTTGAATAAAGCCACCACCATACTCAAATATTTTTTTCTGCTCTTTAAAACGCTCTGCAAGGAAATATATTTGTAAATGAAAACTCCACCGTTCAAAGTCACGATAAAATTTCTCTAAATATGGGTTCGTATCTACCTTTTCAAATGAGGTTTTAAACTTTAAAGCATTTGCTAGTGCTTTTGTCATGGTAGACTTTCCAACGCCGACCGTACCAGCAATTGTAATTACACTATCATTAGGGATTTGGTACTTTTCTCTAAGGTTCATATTTATTTTAATACTCCTTTTTTCATTCTCCTGCAAATGTTTTTAGATGGTTATCAACAATTGTAGTGATTTGGTGCAAATCCTCTTGATATTGCACGAAGTCTGTTTCATCACCATTTATTCGAATAACAGGTATATTCGGATGCATCATTTCAAACTCACTCATATAGTCTTCGTAGTCTGTAATAAGCTGTGCAAGATATGAAGGCTTAATATTCTTCTCAATATCACGATTTCTCATTTTAATCCGTTTTTGTATGGTGTCTAGACTTGCAGTTAAATAGATCATTATATTTGGTGTAGGCATATCTGCGGTTAGAATATGATATACCTTCTCATATTTTTCAAATTTGTCACTTTGTAATGTACGTTTTGCAAAAATCATGTTTTTTAATATATGATAATCAGCAATAACTGCTTTATTTTGGTTTAAATAATCTACTTTTATATCTTCTAATTGCTTTATTCGATTGCATAGAAAGAACATTTCCGTTTGAAAACTCCAGGCTTCAATATTATCGTAGAACTTGCCTAAAAATGGGTTTTCCTCTACAATTTCCTTTAATAACTGAAAGTCTAATTGACTAGAAAGTTTCTTCGCGAGAGATGTTTTTCCTACTCCAATCGGTCCTTCTATCGCAATAAAAGGGACACTTGTCATGGTTCATCCTCCAATTTAAACTAAATTCACATTTTCTAATTTTAACATAGAAGCGATAAACTTGGTACTTTCCCAAAAGTATAACTTACAGGAAGGTTTTTCCAATGGAAATCGTTTAATCTTTATTTTTCTTTTATTTTTTAGTATAATAATATATGCTATTCCAAATTATGGCCTCGTAGCTCAGGGGATAGAGCATTGGTTTCCTAAACCATGTGTCGCAGGTTCGAATCCTGCCGGGGTCACTCTCCTGTATTTTTTCGTAAAAACTGCCTTCCTTTTTTTCATTTTTAATCTCTTAATGACAAATAATCTAATCGCCATCATAGAAAGTTAAATATACATCGAGAAAGGAATTAACATATGAGTCTAACAAAAAAAATAATTATTGCACTAATACTTGGAGTAATTGTAGGTATTGGTTTAAGCTATGCTCCAACAGATATTTTTTCTACTATAAATATGTATGTCCTTAATCCCATCGGACAAATCTTTCTTAACCTTATTATGATGTTGGTTGTGCCAATTGTGTTTGTTTCAATTGTATTAGGAACAGCTGGTATCGGTGATCCTAAAAAATTAGGGAGTATTGGTATTAAAGCTATTTCCTTTTTCCTTGTAACAACAGCTATTGCTTTATGTATCGGTGTTGGATTAGGTTTCCTTATTCAACCAGGACAAGCCGGCGTATTTGATACGGGTAATATAGAGTATGAATCACAGTCTGCTCCACCGATCATGGATACAATTATTAATATTATCCCAAGAAACCCAATTGAATCAATGGCATCGGCTGATATGTTACAGATTATTGCTTTTGCTGTTTTTATTGGTATGGGGCTAGCAACTTTAGGAGAAAAAACAAAGGGGATATTAAACTTATTTGAACAAGCTAATGATTTATTGATGTGGCTAATTAATATGATTATGAAAACTGCCCCATATGGTGCCTTTGCATTAATTGCAAGTGCTATTGGTGGTGCGGGTTTGAATGCAATCGGTTCGATGTTTATGTATATGGTTACGATCGTTCTTGGGCTAATTCTCCATGGTGCAATAACATATAGTTTAATGATTAAGTTCATAGGTAAAGGTAGCCCAGTAAAATTTTATAAGGAATTCTTTCCAGCAATGTCTGTAGCCTTTAGTACTTCCAGTTCGAATGCTACTTTACCACTTGCTATGAAAATAGCGCAAGAAAAGTTAGGGGTAAAAAAGGAGATTAGTAGTTTTGTACAACCTTTAGGAGCGACAATAAATATGGACGGAACTGCAATCATGCAAGCAGTTGCTACTGTTTTCATTGCACAGATTTATGCTGAAACGTTAGGAGTTAGTGATATTCTGTTAATTATCCTAACGGCAACACTAGCAAGCATTGGAACTGCAGGTGTTCCAGGAGTAGGCTTAGTCATGCTAGCAATGGTATTACAAGCAGTTGGATTACCAGTAGAAGGAATTGCACTTATTATTGGTGTAGACCGTATATTGGATATGCTTCGGACATCATTGAATACATCAGGTGATGCAACATGTGCCTATGTTATTTCCGAATATGAAAAGCGAAAAGAAGCCAAGGTACTAAAGTCTTAAAATGAATATAATAAATCTATGTTATCTAGTTGGTATAGAGGCATAGGTTTATTTTTTTGTTAAAAGACTTTAAAAATGTCACAGAATGTTCTAAAATAAGTTTAAGTCACTTAATATTATAACTATTTATTCTAATTAGAATTGTAATCGATTACAGATGATGGGAGAGGTGATTATAATGGATATGCAAGCGATAGCTTCTAAAAATGGAAACTTTAATTTGAAGGATTATGAGGGAACACGTGAGACATTTAGATGGGAAGATGTGAACAAACACTTCACTTGGAATGATACTGGAAAAGTAAATATGGCGTACGAGGCGTTAGACCGCCATGCTGAGGACTCTAAAACAAAGGATAAAATTGCGCTAATCTATTCGGCACCAGAACGAGAGGCAAAAAAAACCTTTAGTGAACTTAGTAAAGAAAGTAATAAATTTGCGAATGTCTTAAAGAAATATGGGATAGAGAAAGGGGATCGTGTCTTTCTTTTCATGCCAAGAAGTCCAGAATTTTATGCGGCATTTTTTGGAATATTAAAGATCGGCGCAGTTGCAGGTCCGCTTTTTGAAGCATTTATGGAGCAAGCAGTGCGTGACCGCTTGCAGGATAGTGAAGCAAAGGTTCTAATAACAACGAAGGAATTAATAGCCAGAGTACCACAAGAGGAACTACCACATCTAGAGAAGGTTATTATTGTTGGTGAAGTACCGGATGATCAAGGGAATTATATAGATTATAAAGAGGAAGTGGACGGTGCGTCAGACCAGTTTGACATGGTGTGGGTGGATTTAGAAGATGGAATGCTTCTTCATTATACATCTGGGTCAACTGGTAAGCCTAAAGGAGTATATCATGTCCATAATGCAATGATTCAGCATTATGCTACTGGTGAATGGGTGCTTGATTTAAAAGAAGATGATGTCTATTGGTGTACAGCTGATCCAGGATGGGTAACAGGAACAAGTTACGGTATCTTTGCTCCGTGGTTACACGGTGTTACAAATGTCATTCGTGGGGGTAGATTTACACCTGATGATTGGTATCATACATTGGAAAAATACCAAGTGTCTGTGTGGTATACTGCCCCTACCGCCTTGAGAATGCTAGTAAGTCACGGAGAGGAAAAACTAAGGAGTTATGATTTAACCGCACTAAGACATCTTATGAGTGTGGGAGAGCCGCTTAATCCTGAGGTAATAACTTGGGGACTGGCAGCATTTAATTTACGGATACATGATACGTGGTGGATGACAGAAACAGGTGCACAACTAATTGTAAATCTGCCTGCACTTGAAATACGACCTGGTTCAATGGGCAAACCCATTCCAGGTATCGAAGCCGCAATTGTTGATAATGAAGGCAACGAATTACCACCTAACCAAATGGGGAATTTGGCGATAAAAGAAGGATGGCCAGCGATGATGCGACAAATTTGGAACAATCCTAGTAAATATGAAAGCTATTTTATTAATGGTTGGTATGTTTCTGGGGATAGTGCTTACCGGGATGAGGATGGGTACTTTTGGTTTCAAGGCCGCCTAGATGATGTTATTAATACATCCGGGGAGCGTGTTGGCCCGTTTGAAGTGGAAAGTAAGTTAATTGAACACCCTGCTGTAGCTGAAGCTGGTGTTATTGGTAAGCCTCATCCAGAACGCGGTGAGATTATTAAGGCTTTTATTACATTGAATGATAAGTATACAGAAACACCAGAATTGTTAGAGGAGATACGTGTATTTGTTAAAACAGGTTTAAGTGCTCATGCAGCACCGAGGGAAATAGAAGTGAAAGATAGTATCCCTAAAACACGGAGCGGTAAAATCATGCGTAGGCTCCTAAAATCGTGGGAACTTGGATTACCAACAGGGGATACCTCTACACTAGAAGAATAAGCTATTTTAAATGATTACGTAGGGAATCTGGCAAAGCATTTATATTAACTACGCTTTAATAATAGATAAAAATAGAAACCATAGAGGTCAATTCTAGTAGCTTTAGCTTTCGTCAATTAGTGGCGATAGCTAGAGTTTTTCTTTATTATGATAGTAACAATACGTTAAAGGGGAAGACATGATGCATACCACGGATGACCCAATACATCTTTATCCGAATACATCTATTCAAATAGTTCCAGGTGATTTGCTATATTCACATAAAGTTGCTTATTCTTCCTTTCTTGTTGGACATGAAGCAATTATAGGTATGAATTACCGAATTTATCATGTGAACAGGTGGGGGAATATCGGTCATTCTGATAGTATGCCGATCTATCTAAGCCGACACAAACCGCTAGAGAAATTAACAATATTGCGCTTCCCTGATGCTGATAAAGCAAAGAATGCAGCTAAGTGGGCAATGCTTCATATTGATAGGGTGGAGAAATATACGTTTGACCGAGATTTAGATAGTATTGAAAATAACTATTGCTCCAAGTATATTTGGCAGGCGTATTACTTTGGTAATAATCAAAATTTTGACCTATATGGAAGAGATACAAATCCAATAAAAAGACGATACGTTACCCCGTCACAGCTGTATCGTAAGTTTGAAGTGGTAGGAAGCTTTAGAAATACACTGTATCGCTAATGGTAATAAAAAAATCTGAATGAAGGGTGTATTTCCCCATCATTCAGATTTTTTATTACTGTTTAGTACGAGCGGATAAAGCTGTAGCTAGACTTCTCTTAACAGGAGCCTGCGCTTTTCTTATGATTTAATATCGTCTGCTGGGCCAAATATTTCAAAGTGTATATCTGTATCGGCAACACCAAATTCTCTTAAGTTCTTATATTGGGCACGCATAAATCCTTTAGGTCCACAGAAATAGAAGGCAGCGTCGTTTGTTGGAAGAATGCTAGTTAACCATTCATAATCAACATACCCTTCCTTATCACATGTTTCTCCCTCGGCAGGTGTGTCGTATACGGTATAGCTTTTTACTTGTTTATTTCCTTCCACAATTTCAGTTACTCTATCTTTCATCGCGTGGAATTTACCAGATCTAGCAGCTTGAATATAGATAACTTCACGGTTTGGCTGTACTTTAATTGTTGTCTCTAACATACTCATCATAGGTGTTAGACCAACACCACCACTGATTAAAATAAGAGGCCGATTATCTTCTTGGTCTAATACAAAGTCTCCACCTGGTGCACTAATAGGAAGAATACTTCCCTCTTCAACTTGCTCATGTAAGAAGGTAGATACAACACCTGCTGGACCTGCTCCTATAGCGTCCTCTCTTTTTACACTGATACGATAGTACTCTTCTCCAGGTGCCTGGGATAGACTGTATTGACGAAGATGATTATATTCTTGACTATCTATTTCTGCTTTAATCGTAATGTATTGCCCGGGTCTGTAGCTAGGGAATACTTTTTCATCAACAGGTTTTAGATAGAAGGATGTAATTACATCGCTTTCTTTTTCCTTTTTAACTACTTTAAAGTCACGGTAGTCAACCCATCCACCAGGACTATCTTGAACTTCTTTATACATTTCTTTCTCTACTGTAATAAATACATTTGCAATCTCTCCGTATGCTTTTGCCCATGCATCAATAATCTCATCTGTCGCTGCATCACCTAAGACATCTTTAATTGCAAATAATAAATTTTCACCAACAATTGGGTAGTGCTCAGGTTTAATATTTAAGCTTCGGTGCTTTTCAGCAATTTGCTTCACAACTGGTAAGATGCTTTCTAATTGATCAATATGCATTGCTGCAGCAAGTACCGTATTTGCAAGGGCTTTTGGTTGATCGCCTTTTCTTTGGTTTGTTTGATTAAATATATTTTTTAGTTCTGGATGTTTTTTAAACATTGTTTGATAGAATCTTGTTGTAATCGCTGTTCCGTGTTCTTGTAATACAGGAACAGTTGATTTAATAATATCTCTTGTTTTTTGGTCTAAACCAGTAGCTGTTGTAGTTGACATAACAATACACTCCTTTAGTATTTTAAACATGTATTTTGAATACATCTTTATCTTATAAATAATATTAACACTGTTTCAATAGGGAAAACGCAATCACATGTTACAATATTGTGAAAGGCTTAATGAGGAGAATTCCAATGCAACTAAAAAAATATACAGATTACGCATTACGTGTGTTAATTTTTACTGGGTTAAAAAAAGATGGGGAATTAGCTAGTATCAAGGAAATTTCTGAGGTCTACAATATTTCGCCAAATCATTTAGGGAAGATTGTTTTTGAATTAAATAAGCTTGAGTTACTAGAAACAATAAGAGGTAGAAACGGAGGAATTCGATTAGCGAAAGCTCCTGAAGAGGTAAATATCGGATTGTTAATACGCAGGCTTGAAAATGATTTTAATTTATTAGAGTGCTTTAATAGGGGGGCAGATCACTGTGTCATCACCCCTGCCTGTACATTAAAGCATGTACTGAACAAGGCATTACACGCCTTTTTTAAAGTACTGGAAGCATATACGCTAAAGGATTTAATTGAAAACGAACAGGAATTAAAAGCATTAATGGGAATCGCTTCAGAATAAGGACCTTTTCTAAAATGTTGTTGTTATAATCACAATTTATATAGACTGTTGATTTCTTTAATTCAGTATTGTGAAACTCTCGCTTACATTTATTAATGTTAAGCCCTGCCTTTCGCTCCGGCAGAATACTTCGCTTTCCACGGGCACGGCCTCAGCCCTC
>NZ_RBZO01000016.1 GCF_003628445.1 Oceanobacillus bengalensis
CCTCCATATCAAATTGTATAAAGATGCTTGTTTTTCTATAGCTTGGTAATTCTGACTGAATCTTCTGCCTTGTATTTAAAAAACATTGTAACTTAATTTACACAGGATTTTGGACTTGACTGATTTATGCTCTTTTCTCGGGATATATGCTCCCTTCTCGGGATATTTCCTTTCTTCTCGGGATTTATCCTCCCTTCTCGGGATATTTCCTTTCTTCTCGGGATATATCCTCCCTTCTCAGGATATATCCTCCCTTCTCGGGATATATGCTCCCTTCTCGGGATATATCTTCTCTTCTCAGGATATTCCCTTTCAAAATGCAACCATAAAAATCCCCCTAAAAGTTAGATTTTTACGTCTAACATTTTAGGGGGGCACATTGTTCCAGGCTTTTATCAAACCTGTAGATTTACAATACGTATTCTTCTTCCTCAATAATTTTTGCAGCAATTTCACGTTTTTTCGCTATAACATTAATCGGTGTATGACGTGTTAACTTACGTAGGGAAGATAACATCATACGTAAAGAATCTCCTTCTTCTATCGCAATAAGTGTTTCTTTTGCATCACTTTCTACACGGTTAAACGCCTCTTGAATATACACTTGTGTATAGAGAAGTTTTTGTTGATTCTTTTCTGCTCCAGACTTATTAATTGCTTTTTCCGTACGAAGAATAGCTGATTCCATGTTATACACTTCAGCGACCATATCAGCCAAGTTAACAAGAAGCTCTTGTTCACGCTCAATTTTTTGCATGTATTTCCCGACAGCAATACCCGCAGCAAACAATACTAATTTCTTCGCATTTTTAAGTAAATATTTCTCTTGCTCTAACGTACCTGCACCAACTTCCTCAGGCATCTTCATAACTAATTCCTCTTGTAGACTTTGCGCTTGCTGCAACAGTGGAAGCTCGCCTTTCATCGCTTTTTTAAGCAAAGTACCAGGCACTAGTAAACGGTTTATTTCATTCGTCCCCTCAAAAATACGATTAATACGAGCATCACGATACATTCTTTCTACTTCATATTCTTGGATAAAACCATTACCACCATGCATCTGAACGGCTTCATCAACAACAAAGTCAAGAACCTCTGTTGCAGTATATTTGTTCATTGAGCATTCAATTTGATATTCAGCAATTGCTTGTGCAATTTGTCGTCCGTCTTTTAATTGCTCTTCCGTAAGTGCGCCCATACGCTGTTCAAAAAGTCCTACAGTACGGTAAACAGCACTTTCATTTGCATAAATATTCGCAGCCATCGTACCTAGTTTCTCCTGTGTTAGTGAGAAGCTTGAGATTGCTGTGTTAAATTGTTTTCGTTCATTTACATATTTCACAGCAGTTTCTAAAGCTGCTTTTGCACCACCGACACCACCAATTGCTAATTTATAACGACCCACGTTTAGAATATTAAAAGCAATCTTATGTCCTTTTCCTTTTTCACCTAAAAGATTTTCTACTGGAACTTCTGCATCATTCAAGATTAACGTTCTTGTTGACGAACTCTTGATTCCCATTTTCTTTTCTTCTGCACCGGTTGTAACACCAGGAAACTCACTTTCCACAATAAATGTAGAGAAGTGCTCACCATCAATTTTTGCATAAACAACAAATACATCTGCAAAGGCTGAGTTTGTAATAAATTGCTTTTCTCCATTTAAAATATAGTGTGTACCTGCTTCATTTAAGACCGCAGTTGTTTTGGCACCTAACGCATCAGATCCAGATGTAGCCTCCGTTAGGGCATATGCTGCAATTAACTCACCAGTAGCAAGCTTTGGTAAATATTTCTGTTTTTGTTCCTCATTTCCAAAGAACACAATTGGAAGTGAACCAATTCCAACATGCGCACCATGTGTAATTGAGAATCCTCCAGCACGTGAAAATTGCTCTGTAATTAGGGCTGAACTTGTTTTATCTAATCCCAATCCACCGTACTCTTCTGGCACATCTGCACCTAACAGCCCTAATTCACCTGCTTTTTTCAATAAATCTACCGAAATATCAAAGTTTTGATTTTCTAATGCTTCTAAATTTGGACGTACTTCTTTTTCAATAAATTCCTCGGTTGTCTTAGCTATCATAATCTGTTCATCTGTAAAATCCTCAGGTGTAATAATATCCTCCGCTGTTAGGTCTTCTGTTAAAAATGCCCCACCTTTAAATAATTTTTCCTTTGTTTCGCTCATTATAATCATCCTTTCATTTTAGTTTATTAGATTACTAGCTTATAAAAGTTCGAATACTCCTGCCGCTCCCATTCCACCGCCGATGCACATTGTAACAACACCAAATTGAGTGTTTCTACGTTTCATTTCATGCATGAGGGATAACGTTAATTTCGTCCCTGTACAACCAAGTGGATGACCAAGTGCAATTGCTCCTCCATTAACATTCACTTTATTAATATCTATATCTAGCGCTTGCACTACACGAACTGCCTGTGCTGCAAAGGCTTCATTTAATTCAAACAACCCAATATCTGAGAGCTCTAAACCTGCTATTTTCAATGCTTTCGGGATAGCCGCTACAGGACCAACACCCATTATTTCAGGCTCCACACCAGCGACAGCGAATGAACGGAATTTTAATATCGGAGTAAGTCCTTCTGATTCTGCTTTTTCCCTGTCCATTAATAGGACGGAAGCAGCTCCATCACTCATTTGTGAAGAATTCCCTGCAGTTACGGTTCCATTTACTTTAAATGCTGGACGTAATTTCCCAAGGATATCAGTTGTTGTACCAGGTCTAACACCTTCATCCATCTCGAAAGTAAATGCGGTTTCTTCTATTTTGTTATTTCGCCCTACTACACGCTCCGCTACTTCTACTGGTACTACTTCATCATTAAATTTCCCTTCAGCGATCGCCTTTGCTGCATTTTCATGACTTCTTACCGCAAATTGATCTTGGTCAGAACGTGAGATGGAGAAACGCTTTGCAACTTCTTCTGCAGTATGACCCATGCTCATATAATAGCCTGGTGCTTCTTCAACTAACTTGACGTTAGGCTTAACAACATGGCCTCCCATTGGAATTAAGCTCATTGACTCTGTTCCACCAGCAATGATCGTGTCACTTGCACCTAACATAATTCGTTCTGCCCCGTAAGCAATAGATTGTAATCCGGACGAACAAAAGCGATTTACAGTAACACCTGGTACATCATGACTTAATCCAGCAAGTCCAGCGATATTCCTGGCAACATTCGCTCCTTGCTCTGCTTCAGGCATCGCACAACCAATAATGACATCATCAATATTCCCGTCATATCCACCAGCACGTTTCAATGTTTCCTTTATTGTTAAAGCAGCAAAATCATCTGGCCTCGTATTTGCTAAAGAACCTTTAAATGCTTTTCCTACAGGGGTTCTTGCACCTGCAACAATAACTGCTTCTTTCATATCTTTCTCCCCCTTTTTAATTACGTAAGGCTTTCCCTTTCAGTAACATGTGCTGCATTCTTGCTTGTGTTAAAGGTTCTCCAATTAAACTTAAAAATGCTTCCCGTTCTAAATCAAGCATGATCTGTTCATCGATGACGGAACCTTCTCTTATTCTTCCACCAGATAACACATAGGCTAATTTTTCAGCAATTTTAATATCATGTTCCGATGCATAGCCGCCGTATTGAAGTGATTTCGCCCCCATCAGCATTGCTGCATACCCTGCTTCCCCTACAACAGGAATTTTCTCATGTATTGGTTTCCTATATCCTGCTTTACGTAAAGCGAGTACTTTTGCTTTTGCATCAGATATTAAGTGGTCTGGGTTAACACTAATACTGTCACCATGTCCTAAGAAACCATTTTCAACTGCCTCAGCTGCGGATGTGGAGACTTTTGCTGTCGCAATTTTTTCAAAAACATCATTTGCCACTTTAGAAAGATCAAACTTAATTCCCTTTGGCATGTTACGAAGTTGTTTTAAATACAGTTCTTTTGTTCCCCCTCCACCTGGGATGAGTCCAACACCAACTTCAACAAGTCCGATATACGTTTCAGCAGATGCTTGGATTGCCGCAGCCGGTAAAGATACTTCTGCCCCACCACCAACTGTCATATTAAAAGGGGCTGACACAACTGGCTTCTCTGCATATTTAATTTTCATTGCCATATTTTGAAACTGACGGATAACTAAATCTAGCTCATCAAAATTCTCATCTTGCGCTTCCATTAACATCAATGCAATATTTGCTCCAACCGAGAAGTTCTTCCCCTGATTCCCAATTACAAGGCCTTCATAATTATTTTCTACTTCTTCGATTGCAAACTGAACCATTTGAATGGTATCAAGACCTAGTGCATTGCTTTTCGAATGAAATTCAAGTAGCGCAACCCCATCACCAATATCGATTAAACTTGCACCTGTATTCTTTTTAATGATTCCATTTTTTTCTTTTAGTAGCTTTAAATTGATTTCATTTTCGTTAAACTGCTGGGCTTTATAGTCTCCTTGATCATAATAGGATATATCTCCAGCTTCCTTGTTATAAAAAGATTCATAACCGTCTTCTAGTAGATTTAGAATCCATTTTGGTACTGTCTCTCCTTCTTCCTGCATTCTGGAAATTGATGCTCTCAGACCAATCGCATCCCATGATTCAAATGGTCCTAGCTCCCAGCCAAATCCCCATTTCATTGCCTGGTCAATAGATACAATATCATCAGCAATCTTACCTAACAGTTCCGCAGAATAGAGTAACACTGGTTTGAGTACTGACCACACAAGATCCCCAGCACGGTCACCTTTCGCACTTACAAGCGCTTTCAATTTATTACGTGTACCTTTTTGTTGTTTCACGATTTCTGTTGCAGCTGTTTTTAATTTCTTACGTTCTACATATTCTAGTGTTTCTGGATTAATTTCATAGATTTCTCTGTCCTTCTTTACGAAAAATCCTTGTTTAGCCTTTGCACCAATCCATCCATTTTCATTCATTCTATTGATGAATTCTGGAACGTCAAATACTGTTTTTTCTTCTCCATCTACTTGGTCATACACGTTTTTTGCAACATGGATAAATGTGTCTATTCCTACTACATCCAAGGTACGGAACGTTGCACTCTTCGGTCTACCAATCATTGGCCCAGTTACAGAATCAACTTCACCAACACTGTAACCACCTTTTAACATTTCACGAACCGTTACGAGTAATCCATATGTCCCAATTCGGTTAGCGATAAAATTAGGTGTATCTTTCGCTTCAACTACACCTTTCCCAAGCACATTTTCCCCAAATGTTTTCATAAAGGAAAGTACAGCCTCATCCGTATATTTTGTAGGGATGATTTCTAATAATTTCAGATATCTTGGCGGATTAAAGAAGTGTGTTCCAAGGAAATGTTTCTTCAAATCATCTGAGCAATTTTCCACCATATCATTAACAGATATTCCTGATGTATTCGAACTGACAATTGATCCAGCCTTACGATGCTTATCTATGTTTTCAAATACTTTTTTCTTAATTTCCAAATTCTCAACAACAACCTCAATAATCCAATCTACATCTGACAACTTTTCCATGTCATCATCCATATTCCCAACTTTAATTAAATCAAGGCTTTTCTTTGTTGTGATTGGAGATGGCTTTTGCTTTAACAACGCTTTTTTACTTGCCTGTGCTATCCGATTTCTCACCATTGGGTGATCCAATGTTAGCCCTTTTTTCTCTTCTTCTTTTGTTAATTGCTTTGGTGTGATGTCCAGCATAAGTACGTTAATCCCAATATTTGCCAAATGTGCTGCTATAGCCGAACCCATAACACCTGTCCCAAGCACCGCAGCCTTCTTTACTTGATAAACCATTATTGTCCCCCTCATCATCTATTGAATGAATACTCATTCATTTATTGTTATAAAAAAAAGAAGGATTTATCCCATCTATTTATACTATAAATTAAATTCAGATTTTTCGCAATGGGTTTGGTTGAAGTTTTTGTATTTTTTTAACCACAAGAAACGAATCGTACGCCAATAATATGAATTTATATATTACTGGCGTAACCCAATAAACTTCCTTATATTTAAATGCTTATCCGAGCGCAACATCGAGGATCATCATAATTGTAAAACCAATCATTAAACTCATAGAAGCTAAATCTACATTTCCCTCTTCTTGACTGCCTGGAATTACTTCTTCAGCGACAACAAATATCATTGCCCCAGCCGCAAAGCTTAATGCATATGGCAGAAGGGGTTCAATATAAGAAACTGCTAAAAGCCCAATCACAGCTGAAATAGGTTCAACCATTCCAGAAAGTTGTCCATACTTAAAACTTTTTCTTCTAGACATACCCTCTCTGCGAAGTGGCATCGAAACAGCTAGTCCCTCTGGGAAGTTTTGAATCCCCATTCCTATAGCTAATGCAACAGCACCTGAAATCGTTGCTTGAGATGAGCCGCTAGCTACTGCACCGAACGCAACACCAACAGCCAATCCTTCTGGAATATTGTGTAATGTGATTGCTAATACGAGTAGTGTACTACGCTTTTTCTTTTTCGGTTGATATCCTTCTGCTGCATCTATTGGTGCATTTGGGTGGAGATGTGGAATTACTTTATCAACACTCCATAGGAAGGTCCCACCCAACATAAATCCAACAGCAGCGGGTATCCATGCAGGAGTGCTCCCCCCTTCTGCCATTTCAAGTGCAGGTGCTAATAATGACCAAAAGCTTGCCGCTATCATCACGCCTCCTGCAAATCCAAGCATGGAGTCCATTAACTTTTGATTAACGTTTTTTGAAGTAAATACAAGTGCAGCTCCAAGTGCCGTCATACCCCAAGTATATAACGTTGCAAGGATTGTTTGGTACAATGGATCAAGCGCTAGGAAAAAATCAAACATACTTATAAAACTCCTTTTTGCATTTAAAGTATCTCTTTATATAAAGTTTTTAACTTTGCACACAATGCGATCAATGATTATGCTATTAGTTTGTTCTGAATTTGATATTTCAATCTTTTATAATACAGCAAAAAAATATAACAAATCGTAATGATTCCTATTTACAAATCGTAATGATTACGATATGATGTTTCAGTATAATTAACTAAGAAACAAGAGGATGAACGTTTATGAAAACATATTGTAAAACTATTATTCTACTACTTATCGTCCTGTTAGCAACTGGATGTACTGCAGAAGAAACCACAAAAGATAATGATAGCAAATTAAATATCTATACGTCTATATATCCAATTCAATTTGCAGTTGAGCGTATTGGTGGGGAGTCAATACATGTAGAAACGGTATACCCTCCAGGTGTAGATGCACATTCCTATGAACCTACTTCAAAGGACATGACAGACATCGCTAAGAGTGATGCATTTATTTACTTAGGTGCTGGTATGGAGGCATTTGCAGAAACTGCTGCAGATGCATTGGAAAAACAAGATATATCTTTAATAGAAATCGGTGTGCATGAGGAATTATTCCATGTAGAGGAATCCGATGACCATCAAGAAGAGCACCATGACCATGACCATAACCATGACCATGAAAATGAAGAAGTAGAACATGATGGACATAACCATGGGGATCATGACCCACATATATGGATTGATCCGTTACGAATGATTGAAATGGCCAATATTATTAAAGAAGAATTAATAACATTAAATCCTAGTGAAGAAGCAGTGTATAATGAAAACTTTGAAGAACTGAAAGCTGATTTACTTACACTTGATGAACAATTCATACAAACCTTACAACCAAAAGCAAACAAAGAAATTATTGTTTCACACGCGGGATTTGGGTATTGGGAAGAACGTTATGGTTTGAAACAAATTGCTATTAATGGTCTTTCTTCAAGTAGTGAACCTTCACAAAAAGAATTAGTAGATATTATTGACCAAGCAGAAGAACTTGAGCTAGAATATATTATTTTTGAACAAAATAGCTCGAACCGTGTCTCAGAAATCATTCAATCTGAAATCGGAGCAGAAAGTCTAACGATTCATAATTTATCTGTACTCACCGATGAAGATATTACTAATAACGAAGACTATCTATCATTAATGAAGAAAAACATAGAAGTACTCGATAAAGCAACAGAATAGAAAACGGAGGTGCTATGATGAAAGAAGTAGTCGTTTCAATGGAAAATGTAAGTTACGCATACGAACAAAAGATAGTACTAGATTCTGTTAATTTCGAAATTCCAAAAGGTGCCTTCATGGGATTAGTCGGACCAAATGGAGGCGGGAAAACGACACTAATTAAACTTATCCTTGGACAATTAAAGCCTAATGAAGGATCAATAAAACTACTTAATGAACCAATTGAAAAGTTCAAAGACAGAAACAAAATCGGCTTCGTTTCACAAAAGGCAAATTCATTTAACAAAGGATTCCCAGCAACAGTGTTTGAAGTTGTTTCTACTGGTTTAACAGCAAAAATTGGTTATTTTAAATTTTTTAATAAAAAACATAAAGAAAAGATATTACATGCAATTGAACAAGTAGGTATGCTTGAATATGCATATGAAAACATCGGAAACCTATCTGGTGGCCAACAACAACGCGTTTTCATTGCCCGTGCATTAGTAAATGACCCACGGCTTCTCATTCTAGACGAGCCTACAGTTGGAGTCGACGTTGAAAACGTGAAACGATTTTATGAGCTACTAAAACAATTGCACGAAAATAACAATATTACATTATTACTAGTTACACACGACACAGGAACGATGACAGAGCATGCAACGGATATTGTATGCTTGAATAAAACGTTACATTTCCACGGGAGACCTGCAGATTTCTCTTCTTTAAATGAAGAAGATTTTTCTAGATTTTATGGGCACCCTGTTAACATTGTCGTGCATAACCATTGATTGGAGGCTACGTGATGCTAGCTGATTTTTTTCAATATGATTTCCTGAGATATACATTACTAACCGGATTACTTATCGGTATCATTGCCCCACTCCTTGGGACCTTTATCGTAGTTAGGAGGTTATCCCTAATTGCTGATGCACTTTCTCATGTAACACTAGCAGGGATAGCCTTTGGTTTAATGATCGAAAAAGTCTTTTTAATTACTTTTACGCCATTATATAGTGGGATGCTATTCTCCGTGGGTGGATCCATCTTAATTGAAAAACTAAGAAGTGTTTATAAGGGGTACCAAGAGATTGCGATTCCAATTATCTTATCGGGTGGAGTGGGCTTAAGTGTAATTTTTATTGCAATTGCTGACGGCTTTAATACCGACTTATTTAATTATTTATTTGGATCGGTTTCAGCAGTAAGCCAAGGAGATTTCTTTTTAATACTAGGTATTTCTATCTTTGTTATCCTTATCGTAACATTATTTTACAAGGAACTTTTTACATTATCTTTTGACGAAGAGCATGCAACGATCTCTGGAATTCATTCAAAAGCAATCCATCTATTATTTATCGTATTAACTGCGCTTGTAATTGCTGCATCGATTCGAATTGTTGGGGTATTATTGGTGTCCGCTCTAATGACATTACCAGTTGCAGCTGCTATGCGATTAGCAAAAGGATTTAAAAAGATGATGTTTTTATCTATTTTATTTGGGGAGCTATCGGTGATTATCGGAATCATTTCTGGATACTACTTGAACATACCACCAGGTGGCACCATTGTCGTTGTCTCTATTTTTATTCTGCTGATTTCAATTGGAATGAAACGGTTTAGAAAGGCGTAATTAGAAAGTGGGGGAAATAAAATGAATATAAATGAAGCGATTGATCTTTTAAAAGAAAACGGGTATAAAGCTACAGGTAAAAGAAAAGATATCTTAAACTATTTTGCAGATTCTGACGGTTATCGAACTGCAAAAGACTTAATTAAGTTCTTGGAGAAAAAGGATGATGCCGTAAGTTTTGATACGATTTATCGTAACCTTCATCTATATAATGAAGTTGGGATACTTGAAACCACTGAATTAAACGGTGAAAAGCATTTCAGAATGAATTGTACCCATCATCATCACCATCATTTTATTTGCAACAAATGTGGAAAGACAAAGGAAATTGAAGTGTGTCCAATGGATGAAGTAACCCGCTCGCTAGCTAACTATGAAATTGATGGTCATAAATTTGAAATTTATGGCTTATGCCCCACCTGTCAGTAGCTATGGATACAAGAATATATATAGCAGTAGGCATTGGTGGGATGATTGGTGCACTCCTGCGTTATGCAATTTCTATGATACTTGCAGGAGATTATGTATTTCCTTATGCAACGCTTATTACTAATTTTATTGGCTGCTTTCTTCTAAGCTTCCTCTTAAACCACTCATCCATTCGAAGTAAACTCAGGGATGATGTATTTACTGGATTGACTACAGGATTAATTGGTGCTTTTACAACGTTCTCTACATTTGCTGTTGAGACGATTGAATTGTGGAATGAAAATGTACTATTTGCACTTCTCTACACTGGAATTAGTATGATAGGTGGACTAGCTTTCTGTTTTATGGGTTTCATGCTTTCAACTAAAATAAAGATGCAAGGTGCGTCATGAACTTTCTACTCGTTGCGTTAGGCGGATTTCTTGGTAGTACACTCCGCTATTACATTTCTATAAAAACAAATAAGCGTTTGATTGGTACCTGGATTGCAAATATAACAGGGTCATTTTTATTAGCTTTTGTTGCTAAACTTCACATGGATGGTATACTTTCCGAATCCCTTTGGATATTACTAGGAATCGGGTTCTGTGGTTCTTATACGACCTTCTCTACATTTGGAAATGAATCACTTCAATTAATGATAGATAAAAAGTACAGATCTGCGATTATATATATTAGTAGTACGATTATGATCTCCTTCATTATTGTTGCGATGATATTATTGTAAAAGTCTACATAACTCTCCAATTTCCTACAATTTTCGTGTATAATAACCTATAGATATGAATACCCGAGGAGAAATTAAGATGAATAACCGTAAACGTATTATCATTATAATCTTGACTATTCTAGTAACATCATTAATCTCTTTTGTTATCATTATGCAACATAACTTCATGAATCCAGATTTCGCTACAGCAGAATCTACAGTTGAACCGACAAATGCGAAAGAAGAGAATGTCGTTGAAGTGAAAGTGGAAGAGAAACAAAAACCTCATGAAGATGAGAAGGAAACAATTTCAATCCAATATGTTGCTGCAGAACTATTAAATGTTCGTGAAGGTCCAGGAACAGAGACAGATATTGTTGGTGTTGTAACCCTAGATCAAGAAGTAGAAGTTGAAGAAATGAACAATCCTGATGGTTGGGTTAAAATTACAACGGAAGACTTTACTGGGTATGTTAATAGTAAATACCTAGAAAAAGATAAGTAGAAACTGGGACATAACTAAATGTTAATTCATAATTGATATAATTTGTGGACTAAGTGAAAGATTTTACTCGTCCCACCGAAAATATTTGTGTCAACGCCTTTGTGACCAACATCCTGTTGGCCCGAGGCCGTGCCCGCGGAAAGCAAAGTATTCTAACAAAGCTCTCGCCCACACATTACATTAATAATGTGTGAGCGAGAGCTACACTATTCTGAATAATTCCGAATTTCATATCAAATCCAAAGTAAGTTGTATTGGAAGATTTTAGAGCATCGTTCGGATTTTGCTATAATAGATTACTTTTATCCCAGCCTCATTCTTGGAAAAGGTGGTGTAACAGGCGTTCTTTATCTTGAAAAAACTGCTTCATTACTTGATAATGCCCCGTTTTCTCCAATGTTGTATCATACATTCCATGTTCTGTTAATTCGATTATTTTCCCTTCAGGATATGCCATAACAATCGGCGAATGTGTGGAAATAATGAATTGTGATCCTTCTTGTACAAGCTCATTAATTCTCGCTAACAACGACATTTGTCTTAACGGAGATAAGGCTGCCTCTGGCTCGTCCAAGATATATAGCCCATTTCCCCTGAACTTTTCTATAAATGCTGAGAAAAATGACTCTCCATGTGATTGCTTATGTAAAGACTTCCCTCCAAACGAATCGATAATCTTTGAACCATATGAAGGCTGACTATCCAACTCCTCAATATTCGTAGCAAGATTGTAAAATGTCTCTGCACGAAAGAAAAAACTGTCCGTTGGTTTATAGACACTTTTCGCCACTAGAAGAAATTCGTCTAAATTCGAATGCGAATCGTAATTCGAGAAACGGAAATTCAATGTACCACCTTCTGGGTTAAACCCCAAAGCAATTGCTATCCCCTCTAACAATGTTGATTTTCCCATTCCATTTTCTCCAACAATATACGTTACATTTGGATGAAACACGATATCTTGAAAATTTTCTATAACTGGTAGATTAAAAGGAAAAGAACTAAATGACGGAATCAACCCTTTCTTCAATCGAACGCTTTTTATATATTGCGTATTATCGTTTAGTTGCATCAGAATCACATCCTAGTTAATAACTTAACTTTTTATTGTCTATTACCTTTTATTTCTTTATTCATTAAATATCAATACGAAGAAAAAAACAATAACCCTTGAAAAATCATCACAAAAAATAAAATCCAAATTTAGTTTCACAACGTACCCTTTATTCTCAAGCTAAATTAAAAGAGACAGCCCACATGAGTTGTCTCTTTCTATTATTCTAGCTTCTTATGATCTTGACTCTTTTTATCTGGTAACCATCCATCTCATCAATTATAAATTGATAACCACCATGATCGACTGCTGAACCTACTTTTGCTTCAACATTTTTTGAGAATACCCATCCACCGACAGTGTCAATTTCATCATCTGATAGTGTCGTACCAAGAATGTCATTTAATTCATCAATATGCAGTTTCCCAGAAACTACTTTTGTTTTTTCATTTACTTCTTCAATCATCGGAATTTCATCATTATCAAATTCATCTCGAATATCGCCGACAATTTCCTCTAAAATATCTTCAACCGTTAATAAACCAGCAGTTCCACCGTATTCATCATTAACAATAGCCATATGAATTCGGTCACGTTGCATCTTTAACAATACCTGCTTAATTGGTGTTGCTTCAGATACATGTATAATTGGACGAATAAATTGCTCAAACGTTGCAGGCTTATCACCGTCCAATTGTGCTGTAAGAATTTCCTTCAGGTTAACAAGCCCAATAATATTGTCTTTTTCACCATCTGCAACAGGATACCTCGTATACTGTTCTTTGCGAATAATATCAATATTTTCTATGAAACTATCTTCCTTATAAAAACAAACCATTTCCGTACGTGGTATCATGATTTCTTTTACTAATCGCTCATCAAATTCAAAGATGTTATTTACATACATCATCTCAGATAAGTTAATCTCACCACTTTTATAGCTATCTGAAAGAATCATACGAACTTCTTCCTCAGAGTGTGCCCCTTCATGTTCATTCATCGGTTTGAAACCTAATAATTTTACGAGGATCTGTGCCGACCCATTTAATAACCAAATAAATGGATATAAAATCTTATAGAACAAAATAAGTGGTTTTGCTAAATATAAGGTAACTAGTTCAGCTTGTTGTATAGCAATCGTTTTTGGTGCTAGTTCTCCTACCACAACGTGTAAAAATGTGATGAAAGAGAATGCAATAATAAACGAAAGAACCGATGTAAATGTATCACTTAAATGTAACGCATCAAACACAGGATGCAATAAACGTGCGACTGTGGATTCACCTAACCAACCAATCCCTAAAGCCGTTACAGTAATACCTAACTGACAAGCAGACAAATAGGCATCTAAGTTATCAGTTAATTTCTTTGCATGTACCGCCCTTTTATTTCCTTCACTAATTAATTGATCAATCCGAGTAGTACGCACTTTTACAATAGAAAATTCGGTTGCTACAAAGAATGCAGTAAGCAATATCAATATAGCAACCATAACCAGGTTAACAATGTCCAATTAGTATCCTTGCATCTACGAGATACAAGGATTTCACCTCCGTTTTTTTATAAACTCTGTAACCTCTGTTGCATTCACCCGTGGCAATCCAACCCATGGTGTAAAATCGTTGCAAGCATTATGTCTTAACACGCTATTTAATTTCACATTCCCACCTGAATCACCCACTTTCCTACTCTTATTATATTACATCATATATATTCAGTCTACATTTAATTCCTCTTCATAAAATAACTATTAGGGATTGATGGACAAGGTGGGATCATATGATTAAGAAAGCATTGGCAATTATTGTTGGAAGTTTATTCGTCGCCCTTGGGGTAAATTTATTTGTTATTCCACATCACCTATTGGATGGTGGCATTCTTGGAATTGGGTTGATTGCGAAATACTTATTTGGAGTCAAAGCTGGGTTTACAATTATCATTATTAGTCTTCCATTATATATTTTTTCCTTTTTTTATTTTCGGGAGTACTTTTACAATGGACTGCATGGACTATTTGTATCGTCCTTATTAATTGATTTACTTCACCCACTCACTTCATGGAATATTGATGGAGGCTCGATACTCTTTTCTGTCATAGCAGGTGGAATATGCATTGGAAGTGGTGTAGGCATTATGCTTCTTAACGATATTAGCACTGGTGCATCTGATTTATTGGCATTGATGTTGTCCAAAGTAACTTCTATAAACGCTGGAATCATCATATTTCTAATCGATTGCTTTGTTTTAATTGTTGGCTGGTTTGCCATTACAGAAGTAAATTTCCTTTACTCTGCAATTATGGTAATCATCGTTGGCTTAACTACGTCAGGGATTATTAGAAAATTTACCTAGTAGCTATATTGAAAAAAGTTTGATTCGGATAGAGAAAAAGCAGGTAAAAGAATTAACTTTCACCTGCTTACTTATTTTCTTTATCTACTTTTTCTTTCGATTTTACATCCTTCTTTAAAAGCTTTAGAATAGCTGCAACCATCACTAATAGTATAACCGCAAATGGTAATGCCGAAATCAATGCAGCTGTTTGCAATGCTTCAAGTCCACCTGCAAGTAACAATACAACCGAAATAGCAGTGATTAGTACTCCCCAGATAATTTTCGTAATCATAGCTGGATTGATACTCCCTTTTGATGTCATGCTACCAAGAATATATGTTGCTGAATCCGCCGAAGTTACCAAAAAGGTAAATATCAAAAGAATAGCCAGTAATGATGTAATTGTTGAGAGTGGTAACGTACCAAATGTCTCAAATAACGCTACCGCTATATCTCCATTCACAGCTTCTGCAATTTGCGTCCCATTATTTAAATCACTGAACAATGATGTTCCTCCAAAAACTGCAATCCATAAACATGCAATTGCTGGTGGTACAACTAAAACCCCGAAGATAAATTCTCTGATTGTTCTACCTCTTGACACACGCGCGATGAAGGCTCCTACAAATGGTGACCATGAAATAGCCCATGCCCAGTAGAAAATTGTCCATTGATGAACCCATTCTCCACCTCCATATGGTGTCATTCGTAAACTATATTGAACAAAGTTTGTTAAATAATCACCGATTCCTAATACAAAGCTTTCTAAAATGAATACAGTTGGTCCTGCAAAAAATACAAATAACAATAATAGAAGACATAAGCTTAAATTTATATTACTTAACCATTTCATCCCCTTGTTTAAACCGGTAACAGATGATGATAGATATGTAATTAGCATTACTCCTGCAATGATTATTTGTACCCAAATTGTGTTTGGAATATTAAATATCGATGTTAATCCACCATTCATTTGCATAATTCCCAGTCCTAAAGAAGTGGCAACACCCATTACAGTGGCAATTACGGCAAAGGAATCAATTGTATTTGCTATTCCCCTATTTTTCCCAACAACAGGCTCAATTGCAGTGGATATTAATCCTTTTCCATCTTTTCTGAATTGAATATATGCAATAACTAAACCGACTATCGCAAAAACGGACCATTGACTTATTCCCCAGTTAAAGAAAGCATAGCCCATTGCCACTCTTGCAGCTTCTGGTGTCTGTGCATCAAGACCTGGAAAAGGCGTTTCAAAAAAGTGACTCATTGGCTCCGCAACACCCCAGAATACAAGTCCTGACCCAAATCCTGTGGAAAATAGCATGCCAATCCAAGTGAAAAACGAATATTCAGGTCTAGAATTTGATGGTCCAAGTCTAAGCTTACCGAATTTACCAATTGCTAATCCGAGTAAAACCATAATAAATACAAAAACCGCTAACAAATAAAACCAACCGAAATTGATTGTTGTAAAGTCAAATAATGCTTGAGCCACTTTTCCGAACCCTTCTGGAAATACTGCCCCAATAATAACTAATAGTCCTACAATAATTGTTGATACAAAAAACACTGGGTTATGATAGGCTTTCTTCTTCATGTAGTCTCCTTCTAATTTGTTGTTGTTTTTCTTTTAATATGTAAAAAATTTGCATTTATTATATTCCCCTATAATGAATAAGCTAAACTCCTTTTTTAGAAACACAATCAATTTAATTTTCATCCATTCAATTTGCATTAATCATTGGAAAATAATGCAAACCTTTTACATAATGAAGATTACTAAATACCCATAGTAGCCCATCTTCAGAAATTTTAATAACCCATCCTAAGTTAAGAATGAGTTATTCTATTATTTAAGACATGAAGTATCAGTCTAGAAATGTGAAGTTAGCAAAACCAATGTTTATAATTTACTTATTATCCTTCTAACAATCCATACTTCCTCTTAAAATGATTCATTATTTTCACCCAACTTACACTAAAAACAACAAGGAAGAAGACATTTGAGAGTGCATGGGCAAGGTCGTGGTAAATGCTTGAAACGTAAATACTAACGAAAAATTCCCATGTGAAATTTTCAATATTGCTCGTTACAATCCACAAATTCATTAACCACCCAAATAAATAACCCCAGATAAACCCAAATATACATTGCCCCCAAACTTTCCTCATAAACCAAATATTCCGAAGCAGGCCTGCACTCATCCCCATCATTCCCCATGCAAACATTTGCCATGGAGTCCAAGGGCCTTGTCCAAGAAAGATATTGGAAACAATTGCAGCAACTGCTCCTACAATAAATCCCGATTCCGAACCAAACACAAGACCTGTAACGATAATGACAAATGATGTTGGTTGTACACTTGGCAAGCCAGCAAATGGAACACGTCCGATTGCTGCAATAGCCGCTAAAATTGCCAATATAACAACTTCCCTACCTTTGATTTTCTTTAATTCGAATCGAGCAAAAAAGGGTATCATAATACATGCGATGATAACCAAACTCATTAATAAATAAGCATTGTATTGAAAGAAGACAAAAGCAGTAATTAATAAGATAAATATTATAACGGATACAATCAATAGGTAAGTACGTGATCTGGCCATATTTCTAGTGCCTCCTCTAATGTTAACACCTCTGGCAAATTACTCATTCGAGTTGCACGATTAATTGCGGTGGTATAAAAATAGTTTCCTTTAAATAATTCTTTTGGAGTACCATCAACTGTAATCGCTCCATCAAACATAATCGCACATCGATGAGCATTAATGGCTGCAAATTCAATATCATGCGTAACCATTACAATTGTCATACCTGTTTTATGTAACTCTTTAATAATCTTTCCGAAATGCTGTTTTGAAATTGGATCAAGTCCTTTTGTTGGTTCATCGATAAACAAGATTTCAGGTTTACTAAGAAGCATGCAAGCAAGTGCTGCTTTTTGTAGTTCTCCCCCTGAACAATCATAGGGATGGCGATTCCGCAAATGTGCTATACCGAATAGATCTAACATTTCCTCTATCTTAGCTGATCCATTTTCAATTTTGTGTTGATTTATTACTTCCTGCATTTCTTTCACCATCGTGTCCTGAATAAAGTATATCCGTGGATTTTGTGGGAGATAGGCAAACTTCTTATACAATTCCTTTCCCTTAAGCTTTGTGATATCCTTTCCTAAATACCTAGCTGATCCCCGTTGCGGTTTAATCATCCCTAGACATGCCTTGAGCAAAGTTGTTTTACCCGATCCATTTCCACCAATAATAGCAAAATAATCACCTTGTTTAATTTGTAACGAAAGATTTTTTAATATCATTGGTAAATCCTTATCATATTGAAAATAAGTATTTTTAACAGAAAGAATGGTATCATGATGAGTAATACTGAAAGAATCCTGCACTGATTGGCCACTATTCTCTACATCAGATGGCAACTCATTCATCCATTCCTTGCTCTCCTTTACCGTTAAGGGTATATTTTCAATCTTATGAAATTGCTCTATTTCCAGATAGAGACGAGAAACTGCTGGTACATAAGGAATAAACTGTTCATCATTATTTTTATAAAGCTTATATATTACCTCTTTACTATCTCCTGCATGTACGATTTTCCCTTCATCCATCATGAGTACGCGATCTGCTATCGCAAAAAGCTCTTCAAGACGATGTTCAACCAATACAATCGTTATTCCCATCTCCTTATTCAATCGCTCAAGCATGATAATTAAATCTTTTGCAGCAACAGGATCTAACTGTGAGGTAGGCTCATCAAGTAATAGTACCTTTGGTTTCAATAAAAGAATCGATAGTAAATTTAACAATTGCTTCTGCCCACCAGAAAGCTCTGATGGTTTATACTCCAATAAATGTTCCATACCAAAAGAATGTACCAATTCTGCAACACGTTTACGCATTTCAAAATGTGAATATCCAAGATTTTCTAAGCTAAAAACAATTTCCTGCATAACTTCATCCATCACTATCTGATTTTCAGGATCTTGAAAAACAAATCCTATTTCTTCTATTAATTTACGATTATCCCAACTATTTAATAATTTGTTGAAATAATAGATTTCCCCAGTAGATTCACCAACTGGAGCTAATTCCGTTTTTAATAGGCGAAGTAAAGTAGTTTTCCCACAACCACTCGGTCCACATACTACAACAAATTCTCCTTCTGGAATATGAATGGTTACATGGTCAAGAACTTTATTTTCCATGTCGGGATATCGAAATGAAAGATCATTTATTTTAAATATATCCATCTGAGTTTTTCTCTCCCTTCAGCAATTAATGGAAACGAAAATATACTAATCATACATACAAATAAAATCCAATCAAGCAAAAAGAAATGAAGGGTTCCTAACTCTGGATAAATTTGAATTTTACCGTATCCTAAAGAACCACCTACAATACAAATAAGGAAAAGTAATACCAATGTCAGAAGCCAACCCCAGTCACGTTTTTCCATTTTGTATGGAATATAGGAACTTTTCTTCCCAATTCCATATCCTCTTGCTTTCATCGAATCAGCCGTTTGAATTGCTTCTTCTAATGACAATGTTAACAGGAGCTGAATTCTTAACATCCCTATTTTCGCTCGTTCACGGATACTCCCTTCCGTCATACTCATCCCTCTAATTCGATGAACCATACCGATTTCTTCTAACCTTCTATTCAGAAGAGGGACGAAACGAATCGCTAACATAATTAAAAAAGCAGTACGAGGAAGAACTTTTGAGAAAATGAATAAAAACCTATTTCCGTTTAATACGAGATTGAAAGATACGAACATAATAAGGACGATTACTAAAGACAATGACATCGTTATTCCGTATATCGTAGCCTCAAGGGTTACTTGCTTATCTCGAAAGTAAAATAAAATATTTGTCCCCCGCGAAACTAAGAAAGGATTTAAAACAATAATAATCATACTCATTACGATTAAAACTAGTCCCCATTTCCTTAACGCCCTACCACCATCATGTGAAATATTAACAAAAACCATTAAAATACATGCGATGATTAAAAACAGTGGATGATTAAAATACATCGCTAAAATGCTAACACACAGATAATACAAAAATTGAACATAGGGGTGGTAGCTACGGTAACCATTTTCCATTTGACCAACACCACCTTTATATAAGACTTGCCTTAAAAAAACCGACCTGATGTACATAACAAACATACAGGCCGGATTCTTTTAATGTTAATATTTTATCTCCGGAAGGGTTGTAAATCGGCACCTAAGTCAGCACCTAAATCAGTTGTATAAAGCCATTCCACGCGGTCTCCCGCTAGTAATGGTACAACCCCAGCACCACGATCTGGAAAGATTCCATTTACGCGATACATCCAACCACTTCCCTGTCCACGATCAAACTCATAAACATTTGCAATACCCTCTATATAAGCTGTTGCACCTTGACCACCACGATAATCCATTTGAATTTTCTTTTCCCTCGTAATTTCAATTAAAGCATCCAAAACCGTATCGCCTTCCTCGATTTCTATTTCTGTTGGTGGTAGAGGAATCTCATTCGTTTCTGTTGATATAACAATTGAATAAACGATTGTATCCTTTGTATCCTCAGGTGTTTCTTTCTTATCTCCCGGATTTATTGTTGTATCGTTTGGTTTATTCTCTTCATTTTCTCTTGAACTATTTGTGGTTTCCTTTGGTGTATTCTCTTTTCCCGAGCTATTCGAGCTATCCTTTCTTATACTCTCTTCCGCTTCTTCAGGCTTATTCTTTTTCTCTTTTTTGGATTGTGTTTCCTTTGTAACATTTGTTGATTTAGAATCGCCTGTAGAATCTTCTTTTTGTTTACTTTCTTTAGAAACGTTTTTTGTACTTTCTGAAGAGACTAATTGTTTATCAACCTGTCCATTATTGTCACCACTTATTTTTTCTTCTGTTCTTTTCTCCTCTTCGGTTTTATCAGCTTGCTTTTCCGGTTCTTCTTCAACCTCATTCAATTGATTCGTGTCAGCAGTTTCTGTATCTTCAATCAAATAACTTTCATCAGAGCTACTTTCTTCAACCTTATCAGAATCCTCTTTTGATAAAGGCTTTTCTAATGATGAACCACAAGCCGATACGATAAAAATGAAAAGAATAGAACATATAAATAAAAGACGTTTCATCCAAACTGGCATACAACCATACACCCCTTTATTTAAATGTCTTTCATATTAATCTTTTTGCGAAAGAGCCAAAGAAATCCACCTAATAACACCGCCATTAAACCGATAAATATATAATTAAATGTGTTGGTTGATGTATCCGGGAGTTGACCTCCATTTTCTGTTTGCATTGACGTTTCCATACCATTATCTATTTTGTTATGCTTATTCTTTTCTAGAGAACTTTGGTTCTTATCATTATTCGCAACAGTTCCATCTTGATTTATTTCTTTTTCATCTAGGTTCTCTTCACCATTTCCTGGTATTTCAACTTCATCTGGATTCTCTCCACCGTTTCCTGGTGTTTCAACTTCATCTGGATTCTCTTCACCATTTCCTGGTGTTTCAACTTCATCTGGATTCTCTCCACCGTTTCCTGGTGTTTCAACTTCATCTGGATTCTCTTCTCCATTTCCTGGTGTTTCAACTTCATCTGGATTCTCTTCACCATTTCCTGGTGTTTCACCCTCGTCTGGATTCTCTTCTCCATTTCCTGGTGTTTCACCCTCGTCTGGATTCTCTTCTCCATTTCCTGGTGTTTCACCTTCGTCTGGATTTTCTTCTCCATTTCCTGGTGTTTCAACTTCGTCTGGATTTTCTTCACTTTGTTCTGAACCAAATTGGTACACATTACCTTTACCCTTTAGGAAAAAGTCATAGGCAACAAGTGCTTGCAGCGCCTGCTCAGTAGCCATTCCATTCGAAAAATCATAGTCCATTGTATGTTTAAATCCACCATCAGCATTTTGAAATTCTAGTAAATGATCTATTAGACTATTTCCATTTTTAGTAAACTGCTCCCCAGCCGCATCAATACCATAGGCGGACAATCCAATTATTACTTGTGAAGCAGCTTCACTTGTAATACCCCCAACAAATGAACCCCCATCGAATCCACCTTCTTCTGTTTGTACACTTGAAAGCCATTCTACTGTTTTATCTAATGCTTCACGAACCTTTGGCTGATCCCGATAAGGACTCAACGCAATCAAAGCCATCCCTGTTATATCAACACTTGGTGTTCCAAATGCTTCATTCAGTGCCCAGCTTCCATTATCATTTTGTGTACGTAACAATTCATCGATTAACCCTTGGCGATTCCATCTTGCATCACTAGGTACATCATACATTTTAGTATCTAATGCAATTAACGCAAAAATTGGACCATTATTACCTTGGAAAGTCATGGTGTCATAACCACCACGGCGATCAGGACTGTTATAAATCATCTCTATTAAATTCACACCATTAATATCCCGTGGGTCTAGTTTTAGAGCGACCGCCGCCATTGCAAGCCGCTCGGTATCTGTTATTTTAATGCGGCCGTTCTCTAATGCATCAATAACCTGATCTTGAACATTCTGATGGAATACATCAAGATAATCTTCTGGAACTTCCTTCCCAGCCTGTGCTAAACCAATTGCTTCCCACTCACCATTAACGCCATTTTCGATAATGTATGCACTTACATTCTCAATAGCAGATGTAACTTGCCCGATGTAATTTTCAGACTCTTCCGCATAACTAACTTGTGGATGTAAGAATGATAGATTACTAAGAACTACAAGCATTGACAAAATAACTGCAAACTGTTGAAAAATTGCTTTCCTCATACTTTCCCTCCTCATTTTCTCCAAAAAAATACATCTCTTAAATAGAGATGTATATGTGTGCCGTATTTCGGATGATATGTAACAAACCCATAAATACCTAATCCGTTCACACACCTCCCTATCCTCGTAGGTTGAATGGCGTAAAAGAATAGGCAGGTCTCCTGGCTTAGAGTCATCACCTTCTATTACCTTCCCATCTTGTGACAGTGGTATATGAATAGAAAGCTCTTCATTACAGTGGCGGGACCGCGCCGGATTTTAACCGGTCTTCCCTTTTAATGATTTGTCCTAATGCAAGACAAATCAAACCTATCTTTTTCGTATTCAATTAATTACAGTCTAATAAATTTGGCGTAGAATGTCAAAAATTAGTAATATTGTATCAACTATAAATAGCGGAAATCACCATATACTTACTGCACATTTTATATCAACTATAAAAAAGCTAGCTTTTGAAAAAAGCCCACAACAAAAAATCCACCCTACAAAAGGATGGATTTTTCTATGAATCTATTATTTCGCTACACGACGTACGTGTCCAGCAAAGTGATCATTCCAATAGCCACTATTCATATCAGCAACTGCTAACCCAGTAGAGTTTTGTGCGCCAATAAATTTACCGCCACCTAGATAAATACCAACATGTCCATTTGTTTTATATGTGTTGAAAAATACGATATCACCAGGTTTTGCATCACTATATGACACTTTTGAACCAACACCTTGTAATCCTGAAGTACTTGATGGAATGGAAATTCCGCCTTGAGCAAATGCCCATGATACGAATCCAGAACAATCAAATCCACCTGGTCCTTTTCCAGCCCAAACATAAGGTGTTCCAAGATGTGCATATCCAGCATTTATAATCGTACTAAGATTTCCACTTGCTGGAGCGCTACTTGAACTAGAACTTTCACTTAGAGTTGTTAGCTCCCCACCAGAAGAGTCAGATGAACTAGCAACTTGAGTGTTTCTAGCTGGTTCGGTTAATGCAGATAAGCTTTGTTTTACATCCGCTTCTAGTGATGCTAGTTTGCTATCTTCCATATTTAACTCGTCTTTAAGAGCCACAAATTCTTCTTTTTTATCATTTAATTCATCCATTTTGGATTCTGTTTGTTCTTTTTGGTCATTGATTAAAGCTAACATTCCTTCTAATTCAACTTTCATTTCAGTTAGCTCATCAAGTTTTACTAGAAGATCATTTTGTTTTTCTTCAACTTCGGCCTTATCAGCTTCTTGTTGTTCCATTAAGTTTGTATCAGATTCTGTAATTTTATTTACAGCTGTTACACGACTAATAAAATCTCCAAAACTCTCTGAACCAAAAATTACTTCTAGATAATTAATTGATCCACCACTTTTTTGATAAGAAACAACACGATCTTTTAAAATATTGTATCGTTTTTCAATTGCTTCTTCCAATACAACAATTTCTTCTTCTAATGAATCAATTTCCGATTGTGTGTCAGTAATATCGGTTTCTGCCTGTTCCATCATTTTTTCGTTTTCTTTAATCGCTTCATTCACACGCTTTATTTCATCTTCAAGTCCACCAAGGTCTATTAAAATATCAGCAATTTTACTTTCCGCATCTGATAGATTTGCTTTCACCTGTGCACGTTCCTCTTGAATTTGTTCTTGTTTAGCCTGTAAATCAGCTTTTGTTTCAGCATGTACATTGTTACTAAATAAAGGACTACCGAATCCTATAATAGCAACAGTAGAAAGTGTAATAATTGTCTTTTTCATCATTATGTCCTCGCTTCCGATTATATTACTCAATTTATATGTATATTTTGTATATAGTCTTCAAGTATTGGGTAAAATAGATTAAAAGTATGTTTTCTATTACTTAACATCCGTAGTATACCATTACAAAATTTCACACATATTATAGTTATGTTACAATTATGTTTCAAAAATGACATTTATCGACTTCTTTTACAAAAAAATTGCTTGCTCTCATGAGAGAACAAGCAATTTTTTGTATAGTACTTTTGATATATTGGATAGGATCATCATCCAGGGCCTAGCGAGACTTTCCTCACCTTCGTACATCCCTAGACGAGCGCTTCCACTTTTCTTACATTAACTCGTAAATTGTTCTACCTCTGTTGACCCTTTTAATGCTGTGGTAGAAGAGGTTCCACCTGAAATAACTTGTGCCACTTCGTCAAAATACCCAGTCCCAACTTCGCGTTGGTGGCGTGTAGCAGAATAGCCGTGTTCTTCACTAGCAAATTCTGCTTGTTGTAATTCAGAATATGCTGCCATGCCTTTATCTTTGTATTTCCGTGCTAACTCAAACATGCTATGATTCAATGCATGGAATCCTGCTAATGTTACAAACTGGAATTTGTATCCCATTTCACCTAGTTCTTTCTGGAAGCTAGCAATCTCCTCGTCTTTCAACTTCTGTTTCCAGTTGAAAGATGGAGAACAATTATATGCTAGTAGTTTGTTTGGATACTTTTCATGAATTGCATTAGCAAATCTCTTTGCCTCTTCCATATCTGGTTCTGAAGTTTCACACCAAATTAGGTCTGCATAAGGTGCATATGCTAATCCACGTGCAATTGCTTGATCAATGCCAGATTTGGTTCGATAAAATCCTTCCACCGTTCGTTCGCCAGAAATAAATGGTGCGTCATATGGGTCTACATCGCTTGTTATTAAGTCTGCTGCATTCGCATCTGTTCTAGCAATAATAATTGTCGGTGTCCCCATTACATCTGCAGCGAATCTAGCTGCAATTAAATTACGAATCGCATTTTGTGTTGGTAATAAAACTTTCCCACCTAAGTGCCCACACTTTTTCTCTGATGACAATTGATCTTCAAAGTGAACAGCAGCTGCTCCTGATTCAATCATGGATTTCATTAGTTCAAATACATTTAACTGCCCACCAAAACCAGCCTCTGCATCTGCAACAATTGGCACAAACCAGTCAATGTCTTCCTTCCCTTCAGAATAATGAATTTGATCTGCCCGTTGCAATGCTTGGTTAATTCGCTTGACAACTTGTGGGACACTATTTGCTGGATACAGACTTTGATCTGGATACATTTGCCCAGCCATATTGGCATCTGCCGCTACTTGCCAACCACTCAAGTATATTGCTTTTAACCCTGCTTTCACCTGCTGTACTGCTTGATTTCCTGTTAATGCACCAAGCGCATGAACATATCCTTCCCCATTAATTTGATTCCATAACTTCATTGCTCCTCTTGTTGCAAGCGTATATTCGATGTCAATTGAACCACGTAGTCGAATCACTTCTTCCGCTGTATAAGGCCTTAGGGTCCCCATCCATCTTGAGTTATTATCCCATTCTTTTTTCAACACATCTACTCGACTCATTGCCATTAGTTATTTCCTCCTTTTATTAATTGCTCATATGCGGGTATTGTTAAAAACGCTTCAAATTCATCTTTTTTCACCAATTGATGAACGATATTCGCAGCATTTTGGTAGCTTCCATTCGTAAATTCAACTTCACCAACGTGCTCTTTAATTGCAGTAAGCTCCTCCGACATGATATGCTCAACCATTTTTAAATCGATATTTCTTCCATCATCCAATATGCCTTTGGGATTTCTAATCCATTGCCATACTTGCGCTCTTGAAATTTCAGCAGTTGCCGCATCCTCCATTAGATGATTGATTGGTACAGCACCACGACCATCTAACCATGCAGCAGTATACAGAATGCTTACATTAATATTTGTTCGTAGACCTGCTTCCGTAATCTGTCCTTGAGGAATTTCAACCAAATCTTCAGCTGTCACATGTACATCGTCTCGTTTCCGGTGAATTTGATTCCGTGTCGGCATCTCCTTATCGAACACTTCTTTAACCAACTGCACCATTCCCGGATGAGCGACCCATGTTCCGTCATGACCGTCCTTTGCTTCTCTCTCCTTATCAGCCCGCACCTTCCCGTATGCTATTTCATTTGCTTTATCATCGTTCTTTACTGGAATATGAGCTGCCATCCCACCAATAGCAGGTGCATTTCGCTTATGACATGTTTTTATCGCTAACAATGAATAGGCACGCATGAATGGAACCTCCATCGTAACAACAGAACGATCAGGTAAAATAACGCTCGGATTGCACTGAAACTTCTTAATAAAACTGAAAATATAATCCCATCTTCCACAATTTAGCCCTGCAGAATGCTCCCTTAATTCATATAGGATTTCATCCATTTCAAAAGCCGCTGTGATCGTTTCGATTAAAACGGTTGCTTTAATCGTCCCTTGAGACAAACCTAAGTCATTTTGTGCGAAAACAAATACATCATTCCACAGACGTGCCTCAAGGTGATTTTCTAGCTTTGGCAAGTAAAAGTAAGGCCCTGTATTTCGTCTCAACAGTTCGTTAGCATTATGATAAAAATAAAGTCCAAAATCTACCAAACTCGCTGACATCGGCTTTCCATCTATAATGATATTCTTTTCTTCCAAATGCCATCCACGTGGACGAACCATTAATACTGCCGTTTCCTCATTAAGGGTATAGCTTTTTCCATTCACTGCTTCAAAATCTATTTCCCTACGAATTGCATCACGCAAATTAATTTGTCCTTGCATCACATTTTCCCAAGTTGGAGAAGTAGCATCTTCAAAATCTGCCATAAATACTTTTGCACCCGAATTAAGTGCATTAATGATCATTTTCCGATCGACAGGTCCGGTTATTTCAACCCGCCGATCCTGAAGGTCTTTCGGCAAGGGGTCTATTTGCCAATTCCCATCGCGTATGGCCTTTGTTTCTGTCAAAAAGTCTAGTTTTTTTCCTTCGTTTAAACTTTGGAGCAAGTTTCTCCTTAATTCTAGTAAATTTCTTCTTCGTTCATCAAAATGAAGATGCAGCTTTTCTAAAAACGCTAAAGCCCCTTCTGTAAGTACCCCTTCATACTTCTGTTCCGTTTCCATTTTTATTACAGCATTTCTTAGCATTTCCCCACTCCTCTGTTATGTTATACAACATAAATTAAAAATTTTGTTATATAACAGTATGGTCAAAAAATTAATCTTCCTTTTTAGAAAGACAATACTCACATTCCATTATAAAACTTTTTGCATCCACTTCCTTGCCGCATTCTGGACAACTACACACTTTTTCCATATGATTGCCTCCTTCGTTTTTATATAACAGTTTTGTTGTTGTTTCTTTTGTTATAATACAGTCTATTCGTTATTTTCTAAAAATGCAACCCTTTTTTAAAAAAGATTGAAAATATTTTTTTGTTGTAAGAGAATAGAGAAGGATTCACAGTGGAAGGAGTGAGGCAGTTGAGACATTTTCGATTTGTTGGAAGCCGAGTTGTTAAAACAGGTGTATCTGTTTTTCTAACTGCATGGCTTTGTACGATTCTAGGTTGGCCACCAGTATTTGCAGTAATAACTGCTATCGTAACAATTGAGCCAACAGTAACAGATTCCATTCGTAAAGGGATGGTTCGCTTCCCTGCTTCAGCAATCGGTTCAGCTTATGCTGTATTATTTATTGCATTGTTTGGCAATTCAGCTATTACATATGCACTTGCAGCTGTTTTCACAATTACTACCTGTTTTAAGCTAAAATTACATGCAGGTTTATTAGTAGCAACGCTAACATCTGTTGCTATGATAGAGGTTATCCATACGAACTTGCTCATTTCATTTTTCATCCGATTAGGGACTACAACAATTGGTATTGGCGTTTCAACTCTTGTGAACTTTTTCATATTACCACCAGATTATCGAAAGGAAATTGCAGGACATGTCAACCATATCGGAAAGCAAACAGCTATTTCTATTGAAAGCATTTTCCATCGAATCTTTAAGGGTGATAGAAAACATTTAGGGAAGGATAGCGAGTTGTTGAAGGACTTAGAGAAGGAAATTCAGAAGACAGAATTACTAAGTAGATATCAAAAACAAGAAGCAAAACTTCATCCGCTTGTAGGACATGATAAAGAGAAATTCAATGTTATTCAAGAAAAACTAAAGATTCTACGACTGATCCATGATCACATTGATAACCTTCATCATGCACCGATTGAACAATTATCATGGACAGATGATGAACGTTCTTTGATTCTTTCTTCTGTTGACTTGCTGACTCAAGTCTTACATCATCCAGAAAGCTACAGTAAAAAAAGACATCAGCATTTTCAAAACCAAATAATGGAGATTTTCTGGGAAGATAATATAGAAATTACGTCCAAAAAAACAAAACATCCGACAAAATTTCCGCCGGAGTTAATTATTCTATATGAACTACTTTCTATATATGAGTTGGTGGAACAGTATTTTGAATAACCTAATATACGTTCTACTATTCCACCAACCTATGTTTAAATGCATAGATTACTGCTTGGGTTCTATCTTGCACTTCCAGTTTCCCTAAAATATTACTCACATGAACTTTTACAGTCTTTAAAGCAATAAATAAATCATCAGCAATTTCCTGATTGCTCTTCCCTTGTGCAATTAAAAGGAGAATTTCCTTTTCTCTTTCCGTTAATTGGTCATGTAAATCCACTACATCTTTTGTGCGCATACGGGTCATTATTTTCCCTGTTACTTCTGGCTCTAAAATCGATTGTCCCCCGTAAGTTGCACGAATTGCCTTCGCTATTTCCTCCGCTTTCGAAGTCTTTAACATATAGCTCGTTGCACCAGCTTCCAGTGCAGGATATACTTTCTCATCATCAAGAAAACTTGTTACAATAATAATTTTTGCCTCTGGCCACTTTTCAATGATTTTCCGTGTAGCTTCGATTCCATCCATTTCCTTCATGACTAAATCCATAAGAATAATATCAGGCCTAAGCTCCAAAGCTAGTTTTACAGCTGGTGGCCCATCATCCGCTTCCGCTACCACTTCAATATCGGGTTGTGCAGATAGATAGGCAGATACACCAATTCGAACCATTTCATGATCATCTGCAAATAATACTTTAATCATTTTCCTCATCCCCCTTCCGTAATATCGGTACTTTCACTTCTAATTGTGTTCCTTGATTTGGAAGACTAATAATTTTAAATGTCCCACCAATTTCAAATGCTCTTTCACGCATGTTCTCTAGCCCATATGAACCAGTCTTCATCTGTTCCATGTCAAAACCAATGCCATTATCTGCAACCCGCAAAATAATCGTTTCATCTCGTTCAATTAACATGACATTCAGCGTTGTCGCCTTTGCATGCCTGAGCGTATTCGATAACGATTCTTGCAAAATTCGAAAAAGCTGGTCTTCAATCCCTTTATCAACTGGAAACTCCTCGATTTTGGACTTGATTTCCATTGGTACTTTTTGTGTTAATTCGTTGATTAACTCCATTATGCCCTCTTGTAGCGATTTTCCCTTTAATGCCACAGGACGTAAATGCAATAGTAATGCTCGCATTTCCAGCTGGGATTGATGAATCATCTTCTCGACCATTTGTAATTGCTTTTTCATGGAGGCATCTTGTGGTAGATTTGCTTCATTAATAGCAGACATCATCATGGAAGCAGCGAATAATTGTTGACTTACAGAATCATGGAGCTCTCTAGCAAGTCGATTTCGTTCTTGCACGACAATTTCCTGAAGGCTTTTCTCCCGCTCCTCTGCACGTTCTGTTGCCAAACGCTGCGAATATTCGACCTGCTTCTTCATTTTATCCTGTAATTCATTCATTATTTGTTCAATATTTTCTAATTCCTTATAAGCACCTTCATCATCTGCCTTAAGTTTGTTTCCTTTCACCAATTCATCCAGGTTACGCTGCACATAATCAAGCCTTTGCTTCCAGTATAAACCAATTATTATTCCAAATACTGTACCAAGCATGATTACGGAAATAAAAATCCACACAACATACGGAACGTTACCAATTTCCTGTTTCCATACAGATGTCCAATCACCCACTGGAAAAAATAGGAAGGTAATTCCAATTGAAATCAGTGCTAATAAAAGCGAATAAAGGATGGCAGAAAATGTATGGCGAAGTATAATATTCATATTCGCTTCACCTCGATATCTCCAGAGAAGATGGAGGTGATTATTTTCACGCGTGTCTCTGCTGCATCATAATGTTCCGTTTGATACAACAAAGACTTATTCATCAACTTCTGATGATGTTTCCCAAGGATATGTGCCCTACCAAAAACGGAACTATGATGAATGCTCACTTCCACGTCATATGGAACATACACTTCAATTTTCCCCAAAAAATGCCTGATGGAAATAACTGCTGTATCATTCGGTAACACCGTGTTACTTAAATCAATGATTCTATTACCAAATGCCCCGTGAATATTTACATCACGCCAACCATATGCGGTATCCTTCGTTTTTTGATCTTCAAAAAGCTTATGATCAAAGAGCGGCTCAATTCGAGTCACTGTTCCTTGTATTCCTTCCGAGTTGGGAAGTGTCGGTGCTACAACATCCTCCCCCTTCTTTTGTTTCGAATAATCAATAACATACAAAACAAGGGCTGCAGCTACGAGAAAACGAACAGCAAAAATATTTAATACAGCGAAAATAAAACTAATAAGGAAAATCCAAAAGACAATTTTACCCCATAATTGATGAAAGTTTTTCCAACCTACAAACATAATTATTGCACAAAAAACGGCATTAATAATGTTTCCGCCATAAAAAAAGATAATTTCAAAGATAAGGAGGATCACTCCAATAATCAATATCCAATTAAATGTGTCTGTTTTAAATCGCTTGAACATGAAGGCATCCTCCTTTTTTATGTAAGACGTACAGGCACTATAAATAGTGCCTGTACTAGTATACCATGTTTTTTCATTATTCTACATATAGACTTAATTCGCCTTTTCTTCTTTCATTTCCTTCTCAAGCTTAGCAATTTTACCATCAAATGTGCTTCTGTAATAGGAACTGTTTACTTTATACTCTAAGTCGTCAATGTAACGTTCCATTTCAGCAAATTTAGAAAATGGTTTTTCTGAAACATTGTCAAACACTTGATTCATTTGGTGATGTGCTCGCGCAATGTTTTCACGTCCCATTAGCTCCATTCTTCGTAAATGCATATCTTTTAAACGATGCTTCATTTCTTCATATTTTTGCTCTAATTCCTCTAATTGTTCAACTGCTATCTGACGGGAGGCTTTCATGTTATTCGCTCTTGTGTTGTATTCTTCATAGTCCTTCATTGCAAATGCATGCATCTCCGTTTCACCAGCTCTTTCTGCAATCTGAGCTTGTTTCAAGCGTTTTTCAGCAAAATCTTCTGCTTTATGAAATTCTCTTGTAAATTCATCCTTTAACCTATATTGACGATCAATTAACTTACGAACCCTTTCTGTTTCTTGTTCTGCTTGTCTTAAATATTGGTTTAATGACTTGATTGGGTTCTTTTGTTCCTTCTTGTCCAACACATCATGTAAATCCGCTTCGATTGAATTTACCATTCTTGTAAAAATATTTGCCATAATAAATCTCTCCTTTTTTGCGCTATAGAGGCGCTTCTTCATTTATTATTAATGATTTAATTCTGCCCACTCACGTTCAAAGTTCGTGAATGGATCATCATTATCCACAACTTGAACAATAGGGTCCTCTTCTTTGTTCCAATTTTTATAAACATAGTAAAGCACAAAAGCTGCTGCTATCCCGATAATCGAGTAAATATTTGATAGGACCATTCCTAGTACAAACAAGCCTAGAATTACCCATCCAACTTTCCCAGATGTTGAATCACTTTTTACAAACTTCTTAAAGACAACATATAGCAACCAAACACCTAGTCCTAATAAAACCATCGGGCCAATGTTAGCTAACAAAATTAATAAGGCTACTAACCCTCCTACAAACAACATAAATTTTCTCATATGTGATTGCCTCCTTTCTTTATCTTGATTTCATCTTACCGTGATTACGGGTTCATTATAATGAGCCTGAGCTATATTTTTGACTAGGGCTTGAGGCTTATTTGGTAGTAGTACTGTTTTTTGAAGAGGGTAGAGATTGTTTTCCAGTAGATATTAGGTTGAAATGGGAGACATTGCAGAAAAAAGGAAGAAAATGTTGAATAAAGATAGCAAGGGGGAATGAAATGATGAAGGCACTACTCGTTATCGACGCACAAAATACAATTATTCATTCAGGAGACTTCACAAAAGAAATATCTACTATTGAAGAAATCATTCAGGATTTCAAAGGAAAAGGTGAACCAGTCATTTTTGTCCGTAATATTGATAACAATGAGGACAGTCCATTTTACAAAAATGCAGACACCTCAGAATTACATCACTCTCTCAAAGATTACGCAGACCACATCACCTTGAAAAAAACGCCCAGTTCATTTTATCAAACAGATTTATCCACTACCCTTGAAAAATTAGGCGTAAATCATGTATTCATTACAGGTTTTAATACAGAATTTTGTTGTATGTTCACAGCAATTGCCGCTTTTGACAGGGGATATAAAGTGACTTTTATTGAAGATGCAACAGGCACCGTTAATGATGAGGATACCTATGAAATGAAAGGACTCGATATCCGAGACTTCGTAGGAACTGCATTGCATTGGTCAAATGTAATACAGGTGCTAGACTATGAGGAGTATGAGGAAGGGTACAAGGTGACAAATTAACGTTTAGTTCTCCACGTATCTATATTCAACTTCCGGAACTTCACATAAAAAAAGTAGGGATTCCACTTCCAATTAGATGGTATCCCTGCTTTTTTATGATTTCCTTCTTCTTTTCTTATATAAAACGATAAAAATGACAATTCCAATCGCAATGGCCGCATATGTCACATCCGAATAAACATCCATAAATTGAAGAACCGACTCCCAGTTTGCACCTAACGTAGCCCCAACCATAATTAATAGCGTATTCCAAATAACCGTCCCCATTGTAGTAAAAAGGAGAAAAAGTCCAAATTTCATATTGGTCATGCCCGCTGGAATAGAAATTAAGCTCCTAATTAAAGGAACCATCCGGCAGAAAAATACAGTCCAATACCCATACTTATCAAACCATGCATCAGCTTTGTAAATATCTTTCTTTTTGATACGTAACACACGACCCCAACGATCTACAATTTTCTCTAACTGTTCCACATCTAACATTAAACCAACGCCATAGAGTATAATCGCACCTACAACGGAACCTGCAGTTGCTACTAGTAACACTCCTATAATTGTTAATTCAGAATATGTCGTCATAAATCCGCCAAACGGAAGAACAATTTCAGATGGTATTGGTGGAAATAGATTTTCTAATGCCATCATAAGAAATATCCCAACATAGCCAAACTGCTCCATTGTTTCTGTAACCCATGCCTGCATACTAACCTCCATGCTTTATCATAGACTTGTCTATACTAATATAGTATATCATGCATCGTATTATGAAACATTTTTGGTTTTCCCATTAGTAATAGAAAGGCCGCAGTCTAACTAGTCTCGAATCAAGTGAATGAAGAATCATTTACTTGAAAAGCATCTGCAATAAGTTCATAGGATTTTTTTCTTGCCTCATAGCTATGGGTAATTGTCACAACCATGAATTCATCAATGTTATATGTCGCCTGAAGGTTCTCTAATTTGGTTCTAACTTGTACAGGATCTCCGATAATTTGATTTTGTTTCATCTTATTCATTGTATCCTTTTCTTCCCCTGTAAACATATATTTCTTCGCTTCCTCAATCGTCGGAACGCCGTCTTTCCCTTCTCCCTTTCCTTGCAACACTTTCCAAACAAGGTTGCTCAGGGCAAGCTCTTCAGCTGCTTCCATTGTTTCTGCACAAATAACAGACACCGTTACAAATACTTGTGGATTTTCTCCTGCAAAATTTTCTTTATACCTTTGTACAATTTCTGGTCCATTCTCGTTACTCATAAAATGCCCAAACACATATGGTAATCCTTTTTCAGCAGCAAGTAGAGCACCTTTCTCACTTGTACCTAGGACCCATGGAACAGGTGAGATGGACGGGACAGGTGTTGGAGAGACTTTAGAAAATAGATGGTCCTCCGTGAAATCCGCTTTTAAAAAGTGAATAAGCTCATCAATTAATTCTGGATAGTTGCGAACCTTTTCCAAGAAGTTACCAGCTAGTGCGATCGATGTTTCCGCAGAACCACCAGGCGCACGCCCTACCCCTAGGTCAACGCGCCCTGGATATAAGGTGGCTAACAGATTATACTTTTCTGCGATATGATATGGTTTATAATTTGGTAATAACACTGCACCAGAACCAATACGGATATTCTTCGTTTGAGATCCAATGATTCCAAGTAAAATATCAGGAGCTGGAGATGCTAGACCATCTAAATCATGATGCTCAGCTACCCAGTATCGGTTGTAACCCCATTTATCTGCAAGCTGTGCAAGTTCAATCGTTGCCTCTAATGCTTCCTTCGCTGATCTTCCTTGTGAAATTGGGGCTTGGTCTAAGATACTTAATTTCATTTGTTATAACTCCTTTATAAGAAAACGAACCTACCAGAGCGGGTAAGTTCGTTCGTGTTTTCTAACTTATACGGAAACCATTTCTGATTGTACGTAATGATATAGTAGATTCTCTGTATGTTTCAAGGAATCTTCATGTGTTCTTTCAAATGCATGGGATGAATCAATCCCAGGCCCAATTAAGCCATGAACAATATCATGCCCAGCACGAATGGCAGCAGATGCATCTGAACCATAGTATGGATAGATATCAAGCTTAAAGCCAATATCATTTCCTTTCGCAAGCTGGACCAAGTTTTTACGTAATCCATAATGGTATGGACCGCTTCCATCTTTCACACAAATGGAAACCGTATACTCATCTGTGGACTGTCCGTCCCCCATTGCACCCATGTCAACTGCTAAATACTCAATCGTTTCGGGAGTAATATTTGAATTTCCACCATAACCAATTTCTTCATTATTGGAAATCAAGAAGTTTGTTGTATATGGAAGGGTAATGTTTTCTTCTTTTAAACGTTTAATTAATTGCAATAAAATAGCAACACTTGCTTTATCATCTAAATGACGAGATTTTATAAAACCATTATCTGTAATTTGAACACGTGGGTCAAAGGAAACAAAGTCACCAACTTCAATTCCGAGCGCACGTATGTCTTCTGCATTCTCCACTTTTGCATCAATACGCACTTCCATGTTCTGCTGATCGCGTTTTGCATCACCTGCATCTTTATACACATGTACAGATGTTTGGTGCATCAAAATCGTACCAGTAATCGTCTTTCCGCTTGTCGTATGGATTTCACAGTATTCCCCTTCAATCGAGTTATAACGAAAACCACCGATTAAATCTAGGCGAAGACGACCATTACTTTTTACTTCCTTTACCATCGCGCCTAATGTATCCACATGGGCCGTTAACATCCGATGTTCATCATTATTCTTACCAGGTAGCGTTGCGATTAACCCACCTTTACGGTTACGTTTGGTTTCCACATTTAATTCCTTCAAATAATCATCAACAAAAGTAATCACCTTTTCTGTATTACCTGATGGACTAGGAATGGATACTAGTTCCTTAATCATCTCTTTTGTCGCATTCACATTTGGATATGTACTCATCATGTAAACTCCTCTCAAACTTTTCTTTCTTTTTATTTTATCTCTAATAAACGAGTGTAACAACTTTGCCGTTTCTTCACTCTTTTTTCGACTGCTGTCCTTCCTCCATTTGGTCTACAATTTTTTCAGCAGCTCTTCGGTATACGTTACTCATATGTGTGAAGGATGCCACCATTAACAACTGTTTCTTGTACAACATGTCTTCCTCATCGCTTGATACTTCTTCTGCTACTTCTGCATTAATTTGCAAGCTTTGCTCCTTAAAACGATTAACATTATTCTCACTTATATTCTCATAACTTTTATACAAGCCTTCTAAATCAAATGTATCATTATTTGCTATATCTAGTACTTTCTTTATGTCATTTATTGATAGTGCGCTCTTCATTTGATAGACCATGCTAATTAGCATGATGTGTTCTTTCGTATATTTTTTATTCTTTACTGGGAAAAACAACTTTCCTTTCGCATAATTATTGATCATCGTTTTCGTTAAAATTTTTTCCTCTTCATTACGCTTCGTATCCGCATATTTCCTTTCAAATAACTGTATGACTTGATCCATATATAAATCCAATTCTGGAATATCATCTATCGTTAAATACGAATCTAAATGAAGACTCTCTATTAATTCATGTATGTTTTCCATTTTCTTAACTCCATTTTTTTCTTTTATTATACGTAAACGAAAGTTCAAAGTAAACCTTGACTAGATGGTGATATACATATATGATGTTTATATAGTTTTCAAAACTACATAACAAAGTGAAGGGTTGATGACATTGAATACACATATCCGAGAACCGATTAATACATGGACACATCTAATAGGAGCTGTTTTAGCACTATTTGGCCTGATTGCACTAATTGTAAAAGCTGCAACGACAACGAATTCCGCTTTAGTTATAACTGCTGTCATCATTTTCGGAATTAGCATGATTCTACTATACTCCTCATCAGCAACATATCATATGGTCATTGCAAAGGACCGTGTCATCGCATTTTTACGAAAAATCGACCATTCGATGATATTTGTTTTGATTGCAGGAACATACACGCCTTTTTGTTTAATTACGTTAAAAGGTACAACCTTGGGATGGGTATTATTTTTTGTGGTAAACGGACTAGCTTTACTTGGCGTGACTTTCAAATTAACTTGGTTTAACGCACCACGATGGTTATCTACTGCCATCTACATTGGGCTAGGCTGGCTTATCATTTTCTTCAGCGGTGAATTAGCACCAGCATTAGGTGTAGGTGGAATGACATTTTTAATCTTAGGTGGAGCTGCATATACTTTAGGTGGAATCATTTATGGTTTCAAGCCGAAGTTCCTTCAATTTAGAAACTGGGGCTTCCATGAGATTTTTCATATTTTTATTTTGTTCGGAAGCTTGTTTCACTTTATTTGTATTTATGTTTATGTGCTATAAAAAACGCACCATTATGATCTAGTTTTTAATAGATAGATTGATTCTATCAATAGTGAGGTAACTCCTAATTTAAAAATCGTTACTTTTTCTACTGTTTAGCTAGCTTCTTATAATAAACAAGGGTAGTATTATCATTTATTTTTTTAGTAACCCCTGTTTGGCTGTATCCCATTTTTTCGTATAAATAACAATTCCTTTTTTCTTCTAATATAGTGGCTAACTCCCAACTAGTTGCTTGAGGAAACATTTCTTCGAGCAACTTCATAGCATTTTGAGCAATCCCTTTACCTTGGTAATTAAGATCAATAAACATTGGGCTTATCCAAAATTGTTCATCCTTTTCCCCAAAAATACAGATAGCACCTACAAGTGTACGATCCACAATTATTTTATAAAATCCACCACTAGGATGATTGATTCTCGTAATCACCCTCTCAATACTTTCATTTACTGGATTAGTATCGTAATCCTTATATTTCTCCAACAATGGCTGAAAAGCATTGAGCTGCATATCAAAAATTGACTTTGCATCATTACTTGTTGCTTTTTCTAACTTCATTTCCAATAAAATCCCCCTCCATTTAAGAAGCCTTGCTCTGCATTAAGGGTGCCACTCCTTCTTTAGATTGATAAGATTCAATCATAACAAACTTATTTTTTCATCTGCTACGACACCCATAAGTTACAAGGTCATCCCCTTTTTCTTAGCATCTGCATCTAAACCTGCTCCAATTGCTACACCAATTCCCATTCCGAGTGGTAATCCTAATCCAATATTATCAAATATAAGTAATCCAAATACGATGCCTAAACTCGTGCCAATAGACATATATATACTCAGATAATACCCACTTGTTACTAACTTGTGTTGTTTCTGTAAATGAGAACTAATGTTATCTATTTTTTGTTTATGATGTTTAACATCATTTTCTATAAGTTCATCTACCTTATCTACAAGTTGTATGATATGGTTTTCTAAGTCAATAAAGTGTTGAAAACATTCTTCACATTCGGATGAAAAAGAACCCAACTTTTGAATGATTCGATTACACTTTCCTAATTCAAGTTTTCTAGCATCTTTCTCATCAACCGTATTTCTAAATTCCTCAAGAATCGTTTTTAGTTTTTCAACTCGTTGACTTTCCACAGCTCGGCCTCCTCCATTATTACTCCCAGGATGTAGATACCATAAACACTCATCATTTTATTTCTTTTTCTTATGATAGTAACTGCCACCTAAGACAACTAAAAAAATCACAAAAATGGCTACGATTATACTAATATCCATCCGTTCACCCCCGATAAAGTTAATAATGATTACGTTACAAAAATAAAAACAAGGTTTCCACTTTCTTATTTTCCACTATTCTGGAAATTGGATCAGTTGAAGAAGTCTTGTTTATTCTCTCTTTTATCGGTTTTTGTGATTGCTGTTCTTAAGATAAAGTTATAAGTCTCTTTCTCTGATTATTTTAACATAGTATCCAATCACCATTATATATATTTTCAGAATATTATATTCCGCATTTAAGTTCGTTCTTTATTTCTCATTAACGGCATTATTTATCTAGATATTTCGTTAGGTACCAAGGCAGGGAATGATTGGTTAAATATCGAATTATACAGTGAAGGGGGCGTTACTATTTTGCGAATTGTAGATACATATCCATCTTTTCCGATAAATCCTACGATAGAAAGCTTACGAAACTATTATCATCAGTACCCAGAAATCTTTGATTATTATTTCTCCAGACATTGTACAGATAATAATGAACGATTAGCTAAAGCCATTGATAAATATAGCATGGACAAACATTCAATTAAAATCGTATATAATCAAATTGGTAGTCTAATCAAAAATGTTGTTCAAATTTATGAAAAAAAATATCAACTATCCTTCCCAGTCGATATTAATCTTATTGTCGGAGCTTATGGGTCCAATGCCTATACAAATCGAAAATTCATACCCGATATAACGTTTGCTATGGAAAGGTTAACCCATGAGAAGGATCCCCTGCAGGTCATTATTGCCCATGAATTTGGCCATGTCGCACATAACATTATTTCGGATCAACACAATATTGACTGGACAACAATGCAATGGGAACATCCTTATGTTTGGTTATTACAAGAAGGGGCAGCTACCCATTTCTCTAGACAGATATTACCTGGTTTGCATCCATCTATCTACTTTTCTTATAAAAGTGACGGATCTAGATGGCTAGAGTTTGCTCGAAAACATCATACTGAATTAATTACTAGATTTTGGCATGACGTAATGAAAGAGAAAACAAGTAATGAAATATTCAAAGAGTGGTTTTCTATTAATGGTGGGAAAACTTTTGGTTACACCAGACTAGCCTACTATATAGCAGATTGTATGTTTCAGGACTTTGTAACACAAGAAGGAGAAATAAGTACGCTCCTTTTGTGGAAAGACAAAACCTACTATCAAAAAGTGAATAATTGGTTTAATCAAATGATTAAAAGGTAAATCTCTAGCTAGGAGACTTACCTTTCAAGGCAATGCCTCTACCTCAAGGATAATTAACTTTGAGGTCCTTGGTATTATTAATTAATCATAGTCATTCGGTCACCATATTCAAATAAAAACAAACGTATATTTTCTACACACTCCCAAATAATAAGGGAAATACCAAATTTTAGGAGGACTCCATGAAAAGAATTTTCATCTTAATATGCATAGCTCTGCCTTTTCTAACTGGATTTGAAGGAGCAGAGAACCTTGAAGTTTTGGACATAGAGTTAACGATTATTAAGTCAGAAGGTAGCCTGCGCTATGACTTCTTACTGGAAAACACAGGTGATAAACCCATTGAGAGCGACTTCGATTATCCAGGACAACATCCATTCGGAATCGAGTTTGTTGTCAGGCCAAATGATGAATTAGCTACATTAATGGAAATGGAACCAAATACAAAATACAAGAAAATGCAACCGATGGGTAGCGGCTCAAGAGGCTATTTTGAACCTGGTGAAGAGGCTCCATTTCATGTTTCGTATAAAATAAAGGACGATGTTAATTTTGAACAAGTAAAAAAGCAAGCACTAAATAGCACACTACTTATATTAGATGGTGTTACTGTCTCTGCTGAGTACCCATTAGATGAATACAAGGACATGTTGAAATAGTGTGTATCTCATTCAAAAGCAAACTTCTTTCGCTATATGAAAGAAGTTTGTTTTTACATTTTCAATAATCTTCAATCAATCGTGTTCTTTCTTCGATAATCAATGTATGTTCATTCTCTTTCTCTTCTTTTTCTTCCTCTAATTCTCTTAAAATAGCGGTAACTGTGGATTTTTGACTCTTAATATTTTCAAGAGATTCAGAAATCCTTTCTTGAACCATCCAGTCTACAATAAATCCGTCGAAGAAAAAGTCAGCAAATTTTAAGAGTCCAGAAATATCAATTTGTAGTTGTGCCGTTTGATCAATATCTAATAACTCTTTTTGAAAATGACGCATTCTGCCCTGAGCAACATGAATATGTTCTGTAGCTTTATCGATGTAATCATGTTTTACTGCCGAAGACAATGCTCCTCCACCAAATAAGTCAAATGTTCCCCATGATTCTGCTTCATCTAAAGATGCTATGGCCTGGTTCAATGCATCGATAACTGTATTTCCTGCTTCCAGTGCTTCTTCTAGCTCCTCAACATAAGCTCCTGTGTCCCCTTCTTTTTCACTCAGTTCATATAATTTTTCACGAAAAGCAGCATTATTCCCTTGTAACTTTTCCGTTTTTAATGTAATCAACGCTTGGTATTCCTCTTCAACACCAGATACCGATTCTAATCTATCTATTAATGTAACGATAGATTCCTCAATTTCCAGCTTCGTTTTCCTCGCTTCTTCTAGCTGTAATTGCACAGCCACGACTTCTTGTTTTTCTATTTCGATTTTCTCATACTTTTTACCAATTAGAGTCTGGATTAGATTGGTTATCCCGATCCCTTCTAACTTCTTCACGTCTTTTTCCTCAGATTTTAGTTTTACCGTCAAGTTTGTTATTTCCTGCTCTATTCCTATTAGCTCATCTTGATAATCTTCTAACTGCACTTCCCACTTGTGCTTCTTTCTTCGTTTCCCTTTTATAAAAACCATCTTTTCATTTAATGTATCTAACAATTGCTCCACCCCTTTATTATACGTACGAATGAGGAGGATACTTTGTTTCAATTTAAAAAGATGCCTCCCTAAATATAGGAAAGCACCTAACTGAAAGAGCTTATGCATTATGTCTCTTGATTAAATCAACAAACGTATCAACGAAGGATTGTAAAAATTGAACGGTTCCTTCATTTGTGATTTTGCCGCCATCCAATAATTCTGCTGAGTTGCCAATATATGCTTCTGGTTGCTGAACAACTGGCATATTTAGAAAAGTAAGTACCTGACGTAAATGATGATTTGCACCAAATCCGCTAATCGCACCTGGAGATTGGCTGATGATTGCTGCAGGCTTACCATTCCATACACTTTCCCCATAAGGACGGGACCCTACATCCAATGCATTCTTCAGTACGCCAGGTATAGAACGATTATATTCAGGTGTTACAAATAAAAATGCGTCTAGCCCCTTAACTGTGTTACGGAATGTTGTGTATTCAGCAGGAGTTCCCAGATCACCTTCGAAATCCTGATTAAATAAGGGAAGATTTCCAATTTCAACAAACTCTGTTTCATATCCACTAGGGAATAAGCCAGCCACATTATCTGCAATTTGTTTAGAGAATGCCTCTTTACGTAAACTACCAACTACAATACCAACTTTTGTCATTTAAACTCACCATCCTAGGTTTTATTTGAACAAACTTCAGTGGTATTTTTCTACTAATTTATTTTTATATACTACAATTATTTTGTGAGAAAAAGTTTTTTTTGCTGTCATTGTTCGAATCCGACAAGATATTTTTTAAACTACTTCACATTAAACTTCTCCCTCCATTCCATTATACATGGGAATTGACGTTAACTTGATGACCATTCATTTATCATTTTTTGAGCTTCCTTTACATGTAGTATCCGAACAGATTGGTGTAGAAAGCTCCGAATCTCTTCTGGATTAAACACTTCGATAAAAATAGTACGTACAGGTAACAAGAAATGGATTTTAGTGTGGTTACTGCAATTCTGATTACTTCATATTTTCTAGTAGAAAACTCGCTATTAACTTGCCTCCAAGTTAATAGCGAGAATTTTCGTTTTATATATTCTGATACCATTTACCAGCTGCTTCTACTTCGCTAAACGTCAACTGATGACCTCTGTTTTCCCAATGAAGTTCTACACTTGCACCTGCATCTCCCAACAAGGATTTTAGTTCTTCTGATTCCTGAGCAGGGCAAATTGGATCATTCGTACCTGCTGCAATAAATACATTTTTATCTGATAAATTGGGTAATTGAATCCCTCTTCTTGGAACCATTGGATGATGCAATATCGCTCCTTTTAATGCATCCTGATAATGGAATAGCAGGCTTGCTGCGATATTTGCACCATTTGAATATCCGATCGCAATAATATTGTTACGGTCAAATTCATACTTTTCCGCAGCTTCATCTAGAAATTCATGTAATTCCTTTGTACGGAAAACTAAATCTTCTTCATCAAAAACACCTTCTGCGAGTCTCTTGAAAAAGCGTGGCATTCCATTCTCTAGAACATTTCCCCTCACACTTAATACGTTTGCATCTGGATCGACTTTATCCGCAAGTGGTAGCAGGTCTTGCTCCGTGCCTCCAGTTCCGTGTAATAATAGTAATGTTGGTTTCGATGGATTATTACCTTTTCTGAAAATATGCTTCATTGATTATTCCCCTTTTCTTGTTTTATTTCGTTCTTACGCTTCATATTCCTTTTCAATTTCCTTTGTACTTCTTACTGTTTCAATCGGACGAACTAATTTTTCTATTTCTTCACGTTTAGGCTCTAAGAATGGAGGTAAAGATAACTTCTCCCCAAGCGTTTCATACGATTCATCTCCCATAAAACCAGGTCCATCTGTCGCAAATTCAAATAAAATTTGTGGTGCAACTCTTGCGTATAATGACTCAAAGAAGTGACGATCCACATAACCAGATGTAGGGAATCCAAAACTACTCATTCTTTCAATCCACTCTTCTAAGACAGCACGGTCCTCTACACGGAATGCTGCGTGATGCACGGTACCATATCCTTGACGTGCTGGAGGTAAAACTACATTTTTCTCCACATATATTTGTGCACCATTTCCACCTTCACCAACTTCAAACAAATGCAGTGAACCATCCTGTGCGATTTCTTTAAATAGAAGTACTTTTTCTAATACTTCTTTAAAATAATCAAATTCTTTAATACGAACATGAATTGGTCCGAGTCCTGTTATTGCATATTCTAAAGGGATTGGCCCTTTTTGCCATGGTGTACCTGAAGCAACACCTTTATTATTTTCATCAGAAATCAATTGATATTGTTGGTCATCGAAATCAACGAATGATAGTGTCTTCACACCAAATGTTTCTTTAATACCTGTATGCTTCACTTCTACACGATCGAAGCGTTTTACCCAGTAGTCTAATGCTGCGTCGGTCGGTACACGGAAAGATGTTTTAAAAATTTCATTTGTTCCATGCTCACCCTTAGGAATTCCAGGGAAATCGAAGAACGTCATATCTGTTCCCGCACTCCCCTTATCGTCTGCGAAAAACAGGTGATACGTTTGAATATCGTCCTGGTTAACTGTCTTCTTCACTAAACGCATTCCTAAAACATAAGTAAAAAATTCATAGTTCTTTTCTGCGCTACTTGTAATTGCTGTAACATGGTGCATTCCTTTTAGGTGATTCATTTTAAATTCCTCCAAAAAATTTATTTTTTAGTATTACTTCTCTACAATAGGAGAGAGTTTTTCTTCGATTTCCGCTCGCTTTTCTTCCAAGAACGGCGGTAAATCAAGTTTTTCTCCTAAATGTTCCACATCTCCATCAACGGTAAATCCTGGTCCATCTGTTGCAATTTCAAAAAGAATTCCGTTTGATTCACGGAAATACAAACTCTTAAAGTAGAAACGATCGACAATCCCTGAAGACTGGAAGCCTCTTTGTTTCACTTGTTCATCCCAATGCTTAAGCTCCTCGTCGTTTTTCACACGAATTGCTAAATGATGAATACTACCACGCCCTGGTTTTTCAGAAGGTCCTTCCATATATTTCACGACGATTTCACCAAAAACTTCTCCTTTTATCGACTGAAAAATCGCTTCTCTTTCACTTCGGCTAACTTCTGTATAGCCAAACATATCGGTAAGGGTACTCGCCATTTTATCCAGCCTACGCACTGTCATTTCCACAGGACCCATTCCCCCGATTTGATGTTCTTCCGGAACGTCGGATTTTTCCCACGTTTCCCAGTGATCTACTTTTTCTCCATTTGAAACGAGTAGCACCAAACGGAGGCCATCAGGATCCTCAAATTTTAAAGCAGGTCGATTGGTGTATGTTGTAACCTGACTATGCACTACATCGTGCTCCTCAAATCTTGCTTTCCAATAATGTAGACTGTCTTCTGTTGGAACGAGTAATCCAATTCTCGTAATTGCATTTGTCCCAGGGTATGTGTTTCCTACTAAAGGCATTTCAAAAAATGTTAGTTCTGTACCTGGGCTACCTGTTTTATCTCCGTAAAATAAGTGATACATTGACGGATCATCTTGGTTCACTGTGATTTTCACACGACGTAAACCAAGCACATTTTTATAAAAGTGATTATTTTCATTTGCGTTTTTTGTAATCATTGAAATGTGATGATGCCCTGGGATTTTGTACATAAGGTATTCCTCCATTTTTAAATTACGAATCGTAATGTAAACTAAAATAAACCCTTTCGTAATCACTTCTGCAAATCTATTCTGGTCGCTCGATGGAAAACACATCACCAATTTTCGCATAATTGGATCCAGCTAGACGACTAACTGCCCCAAGTTTTTCATGGTTTATTCTTCCACTTTCGTATATTTCCTCATCGATGTGATACCTAACTACTTTACCAATAAGTAAGTCTGCTCCAACCTGGTCATTATCACCTAATTCTACAGAGTGCTCCAAGGTGCATTCAAATCGCACCTTGGCTTCTTTTATTCCAGGAACAGAAACCTTCTCACTTTCTACAAGTGTTAAGCATGCTTTTTCAATTTCACTTACGTCAGGTGGTAAAGATGCCGCTGTAATATTTATTTTCTCTACATTTTCTTCATCAACGATGTGTACGACAAATTCTTTATTTGCGAAAATATTTCTCGATGTATCTTTCAATTCCCCATTTTTCCGCTGGGTAGAAACGGAAATCATTGGTGGATTTGAAGTAACGACATTAAAATAACTAAATGGCGCACCGTTTACTGTGCCGTCCTCCGCCACACTTGTAACAAACGCAATTGGTCTTGGAACAATACTACCGATTAACAGTTTGTAATTTTCCCGCTCTGTATTATTTATTGGGTCAAAGGATAACATGGAAACCCCTCCTTATTTATCCAAATTTCTTATTTCAATTGGAATTAAAGACTGATTCAATTGCCCGCGGTATTGTTCGTATTGTGCTGGTAGTTTCAATTCTTCACCCATTGTTTCATACGATTCATCATGCGCAAATCCTGGTGGGTCTGTTGCAATTTCAAACAATATCTCGCCATGTTCTCTAAAGTAAATAGCATTAAAGTAGTTTCTATCCCTTACCGCCGTTACGCCATAACCATGATTAGCCACATGTTCCTGCCAATCCAAATGATCCTTGTCATCTTCTGCACGCCATGCAATATGATGTACCGTACCTACTCCCATTTGTCCACGTCCTAGTGGGGTTTGTTTTATATCGATAATATTACCAATTTCCCCGTAAGCTTTAAATCGAACAAGGTCACCTTCTTGTCCTACTTTATCAAGACCCATTACTTCCCCAAGGGTTTCCCCTGTTTTCTCTGGATTCGTAGATAACAATATCGCTCCACCAAAACCTTTAATTCCAACATCTGGTGTAACATCACCAATTGTCCAATTATTTTTTTCGCCTTTTTCTCTTTCAACAAGCTCTAATTGCAAACCATGAACATCCGCAAATTCTAAATAAGTTTCTCCGAATCGTTCTGTTTTATAGAATTCAATATTGAATTTGGCTAATCTCTTTTCCCAAAAATCCATGGAACCAGGTGGAATGATGTACGTAGTAACCCCAACTTGTCCTCCCCCAATTTTCCCTTGATACGCGTTAGCCCACGGGAAGAAAGTAATAATCGTACCTGGTTTTCCTCCATCATTCCCAAAATAAAGATGATACGTACCCGGATCGTCAAAGTTAACGGTCTTTTTAACTAATCTTAATCCTAATACACTTGCATAGAAATCTACGTTTTCCTGAGGATGACCTACGATTGCTGTTATATGGTGAATACCTGCTGTCTTCATCGTTTTAAAATCTCCCGTTCATTCTTTTTATTATTATGTTGATTTAACCATTATATATTTCCATGAATTAAAACGTTATTAATTAAGTTATCTTTAATTAAGTATATTATTGCATAATACTTTCCACATTGTCAAACCTTTTTTCATTTCATATGCGTGAATCTATCGTATCGGTAACGTACTAGAGGTTGAAATGATCAAGAACTTCTTCTATACATTCAAGAATTAGCAGGAGGTAGTATATATTCCAATAGAAGATAGTAGGCCCTTTTTAAGGATAGAGAAAAAGGGAAAGTATGATGAAGAGGCTTTAACAAATAAAATTTTTTTGATGAGAGATTTTTTATGCTTTAATAGTTAAAACAAAACTGTGACAGAATCCATATAATTTCCTAAGCATTACCCATAAGGTTTCCAACCATACAGCGCCAACGGTTTGAAGTGTCTTAAATGTAAAAGTATATTTTTATCAAAGCTATTTTGAATTTAGACTGAGGACGATTTATCTTTATTTTGTACTTTAGAAAGCCTTATGGGTATTTATTTTACTTCAGGAAATTTTATGGTCTCTATGCTCTTCCATGTTTCTCTATAAAGGTGTAACTAATATATCTTATTGCGAAATAATACTAACTTCACATTTCCATACAATTTGCAGAAATACAACAAATATTTCAGAAGTTACCATCTTTAAGTTTTTTATTGTAACTCTCGTATCAATCAAATCCTATAAACTTCTCTTCCACTACACCAGATTCTTCTAGCATTTGGTATAAGATCGAGATATCAGAATTTGTACGTCTTCTCCCAAACCGGTTTTCAGAGAAAGTGAAATATAAGTACCTTTTTGAACGGGAAAGACCAACAAAGAACGTGCATTTATCTTCGGCTTCTTGTTGAGAAAAACTCCAAAATGAATTGTCATCAAAGCCCACAAAAAATACTACATCAAATTCTAGTCCCTTACTTTTATGAATTGTCATAATTGGTATTGAATCATTACCTTGAAACGAATCGATTGCAGCCAACCAATCTTTCCTTGATGTATAATATTGATATAGATAACTCGATAACTCTTCGCGTAATTTATTTATATATTTACCTTGTAAATATTGGGGATAATATTTACTAAGCTTATTTACATCATAAAAATCTAATATTTCTTTTAGTAGAACATCTAAATCTTCTTGTTGAGTTACTTTCATTAATTTTGTTTTTACAATCCTCAACATTGTTTTAAGATGTTTTCTCAATTTATCGATGATAATCGGATCAACTGTACCTAATTTGCCCTCAAAGAAAATCTTTGCCTCCCAGATAAATGACCAAGCATCACTATCTCTAGCATTAAGAGCTGATTTCAATGTATTAAGAATTAGCAAAACCATATCTTCTTTTAATAGGTCTTGAAACTTTGCTTCATTTCTTGCCTGAATATTTACTTTCTCAAGTACTTCAATAATTTCGTCACTAAATTGCTGTACACTTTGCTTTACTATTATACAAATATCCCTATATGAAATTTGCTGCTGATGAATTAATTGCGTTATTCTTTCAGCAACATCCTCTGTTTCTGTAATTGAATCTTTAAAATACCATATTTCTGCAACTCCCTCGTCCTCGGTCCATTTCGGATTAGCTATAGGTGAAAATGGTATCTCCTGTAAATAATTATTAACTATTTTTTGTATCTCCAATAGCCGTGGGGCTGATCTATGATTCATAACTAACGTAAATTCTTTTGAATTAAAATCTTTTTTATATGAATCAAATATATCTGGCTTTGCCCCCGCCCATAACATTATTCTTTGCCTATTATCTCCTACCGCTGTGATTGATGTTTCAGAGTTATGAAAACATACTTTTACTAATGCATATTGTATACGCGTAGTATCTTGAAACTCATCTAAAAAAACGTGGGAATAAGTTTTCCTTAAAGATTTTAAAATCAGTGGATTAGTTTCTAAAATATAGATTGCTAGAACAGATATCATCTGAAAGCTCAAGGTTGGCTTAATATCCCCATCACCTTTAAGTAATATATCCCAAACATCTTTATAGACACCAGATACACTTTCTAATCTTCTTTTTGTTAAATTATCAATATACTGTTTTTTAATTTTATTATTATTAAAGTTAACCCCACACTTTGAAAAAGCTCGAACAAATTCATTCTGATTTAAAGCTATTCCGTAATTTGGATCAGGTCTAAACTCATCAGGTATCGCATTTAAAAACCTATCCAATATACTTTTTGCAAATGAATCGAAGGTTTGAGATATAAATCTAGACTCTAAATCTTTAGATAATCTTAATTTTATTCTATCCTTTAAATTTACCGCTGCATCTTTTTTCAAACTTACGGCTAAAATTTTATTGGGATAAACACAGCTATTAGTTTCTAACAAAAAAGATGCTTTTTGAGCCAATAGTTCGGTCTTACCAGCACCCGGTCCTGCAACAACTAAAGAATTATTTAAATCCTTTACAGCATTTAACGCAGCTGGTTCAAGTATTAATCCATCACTTGGTTTCCATTCTTTAATCGAAATCCCCATACTATGCATCCTCTATTTCTAGTAATAATTTAACTTTATCAGTTATATTTATAAAGACATCAGGAATATTTTCTTGTAAGACATCATCAGCTATATAATTTAATGCTTGCAGATGTGTCACTGGCTTTCCTCTGGTTAGAAAGAAATAGCTATACCATATCATTAATTCCTTTTGTTTTTCAGTATATGTATTGCCTTCACCACCGTTTTTCTTTAAGGCTCTCTTCATATCACTTTCAATGCGTTCTTGATAAGCTAAAGTTTGCTTTTCTTGTTCATCTAATTCTTGAATTCTTTTTTGTTTCTCACTTTCATCTATTCGGATGAGCGGTCCTTCATTTTTCTCTAAGGTTTCTAAATAAGCATCTAAAAAGTTTTCAATCATTAAAAAGTCAATATCTAACGGTTTGGAAAAATATACATTATAGCGTTCTAGCATTTTTATCCAGCCATCGATATACTCATAACCTGCCTGATTCCATTCATGCATATTATCCAACTTTTCATCCGACAAAACTTTACCGCCTTTGACAGTTAATAATTCACTTTTGCTAATCCCATTACTAATAAGTTGCTTAATAGCATACTTTATCCTTCCCCATCCCCCACCTTCCCTTTCTCTATCTAAATCTAACAGGGTAATAAAAGGGATATTCAACTGACTTAATAGCCTCCAAAAGTGATTAACGTGACGTCCACCTAGAGGAACCATTGATATGCCAACGGTGTCCAATTCATCCATATATAAATTCAGAAATTTTGGCATCAATATTTCCTCACTATCGCCTTCTCCTAATACCACTAATGATGAAAAATATAATTCTGGATAGGCTCTAATTGCTTCTTTTACATATTTATAGGATTCGTCTTGTTTTTCAGGTAGCACAATCTCTTTAGCAATGGTTGCCCCATTCTCGATTCTTAAATGACGGATTTCCGTTGGTTCTACACGTTTAATAATTGAAGGACTATGGGAAGTAATCAATACTTGGGAATTACTTTTAGAACGTATGTTACTCAAGTTTTTTACAACTTTTCCCAGCAAGTGTGGGCTAACATGATTTTCAGGTTCTTCAACTAAAATAAGCGTTAAAGCCGGCGGATCAATATTTAATACTCGTTCTTCATCAGAAATTCTGTTTTTTATTTCTTTTATAGCCTCATTTTCTAATTCTAATAGTGAATCTATCAAAGTAAGATAAAATAGAGATTTCAATCCATCTCCTAAATCATCTACTTTAAATGCCTTTTCCGTATGCGAAGGTGTGAATTCCACCTCAAGTTTCTTTAAGATATTGTCCAGATCACTACTGCCAAATTTAATATTAGCTTCATTATATCTTGAGTCATTATGATAGTTTTTCCATTGAGAAGATACTATTTTTTTTACAATAGTAATACCAGATTGCTTAGCAACCTCATTATCTACCTCATCAATTTTTTCATTTATCCTTTCTTTATCTGACTCTTTCCAATTAATTTGGTTTAAAATTCTCCACAAAATCGTTCCAGAAGCATTTTTTAACTGTTCGGATGGGTTTCTTACAGCCGGAATATATATAACTTGTATTTTGGCTCTATCATATGCAGACATTGGTTTTTGGCCATCCTCGCCTTTATCCACCACATAATGGTATTTATAATCTATTATCCCTTCAGGGGAACTACCTTTTTCGTAACTGGCATCTAAACGTATAGCGATATATGGATTGCCCCCCGGTTGATCTACCATAAAGTTTTCAAAATACGCAGCTATCCCGTAATCATCCTCTTCTGATCCTTCACTATCCCCATCAAAAAATTCAAAATAAGCCTCTATGTAAAAATTACTTTTTTCTATTTCATCTGCTGTTTTATCTAGAGGTATATGAAAATCAGATTTGGTAATTTTGGAATTTCCAAACAACTTTTGAAGTGCGCTTAATACTGTAGTTTTCCCAGAACTATTATGACCAATAAACGCGGTTAAATCAGAAATTTCAATTGTTGTATCAGTTTGTCCAAAGCTGCGATAATTGTTAAAAACTAATTTAGTTAATTTCATATAAATCTCTCTTTTCTTTTCAAGATATTAAACTCTTTATTACAGGTTTCTAAAAAGTTGCATATATAAAATTTTGGCTCTATGTTTAACCTCTATTTTCCCTTTTTACGAACGGGTTCGTTAGTGAAACAGTGATACAAGCGAGTAGCAATCCAAATCAGTATACTATTGTTAAACTGGTAAAAAAGATGACATTGGTGGTATATTCTATTGGCCGTAATGCTTAACAGTCTTGAGCTTTTATATTTTTAATTTAAATGACCATAATTACATTAACTAATTTTATCCTTCATTGTATTTACATCAATGTAAATCTTCCCCATTGTTTGAGCTGCTTTAATTTTTCGGTCAAGAATTTCTTTAAAACTAAATAGACCTTCTACTACAAGAATTATGTCAGCTCCGTCAACTAAAATTGTATTGAGTGCCTTCCCCTTTACTAAAGCCTCAACAGAGTCATTTGAAAATCCATTTATTGAAATAAATATTCCTCTCCCATATAATTTACCTTCAACTTTATATGCAAATTGATAAAGGGCATTAGATGCAGTTAAATTGTCTTGCCATTTCGCTTCCATAATATAATTTTCTCCATCATACTTTATCGTTCCATCAATCTGTTCTCCCCTAAGCCTAATAGGATCAGAAATAATAAGAGATTCATGGATTGACAGTTTTCTTAAAAAATCTTCTAATAAATATCCCCTTTGTTGTAGTGACACACTATTACCGGATGTATTTTTACCCTGATATAGATTTATAAACTCATTATGTAACTCTTCTAATGTATTTTTCTTAGTGTAAATTTCTTTATCCTTTCTCTCACGGAGTTCTCTTTGCTGCTTTAATTTTGAATCTCTTATTTCTTGTAACTGTTTTAAATGGCTAATATTTCTTTTAGCTTCACTTTCATCTAACTTTTTTAAAGTCTTAAAAAAATACGGGTCAAAATGATTCCAAACAACTAGAGCTTGAAGCATACTTCTAAATTGACCTATCCCACCATCAACACGGTTATTAAGATTTCCAAAAACCATATCAATTATTTGAGATCTTTTTAAACTTTCATTAACATTTTTTAGGTCACTTTTTGTACAACCATTATTAATAAAAAAATCAATAATATCTTTTTTAGGCCAAAATATAGATAAGATGCAAGTTCTCATAGAATCTGCTATATCTTTTGGAAAAACTGTTTTCATTTTAACACCTCCATACTTATAGTAAATCATATATTAGAAAACAAACCTTAATATTTCTAAATAAGAAATTTATAATGAAATGTCTCTCACCCTTAAAAAAACTCTATTCTTCAAATAGAAATTTATATTAAGTCCTTTATTTTTAATAATTAATCTTGATAGGCTTTAATGTACTTTAATAAAATCTGCCAGTAAGGTCCATTACCATACTTTAAGACTTATTTATCAAACTCTTACCATTTCAGACCAAATTTTAAAAAGCATATTAACGAGACAACAAAGATCAATAGAAAAATAATAACCACTAACAGATTATATTGAACGATTAAAAGTATTAAAGAGATAAATATAAAAATAATAGAGATTAAGCTGTTCTTCTTTAGTTTTTTCTTTAAAAAGATATCAAGGAAACCTACAGTTAATATGAGAAGTAACAGCATCGCTGTATATCTTATAAAACTAAGTAAAATGTTCTCACCGATGGATATTATGATAAAACTTAACAGGGCTGCAAATAAAGTAAAAAAAGCTTGTCCTATCGGAAATACAATATCCTTGAGCTTTGTAAAACCATAGTCCAATACATCCAATCCTGACTTAACAGTGTTAAGCTCCCTATTCTGCTCACTTAAATAAAGAAGTTGTTGATATAGTTTTTCTGAAATTTTTTCTATTTTTTCTTTTTCATGTATGGAGGAATCATTTATAATCTCCTTAATTTCTTTAATATCAGATGAATCCAATAGTGGAAAAGAATTAATTACAGCTACAAAGAATTCCTGCCCTTTAGTAATGTCTAATTTGTACTGATAGGCAACAGATAAGGACTTACTTATCTTCTCCATAAATATATCAGTTTTAGCAGTTTTTAAGTCTTTCTTTTTTTGATATTGTACTTTAAATTCCTTATACAACCAAACAAATAAAGCTACAATTATCAACCAAACTGTGACTTCTAAAGGATTCATATTTGTGACTTCAGTAATCTTTTGAAAAACAGTTTGCACATCCAAAACTTCTCCCCCAAAACTCGTTTATAATAGATTATCATTATAGTTTTTATAGCTACGTTCCATTGATCTCATTTTAAAACATATTATTTAATATGTTCATTTTAATATAACTCACCCCGGAACATAGAAGGTTTTGAGTTGAATCTTCTTAAACCATATCTAGTCATCCTAATGTACTGTTATTTTAATTTTTGCAATTTCCTCAAGTCCCTCTTTATCAATTTCAAACTGTCTTAATAATTTATTTATAGGTGATTTTCCTGTATTCTTCATTTCGTTTTCTACGTCACGTATACCATTAATAACTTTAATATTTAAAAACTTCCTGTGATTATGAGAAAATTGTATTTCTGAATGATCGCCCTGAAAAATTGTATACATATATTTATTAGTATTAGGAATTGGATAGAATTGATATGTTAAGCGTAAAGTTGTAGGATTAGCAACAATTGTTGCATCAGACAGCATGGATACAACCGATTTATTATGTTAAAATCCTTGTATTTCTATCATTATTTCTATTACTTCACTATTAGTATTGAATCCTCTAATCCACCATAAAAATCAGATTCATTTTAATAACGATCATCATCAGAAAGTTTTGGGTCCAAAATAAGTTGAATTGTCTTTATAAAATTAGTTTTACCAAGATTATTTTACCAATAATAACCTGCTTATGACTTAAATTAACATCTGTATCTTTAAGGTTCCTAAAATTTTTATATTTTTTTATTTTCACTCTTGAGAAATATGGTGATTTAATTGTAGACGTAACTTTCCCTTCTTCCAAATATTCCTTTTTATATATTATATCGTTTTATGGAAATATTTGTTGATTTACAGGGATGTTTCTGGAGATTCGATATAAAACAAAAAGGATTATGGCAAAATAATGAAAAGGTTAATTAATTTATCTAGCTTAATGTTTGTTATAAATTCATCGCTTGACTTTAAATTACAAAAATGAACCATAAAATTTCCTAAAATAAAAGGAACCATAAAACTTCCAAACGGAAATTTTATGGTTCCTGTCACAAAAACTGTGACGTAAAGCATATAATTTCCTAGCAATAAAGCATATAGCTTCCAACCCTAGAGCCACAAGGTATCTCAGCTCTTTTTATAAGACTTATTAAACCAAAAGACTACTACCATTCAAATACAATCGAGTAATAATCTCTTTTTTCTACTTTTAGGAAGCTTTATGCTTTACAATTTTATTTTAGGAAATTATATGCTTTACATTTCTATTTTAGGAAACTATATGGTTTATTTAATTTCAGAACCCTTTTACACTCAATTTTAGATTAACAATTGTAGAATTAAATATTCACTTATATCCTAAACTTTCCAAAGTCTCCTTCCAAGCCCTTTTTACCCATTCTTTTCTAAATAAATGTTTATTTTCAAGATTCTCTTGTACCTTATTTGAACTTGGATAAATTCCTTTTTGATGTAATGTATTTACAATTTCTATAATTTCTCTTTTTATAATTTGAACTCTCTTCCTTTTCAATTCATGAATATACTCCTCATATCGTTTAACCACCTTTTTACATAAATTAGGGGAAACTGTTTTTGCGGTTTTTAAAGTTATGCCATTATCTTTTGAAAACTGATTCAAACTTATAGGAGTTTCTTTACTTAGACAATCTATTAATTTTTCTTCAATCTCGATTCTTCTTTTTTTTACTTTTTGTTCTTTATAAGAATTAAAGTTTTTTGTTACCTTTTCACATAAAATTGGAAAGTTCCTTTTGGCGGTGGATTCATAAAAACCATACTCTTTGGAAATTCTATTTAGACTTTTTGGCTCTTTTGAATTGACCTCTTTCTTTAGACTATCTTCAATTTCACTTATTGAGATAGATTTCTGCTGTTGAAGATAGCTATCTTTTTTTATTTCAAGCACTAGCTTTTTATTATTGTCATAAATCATCTCATAAATAGTTAACCCGATTTTTCGAGCAATTTTTAAAAGACTTTCACTTGAAGGGTGTCTTCTTCCTTTTACCCATGAATTGACCGTTGCTGAATTTAATCCTAGAATATTTGCCAACTTCGCTACACTTTTAATATCCAATTTCTTCATTAATCTGTTTAAAAAATTTGAAATAAAAGTTCTTGTTGGGTAAATTGGTTGCTTTGATGAATTTGCAAGTAATTCTTTATAATTTTGAAAAATAAATATATCTTTCTCAGTTAAAGTTTCTTTATTAATTACCAATTCATCTCCTAACCACGATCCGCAATATTGACAATAGCCAACCATTAGTTCCTTATGCAAATACGGTAAATTTCTGTTACAATTCGGACACTGGTCTTGCAGTACTACTTCATGTACTTCGCATTTTTTTATATCAGAAATATACCAAATTAGCGGTTCATATATAATTTTTGAGTTAGATTTCATTTTATTTAAGCATATCGGACACCATTTTCTATATCTACTAAAGAGTTTTTTTGAAAAAACACCCTGCCAATTTAACATAGTCAAACTACGTAGATCATGTCTACCAGTTAGTATTTCCAATGTATTACAATACTCTATCGTAACGGGACTATTCTCATTAATAAAATGTGAGGTATCCTTGATTATTCCTTGGGTAAGTTGTTCTTTTAAATAATTTATATTTAGCATAGGTGCAATTACTTTACTCAGCAATGGTGATACCGCTAAATTGTGAATTTCCGCTATTCTCGATATATAACTTGATAGACTTTCTACATAAGATGTTCCAATTCCTATTGGGTCAACATTATATAAATCTGTTCTAGTAGATAAAAAGTTCTCAACCTTCCCTCGCTCATCTGTTAAACTACTTAAAATTAAATTCATTACTGATTCCCCCCGATGATGATAATGCGTTAACAAGTAAATCCAAGAAATAAAAAATTGAGTAGGAAATACCCACCCAATTTTTCTTTAATATTTTATATCCCCTAAGCTTAGGCTAACCCTACAGTATCCCTTTCTGGTTTTCTAATTCCCGGCTTTGGATTATTCTTTCTTTTTGGTTTTTCATTATCTTTCTCTTTTTTAATTCCAAGCAAAGTTTGAAGCTCTTTTTTATCTTTTTTATTATCACTGAAATAATATTCTCCAGTAATTGCCTCGTTTGCTAATGTTAAAAGTTTTTTTGTTTGTAAAGCATTTCTTTTCAAATTTTGATAGGTAATAGTCATCTCTTCTTTTTCTAGAGCATCTGAAAGGCATCTTTGCAACCAATTCTTTAAAATACCCGCACACCCAATGGAATTCTCATATATATATTCTGAGTATTTCCTTAGATCAGGCTCCTTCTCCACAGGTAACAATTTCTGGAAGGTTAATAATAAAGCTTGGAAGGACTTTCTATCGTTAGCATTGGTATAATCATATCTCGGAAAGTGAATTTCCTTAACCCTTCTAGACAACTGACCATCTAAATTGAAAACCGCATTTAAATCATAAGTTCCAAATAAAACAATTTTAGTGGTACTCATGTTTGCTAATGATTTAATGGAATTAAATTGCCTCTGGTTTTGTTCACTGCTCCCCCTTTTTTCTGAATTTATTTTAAAAAAGTGCTGTGCTTCATCAATCAGAAGTGCTTTTGTTTTCCTGTTAAAAAATGCACTTTCTATTGATCTACGTAACTCTGGAGCAGTGTTTGCATTAAGAGGGTTTTTTTTGTTACTTTTCTTACCCTTCCTATTTTTCTTTTCAATATCAGTAACATCAATCTTATAATCAATTAATGGATCTCTTAATGACGAAAGTACCCTATAATAGAAATCTTTCCAGTTGAACTTCCCTAAATCCGGATTTGGAAGCTCAATACCGGAGATAGGGATAATGCTTCTATCTTTCTCGGTTTCTTCTTTCATGTCTCTGAGAACTGATAACACTGTTGCAGTAAAAAGTCTGGATTTTCCTACCCCTGATGGGCCAACGACCATAATGATGTTTTGTGAGCCTTTATAAATTTCATTTTTTAATTCATCTGAAACCTGTTTCATTTTTGTATGACTTACAGTAAAATCATTAAAAAAACTTTCACGTTCTTTCTTAGATTTTGATAAAAGCTCTTCTCCAAATAACCTTTGTTTTTTTGTCACCTATATCAACTCCCCAAATATCTCAAGATCGTCATCATCATAAATATCATCTGTTTTATTTGAATTATCATCATCTGCGTTTTTATCATTTGAACCATCTTTGCTATCAAAAACCTCTAATTCTGGTTTTGTGGAAGATAAATTTTCGTTTATTAATTCTTCTTCTTTTAATTCAGAGTCTATAATATATTGTGCAATCATTTTTGCTGTCACTGTATTGTTTTGTGAATATAATTTATTCTTTTGCCTGATTTCTTCTGTAATAATTTTCATTTGTTTTTCACTTTTACCATATAAATATTTGTAACCTTCAGATTGGCATTCTACCCATTGATCTCCTACATATGCATATGCAATTCCAATATTGAAAGGATCATATTTTACTTCAACTTGGGAATTTTCAATTTTTGGATTTCTGAATTGGTCACACCAATAATATGAATATGATAATTTAATACCTTTACCCGGATGTACCTTTCTAGTTTTTCCTTTTGGAGATGGTAATGTCATTAAAATAAAAGTATCATCATAAGAAATATAGGTATTCGGGCGACTTCCAGAAACATTAATTGATTCTTCATATGATTCTTTAGGACTTTGATGAAGCGATGGATTTATTTTATTGTCATAAACTATATTAAACCAGTTCTCAAGGGCTTCATTTAAAGTTTCTAGTGTCCAAATTGCATGGTTTTTCGGATTTACTGATTTAGTAACTTGTCTTACATTTTTTGTTAATTGTGTGTTTCCAGCAAGGTTATGAATAAACAATTTATTAGCTATGCCGAATAATCTTTCCACATCATTTCCATATCTTGATTTTGCAGCAGGTCTCTGTTTCTTGTGAACACCATAAAAGGCCAGTAAAGACTCAAAATATACACTATGAAATTCTTTTCCCCCATCCAAAACAAGGAAGTTAGGTAGTCGGTTATAATTCTTTACACATTCCCTAATAATCATCATGCAACTCCGGTATGAAGGTGGTTCAAATGTTAGATAAAAGGCAAGGACCCTTCTAGAAAAGGCATCAATCATCACGGTAAGCCACGGTCTCATGGTCTTATGACTAGTAAGTTTTAGTTCAATATCTAGCTCAGTATGATCAATATGCGCCAGTTCGAAAATACGCTCCCCATGCCTCGGAGTAGTAAATTCTAATTCAGTATAAAATTCCTCAAACTTATATGCTGCTCTTCTTCCTTTTCTAGATTCTTCTACTTCATATTTAGAAAGATTATTGATCGCAGTACACACTGTTTGGTATGATGGTGGATCAATATTAAGTTCTTCACATTTAACTAACAATTCACGATAAACTTGTTTCGCTGTTTTAGACTTAATGTTTTTATAACTTTGATCAATTACATCATTCATTACTTTTTCCGTTTCCGGTGGCAATTTTGAATTTTTATTTCCTTTTTTTTTTGTTCTGGGAAGAAGTCCGACAAAACCATTTCCATATAATTCTTCTGCATCATTGTATTTTTTTACCCAATTTCTGAGACTTCTTCCAGTAACATTTAAATGAACATTTTCTCCGTTTAGATATTTTGTAACAATTTCATATTTCTTATTTGCCTCTTCTAAGTCCTTTTCACTAGCTTCTGCAATCATCTTGTTTAATTTATTACTTTCTTTATTGTTATTACTTTCCACAGCCTTTATATAACCTTCTGATATATATGATTCAAACAAGTGGATTGGTAATTCAGCATGTTCATTTGTACTTTTTGAATATAAAAACACTTTTTTATTGCCACTGTCGTAATTTAAGATAGTCCAAGCACTATCTCCCCATAAAATACTGTTCCCGTTTTTTATTTCAATCATCTTAGGTGAAATTCTTTTTCTACTTGATTTTTCAATTATCGAAAAACCCTTATGCTGTTCTTTATTTAGATATACCTTTACACTCTCTGGTTCGGTTATTAAATCGTTGTACAAATCAATATAGATGATGTTATTTGCTATTAAGTCATATATATCATCAGAGGTAAATTGTTCATCTGCATTTTGAATAAGCTCTAGTATGGTTATACCGGGCGCTGATATTACTGCCTCCTTAATCTTTGCAATAATTTGATCTTCGGGTATATGCCCATTGGTAATATAATCTTCCAGAAATTCAAGGTTACGTTGAAGTATCCAATTAATCTCAGATGACGAACGTACAAGAAAATCCAAACCAAACTGTATTGCATAATTTTTTCCGAGTGCGAATTCCCATCTTCCATTATCTCTAAAATATCTATCTGGTTTTTCCTGAGACTTCTTAATAAGATGTTCTTCTGTCTTGCACTCTACCCAATAAGCTCTTTTCTTTTCGATTACAAAAAAATCTGCTGTATACCAATAAGCCATTTTTCTATTTTTGTCTTTCTTACTTTGAAAATAATTCATTTTTATTTTGGGTGGTTGATCATAATACTCCAATACATCATCATTAAATTCCATCATATAGATAGCTGGTAATTCAACCTTATGGCTCTCAAATTGAATGGTAACCCCCATCTTTTTACTACTATACCTTCCGCTAACGTTATTTCTACCTCCCCCAACCCGTCTTGCTGGAGGGGACTGTCTTATCCGTTGAATTTCCTTCTTTGCCTCTTCCGTTAAGTCCATTCTTGCTGCCCATTCTTCAAACTCACTTGAACTCATCATTTAAATATGTCCTCCTATTCTTATACTCATAACCACTTTGCACTAATAAAAATTTCCAATAATCTTGTAAAACCTTTTCTTTTAAAACCCCATTTTTATTAATCTTTTCTTCAATTTTTCTACGACTAGGATATAATCCTTCATTTTTCAACTCATTAAAGGCTAGATTAATTTGTTCTTTTAACCTTTTAATCCTTAGCTCTGACTTTTCTTTTATATAGTCGTAATATCTCCTCGATATTTGTTTACAAAGATCCGGAAAATTTCTGTACAATACTCTCTTATCCCGACCAATTACTTTTGCAACTGAATTCATCGATATTGGAGTATCTGTACTTAAATGTTCAATCAGTTTTTTCTCAATCACATCATAATTAAGTGGTTTTCGAGTTTGTTTTGTTTTATTATTAATGACCCGCTTGTCATTAATTTGAAATATATTAACATCTAGTTTTTGAGATTCTAAGAGGAAATCTAAAATTTCTTTATTTAATTTAAAACATATTTTAAGTATGTTATCTAAAGAAGGAAAGTTTTGACCATATAGCCAATATCGGAGAGTGCTTTTTGGGATACTTAGGTGTCTTGAAAAACCCGCAACATTATTTGAAAAACGTTCTTCATTTATTACTTTCAATTTGTTTATAAATGTATGCTTAAAACTTTGAACATCTATCTTGTTATGGTTTATTGATAAAATATCCTTCACATTTTCATAAACATAAAGTTCCCACCTAAATTTTTCTAGATTGATCCTTTTGCTTTCACTTTCTTGGGCTAATATAGAGGAACAATTTGGACAATAGCCGGGAACCATTTGCCTGCGTATGATATCAACTTTCTTTTTACATATAGGACATCTATCAATTAAAAAACGACTATGTTTTTTGCAAATCTCTACAGGTTTTAAATGCCATATCAGCGGATAATATATAACCTCTCCATCCTTCTCCCAAGTTCTAATACAGTCAGGACACCAAGTGAGTGTATCCTTCAATAAATTTCTCAATGGAATGAATTCTTTTAGGTTGTACAAGGTTAAATTAATTAGGTCATCTCTGGATGTTAACTTTTCAACTGTCCATGCAAGTTCAACAGCAATTTCCATGTATCCATTTAGAGTTTTTGCCTTTTCATAAAAGCGGTTCCCTCCATAAGCTGAAGCCCGTTCTAAATAACTCTTATTCATTTCAGGAAAAATCTTTTTATTGAATAAATGACCAACAGAGAGGTTGTGTTCATATGCTACCCTAATTAAATAACTGCTCAGGCTTTCAACTAACTCAGTTTGCAAACCAATTGGTTCAATACTGTATAAATCACTTCTAGAATCTAAATATATTTCTATCATTCTATTACACCCCATAAATTTAATAGATTAATAGTTATTATTGCCATATAGAACATTTAACTATTCACCTTTTCCATATCAGGTCGTTTTACGGACATAAACGGTCTGTTTAGGGCCTTATTTGGATTAAAGTAAGGTGTTTTTGTTTTTATTCACACATGAAAATAAGGTCTAAATATACAATTTAGAGTACATTTAGACCTTATTTTTAAATAAAAAATTAAAATTAAAATAAAAAAATTATAGTTAGCTATTCGAATAGCTTTTTTAATAGAGTATAATACTTAAAATTATCTTAGGAGGTTTAATAAATGCTATCATTTAGAGCTGTTTTTACTATGGAAGAGGAAAAAAATAAATATAATTGTGTAGATGTAACTTGGTACGATTGTCCAATTGACGAACCGTTTAACTACGAATACTTTGAAAATGAATCAAATAGCTATATTGCATGGACAGATGACCTTATTAATTTTCACCGATGGATTTTCAAATATTTTTATCAAGGTTATGTACTCCAACAATTTGAGTTGATAATATACCAAGACCATAATCAGACTGAAGATGAAGTCCTATTCTTGATTCCACATTTTAATATTAAATATAAGGATTGTTTAAATATAATTCACGATGGATTAGTTAATTATAAAAGAGATATAGTAGAAATTAACTTTATTAAATCAGTGCAAAATTATGAGCATATTTTTAATAGAATCATTCTATTTAAAAAACATTGGTTAAGATTGGCAAATATAAGTAGTAACAAAGAAAATGAATTAATTGAGAATGACCTTATATTTGACTTACCATTCCTGATATATTTTGCAAATAGCATAGAGGAATTTAGAGCAATAATTAATAAGGTCATCAAGCATTTCAATGGTATATTTAAACTATTAAACAAGAATAGTAATGACCGAAACCTAAGAAAGATCAAAAATATATTGGTACTACTATTAGATGATTTAAGAAATGAGGAAAGAAATATAAATGAATTTAGTTGGTTGTTTAAAATCAATGGAAATGAAATTCATAAAGAAAATAAAGATGATATTGAACTACATTTTCCACTCGAAGAAGAATTCGATGATAATTTACCCCTCTAATTTAAATTAAAGCGGAGTAGTATTTTGGCTGTCCAAACAGAACGTAATTGACTCTTTGGACAGCCAATCTTTAAAATAACAATTAACGTTACATACCCTTAATTGACCTCATTGTTGATTCATCTATAAGCCATATTTTATTTAGTTTCCTTCATAGGTGAAACTAATATGCTTAATCCGCTTTCACCATAATCCCACATCTTCACCCAAGGAAATGTATCTGCTGGTAATTCAAATAATCTTTGTTCTAGATGTTTGATTGGTTCACTTGAGCCAGTACAACCATGTAAAAAAGTAGCAGGATGTATGCTCACCTTTCTACCAGTATCGTTAAAGTAAATAAATTTCATGTCATTATCTCCTTTATTAAATCCACCCTTCAACAAAATAAAAAATCAATAACTGACAACACCTAACCAAAACTTAGTGGTTATAATTCTTCTATTTTGATTTCTGGATTTTCATACTACTTTTGTTCCTACACCTTGAATTCTAAGATTCTACACATTAATCTAGTGTCCTGTTAAAAAATCCTGCCAAGTTAAGTATAACCCTGCACCAAATTCATATTACTTATCGAAAGTAAAATTATCGGTAAATTAGTTGCCATGCGGAACTTAACGGCTCTTTGGGCAGCCTTTTTTATGATAAAAACAATTCTCTTAATGACTTTATGTTGTTCTAAGAACATAGTGCATTGAAATCCAGTTATATTGATTCTGTTTCACTCTTTTCCAGTCAATCTATTGTCATTTAATAACTACATAAATTATAATCATATAGAATTCTAAAAGATAAAATAGAAGGAGACAGTAACATGAATAAAAGGATAAAAAGAAATAGAATTCGTTGTAAATGCTGCGGAGATATTATTGAATCAAGACAAATATATGATTTTCAACAATGTTCATGCAAAAAGGTGGCGATTGACGGTGGACTAGAGTATGCCAAAAGAATTTTTCCTAGTAATCCACCTGAAAAATTTTATGATGAATTAGTAGAATATGAATGATACCGTATATATACTTGACGAACTTAGACTGATCCCACTAGCAAGTATAATTATTGCTGGTCTAGTCTAGGTAATCGGTGGTGAATTTCAAAAGATGCGTTGCCGTATTAATGGGGGTACTCAAAAGAATGTTGAGAACGATAGAACAATAATTAAGCATAAAGGTATAGGCCACGAAACCAACTGAATCATTTCTTAGATATGTGAATAATAATAATAAATATCTCTTATAATTCAACTACTACAAAAAGAACTTACCCGATTTACGGATAAGTCCCTAATTTCAAAAATTATTCTACTGGTGATAATTCACTTTCCGTTACCCATTTGTGGTTCTTCACTTCTTCACCAGTATCAGTATTTATAAAATCAACCATATAAACCGTTGTTTCTTCGGCGGAATCAATAACTGCAGTTGCTCCGTCCATACCCTCCATGTGATCAGCGTTAAGGGTTACTTCAGTTCCCGGTTCAAAAGGTTCATCCCCTGCTTCTTCAATCTCTTCATGGATAACCCATTTATGATTTTCTATTGGTTCTCCACCAGTTGTTGGTGTGTAGGAAACAGTATATACCATAGTGTCATATGCGCCAACAATTGTCGCCTCAGCACCATTCATACCCGACATATGATCAGATTCAATTATTGCTTGGCTACCAACCTGATAAGTAGGGTTATCCGCTTCTTGTAAGCCTTCGGGAACTTCGCCATTGCTTGAATGGTTCATACCAGAATGATCCATGCCCTCATCTTCGTTGGTATCAGATTCTTCCATATCCATTTCATCATTATTGGATTCCACATTTTCTTCCGAATTAGACTCGTTTTCTGTATTCTCCTCTTCATTTGCCCCTGCACATGCAGATAAGATAAGTACTGTGAATATAGTAATTATCCCTATTATGATTTTTCTACTTTGCATTTAAATAATCCCTCCTAATAAAATAAAGCTTGCCTATATTCTAACCAGTAAATTTGCAGATTATATGCAGACTTCGCAAAATATGAATTACGATTTCTAAAATAAATCTTCATCCCTTTTCCAAGTGGATACAAAAGGTTATGAAAAATACAGTCATTGAATATCAATGACATTTCAGTAGAATAATCCTTTTTATACTCAACATCTAAATTAAATAGTGATTAGTTTTTACTCCAATTATGCATTATTTCTCGATATTTGTTCGATATGATAATTGTGAATGGTAAGGGAGGGAGGAAAATGTATTAAAGGTTGTTTTCTCACTCGTAGTGATTACAACTAAATAACACATCTGAAGTCTAAATGCAAAGAATGAACGAATAAAGGAGCGACCAAATGAAAAAAATTATATTGGCAGGTGCAGGCTTGTTGCTAATATTGACGGGTTGCACAAACGTTACAACAGAACAACAATCTGGAGAACAAACTATGGAATCTGAAGAAATGCAACATGAAGAAAATATGGATATGAACCACGGGGACATGGAAGGTATGGAAGAACACATGGACCATGATAATATCCCCCTTCTTCAAGCCTCCAAAGGAACTCAGGAGTTGGTAATACCACCCCTGTTAGAAAAACAGAAGGACTCAGACTTCGATTATGAGGTGGTCGCACAAGAAGGCACGACGCAATTCTTTGATGGCTCTCTAACCAATACTTACGGATATAATGGAAATTTGTTGGGGCCGACTTTACAGCTTAAAGAGGGGGAGACCGTAAAAGTGAAAGTCAGGAATGAGTTAAATGAACCAACAACATTTCACTGGCACGGTCTTGAAGTGCCGGGAAGTGAAGATGGTGGTCCGAGTGATGTAATCCAGCCGGGTGAAAGTAAAGTCGTCACCTTAAAAGCAGATCAGCCGGCAGCGACATTATGGTATCACCCACATCCACATGAAACGACTGCTGAACAAGTGTTCAAAGGGCTTGCAGGAATGCTCTATGTGGAGGAGACGGATGAAGAAGCTCCTGCTTTGCCTCATACTTATGGTGTAGATGATATCCCTCTCATTTTTCAGGATCGTCTCTTTGACGAAAATAAGCAACTGGATTATAAGAATCTGATGAACAACGATGGAACAATCGGGGATGTATCGCTCGTTAACGGTACGGTCAATCCGAAACTGACTGTGACAAAACCGCTGATGCGTTTTCGAATCCTTAACGGTGCGAATGCCCGAAATTACACGTTCCGTTTAAGCAACGATGCCTCATTCACCCAAATTGCTTCGGATGGCGGGTTATTGCGTGAGCCAGTTGAAACAGATGAGATTACTTTATCCCCATCGGAACGTGCAGAAATCCTAATTGACTTTTCTGCGATGGAATCCGATGAGCCAATTGCCATCACTGATGAGGAAGGTAATGCCCTATTGCCCTTTGATTTGGAATATGATGGCGAAATGAAAAAGAAGGAATCCATATCTTGGCCAGACAACACTACCTTCCTTACAGAAGAAGAGAAATCCTTGCCGGTTACCAAGGAAATCGAATTGTTTGGAATGATGGATAAGGTCACCATTAACGGCAAGAAATTCGATCCTGACCGGATTGACTTACGGCAAAAGAAAGGAGTCCCGGAAGTTTGGGAAGTTTATAACAAGCCAGACGAAATGGGGGGAATGATACATCCATTCCATATTCATGGTACTCAGTTCAAAATCATATCGCGTGATGGAAGGGAACCAGCTCCGAATGAACAAGGTCTGAAAGATAGTGTTCTTATTGAACCGGGCGAACGAGTCAGACTGCTCGTCACCTTTCCGGAAGAGGGAATCTATATGTACCATTGCCATATTCTAGAGCATGAAGATAACGGTATGATGGGGCAGGTAGAAGTATACTAATTTTACGGAGTAAACATTAAGAAGGGCTGTACGGAATTGTTTTGGATTACGTACAGCCCCTCTCTATTCCATTGACAATTCGCTCTATGACATTGGTTAAAGCTGAGGGTGTTTTAATGATTATTATTATTAAGGTATCCTTGAAATCATCTACTGTCGTCTTACAAAAATTCCACTAAAAATATAAATATTAGAATTTTAATTAACAGTTTAAAATATTTTCATATGATATAATAATAGTAAATTTGTATCTAAATAACTTTTTTGTTTTAGGGAAAAAGTGGAGTAGAGGTGAGATGTTTTGTGTTTTTCCTATAGTTTTATTGAACAACAAACTCATGAAATGTCCAAAAAGATATGGGATAGCTCCTTATACAAATTAATTAGGATTGACTTCGCAGGCGGCAACTGTTTTAAGGTCCAAAGTAATTTAAGTGATTGGGTAAGTCTTGAAACGGAAATGGGGAATAAGTCCACTTTAATTACAAAGGTCATTTTGGAAGACATAGAAGGAAAGCATTATTCTATTGAACCGAATGACAATGGGTTAAGATTTGCAAAAGGAGAACTCACTTATAAAGAGTATAAAAATCTTCAAGAGAAAGGGAACGCTCTTTGGATTACAATCTTTATTGTTGGTTTTTTATTAATTTTTACGTTGATGTCTGTGTTGGTAAAGTTTGTTCTTTAACACTATCTAATTTCTAAGGATTAACATATTGGTTTCCTTAGTGAAACTAACATTATTCCATCCAAATATAAAACTACCCTTACACCTCATGAAATGTATATGAAAAGGCTGGTCTTCTCTGTGAAAGACCAGCCTTTTCATATATTTAGGCAACATCATAGCCTTGTTCTTCAATTGCTTCTTTCATGGCATCAACGTTTACCTTTGACTCATCAAAAGTAACATCTACTTTACCAGCTTCTAAATTAACCTCAGCTGCTGATACGCCTTCTAATTTTTTCAATGCACCTTCAACTGACATTTTGCAGTGACCACATGACATGCCTTGAACTTCTAATGTTTTCTGTTCCATAACCTTTTCACCTCCTTTAAATTAGATTTTTATATTTTCACTCGTTTAAGACGAAGTGAGTTAGTAACAACACTTACTGAACTTAACGCCATTGCTGCACCAGCAATCCACGGTGCAAGTAATCCAATTGCAGCAATTGGTATTCCGGCTGTATTATATCCGAATGCCCAGAAAAGGTTCTGACGGATATTTCGAATCGTTGCATGACTGATTTTAATTGCTTTCGGTATAAGCAATAGCTCACCACCAAGAATCGTAACATCAGCAGCTTCAATAGCCACCTCTGTACCAGTTCCAATAGCAATTCCAATATCTGCCGTAACAAGTGCAGGTGCATCGTTTACACCATCTCCAACCATTGCAACTTTCTTGCCTTGTTCTTGAATTTCTTTTACTTTAGCTGCTTTTTCTTCAGGTAATACTTCAGCAATTACTTGGTCGATACCAACTTGTTTTGCAATTGCTTTCGCTGTCCTTTCATTATCACCTGTTAGCATAAACACTTCTATTCCTAAGTCTTTTAATTGCTTAATAGCTTCTGGAGCCGTTTCTTTTATAGTATCTGCAACAGCAACTGTTCCCCGGTACTCACCATCAATGGCAATTAACATGGCTGTTTTACCATCTATTTCATATTGCACCAATTTTTCTTCATAACCTGCTATATCCACTTGATGATCTTTCATTAGCTTTCTATTACCAACAAGAATGTTTTTTCCAGAAATTGTTGCTTCAATACCATGACCCGGTACTGCCTCGAAATGTTCTACATCTAAAAAGTCGATATTATTCTCTGTAGCATATGCAACAATTGCTTCTGCAAGTGGATGTTCGGACCCTTTTTCCGCACTAGCTAATAATTGTAATGCTTCCTCATCACCTGAAAAATCAGTTACTTCCGGTTTCCCTTTTGTAATTGTACCTGTCTTATCAAGTACAATTGCTTCTAATTTATGTGTACCCTCTAGGTGTTCTCCACCTTTGAATAAAATCCCACTTTCTGCAGCCTTTCCTGTTCCAACCATAATGGACGTTGGGGTTGCGAGTCCTAAAGCACATGGACAAGCGATAACAAGTACAGCAATCGACGCAACTAAAGCAGATTCCATTTGTCCGGGTTGAACTAAAGTAATCCATATAATAAAGGTTAAGATAGCAATACCGACGACTATCGGAACGAAATAACCTGAAATAACGTCAGCTAATCGTTGTATTGGAGCCTTTGATCCTTGAGCTTCTTCAACAACCTTAACAATAGATGCCAATGCTGTATCTTTTCCTACTTTTGTTGCTTCCATTTCAATGGAACCATTTTTATTAATAGTAGATCCAATTAATTTTGCTCCTGAACCCTTTTCAATTGGAATTGATTCTCCTGTAAGCATGGATTCATCTACCGAAGTTCTACCTTTGACAACCATACCATCTACCGGTATCTTTTCTCCCGGTTTGACAATTAAGCAATCTCCAACGACAACTTCTTCTACAGGAATCATTAATTCTTTACCATCTCTAATTACACGAGCTTCTTTTGCTTGTAAATTAAGCAATTTGGATAAAGCATTTGTTGTTTGACTTTTCGCTCTCGTTTCTAAATATTTACCAAACAAAATTAACGTAATCAAAACAGCACTCGTTTCAAAGTATAAATGTGGCATATATTCTGGATTGCCAATAGTCTTAAATGCTTCGTATAAACTATAGAAATAAGCCGCACTTGTACCTAAAGCAACAAGTACATCCATGTTTGCCCCACCATTACGTAGGTTCTTATATGCACCTTCATAAAATTGCCATCCAATGATGAATTGAACTGGTGTCGCCAAAACAAATTGGAACCACGGGTTCATGAAGATATCTGGTATACTCATCCCAAATAAATGGACAAGCATTGTTAATAATAATGGTGCAGATAGTAAGACTGAAATAATTAATTTCGTCTTCATATTTTTTAGTTGTTTTTCTTTATAAGTTTGTTTTTCTTTCGCTTCTGCCTTTGGTTTAGCATCATAGCCAACATTTTTGATTTTATCAATCAATGATTTTACATCAACTAACCCCGGATTATATTCAATCGTTGCACTTTCTGTCGTTAGATTAACAGTTGCATGTTTTACTCCATCTTGTTTGTTCAATACTTTTTCAATACGGGTAGAGCAAGCTGCACAAGTCATTCCAAAGACATCAAGGTCTGTTTTCTCCGTTAGAACACCATAACCAACATTCTCTATTTTTTTAGATATGTCTTCAATAGAGGTTTTCTCTGGATCATAATCTATCGATGCCTTTTCTGTTGTTAAATTAACTTGAGCCTTGACCCCATCCATTTTATTCAAAACCTTTTCAACACGATTAGAACAGGCTGCACAGGTCATCCCTGTTACACCAAGTGTTGTATGATTTGTTTCACTCATAATAATTCCCTCCTTACTTGGAAAATTGCTTCATGACAGTCATTAATTCCTCAATAGTTTCCTTTCCTTCACCTTGTTTAATAGCATCGCTAACACAATGGTTGATGTGTCTTTCTGTGATAGAAAATCCTACATTTTTTAGTGCAGATTGAATGGCACTAATTTGGACTAAAATATCTACACAATATCGATCATCTTCAACCATTTTCTGTATCCCACGAACTTGACCCTCAATTCGTTTCAAACGATTAATCGCTTTCTGTATTTCATCTTTCGTTCTTGGTTTACTTGGGTGATCATGTAAGAATTTCTCTTCCAAATGAATCACTTCCTTTTCTTTTATATAATTACTATACCCCCGTACAGTATATTCGTCAATAAAGAAACTTCATTTTTGACAACATCTTTTAATATTTTACTCTTTTGGATGTTAGATGTTTACATACTCACAAATGGTAAATTGTTATCCAAGGTCTATTATTAGCTTATTAATTGTTCTTTACCTATCCGTTTTAGAAATTTATGGAATGTCTCCCGTTTTTTTCCCTTTTCAGCATATACAGCAATGATTTTTTCCACTATATCGTATAATTCTTCTGGTGTTAAATTTTCCCTCAGTAAAGAACCAACCTCAGCATCTTTTCCTTTCGCTTTACCACCAACATATAAATTATAATGATCTTTATACTTCATTACACCTATATCACTTAACATTGGTTCACCACAGCCAATGATACAACCTGTATAAGCAACTTTTAGGGTAAATGGTACAGGTTTTCCTGCTATACGGCGATTTATTTCTTTTGCCACTGGCATCCCTTCCCTTTCTTCCCCTTTACAAAAATTACAGGTTCTCAAGCTCTTTACGTAATTTCCAACTGGATAACATTTTAAACCAACACTTTCAAATTCTTTAATTACTTCGTCTTTATCATCTTCTAGAATCTCTATATAGAGTTGTTGAAAGGTGGTTAACTCCAGTTCATCTTCCTCATCCATGTATTTTGAGATCGTCATAAGTTGTTTGGAATTGAGTTTAGCACCAAACCCTATGCCCCCATTAACAGCAATTTTTATTTTATTATCCATATTCTTATCTCCCCTATTTTCAATATTTGTATCAATGGATAAAATATATCTATATACAAATTAAACAGGTTTTTATGAAAACATCCTTTCACCAAATAATACCATACCCCCCTAATGTATGTAAAGTAAAAAAATGGATAAAATTTTGTCCTAAACAATATTTTGAGATTCTTTATCCTCATTATTAATATTACCTTAGATTAATTTTTGCTGAAATCTGCACAAAAAATGGACATATTTTTTATATGTTATTTAGTGGATAAAACTATTAAAGTCAAAGCGAGTGAATTGATATGTTCGAACTTTTTAATGAAATAGGCATTATGCTAAATGGGCCACTTCAACAAATTGCATATGGATATGAACACATACCGCTGTTATTTGCATTTTTTCTTGGGTTAATTGGCGCCGTTGCTCCTTGTCAGCTAACAGGCAATATCAGTGCAATGACTATTTATGGGAACAGATCATTAGTCGAAAAAGTTCCTTGGTTACACATATTTCTATTTGTTTTAGGTAAAATAGTTGTTTTTTCAATAATTGGTTTAGTAATCTGGTTACTTGGAAAGGAAATACACAGTACTTTAACACAAATGTTCCCAATTCTAAGAAAAGCAATTGGGCCATTACTTATACTGGTTGGTTTATTTATGATAGGTTTATTTAGCTGGAGAAAAACAGGAAAAATGTTTAAAATACCCACTAAATTTAAAGATAGTTATCTAGGAAGCTTTTTAATGGGTGCGAGTTTTACGTTAGCATTTTGCCCTACTATGTTTGTATTATTTATACTAACCTTAATGCCAGTTGTATTAGAAACATCATATGGATTTGTATTACCTTCCGTATTTGGAATTGGAACCTCACTTCCACTTTTATTAATTATTTTTCTTATTTGGTATTTTGGGGCAAGTGGCATTATATTAAAGAGAAGCAGAAAAATAGGGTCACTAGTACAAAAACTTGCAGGAGTTATTATTCTAGTTATAGGTATTCTTGATACAATAACTTACTGGTAAAAGAGGTCAATTATGTTTAATAGGTTATCCTTGAAAATTGGATTATTATTCTTTGTATTCATGTTAATTATCGAGGTTTTTGTTTATTTTATTCTATATACAAATATAGCAAATGAACGTATTGATGAAGTGATGGATAGTTTATTAGCTCGTGCCAATACACATAGTGCTGTCTTGGAAAATAACTTTGATTCATCAACGTTAGAGCATGTTGCTATCATGGAATCAGAATCAGAATTTGCTGTTATTATTACTGATGCCAATGGTAACATCATCATTAGTTCTGATCCTGTTGAAAAAGAAATGTTTGAAGTAATTGATCATACGGATTATAAGGATATACCCAGTGTAGGAAAAGTAGTAGAACATCGTTGGACGGAAAAACAATATATAGCGGTTGACAGTCCCATTACTATTGATGAAGAACATCAAGGGCATGTCTTTATGTTTGCTAATACCAATATTGTAAAAAATATGGTTAATCATTTGAGTGATCAATTTGTCATAGTTGGACTAATCACCATTGTTCTAACAATTTTTACCGTCTTTATTCTTTCTCGTTTTATTACGTTACCATTAATGAAAATGAAAGAAGCCACAGAACAACTAAGCAAGGGAAAAAATAAAGTGGAATTACATAAGGAACGAAAAGATGAACTAGGAGAATTAGCTAGTTCTATCATGAGGTTATCTAGTGATCTAGAACGATTAAAAAATGACAGAAATGAATTTTTGGCAAGTATCTCTCATGAACTTAGAACGCCATTAACTTATATAAAAGGATATGCGGATATTATAAATAAGCAAGACATAACAGATGAAGAAAGAAAAGAATATCTGGATATTATACGGGAAGAAACAGAGCATTTGACAGTTCTAGTTAAAAATCTATTTGACCTTGCTAGAATGGATGAAAATAAGTTTGTAATTAATCGAAAAAATGTTCGTTTTAGACAATTAATCCAAACGATTGAAGAACGAATTGCTCCAGTACTGGAAGAAAAGAATATTACACTTTCTGCTTCATGCCCAGTAAATATCATAGGTAATATTGATCCCGATAGGATCCAACAGGTTTTATTAAATATACTGGATAATGCCAGAAAGCATACACCCGAAGGAAAGTCTATATCATTAGAGGTAACCCAGAATGATATAGAAATTACTATAACTATTTCGGATGAAGGGGAAGGAATCCCAAAAGCGGAATTACCTTATCTATTTGAACGGTTATACCGTGTAGAAAAATCGCGTTCCAGAGAAAGTGGTGGAACGGGATTAGGATTAGCTATTGCAAAAGAAATTATAGAATCTCACGGAGGTACGATTGAAATCGAAAGTGAACTTGGTAAGGGTACAAGGGTTATTGTTCATTTAACAAGAGGTGAATATAATGATTAAAGCTTTATTAGTAGATGATGAAAAACGAATGTTAGATTTATTAGCATTATATTTGAGACCACATAGTTTTATATGTAAAAAAGCTATTAGTGCTAAAGAAGCATTATCTTTTTTAAAAGAAGAAACTTTTGACATAGTACTTATAGATATTATGATGCCTGAAATGAACGGCTGGGAATTATGCCAAGAGATTAGAAAAGATTCGGACATCCCTATCATTATGGTATCTGCTCGTGAACAGAAAGAGGATATTATAAAAGGGTTAAAATTAGGTGCAGATGATTATGTGACGAAACCCTTTGACGAAGATGAGCTATTAGCAAGAATAGAAGCGGTATTACGTAGAATGAAACCTGCGAGGAAGATTGAAGTACATGGTCTCTTATGGAATGAAGATGAGTTTGAGTTATCATATAAAAATAATACATTAAAGTTAACGCCAAAGGAATTTACCATGCTAGGTTATTTTATGAGAAAACCAAACCAAGTGTTTACTAGAGAACAATTAATTGAATTAATTTGGGGATACGATTCACACACAGAAGGAAGAACAGTTGATTCCCATGTACGGAACATGCGAGATAAAATTCGTCAATCTGGATTTCCCATAGATGATTACTTGATAACTGTTTGGGGTATTGGATATAAATGGGTAAACAAGCCTTCATTATAGGTAAAAAAAGGTCTTTAATACATTTATAAAAGAAGACCTTTTGTTTTAACACAAATCATTTACATAAAATGACAGCCTTATTAATACTATACAGGGGTATAGTATGATATAGTATGGATAGAAAGATGAATAATACAGAAAATAATAGGAAATTCATCTAAATATCCATACCAAAAAGGAGGAGTAATAATGAATAACAAAGGAAATGAAGAGAATCAACACAACCACAATAAGCATAGAGAACATGACCATCATAATCATAATCATAATCAACATGAAGAACAAAAACATCACAGTCGTCAACATCATAATCATGAACATGAAGATATGCATGGTCATCACAAACATGGACATGAAGAACACAAAAATCACGACCACAGTCATGGACATGGTGGACACGGCGGACATCACGAACATATGGTAGAAGATTTTAAGAAACGTTTTTGGATATCCCTAGTTTTATCAATTCCTATTTTATACTTATCTCCAATGATTCAAATGCTGATTGGATATGAAGTAAATTTCACAGGTGATACCCTCTTACTTTTCTTGCTTTCCACGATTGTCTTTTTCTATGGTGGAAAACCATTTTTACTTGGTGCATGGGATGAGTTAAAAGAGAAATCGCCTGCAATGATGATGTTAATTTCTTTAGCTATCATCGCCGCTTATGTATATAGCACGCTGACAGCATTCTTTATCGAAGGCAGTGATTTCTTCTTTGAACTAGCTACTCTTATTGTAATTATGTTGTTAGGACATTGGATAGAAATGAAATCCCTAATGGGTGCTTCAAAGGCGTTGGAAGAGCTAATCAAGTTAATGCCAAAAGAAGCCCATAAACTAGACAAATCCGGAAATATTGTTGAGGTAACAGTCGAAGATTTACAACCGGGTGACCAAATTTTAGTTAAATCGGGTGAAAAGATTCCAATTGATGGTGATATTTACGAAGGAGAATCTACCGTCGATGAGTCTATGCTTACAGGGGAATCTGTCCCTGTTGAAAAAAGCCCCGGAATGGAAGCGATAGGTGGTTCCGTCAATGGTGATGGTGTATTAAAAATTAAGGTAAGCAAAACAGGAAATGACACCTACCTATCTCAAGTTATTAAATTGGTAAGCGATGCAGAAAAATCAAAATCAAAGGCCCAAGGCTTTGCGGATATTGCTGCTAAGTGGTTATTCTATGTTGCTCTTGTAGTAGGGATTATAACCTTTGCAGTTTGGTGGACTAACGGGGATTTAGATTTTGCTTTGGAACGAATGGTTACCGTTTTAATCATTGCTTGTCCACATGCACTTGGTTTGGCAACACCACTAGTAACATCTAGATCTACTTCCATTGCAGCTAAAAACGGCTTGTTAATTCGAAATAGAGTAGCATTTGAAAGTGCATTTAAATTGGACCGCGTGGTGTTTGACAAAACAGGAACACTTACGGAAGGTAATTTTGGTGTTACAGATATCCATCCAAGTGAGGGAATTAGTGAAGAAGAATTATTGAAATTAGCTTATTCTGTTGAAACACAATCAGACCATCCAATTGCTAAAGGAATTGTGAAAGAAGGAAATGATCGTAATTTAAAACCCCTTGATGTTAAGGATTATCAGAATTTAACTGGGAAAGGGTTAGTAGCTAAAATCGGTGATGCAGAAATTGCTGTTATTAGTCCCGGTGCTATGAAAGCAAATAAAATCTCTTTTGATGAAAAAATTTATGATCAACTGGCTTTACAAGGGAAAACAGTCGTATTTGTCCTTAAAGATAATGTCTTACAAGGAATGATAGCCCTAGCTGATATCATCCGTGAATCTTCTTATAAAGTTATCAAAGAATTAAATGACCGTGGCATAGAGACGGTTATGATGACTGGTGACAACACACGTGTAGCAAATTATGTAGGAGAAAAACTAGGTATTTCCAAAGTCATCGCTGAAGTACTTCCCCATGAGAAATCAAATAATGTGAAGTATTTAAAACAAAATGGAAAAAAAGTGGCGATGATTGGAGATGGAATTAATGATGCCCCCGCCTTAGCGGAAGCTGATTTGGGAATTGCTATTGGTGCAGGTACAGACGTTGCGATTGAAACAGCTGATGTCATACTAGTTAACAGTAATCCAGTAGACATTTTAAATATCATTAAATTGTCTAAGGCAAGTCGCAGGAAAATGGTTCAAAATTTAGGATGGGCTGCTGGGTATAACATTGTTGCTATTCCTTTAGCTGCAGGTGTATTGTACAATGTTGGGTTTGTCATAACCCCTGCCGTCGGAGCCGCAGTTATGTCACTCAGTACCATTATTTGTGCAATAAACGCTCAATTATTAAAAATCGATTAATAGAAACAAATAGTTTATGTTTGGCTAAGCATGTATGGTATTGCTTAGCCTTTTATTTTTCTGTAGGTAAATTTCTGTTCATAAATAGTACAAAGAATCTGCTTAATTTCTGCAAACTTGTAACGTAATCTAACAGAGAGTGTCTTTAGATAATACCACCGTTATACTATATTTCTATAAGGAGTGATACATACTTATGAGTTTGGAGGAAACGAAAAAGAAGAAGAAAAATAAAAGGAAAAACAGATTAATTTTTAGAACTTCTATATTAATTGTAATGGTTGGAGCTATTATATTTGCATTAGTGTCCAATATACAAGCGGATAAAACCATTTATCAGGTCGGAGATGAAGCACCTGATTTTGAATTAAAGCAAATTAATAAAAATAATGAATTAGAATCTATACGACTAAGTGATTTTAAAGGGCAAGGTATTATGCTGAACTTTTGGGGTACTTGGTGTAAACCGTGTGAAGAAGAAATGCCGTACATGCAAGAGCTTTATCCCGTATATAAAGAAAAAGGAATTGAAATCATTGCAGTTAGTTTGGATAATACAGAATTGGTTGTAGATCGATTTATTGATAAATATGATCTAACCTTTCCAATTCCCCATGATAAAACAGGAGAAGTCAGGGATTTATACAAAATAGGACCAATTCCAAGTTCCATATTCATTAATCCGGATGGGGAAATTCAAAGGATTGTAAATGGGGCCTTATCCTTAGAAAGTTTGGAGAATTACTTTAAAGAAATATTACCAAAACAATAGACTACGATTTTCTAATAAAGGGGGATAAAATTTTTGAATGAAATAAATATATTTCTAGCTTTTGGTGCTGGTTTCCTTTCTTTTATTTCACCGTGTGTATTACCACTATATCCGGCATTTTTATCTTATATTACCGGAATGAGCGTAAGTGAGATAAATGAAGAAAATAAAAAAATGAATAAAAAAGCTCTTTTACATACCGTTCTATTTTTACTAGGGTTCTCAAGCATTTTTATTATGATTGGTTTTACCACCTCTTATATATCTGAATTCCTATTAACCTACCAAGATGCCATTAGACAAATTGGTGCTATTTTAATTATTTTCTTTGGACTAGTGATTGTTGGAATTTTTAATTTTAAATTTCTAATGAAGAATAAAAAAATCACATTCAAAAATCGTCCCGGCGGTTATGTTGGTTCTTTCATCATAGGAATGGCATTCTCTTTGGGATGGACTCCTTGTACCGGTCCGATACTAGCTATTGTGTTATCATTAGCCGCAACAAATCCTGATGTTGGTATGATTATGATGATTAGTTATGTTTTAGGCTTTTCGATTCCATTTCTAATATTGGCATTGTTTATTGGTAAAATTAAATGGATTAAAAAACATAGCCTAAAATTAATTAAAATTGGTGGATACATTATGATTTTCATGGGAGTAGCACTATTCTTTGATTGGTTGACGAAATTAACTTCCTTCTTAGCTGGATGGTTTGGTTTTTATGGATTTTAAAATATATTTTCCATAATTTATCTATTACATCTGCACGAATAATGCATATTTGAGCATTATAATTTGTCTTGTAGATTTTGTTACAATGTAGAATATCGTTTGTTTTACATGGTAGTATATATTAAGATTTAACAAATTAGATGAAAGAGGAGTCGAACAATATATGAAAAAAGGATTATTGGCAGTAATTGGATTATTACTTATTTTAATAGTTGCTGCTTGTAGTGAAAGCGAAAGTACATCAAATGAAAAAGAACCACAAGATATCAAGAAAATGGTCCAAGACTACAGTGCCTTAGATTCCGATGATGTCTCTGCTTCTATTACTTCAGAAGAGCTTATTGTAACTGATAGTAATGATAAAGAGACTACCTACGATCTTCCCGAAGATGAATTTTTTGTTTCCATCGCACCATTTGTTAGGACAACCCACCCTTGTACCAATCATAGCTTAACTGGTTGCCAAGGAGAATTAGTAGAAAAAGAATTTGATGTTTATATTGAAGATGAAGAAGGTAATGTAGTTGTGGATGAAACGATTGTCTCATTAAAGAATGGATTTATTGATTTTTGGTTACCACGTGACAAATCATATAACGTGAAGATTCAATATGATGGAAAAACAGCTGAATCTGAGATTTCCACTTTTGAAGGTGACAATACTTGTATAACAACAATGCAATTAATCTAGTATTATTACCTTTTGATATCTTTAATATAAAATATAAAAAATAAAGAACAACGAGAAAAAATTATATGGTTTTATAATATTTCCTTTAGAATTGAGTGTTTTAAGATAATACTCGATTCTTTTTTTGCTTAATTTTACTATTTAAGATTTTTCTTTGACCCCTCTTTATCCTTATTTTATTGACTGTATATGAACTGACAAATAGATTAATACCTGATAATCAAATACGGAAATTCAGACTATGATGAAGCAGCCTTGTTGGATAAAAAATTATATCAAGGGGATAGTAAAATTTGTACTTAATCTTGAAGCAAAGGAGGATTTTTAGATGGCCGTGTCTTATGAAGAATGTATTAAAGCTTGTTTAGAATGTATGGAAGCTTGTAATGGGTGTTATGATGCTTGTTTAAAAGAAGAGAATGTAAAAATGATGGCGGATTGTATCCGCTATAATAGGGAATGTGCAGACATATGCGCATTAGCAGCAAAAGCAATGCAATCGGATAGCCCTTTTGCTAAGCAAATTTGTAAGCTTTGTGCTGACATTTGTGAAGCATGTGGAAAAATGTGTGAACAACATAACCATGCTAATCATTGTAAGGAATGTGCTGAATCTTGTTTTAAATGTGCAGAGATTTGCCGAACAATGGCATCTTAAATATAAAAACGGTGAACTTGTGTCACCGTTTTTATTAGTTTGTAGTTATGATTAAAACTTTTTCTGTATTTAATTATTTAACAAGTGTTGAAAATGTTGATAGGTTTTTACCTGTTCCTGAGTATCTGCATGGGGAACAAATGACCAACCCATACGATTGATAAAATCAGAATATCTTTTTTGAATTTCTAACTGTTGCAAAGCCATTTCCACATGAGCATTTCTAACATTTCTATTTTTCATTAATAAAGCAGAAGTATAATTTGCATTTGACATCAATTTAGCACCAGCATGTGCTTCTAATGCAATCCATTTATCGTTGTATTTATTAACCCCCGTACCATCTGCTCTTTTATTGCTTACATCATACATATTTAAATCCGGAACTTCAACATACTCATTATTATCAGGATTAATTAAAAATAACATTACCCTAACATGCGACATCATGACATTTATCTGGAGAGCAATAATACTTTTCAAATCTGGATTTGTAGTATTAATATGATAGACTTTTAACTTATTTATCATTCCTTCGTGTGTAGACAAATGTTCGGCCATTAAGCCAAGGTCTACAGATGGTAAAGTTGACATATAACTCACCTTTCATTAAATAAATTCCCTTTAATATATGCTGTTTAATGAAAATCTGTTATTAATGCCCACTCTTATCTAGAAAGTGAAAATCAAGTGGACCAATGTAATTCAATACCAAAAATAATACTACAATGGTAAAAATCATTAAGAATGGATATTTAAAAAAGGAAAGAATTTGATGGTTGGCTTGTTTACGAATTGATTCTTCAGCTGCATATAAAACAAGTAACAAAACCATTGTTATCAACACAGCTATAATATTAATGATTGCATTCGGCCTAGTCATTGCTACCATATCTCCTAGCATGGCTCCCATCATCCCCCCCATTAGTCCGGAGAGTATGCCATCAATGACAGCAGGAAGACCTATAGGTAGTCCTGCTAAAAAACCAACAACCAATCCAATCATTATAGCGTAAATGGTTGATTTAAATAAATCACCATGAAAGATGACCCCTAAAATAGTTCCCATTAGAATTCCTGCCGACATCCCTAATGACATGGATATCATCATTCCATTCATTTTTGTTACCCAATTTCGGTAATATGCTACATAAATAATGGTTGTTGTAACTTGGGTGGCACACAACAAAAGTATAAAAAATAATGAAATTGACATTATTTCAACCCCAATCTTAGTTTGTCCACTTTTATTGTATTCACTGTTAACCCGCATTATGATATACCCATATAGGGTTTATTTTTATATTTACTGATAACAGTACAAGAGAGTTATCGTAAAAATAATCGAAACCTCCGTTCCTTCATCTAAGCTACTATCTATTTGAATTTCCGCTTTACCAAAAAATACGGTGAATTATGTCACCGTATTTTTTAATTATAATGAGTATATTTCGAAATGCTCATATAGATAATTAATATAATATTTAAGCTTCCACTTTTTATTCCACTTTAAATTGTCCCATCATTCCTGCATCTTCATGTTCAAGTATATGACAATGATACATAAATACACCAGAATGATTAAATGTAGCAATAGCCCTAACTTTTTCTCCCGGATACACAATAAACGTATCCTTCCTTGCTTCATCAGGATCAATCTTCTCAATGGTAGTTAATTGTTCTGGAATGGCATAGTTGGATTCACTTTCACCGTTTACAACAAACTTCATAAACTCTGACCCTTTATTCGATAATTGAATTGTATCTCCATCCTTAAAATTTGAAAAATCAACTAGGATTTCTGCCCTCTCGGCTGGACCCAGAATAAGCTCGTCCATTTCTATTGGATTTTCAAGAAAACCACCGTCACTTGCAATTTGATAAAAGGTTTGGTTATTACTAAAATGGAGTTCATACACACTTGCATTCGATCCATTTAATAACCGTAGCCTCATCATGCCTTTTGGAACTTCCAAATAAGGATCTACAGCCCCGTTGACTAGCATTGTACCTCCTTGTAATCCGTTCATCACATCATGCATTCCTAGTTCATATTGAAAACTTCCATTTTCATTAAATTGTTTGTCCTGAATGATAAGTGGAACATCATTCACCCCATAGTCTTTTGGAATACCCAGAGAGTCAGAAACTTCATCTTCAATGAAAAATAATCCCGCTAATCCCTTATATACTTGCCTCCCGGTATTTTTTTCTGGGTGAGGATGATACCACAGCGTAGCTGCAGGCTGATCTATCGTAAATTCCGGTGTCCAAGACTCGCCCGGTTGAATTCCTGAATGTGGTCCTCCATCTGCGTCTCCATCCACTTCTAGGCCGTGCCAATGAATTGTCGTAATTTCATCTTCTAAATTATTTTCTACCTGTACGGACACGTCTTCCCATTTCGGACCCTAATGACAGGGCCTAAATAATTTCCGTTATACCCCATTGTTTCTGTTTCCACTCCTGAAATAAATTCCTTTGTTGCATTTTGGGCAGTTATATGGAATTCAGCTTTATCTGGATCTGGATTTTTATCCTCTAACAATGGTGGGATGGGTAGAGATGAATTTCCAACTATATCCGTTTTATTAAAGGAATTCCCATTATCTGATTCATTGATTGGATGTATTGGAAATCCCGATATACCCGAACCTTGTATAAAAAAAAGGTAATACCCTCCGAAAATAATTACTAATCCAGCCAAACTAATACCTAAATATTTCTTCATACTTTTTCCTCCTCGTGAGTGAAGATGTTACCCAGCCATCCAGATTCTTATCTATTCATAAAGTTTCATGCCTTGGGAAGAAAACTGTAATTTCCGTTCCTTCCTTCCATTTACTATCGATTTGAATTTTTCCACGGTGTGCATCCATTAATGCCTTGACTATAGACAATCCAATACCTATTCCACCTGTCTTTCTGTCTCTTGATTTGTCCCCTCGGTAAAATCGTTCAAATAGATAGGGGAGATCATCCTCTTTAATCCCAATCCCTTCATCTTGAACACAAAATCCAACATAACCATTAGAATCCACTATCTTAACATATACGCTATTCCCTTCAGGGGTATACTGAAGGGCATTATTTATTATATTTGCTAACACTTGTAAAACACGATCCTGATCCGCATGTAACCAATATTCTTTAGTTGGCTTTTGAATATTTAATGAAACGCCTTTTTTCTGAAAGGCTGGGGTAAATTGCCCCTCTACTAAACGTAATAAATATCCTACATCTATATTGCTTTTGTTTAGTTTTATTTGTGGATTTTCAGCGGCAAGTAACTCTTCTAATTCACCGACTAGACGTACTAAACGCATCAATTCATCATGACTTTGCTGCAACCTTTTTGGCGTTGGTTCAAATACCCCATCTTGAAAAGCTTCCATTTGACTTCTTAATGTCGCAAGTGGGGTTCGTATTTCATGAGCAAAATCAGCAGTAAACTGTTTACGAAGTATCTCTTCCTTTGATAACGATTCAGCAAGTCGATTAAACGATTCACCAAGTGGCTTCATTTCATCTGACAATTCCTTAACTGGTACACGAGTTCGCCATTTATGGTCTTGTAATTCTTGAATAGCTTTTGATAACTTTCGATACCCAGTTGTTAGGCGTTTCGAAAACAATAGGCTAAACACGAACGCTAAAACAACTGTAACAATAATAGCAAGATAAATATTCGATTTAATTGTATTTAAAAAAGCAATGTCTTCCCCTATCATTTCCTCTGGATAATAAACTTCCATATTGCCTACATATCTTTCATCAAATGTTAAATCATAAGTATTTTTTCGGTATTCCGTCTTCATATCGATGTCCGAATCAGAATGCATTCCCATCCTATTCATCATTCCGAGCATCATCGTTGTATCTGCTATTACCTGTCCTTCTTCATCAGTAATTCTATAAAATAAATTGTCTGTCATAGCTTGTTGATGCATTAAATTTATTAATTGGTTATCAATAAGTTTCCCTGTTTCTTTATAAGAATTAATTGCTTCATCTTCTATTAGCTTACTTCTTTCCTCTCTATTAATTTTTAAATATTCGTTAAATTGATCTTCAAATCCCCATAGTATAGAAAAACTAGTAAGAAAAATACCAAAAAGTGACACAACTAATAGGTAAAAAAGGATTTTAGAACGAAGTGTCAATCGACGCATCAGACGCTCCTCCAAACTTATATCCCATCCCAAAAACAGTTAAAATAAATTCTGGGTGGCGAGAATCTGTTTCAATCTTTTTCCGAAGGTTTTTTATATGTGTATCAACACTTCGTTCATATCCTTCAAAATAAGATCCATCATCCTGAATTTTTTCCAGTAAATCCAAACGACTGTAAACTCGTCCGGGGTAGCTTGCCATAGCTATTAATAGCTTATATTCGATAGGAGTTAGTGGTATGATTTGGTTATTCAATGTCATCTCCTTTTTTAAGAGATCCACTGTTAGCTTTCCTTCATTGAACGATAAATGGTTTCCACTATTTACTCTTCTTAACCTACGTAAAATAGCCTTTGCCCTTATTACGACTTCTCTTGGACTAAAAGGTTTTGTAACATAGTCATCTGCCCCAATAACGATTCCATTAATTAAATCGTCTTCTGTCGATTTTGCTGTTAACATAATGATAGGAACATCACTTTCTTTTCTCGTTAATCTACATACCTCTTCACCTGAAATATCTGGCAACATAAGATCTAAAATAATAATATCTGGATTATTTTCTTTTATTTTTTTTAATGCTTCTATTCCATTAGAGGCAGGAATGGTTTCCCATCCCTCTTTTTCAAAGTATGCTTCTAACACTTCGAGAATCATATCTTCATCGTCAACAATAAGAATTTTAGTCATGTTAAACCACCTCTTTCATATAGTATCATCAATTAAAATGAAAATGATAATCTTCACAACTTCCACATAAGTTCACCACAAATTCTACATTTATAAGAGGTATGATTTAGTTAAGAAAAGGAGATGTTATAAATGAAAAAATTAGTAATAGGTATATTAACTGGAGCCGTCCTATTAGGAAGTGCAACTTTTGTCGCAGCTGAATCAAATGGTAATGGATTTTTCAACTTTGAAGAAATGAAACCTTATATTGAAGAAATGCATCCTAATTTATCACCAGAACAGCAAGAAGAAATGTTTAACAACTGTCACGGTGAAAATGGTATGATGCAAAACAATACCGGATTCCGTGATATGATGAATAATATCTAGTTTAGAGAGGTGATCCCATATGATGGGGATGATGGGCATGATGGGTTACGGTTTACTAGGATGGATCCTTAACCTTCTAGCTATCGGTATCGTTGTATATTATGCCACCAAATTAGCATTAAAAAATTATCATAAGGATTAATCTAATCGTAATCTCTTTATAAAGGAGCGACTGTGAGATCATTCCTTTTTAATCATGATAATCGAAGTTACTGTTTAACCCGTTTAACATAAACATTAACTCAGCATAAAATGATAGTATTTTGCAAATCAAAGAACCTTCAATATACAACCAATGTATAACTAGTTGTATATTGAAGGTCAATTAATATTTACGCTTATTACATTAAAGCACCAGACTGTTAAATTTACATTATGGCATAGATGTTACTACTAAGTGGATTAAACCTGTTACTATAAGCAAAAACACCATAAAGGAAGTTGAATACAACATAAGATGCTTTATAATGTTTTTTTCTTTAATTTGTTTATAAACAACATAGCCTAATACAATCGAAACCAACCATATAATTACTCCCCAGATCGAAAATAAATAAGGTGAATTTGCTATCCAAAGTACAGTAACAAGTGAATAATAAAGTATCAGAACCCAAGCCAATCCTTTCATTCCTCTCCCCACTTTCATTGACCAATAACGAGCAGATTAATTACTAACACCCCTGTCCAATAATCCTGAGCCGGTAGTTGAACAAGCCTTTCAAAATTACGTTCAACTCCTCATTATACAATCTCTTTATTTCTAATTATACAATACAATTTTAAGTGATTTTATAATTACATATTTCCGTTTAGTTTGGATTCTTAAAAATGCATTAAATGACAATAGAGTTGGATATACTTCAAATAGAATGTTTGCGGCATACTACTATAGCGTGATAATGATGTTTATGCTGTATTTCTTTACAGAATCCAGCCTTTATTTTGATTCTAGCGGATCAATAATCAAAATAACAGCAGGATTACTCCAATATTCTTAAATAACGTTTAATCTTATGTTCATAGATTTGCTACAAAAATGAAAACATTTCTCTTGCTATTACTATATTATTTAGTATATAATAACTTTACATTTATTAGATAAAATTAAAATTTCATAATAAAAAAGGGAGAACCCCAAATCTTTGTTAGGTCTTTGATAGTTCAAAGGCGTACTTAGATTTGGGGTTCTTTTCTTTTTGCACAAGTTTTGGAGGGTTAAATAATGACAATGTTAAGTAGGGAAATGTTAAAACAACAAAGAATATTAAAATCTCTTTCGTCTGTTTCTCTGCGTCTAATCCCATTTTTAGCGGCTAATACAGATTTAGACAAACGAATTAATATTATGTTAGAACATATTAAAGCAGCAAATATAATGACTCCTCGTCTAATTAAGGAAGCATTAGGTAAATTGGAGAAAATCGAATGGATCTATAGAGGTAAAGATGGTTACTTATATAGTAATTTCAATACTATTTCTACAGCTGATAACCATAATTTTCACTATATAAATTTATATAAGTTCTTTCAATCTGATGAGTTTAAAAAGTTATATAAGCGCCAATTACAATTCCTATTTTATATTCTTTCAGCAAAACTTCCGGGTCATGAACATTCTTTAGCTATTGAGCATCTTTATCAAAACCGGACTAATGCAAAGGATGTAAAGTTAGATTTTTTTATTAGTTTTGAAGATATGATATCCAACCTTTTAGATTTAATTAATAAAGGTTTCTTTGAAGTGCGACTTGCAGCGAGCAAAGAAATACTAAATAAAAACACTAAAAATCTTAAAGAAAGATTATATACGTTTGCCGAAAAAACAGGTAAAAGAAAGAAACGCATGAGTCAAAATGAAGTAAAGCACCATATCATTCATATTCGTATAGCAAAAGATTTAGTTTCCAAAGATCAAATTTGTGACATTTATGATATGACAAGATTGGCAACGTTGCAGGATTTAAAATGTATCGCAAAAGATTTTGGATGTAGTTTAGACAGCTTTGATGTAAAAGCTTTAGAGAAGGTCCATATGGTAAAGGCAAAAATATATAAGGAATTCGGTGATGTAGGAATACAATTATACCGTGAAGGCTTAAAAGATTTTTTCAAAAATAGAAGCCATGCTTTTCAAAATCTAATGGAAAATGGTGATTTTGGTAATACAATTAAAAACTTTTATGTTATTCCTAGAATTGAACAAAGACTTAAATCCTTATTCGAACAGGTGAAAAATGATTATTTTACTAAAGTTGATACATTCCCATATCAATCTTTAAATTTCAAACATGCTATCAAAGACAGTAAACCATTTATATCTTATATTATGGAAGAATCATATAACGACAACCTTATCATATTAGATCGTGAACTAGAAGCAGTATATAGCTTAATTTATTACCAATTCACACAAGTAGATAAGACTTGGTATGAATTTAAAGAGAAAATAGAAAAAATCTATAAAAATGAGGCCGAAGCTCATGGTAATGATAGAAATAAAGTATTTTATCTTGCTATCCAAAGGCAATTAAGTCAAAAAGAACGTACTATCTCTGAAATCAAACGGGACAGTAACTACAAAAGAGAAAGAAGGGAAAAATTACTTTACAATCCTTACGTAGCAATTACCGAGTAATATCGGATCCTTCTTTAAAATTATTATTGCTGTTTTTTTAAGGTCCAAAATGCGGGGATTGCCTAATAATTATTTTTTTTAAATATAAAATATAAATTCTGCCTTTCTGCCCTAATGGAGAAGGGTTATTTGGCATGACCATTTTTCAAACAATACCTTTTAATAAAAAAGTATAGGACGATTCTCTTGTTTCTGTATTGTATTGTTTCTCAATAAAGCTATTTTTTAAAGAATAATGGCCAATTACTTCAGGAAATTTTTATAGTATCTGTTAAAACATCTATATTTAAAGACAAAAATCATATTTACATTAATTAATTTTATATTATAGATATTTGATTTCTAGTATCCTTGAAATTTATTGTCATATAAACTCTTCAATCCCTTGCCAAGTAAGGGTGTCTTAAAGTTACTTTAAGAGACTAATGTATCTTATAATGTTTTATATTATTAACTTTTATTACTATATATATCACTATTCTAATTAAATGCTAAATGATGTATTTGGCATTTAATTTACGTATGAAATGGCGGTATAAATTTTGCATAAAAGTAACCCAAACATATAAGGATCGGAAATAGGTTAATTTTATCTGGACACCAATATTAGCTTGGGGTTTGGGTTCCATTTTCTTATCTGATTATCCTGCTTTATGGATTGGTTTATCATGCTTATAGTGACACCTTGTACAGATTGATATCTAGCGTTTACTGGCATAGCAAAAGGAAATGTGTCTCTTTCAACATCCGTTTTGCCGATTAATTTAATTTTGCAAGTCGTACTTTTGCCAGTGTGTTTGTTAATATTTGTGCTGGAACTATACAGTTATTGTATTAGTTGTCCCATTTATAATTGCTCATCTTACACGATTCTTATTAAGAAAAAAATCTGTTTTAAACAACAAAATTATTCCCCTTTTTGGCAATGCTCAAATACTCTTTTTAGCTTCTCAATGATGATGTTTGGTGGTATTTTATGTTAGTGTTCTGGGGTTTAATTATTTGGTTAATCGTATTAATAATACGAAAGCTATCATCAAGAAATAAATCAAGCCAAACTGACAAGGCAGTTGAAGTACTTAGACAGCGATATTCCCAAAGAGAAATCGATACCGAGGAGGAGTACAAAATACGACAATCGGATCATTTTTTTGAAGGTGACATTCACGTATTTATGTTAAAGGCATATATAAAATATTAGATATTATTGTATTACAGGAACAGGAGTGTGCAAAATTGAATTATCAATATCCATACTATTATTATCCGAATTATACAGGAAGAACAGAAGCTGGTATGCCCATGATGGGGATGGATGAAATGAAACAAATGATGATGGAACACATGAAGATGACACAACAAATTAAGCAAAAAGTTGATATGATTGATGAACGTTTAAGGAAAATGGAAGAAAAAATGATGTGGTAGTAAACAACTACCACATCATTTTTTAATTAACGGGGTTTAACGGTTCAGCGGTTATTCTCTACAAATGATTTACTCGTCTGTAAACATCAATTGTCTCACTCCCATTGAATAGTCGGCCCATTAACATAGTCAATAATGTTTGAAGTGTGTATATTAGGTCTTGTTTTGCTTCATAATGAAATGAACAAGGAGTGTATAAGATGGATATTGAATACATTTTTGAGCATGGTTCTTTTGAGGAATTTCAACAAATAACGACGTTAAGGGAAAATCAGCTTTACTGGTTAAATTATATTGTCAGCTCAATAGAAAAGAGACGAGTAGCGGAAATTTTGTTTGGTATAGGGTATTCTATTAAAGAAGTGGAAGATATTCTTGTTTTACCAGACGGTGAAGCTTCTTTGATGAAAGTTCATTTAGATAAATTCGGAACAATCGATACAGAAAACATACTAAAAGCACTAACAAAAATATATCAGAGACAAACGTTGGAAGCAGTTATTGAACGCTTGTTAGACAAAAATTACAACAAAGATGTTGTTGAAGATGTGATACAGTTGTTTAATAAATAGATGGGAAGAGTTTTTAAAGTATATGATTGAAAATGGTAATATAATTACCTCTGATAAGCTATTTTGGTGGTTATTCACCAAATACCATAGACAGTTATTATTCCCATAAATAAGTGGTATACTGTTGATGTTGTTATTGCTACTTGTAAGTCTAGGAAGAAGAAATCCTTGGCATTTCTTCTTCCTCAATATTATTAAAAGGATGAGAAAATGGATAATAGTATTGAATATTGTCCCTTCTGCAATTCAAACTTGCAGGGTGAACCTATCCCAAAAGAGTTACGCAAGCACTACGGTAATTCAACTCATTTCACAAGGAAAATCGGCATTTCTAGTATAGAAGAAGACAGAGTAACAAAATGGGAGTGTCCTGACTGTCGCCAACAGTGGGACAGGGATTAAATTAAAATAATTTATACTCTGGATTATTGCTATTCGAATTCTTATGACGTTAATAGATTACAGTCCTAGAAAAGAAGCAAAAAGCCAACACTGTATTTAGTGCTGACCTTTTTGCTTGTTTGCACATTTATGTATGTGCAAATTTGTTGAAATTCATAAGACAACTAATAACGATTTATACATATGATCTCCAATTAAGTTGAAATTATACTTTCCATATAAAAGTAATTCAGTATAAGTCATACTATTTTCTACGTTGGCCTTTTCTTTGACTACCGCTCATTATTGTTCTGAATATGTTTCACTAAATACTCTGCATCATACCCGACACCCTGCAAGAGAGCAGAACCCCGTCTATATAGCCAAGGTAAACCGAGAAAATATAAACCTTCCATATTGGTAATACCTCTATTATGTATAGGTTTTCCTTTCCCATCCAATACACCTGATACATTTAACCATGAATAATCAAGTTTAAAACCAGTAGCCCAAATTATGTTATCTACATCGATAAATGTGTTGTCTTGGAATATTACCTTACTTTCCTTACCACCAATTGTTCTTTCTTTAATAGCAACGTCACCATTTCGAATCGCATACTTCAATTCAGGACCAAAGATTGGGTCCCCTCTTTTTTGAATTAGTTTACCAAAGAGCGAATTGGAAGTTGCTTTTAGAACGCCAAGCTTATCAAACCACCAAAATATACTTCTTTTTCTAATTTTTATCGGTAGAAACGTTAAACGTTGACTGGTAGATAGAAAAGTTTCCATTTCCTGTGAAAGTTCCTGAGCTATTTGCGCTCCACTATTTCCACCACTGTATTTCGCAAGTGAAAAGTGAGCCATTTCGCAAGTTAATTTTGAGCCACTTTATCAGCACTTGTTTTTATCCATTCTTCGGTTTCTTTCATTCTAAAAGAAGGACCATTCATGTTTAAC
>NZ_RBZO01000017.1 GCF_003628445.1 Oceanobacillus bengalensis
TTCCATGTTTATATTTACTTGGATGTACACAATATCACCTCTAGAATATTATGTGATTATTCATCCAAATTGTACATTCTTAAACAATCATTTCTGTACATTCTTAGACTAGCATTTATACCCAGAACGTAATTTTATGTTCGATAGCTTTAATAACATCTAGACACTTTACATAGCGGAGGCAGAATGCGTAGACTCCTGCGGGAATAGCACGTGTCTGAAGACCCCACAGGAAGGGCTCTTCTTCCGAGGAGGGCTGAGGCCGTGCCCTAAGGTCCGCGAAGCATTCTGCCGCAGCGAATTGCAGCACATAACATTAATAAGTGTAAGCGAGCGCTAAACTATACTGAATTAAAGAAATCAACACTTTATACAAAATGTCAATTATAAACAAGCAACAAATTATGCGAAAAGAGCCTTATATTTAGAAATTAGACACCTTAAAATTTCACAAAATACTAAAAATAATTTCCAAATTACTGTATACTTAACTTAGACAGATTTAATGAACTCTAGGTGGTGAACAAATGAAGCACATCAAGACATATTACAAATTGAACCATGAAACAACAAAAGAAGAAATTGTAATCGAAGGTCCAATGCCATCCGCGGAACTTAAGAAATTTCATTTTCATGAACAACTTACAGCATTCAGACCAGCTCCTAAGCAATTCGCTGCACTCATGAGTATTGCAGATTTCCCTGAAGGTAGAATTATCATTGCCAGAACGGCAGATACAATTATTGGATATGTCACCTATTTACATCCCGATCCACTTGAACGTTGGTCAGAATTTAATATGGATGACTTAATTGAACTAGGAGCAATTGAAATTATTCCAGAATACCGCGGGGAGAAAGTTGCTTCCACACTTCTTGAATTGTCCATAATGGATGAATTTATGGAAAACTATATCATTATTTCAACTGAATACTACTGGCATTGGGATTTAGCTGGAACAGGATTAAGCATCTGGAATTATCGTAAGGTCATGGAAAAGATGATGGCAGCTGGTGGCCTGCATCCTTCCCCAACAGACGATCCTGAAATTATTTCACATCCTGCCAACTGCCTAATGGTTCGAATTGGTAAAAATGTACCAGAAGCATCTATAAAACAATTTGATATTTTACGTTTTCTGAGTAGAAACAAAAACCGTTCGATGAGGGAGGGATATTAATGCTTGTTGAAGAAATTATGAAAACGGACGTCATTCGTTTATCACCAGACGAAACGATCGGTCAGGCATTGCATTTATTACAGGAACATCGTATTCGTCATATCCCAATTGTTGATGAAGAAAATCACGTGATTGGTATTGTATCAGACCGTGATGTAAGAGATGCGAGCCCATCTATTTTATCGGAGAAATCCGATAGAACAGCATTTGAAAGAAAGATTAGCACAATCATGAGTCATCCTGTTTTAACCGTTCATCCATTAGACTTTGTGGAAGAAATTGCAAAAGTATTCTATGAAAGAGAGATTGCATGCTTACCAGTAATTAATAACAATAAACTCGTTGGAATTGTTACAGAAAAGGATATGTTATATACCTTCATTCAATTGACTGGCACACATGTTCAAAGTTCATTAATTGAAGTAAAGGTCCCAGACATACCTGGTATCATTCCTGAAGTTACAAAAACATTCGCCAAGCGTAGAGTAAATATCGCATCTATTCTAGTTTATCCTTACAAAAAGGATGCATTATATAAAATTCTCGTATTTCGCGTACAAACAATGAATCCCACACCACTCATTCAAGATTTACGTGCAGCAGGATATCAATTAATGTGGCCAAATAATATTCCGGAGCCAAAAGTATGACGAAAGACGCTGCCTTTATTTATACTGATGCATATTTATCCTACCGTTTTAATGATAAACATCCATTCAATCAACAAAGAGTAATTTTAACGAAGGAGCTATTAGAGCTTTCCGATAGATTATCAGAATCCGACATCATTGTCCCCCGCCGTGCGACAGATGAGGAAATTGCACTTATCCATGACCCTATATATATTGATGCAGTAAAAAAAGCAAGTATTGGCAAGTTGGAAGAAAATGATGGTTATGAGTATGGATTAGGAACTGAAGACACTCCTATTTTCAAGAATATGCATGATGCATCTAGCCTATTGGTTGGTGGAACGTTAACAGCTGTAGAAACAGTTCTTAACGGGAAGGCTAACCATGCTTTAAATCTGGGAGGTGGGCTACATCATGGCTTTAAACGGAAAGCTTCTGGATTCTGTATATATAATGATGGGGCAATTGCAATTGCATATATTCGAAAAAAATATAATCTACGTGTCCTATATGTAGATACAGATGCGCACCACGGAGACGGAGTACAATGGGCATTTTATGATGACCCAAATGTTTGTACATTGTCCATTCATGAGACTGGCAGATACTTATTTCCTGGCACTGGAAATGTTAATGAGCGCGGCATCAAAGATGGACATGGATACTCATTCAACCTGCCGATCGATGCATTCACCCAGGATGAGTCATTTATAGAATTATATGAATCCGCTTTCAAAAAAGTAGCAGAATATTTTAAACCAGACATCATTATTACTCAAAATGGAGCAGATGCACACTTTCTCGACCCTTTAACTCATCTTTGTGGTTCAATGAAAATATATGAAAGTATACCACAAATTGCACATGAAATTGCGCATAAACATTGTAATGGAAGATGGGTTGCCTTAGGTGGTGGTGGTTACGATATGTGGAGAGTTGTCCCAAGAGCATGGGCTCAGATTTGGAATGTTATGAAACATAATAATGTTTTAAGCGGAGAATTACCAATCAAATGGGTAAATAAATGGCAAGGTCAATCTCCCGTTTCCCTACCCAAGAATTGGTATGATCAGAAAGAAAGCCTACCAGACATCCCAAGAAAAGCAGAAATTGAAGAAAAGAATAAAAAAGTATTGGAAAATGCAATGAAATATACGCAAATAAAAGCATTCAAATCTGAATGAAGCGATATTTATATAACTTGAATTCCCTATCTTCTTTTTAGAGATAGGATTTTTTTGTTTACATTCTTTTTTCAATTCTTATTTTTGCTCGGAATTATTAGACATACAATCTAATAAAAGATATAATTAACAGGATATAATTGAACTCTTAATGTACCGATGGAGCTTAATGCACCAATGGTTAGTTCATCCAAGGAGTAGATATAGAATTGAATAATAAAGCGGTCATTTTAGGAAATAACTATTATATAGGTCTAAGTACAATGCGTTGCTTAGGAATTCATGGAATTCATACCGTTGCCATGGACTATTCAGACGAAAATAGATATGGTGCAAAATCAAAATATTGTAATGAGAAACATATTGTTCCTCACTATCAAATGGAAACTGAAAAATTTATAGATGCCTTAATAGACTATGCAAAAAAACAAGAACTCAAACCTGTTTTAATACCATGTCATGACTCTTATTTAGAAGTCATCGATGCTCACTTAGACAAGATAAGAGAATATTATCTTATACCACAAACGAAACAAGGGCTATATACAACTGTTATGGATAAGGGAACTTTGCATCAATTAGCAATTGAAAAAGGAATTAAAGTCCCAGAAACAGTAAATGTACATGATGAGAATTTCCATGACAAGGTTGAAAATGTCATTAAGTTCCCTTGTTTGATTAAACCTGTAGATTCACCGACATTTGTTAAAACATTTAGAAGAAAACTATTTAAGGTCCATTCAATGGAAGAATTAGAAGAAAAGATGGAAATGATAAAAGAATCTGGTCTTGAAGTAATCGTGCAACGAATTATCCCTGGATTTGATGACCATATGTATACGTTTGATGCATATTTAAACCAGGATGCCAAAGTGACACACTGGACAACTTGTAATAAATATCGTCAGTTCCCCGTCAATTTCGGGGCTTCAGTTTATACTGTACAAAAACATGTACCAGAGTTATTTGAATTAGGAAGTAAATTCCTAGAAGAAATTAAGTTTAAAGGATTTGCTGAAATTGAATTTAAAAAGGATGCTGAAACTGGCGAATTTTACTTAATTGAAATCAATGCTCGTATTACTAATTTAAATAGCTTATTATACAAAGTTGGCTTGAATTTCCCATATATTACCTATATGGAATTGACAGGAAAAGCCCTTGAACCAAAGGCTATAACAAGAAATACGAATACTGCATTTTGGTATTTATATGAAGATGCGCTAGCTATTAAAGACTACATTAAAACTGGACAACTTAGCCTGATGTCCATAGTAAAAACACTATTTAGACCTAAAGCCTATGCTATTTGGGATTGGAAAGATCCAAAACCAGGATTAGCATTCACATCTACTATGTTGGACAAAGTTTTTAAAAAAGTTGTTAAACGGTAATTTTATTCGCAAGGAGTCGAAATCATGGAATTAACTACAGTTTTGAAAAACGTACAATTTGAACACTTAAAAGGTAATCTAGATATAAATATTCCCACAATTGCCTATGATTCCAGAGAAATCAGGGAAGGTAGCATGTTTGTTGCAATTACTGGTTTTACGGTTGATGGTCATGTATTTATTGATAAAGCAATCGAAAAAGGAGCAAGTGTAATTGTCTTAGAAAAAGATGTACCTATCCATGATAATAAAGTTACCGTTATAAAGGTAGGAAATCCTAGAAATGCACTAGCGAAAATAGCAGCTAACTTCTATAACCACCCAACGGAAAATTTAAACTTAGTTGGAATCACTGGTACAAATGGAAAGACTTCAACTTCTTATCTTTTAAAGTCTATTTATGAAGAAGCGCAAAAGTCAATTGCCTTAATTGGTACGATTGGTACCGTGATAAACAATAAAGTAATCCAAAATAAAAATACTACCCCAGAATCATTGAATTTGCAGCAATTCTTTACTGAAATGGTAGAAGATAAAATTGAGACTTGTATGATGGAAGTATCTTCCCACGCACTCAATTTAGATAGGGTTGCATATAGCCAATTTAATACAGGGATTTTTACCAATTTGACTCCAGATCATCTTGAGCTACACAAAAATATGGAGGAATATTTTAACGCAAAAGCAAAACTATTTGATATGACGAAGCAATTTAATATTATCAATGCTGATGATTATTATGGACAAAAGTTAATAGACATGTGTAAGAATAAACAGGCTAAGCTTATTACATACGGTATTGATAATCAGGCGGATATATACGCTACGGATATCGAATATTCCTTTGACCGCACTTCATTTGTTGTTAACACTCCTAGTGATAGCTTAAGACTAACGGTAAACCTTCCTGGAGATATTTATGTACTAAACAGTCTCGCAGCGATTGCTTGTGCGTACTATAACGGAATTAGCCTACCTATTATTAAAAAGGGCATAGAAAATGTTAAGCAAATTAGTGGGAGATTTGAAGTAATCTATGAAAAAGATGACTTTCGAGTTGTCGTTGATTTCGCCCATACAGAAGATGCCCTACAAAAGACGTTATCGACCGTCCGCCCATATACAAAGGGTAGAATTATCCTCGTATTCGGCGTATATGCAGATTTAAGTGAGAGTGGAACAGAAAAAAGAAATGGAATGGGACGTGTTGCTGCCGAGTATGCAGATTTCTCTATCGTTACATTAGACAACCCTAAGCACAATAATCCATTCACTGTCATTAACGAAACAAAGCAAGCTATTGAACGAAACAGGGGTAATTACAAAGCAATTCCTGACCGTAAAGAAGCAATAGAGTACGCAGTAAATATGAGTACAGACAAAGACATTATTGTCATAGCTGGCAAAGGACATGAAAGAACGCAAATTATTGGAGATACAGAAGTTCCTTTCAATGAAAAGGATATTGTATTGCATGCAATAGAAAGAAAGTACGTTCAGAGCTAACATCATTATAACTAACCAAAAATACTTCGGGGTGTATGAAATATGACTAGTAAGAAATTAGGAGTCATTGGAGGTATGGGGTCATTGGCAACCATTAATTTTTATGAAAGAGTCATTAAGAATACCGTTGCTGCCAACGACCAAGAACACATAGATATGGTCATCCTAAACCATGCCACAATGCCTGACAGAACAAATGCAATCCTTACAGGGAACGGACAATTATTCCTAAATGCAGTAAAAACAGATATCGAACTATTAGAAATGGCTGGCGCCCAAAATATCGCAATTCCATGTAACACGTCTCATTACTATTATAGGGAAATGCAATCCATGACTGACATAAATATTATTAATATGGTCGAAGATACTGCACGCTTTGTACATGATTATTACGGAGAACAGAGTAAAGTTGGAATTCTAGCGACAGATGGAACAATCTCAACAGGAGTGTATAAAGACGCCTGTACAAATTATCAAGTAGAGGCTTTCCATCCAAATACAGATATTCAAGCGAAAGTAATGGATATTATATACCATATTAAAGCAGATGTAGATTATTCCGCTCTCGAGTTGGAAAAAATCATTCAAGATATGATCAAAATAGAAGGATGTAAATGTGTCATATTAGGCTGCACCGAATTATCCACGATTCGATTAAGTAATGAAATGAAAAAGTATTGTATTGACCCTATGGAAATTTTAGCCGAAAACGCAATAACATTATCTGGTAAAAATGTTAAAAATCCAATTGGTAGTGAGCGGGCATATATTTAAAAGATAGACGTGGTTGATCGGTGTGGAGGCAGTCGACTCCTTGAAAAAGAAAGGTACTTTCTCCCATGAAGATGTCACGTTATTGAAGTATTCCTTGGCCTGCGGGAAAAGCACGTATCCGAAGAGCTTGAAGAAGCGTTAAGGTTCAAAGGCTAAAAACGCCACGTCCTGGGACTGCGATTACTCGTCCCACCGCAAACATTTGTGGCAACGCCTTTGTGACCAACATCCTGTTGGTCCGAGGGCCATGCCCTAAGATGCGCGTACTAATCAACACAGCATTAATTTACATTTTTAGCATTATATAACACAGACAAGCTTTTTTAGAAATGTACCAAAAGAAAAGACGACGTGAAATTATTTTTATCACGTCGTCTTTTCTTTTATCATGTACTAGGTTCATCCAATATAATAATTTCAACTCTTCTATTTTTCGTCATATTTGCCTTAGAATCGTTGGGTGCAATTGGCATTGTTTCACCGTATCCTGCAATCGAGAAACGTGATTGATTGATATCTAGCTCATTAACAAGAAAACGAACAACGACACTAGCTCTTGCACCTGAGAGTTCCCAGTTTGAAGGATACCGGTAACTATTCATTGGGTTAGTATCTGTGTGACCTTCAACTTTAATATCATTTTCAATTCTAGATAAAAGCGTCCCAATCCTTTCTAAGAAAGGAATACCTTCATCAAGGATTTCAGCCTCTCCAGGTTCGAATAGAATACTATCCTGTAATACCAATTCTACTCCACGAGTTGTCCTCGTAGCAGATATAACATCATTCAATTTATTCTCATCTAAAAAAGATTCTACATCATTAATAAGCTGTGTTAGAGAATCTATTTCTGTTTCTTCTGTTTCCTCTACTATATCTCCAGTAGCCTCTTCTTCATCCTTCTCATTACTACCTAAATTTAAAGGATCTTCAAATTCATTAGAAAGTTCGTCTTCCTTCTCATGCTCTGAATTATCTGTTGGATTATCCAATGGTACTGCTGAGGGGAAGAAATCAAATATCATTCGATTTTGAAAAGAGTCAGATACTGCATCAAATTTCTCTTGGCTAATCTGTGACATGGAGAAAAGTAATATGAAGAAAACTAATATAAGTGTAACCATATCCGAATACGTAACCATCCATTTAGGTGCACCGCCATTAGTTGATTTCCTTCTTCTAAGCTTCATTGACACTTTCCCCTACGAATGCATCATTTGTTTCTTCCTCTTGAAGTTTTACTTTATGTTCATTAGATAAAAATGCACTTAGTTTTTCTTCTAAAATTCGAGGGTTTTGACCAGCTTGTACACCGATAATCCCTTCGATAATAATTTGTTTCGTGAAAACTTCTTCTTCTGTCTTTGATTCCAATTTACTTGCCATCGGTAAAAATACTAGATTAGCAAGAACAGTCCCATAAAGTGTTGTAAGAAGTGCCACTGCCATACTAGGTCCAAGTGTAGCCGGATCAGAGAGTTGATTTAACATAAGAACTAGTCCAATTAAGGTACCTATCATTCCCCAGGATGGCGCATACTCTCCAGCCTTCTCAAAAAGGGTTCTTCCTTTATAGTGTCTATCTTCCATAGCTGTGATTTCTGCTTCCATTATGTCCTTTATAACTTCTGGCTCAATACCGTCTACAACAAGAAGAACGCCTTTCTTTATGAAAGGATCTTCAATATCTTCTAACTCATTTTCTAATGCAAGAATACCTTCTCTTCGCGCACGTTCAGCAAGCCTGACAAAAAGCTTGATAAGTTCTGGTAACTGCATATCCTTTTGATATAAAGCCTCTTTTATAATCTTTCCAGTTAATTTAATCTGCTCTAATTTAAATGTAATTAACATGGATGCTATTAATCCACCAATTACAATGAAAATCCCTGCTATATCTATAAACGATGTAGCACCAGCAATTCCCCCACTAGTAATAATTGCTATGATAATCATTATAAAACCTAACGTAATGCCGATAGGAGTAAGTAAATCACGTTTTTTCATAAGCTCAGATCTCCCCATACTCATAAGATGATATTAATAGTGGTTTACTATATTAAACGCACTTTCTTTATATCTTATATCGGCATTATTATTATAAAGTTGAATCTCTTATTTCAATTCGATGAGGTAATACAACATTTTTTTCTGCTACTTCTTCCTTATTCATGTATTTAGTAAGTAGGCGCATGGCAACAGCACCGATATCATACATTGGTTGAACAACAGTAGATAAAGTTGGACGAATCATTGTAGCTAGTCTCGTATTATTAAATCCGAATACTTGGAAATCCTCTGGGACTTTGTAGCCCATATCCTGTGCCCCGTGGATGACACCTAAAGCCATTTCATCTGAGACAACGAAGATTGAAGACGGCTTTTCTTGTAGCTCAATAATCTGCTTTACTGCTTCAATCCCTGAATCATAGGAATAATCGCCTTCCACAACTAAGCTCTCATTAAATGAAATATTTGCTTCTTCTAACGCACGCTTATACCCATTAAATTTATAGCGGTTAATACTTGTTTCCTCACTGCCTGTAACAAAAGCCGGTTGATTGGGCTCTTTTTCTATTAAATGTTTTGTCGCTTCATATGCTGCTTCTTCATAATCAATATTAACAGAAGCCATTTCTTTCGTATCATCGTACGTTGCAGCTAATACAACAGGTACATTTGCAGTTTTAAACTGGTTGATATGATCCTCTGTAATGGTCCCACCCATGAAAAGTATTCCATCTACTTGTTTTTCTAACATCGTGTTGATCAACGTTAATTCTTTATCCTTATTTTGATCGGAATTACTTAAAATAACATTGTATTTATACATGGTTGCAATATCTTCAATCCCACGTGCTAATTCTGAGAAGAAAATACTTGAAATATCTGGGATTATTGCCCCTACAGTTGTTGTTTTTTTACTTGCAAGACCTCTTGCTACAGCATTCGGACGATAACCTAATTGTTCTATCGTTGCTAATACTTTCTTTCTAGTTGTTGGTTTTACATTTGGATTTCCATTTACGACACGAGAAACAGTAGCCATTGATACATTTGCTTCTCTTGCCACATCATATATTGTTACAGTCACTTAATTTCCTCCTAAAAACAATCATTAATCGACTTCTAATATATATATCATACTCCACCATGAAAAAAATTACAAAAATTATTGTATATAAATTGTATAGCCTCTAATATTTTTATTCAAAAGAAAAGGCTAATGCATCCTAAGATGATTAGCCTTGTTTCCTATTTTACTTTAATCGGCGTTCCAAGCTTGATAACTCTTCAAAAAATGCATCAAAAGTTGGAATATCCATTTGTTGTGCAGAATCAGAAAGTGCTACAGCTGGATCTGGGTGCACTTCAGCCATAATTCCATCTGCTCCAATAGCAAGAGCTGCCTTCGCTGTAGGAAGTAACAAATCACGTCTACCTGTGGAATGCGTAACATCAACCATTACTGGCAAATGTGTTTCCTGCTTTAAGATAGGAACTGCTGAGATATCTAGTGTATTTCTTGTTGCTGTTTCATACGTTCTAATACCACGTTCACATAAAATAATATTGCCATTTCCACGGGATAGAATATATTCAGCAGCATTAATAAATTCAGAAATTGTTGCTGATAGTCCGCGTTTTAATAGCACTGGTTTATTTACATCACCTGCAGCCTTTAATAATTCAAAGTTTTGCATATTTCTTGCACCAATCTGAATAACATCGAGATAATCAGCGGCAAGTTCCAAATCTTTTGGTGTAACAATCTCACTAATAACCGCTAAATCATACTCGTCCGCTACACGTTTAAGAATTTGTAAGCCTTCTACTCCTAGACCTTGGAAATCATATGGTGAGGTTCTAGGTTTAAATGCTCCACCACGTAAGAGTTTTAGACCTTTACTCTTGACTGTCTCAGCTACTGCAGCTGTCTGCTCATAACTTTCAACAGCACATGGTCCAAATACATGATTGATATTTCCATCACCAATTTTTACGCCTTTAATATCAATTACCGTATTTTCTGGTTTTTTCTTCCGTGAAACAAGTAGCGCTTTTCGATGATCATCTTCCTGTAGTTCAAGTCCCGCCTTAAAAATTTCTTTAAAGATATGATCTATTGTAGAATTTTCAAATGGGCCTTCATTTCTTGAAGTAATTAAATCTAGCATTTCTCGTTCTCTCACTGGGTCAAATTTCTTCATACTTTGCTTATTCTTCACTTGACCAATTTGCTGCACTAGCTCAGCACGTCGATTAATTGATTCTAAAATTTCTAGATTGACATCGTCCAATTGCTTTCTTAATTGTTCAAGTTGATTACTCATCCATATGCGCCCCCTGAGAATTGTGTTTTTATAATTTTTAATAATTAGTGACAATTATAGCTAAATTTCTTTCATTTGTCACCATTAAGTTTATAATATAATAGGTAAGTTTTTCAAAATCCCATGTAAGAGGATGTTCAAAAAGCTGTATTCCATCTTTGTTCCTGAACATGCACCTGAAAGGAGTTTTATCAATGGGAAATCGCATATTTGCTTTAGATATCGGAACTCGTACGGTTACGGGAATCATATTAGAAAAAAACGATGATAAATATAAGATCAATGATTTTTATACTATCGAACATAAAGAAAGATCCATGCTAGATGGTCAGATACATAATGTCGAAAAAGTAGCTGAAGTAATTCTAGAGGTAAAAAAAGAATTGGAGAAACGGACCAATACGCAGCTAAAAAGTGTATGTGTTGCAGCAGCTGGAAGGGCACTCGAGACAATAGAAGCAAAAGCAAATCTACCTTTGAACCAACAACCAATTAACAACCTGGAGACGATTAAGCATTTAGAGCTTAGTGCTGTACAAGCTGCGCAATTGAAATTAACACAACAGGAAACTAATACTCCGAACCATACTAATTATTATTGTGTAGGTTATTCTGTTATCCATTACCAACTAGACCATGAACAAATCGGTTCACTCCTTGATCAACGTGGTGATGAAGCATCTGTCCAAGTAATTGCCACCTTTCTCCCTAAAGTAGTTGTTGAATCACTTCTAGCAGCACTAACAAGAGCTGATTTGGAAATGGAAGCTTTAACACTTGAACCAATAGCAGCAATCCAAGTATTAATACCTGAATCTATGCGGAGGCTCAATGTGGCCCTCGTGGATATAGGTGCAGGAACGAGTGATATTGCAATAACAGATAAAGGTACGGTAGTTGCTTATGGCATGGTTCCTGTAGCAGGAGATGAAATAACGGAATCGTTAAGCGATGAGTACTTACTCGACTTTCCAGTTGCAGAAAAATTGAAGCGAGAAATTGTAAATAATGGTGAAGCAACTTTTAACGATATCTTAGGATTTGAAACAGAAATCACCTATGAAAAATTAGTAGAGGATATGAACGTTCCGATTACACAACTAGCTACAGAAATCTCTAAAGAAATTATGAAATTAAATGGCAAGATACCACGTGCTGTTATGTTAATAGGTGGTGGAAGTTTGACACCAGAATTAACTTCGATACTTGCCGAAACACTTGATTTGCCTGCAAATAGAGTTGCTGTACGAGGTTTAGATGCGATTCAAAATCTTCATCAAGAAGAAAATATACCTAAAGGTCCTGAATTTGTAACACCAATAGGAATAGCAATTGCAGCAAAACAAAACCCTATCCATTACATTTCGGTAAACGTGAACAATCAAGTCATACGATTATTTGAAATGAAACAATTAACGGTTGGCGATTGCCTCATTCAAGTTGGTATTGAAATTAAAAAGAGCTACGGGAAACCTGGTATTGCCTCCATAATAACAGTAAACGGTCAGCAGACAACATTACCAGGAGAACTCGGGAAGGCTCCAAACATCCTATTAAACGGGAACAAAGTTACAGTAGAAACTCCTATCGCTAATGGGGATGAGCTTCTCATAGAAAAAGGCGAAGATGGCAAGCCCCTACCGATAACACTTCACGAGTTGATTGGTGAAGTACCATCTACAATTGTCTATTTAAATGATCATTCCTATACATTACAAATGAAAGTGTATGTAAATGATGTTCTTAAAGATAAAAATTACATCATTCAAGATAATGATAATATTATCTTCAAGCAACCAAGAACTATTAGCGACTTTCTAACAGATGTATATCCAATAAATCAGAATGAATCATTCATCATATGGGTAAACAATAGGAAACTACATCTAAATGCTTTTGAAACACAATTACTTGTTAATGATAAGGATGTATCATGGGACTATTCGCTTAAACAAAATGATCGCATTACATTAACAACGGCAAAGTCCCCAATAATAGAAGATGTTCTTAATCAACTGGGTTTGTCCTATATGCAAACGGCATCCGTTACATTTAATGGAACATTAATTGAAATACAAAAAAACATACTTTCAATAACGAACGAAGGAGTTAAGTTAGATATAGAGAGTAAGGTTACACCGAATGATAAAATTGAGATTCACGAACAAGAGGTAGAACCATTTATATTTCAAGATATATTTCGTTATGTAGATATTGACCTAACTACCGTGTCAGGCGCCTTTCAAATCTATAATAATGATGAGCCCTCTTCTTTTGATGCTTTAATTAATCATGGTGACAAATTAGAAATCCGCTGGAGCGAGTAATTGATCCCTAATAGATGACTGTTTTCTTAAAGATTACTGACTGTTATCAACTATTGATAATTTAATTTGTAGTTTGTATAGATTGTTGATTTCTTTCATTCAGTATTGTGCGAAACACGTCGTTCCGGAAACACACTTCGCTTTCCACGGGCGGCTGGTGAGCCTTCTTCTTGCTAACGCACTACGTAGTCTCACCTAGGCCTTTCCTCCCGTAGGAGTCTTCGTGTGTTTCCTCCACTGAGTTTAAGTTACTAACCATTATCTCCTACAATACGGAAAGTCAAAAAGCATTGTACTACCTTACTAGGCCGGGTGAGTGGAGGGCGGTGACTCCTCGAAAATAAAGAGCCATTTTCTTCGTGCGATGTAACGCTGACGAAGCTTTCCTTGTCCTGCGGGAATAGCACGTGGCCGAAGACCCCGCAGCGGCGTTTTTTCCGCGAGGAGGCTCGGGCCGTGCCCGTGGAAAGCGAAGTATTCTGCCGGAGCGAAAGACAGCGCATAACATTAATAAGTGAAAGCGAGAGCTACAAAATTCTGAATTAAGCTAGTTCGAAGTTTATATCAGTTGCTTATCATTATAATAAACGCAACAAATGCGAGGAGAGCCTAAAAAAACTACAGTCCCAAATTAGGAACTGTAGTTTTTTTATACTTTTGGTGTTTCTTCGATTTTTGCAACATCAGCAGTTTCTTCAGGAGCCGTTTGCTCACTGTTTTGTTTTAGTTTGTCAGACACTGTTTTAGTAATATCTTTCGTCTTTTTAGATACTTCCTTACTCAACTGTGACGTGGTGTCCATTGCTCTCTTCTTTATTTCAGCTGTTGTTGTAAAGGCTTTATCTTTCCAATCCGAGCCTTTTTCTTGTGCAACCTCAGCCCACTCCCCTGCACGATCTTTAACCTGCGAAGCACTTTGGTTAATGTCGGTTCTTAACTCTTTACCTGATTTTGGCGCAAAAATCAATGCAACAGATGCCCCTACAATTGACCCTACTAATGTACCGATGACAAAATCCTTTGTATTAATATGATTATCACTCATGTTACTCCTCCTTCAGAAATTGTAATTTATTTTTTCTTTCTATTACTCATATATTCAACAATTGATGCTCCCCATTTAACAGCTTGTGCAGTTTTTTCTTGGTCTTCTTTGGACGCACGTGAAATTGTGTTGGAGATTTCTTTTACAGATGAACTAAAGTCTTTTAATGAATCACCTATTCCTTTTGCACCCTCGAATAGTGTGTCAAGTTTAGCTGTTTTCTCATTCATATCATCTGCTAATGTATTTGTTTTATTTAACAGGCTCGTTGTTTCCGTTGTTACTCCTTCGACCTGTTTTTCAAGACTTTGCAATGTTTCTGATACATCTGTTAACGTTTGTTTCGTTGCCTTCAAAGTGATAACAACATAAATCACCAATATAACAAAAGCAACTGCAGCGATTAATGCTGAAATGTACAGTATGATTTCCATTTAATAATCGACTCCTCATATAATATGTAATGTAGGAACACCCAATATAGCATGTCCTTATTTATTCCCTAATTCTAACAACTTAAAACAGCCTATGTATTTATGTTATAAGACCAATTTGATGCAATCCCACTTTATTAGTATATATCTTTACAATAACAATTTCGACAAATACCTCTGAAAATCCTTTGAAAAAAGTAAATTCCTTCAACTAAATGAAAATGAAAAGAGCCTGAAACATATCAGACTCTTTTCATTTTTATTGGATCGTATTGTTACTTCGTGTATCTTCATAGGCTTTTTGGAATTTCTGTATATCACCAGCACCCATAAAAATCAATACGCTATCCGTATATTCCCCTAAACCTTCCGTATGCTCTAATTCAAGAATCTCACTGTTGTCTACTAATTTCTGTAAATCATGAATCGTAAGTTTTCCTGCTTCTTCTCTAGCAGAACCGAATATATCACATAAATAAACATAATCTGCACCATTTAAACTATCAGCAAATTCTTGTAAAAAGGTTTTCGTACGAGTAAATGTATGCGGCTGAAAAATTGCAATTACTTGTTTACCTGGATATTTCTTTCTAGCTGATTCAATCGTTGCATTAATCTCTTTAGGATGATGTGCATAATCATCAATTAATATTTGACTTCCTACTTTCTTTTCTGAGAATCTACGTTTTACACCTGAGAAAGTGGAAATGTGTTTAATATCCTTCGCCTTTACGTTTTCATAATGACAAATAGCAATAACAGCTAATGCATTTAAAACCGTATGATTTCCAAACATAGGAATGGTAAACGTATCGTAATACGTATTCCGGACAAAAACATCGAATGTTGTCCCCTCTTCTGATTCCCTCACGTTTTGTGCTTGAAAATCATTTGTATCAGCAAAACCATAGTAAACAACTGGGACTTTAGCTTGTATTTGCTGTAGTTGTTCATCATCACCACAGGCAATAATCCCCTTCTTCACCTGATCTGCCATCGATTGAAATGCATGAAAGACATCATCAATACTTGTAAAGTAATCTGGGTGATCAAAATCAATATTCGTCATAATCGCATAGTCTGGCTGATAGCTAAGGAAATGCCTTCTATATTCGCATGCTTCAAATACAAAGTATTCACTATCAACGTGACCTTTTCCAGTTCCATCTCCTATTAAAAACGAAATCGGAAACGTCTCACTTAGCGTATGCGAAAGTAAGCCAGTCGTTGAGGTCTTCCCATGTGCTCCTGTGACAGCAATACTCGTAAATTGTTTAAGCCATTCACCTAAGAAATCATGGTAACGATAAAACGTGCAACCCAATCTTTTGGCTTCCTCAATTTCGATATGGTCATCAGGAAAGGCATTCCCTGCAATAATCGTATATTCCGCTTTTATATTGTCTTTTGAGAATGGTAGGATTAAGATGTCTTTTTGTTCTAGTGCCTCTTGCGTAAAAAAGCGTTTATCAACATCAGATCCTTGCACCGTTTCTCCAGAATCATCAAGGATTTGTGCAAGAGCACTCATCCCGGTTCCCTTAATACCAATAAAATGGTAAGTTGTCATAAAACGAACCTCCAACATGTTCATAGAAAGAATTTCATTTATCCATAAAGTAAATAATCATGCATTATTATACCAAAATTCACTTTAGAATAAAATAAGAAATTCTTTATCATAAAATTAACCTTTGATTTTTATTCATTTACTGAAAAATATTCTACTTTTTCCAAACGTTCATTCGGCCTATACCTACGTCCCTGTTTTGCTTCTGGCTGACCATTTAGTAATACGAGGTCACCAGTAAATCCAATATTTAGGCTGAGTAAACTTCTACCGACTCCATACATGTCCACTGGAACTCCCTTTTCCTCAAATTCAAGAATTCTATTTTCTGTGAAGCCTCCAGTTGCCATAATTTTGACATGGTGGTATCCTTCTTCATCTAATGCTTTTCTTAAAGCAAAAATCAGTTCAGAATTCACTCCGCGTGGATCAAAGGAACCCATCAAATGGTGGTTTCTTAAGAAATACCTATCTACCATTGTTCTTGATGTATCTAGTCGAACTGATTTTAATTCATCACCAAATTCCCTTGCAACTTTTAATGAATCTGTAATGACATCATTATTATAATCGACTAATGCGGCTAAATCATCATCAGGGTATACTTCATGATATGCTCTTGTTGCAGCGACAACATCTCCATGGAACATCTGGATTAAAGCATGCGGCATGGTTCCCATTCCTTCTTTCCCCCACCACTCGTTCATTGCATGTGTAGCCTGAGCAGTAGAGCCACCGATATATGCTGCATATCCATCACCAGCTTGTGTTGTATAGTGATCATCTCTGTCACCCATAAAGATAACTGGTTTCTGTTTACCTTGAGACTTTGCGGCTTTTACAACATTGTATACATTTGTTGCCACAGATGTTCTTCTTGCTAAAATCCCATCAATAATTCCTTCTAAATATCCAAAGTCTTGGTATGCCCCAGAAATGGTAAGAACTGTTTCAAATGGTTTTATTTTATCCCCATCTTTTAATGAATGAATTTCTAGTTCTTCAGGATTATCTGCAAAGGTATGAAGTAAAGCAATTACTTCATCGGTTCCACAAAGCACAGAATGATTCTTTTGAAAAAATTGCATTGTTACGTAATTATTTGGAACTTTTTCCTCAGCGATCTTCTTTGTCTTTAAAAAATAGACAGCCGAAAACCATCCTTCTTTAATACGAGAATCAAATTTAAATGTTTTATTTGTTAGACGCTTTATTTCACCATTCATTTTTAAGTCTATTTCCTTCGTCATCATATGTATCTCCTTTAACTGTGAAGTACTACAACTTTTAACTATACTAACACAAAATTTACATATCTTCCTGTTTTTGGCTAATTAATACATCTCTAGGTTTGCTGCCATTTTGCCCTGAAATCATTCCCCTATTCTCTAAAGTATCAATTAGACGAGCTGCTCGATTGTACCCAATTTTGAAATGCCTTTGCAAAAGAGACGTACTTGCACTATTTTGGTTTATTACAAATTCAATTACTTCATCTAAAAGTTCGTCTTCATCTTCATCAACATGTACTTGTTCTAACAACTCTTCTTGCACAAATAAATAATTTGGTTCCGCCAAACTTCTTGCATAATTCGTAATCCGTTCTATTTCTTCATCCGATACGAATGGGCCTTGTAACCTGACACTCTTACCAGCCCCATTTTCAACAAAAAGCATATCTCCCTTTCCTAAAAGTTTCTCTGCACCACTTAAATCGATAATTGTTCGGGAATCAACTTGTGATGATACGCTAAATGATATTCTTGTAGGAATATTTGCCTTGATCAAGCCTGTAATGACATCTACAGACGGTCGTTGAGTAGCTAGAATTAAATGAATTCCACAGGCTCTTGCCTTCTGAGCAATTCGGCTAATCGAATATTCTACATCTTGAGGAGAGGTCATCATTAAGTCTGCTAGTTCATCAATTACGATGACAATAAATGGCATTTTTTCATCTGTTCGTGCTTGTTGCAAGATTTTTTTATTATATCCTTCAATATTACGGACACCTTCATGTACAAATTTCTCGTAGCGGTCTTCCATTTCATTAACAGCCCACTTAAGACTCTGCGTTGCAGCCTTAACGTCTGTTATAACTGGTGCAACGAGATGCGGAATGCCATTGTATGGAGCAAGTTCAACCATCTTCGGATCAATAAGCAAAATTTTAACATCCTCATGACTCGCTTTGTATAGAAGACTAATAAGCATCGTATTAATACAAACACTTTTTCCAGATCCTGTCGCACCTGCAATAAGACCATGTGGCATCTTTTGTATATTCGTAACCTTTGGCTGTCCTTCAATGCTTAGCCCAAGTGCAACCGTTAAAGGTGATGTGCTATCCTTAAATTCCTTCGTTTCAAAGATTTCCTGCAAACCTACCATTCGAGCTTTATCATTTGGTATTTCTATTCCAACCGTATTTTTCCCAGGGATAGGTGCTTCAATTCGTATATCTCTAGCTGCCATATTCAGTTTTAAATCATCACTTAGATTCTTTATCTTGCTTACTTTTACCCCCATCTCTGGGTGTACTTCAAATCTAGTCACAGAAGGACCTTGTGTTGCTTTCACAACTTTTGCTCGGACGTTAAAATGCTTTAATGTCTCCTCAAGTAATTGTTGTTGTTCTTCTATCCATACAAGATTGTCATTGTTCTCCATTACTGGATCATTTAATAAATGGTACGGTAGAAAAGTATCCTTCTGTTCAGCTTGTACGATGCTGCTTCTTACATTTTTATGATTACTAGCATGCTTTTCATTATTTTCTTTCTTAATTGTATTCTCTTGTTGCTTCTTCAATTGTTGCTGCTCAGCAAACCTCTGTTTGTCACGCATTGCTTTCTTGTCACTTGGTGTCATAATGACATTGAACGGAAAAACATTTCTTTTTTCAGAAGGGGAAGTCTCCTCCCCTAAAGATGTGGAAGAATCTTCTTCACTTTCAATGGTGTTATTTTCAGATATAACTTCAACTGTATGAGATATCTCATCTTCAAGATTTATAGTTGCTCCCTCTAACTCTTCCATACTATCCACTTCGGTTGTAGTAGCAATTTCATTATAGGAAGCACCTGGATCAACTTCTATACTGTCACTTGCAGCCTTTTCGTAAGTACTTCCCTCTTCTATATGGTTATGTTCCTGCTCTATCTTTCTATGTAAAGTATCGCTTTCTCTAAAGGCTTTACGCTTAAATGCTGGAATTTCTTCCACATTCGTATCCATTTCTCTTTTCTGAAAGCCATAAATTGGTGAAGGTACATCTGTTGCTTGAAAAGGTTTATCTGTTTTTTTATATATTTTTCTATTTTTTTCTTGGGATTCTTCTTCCATGACCTTATGTTGATCCGCAGGCCCTTTATTTATTTGATGCACATTTTTACGGTTCATCGGTTCTCTTGTTTTTCTGTCATCTTTACTGCTTTTTACTGGTTCATCTGGAATTACCGGAAATCGAAATGATTTTTCTTTCGGATACTCGTAACGAATCCTCGCCTGTACGTCTCGCTTTATCGTCTCTCTTGCTGTATTCGGTAATTGATTCGTTTCCACCTCGTCATCATCCGTAAACAAGGTCTTTAATTTATTTATCCATTTTTCCAACATAAAAAAATCACTCTTTCTATTTCCATCAATTGTAATTTCTATTGTAGCATTTTTTACCACATTTTGTAGTGCATTCAGAAATTGTTATCTAGTTGTAGCGTAAATGAAATACCAAGAAAAGCGCAAATGCCCGTTTAGCAACGTGCTTCTAGACCTTTAGTCCCTGGAGAAAGCTAGGAACCACAAACATAAAAAACAACCCTAGCAGTGAGCCAAGGTTGTCCATTTTAAAATTTAAATTCTTCTCCAACTTGCGCATCATCTTCCAACACATAAATACCTTTTTCTTTTGGTGCATTCGGAAGCCCTAGTTCTTTTTGCGAGCAAATCATCCCATTTGATGGGACGCCACGTAATGCAGAGGCTTTAATTTTCAAACCACCTGGCATCATTGCGCCTACTTTTGCAACAACAACCTTTTGGTCCACGTCAACATTTGGCGCACCACATACAATTTGTAACGGTTCTGATTCACCAATATCTACTTTACACACACTTAATTTATCTGCATTTTCATGTTTTTCTTTACTAACAACGTAACCAACAACGAATTTAGGACTTAAGTCAACATTAAGTTCATCACTTACGTTATTTTGTTGAAAGGCCAATTTAATTTCATCTAATCTTTCTTCTGTTAACTTAATTGTACCCGTTTCTTTTAAATCAAAATAACTTGATGCATTAAAAATATTGTAACCCAGGATTGCTCCTTCATTCGAAGTAATCTTCGTAACATCTCCAATTTTTTCATGCATTATTTCATAGCGATTTCCGTCCTGAATTGGAATAATTAATACATCACCAATACCATTTGGATTATAGAATACATCCATTTCTTTCATCCTTCCTTAGTCTTTCACTGGTCGATTCTTTGCTAAAATAAAGATTGGTTCTAGTTTTTTATCCTCATAAATGAATGGTAGAGAAGTAATTGGAATTCTACCTTCAGCAAAAAATTTCATCATCATCTGTGCTAAAATATCATAACCTGTATTATTTTTTACATCAACCATAATTAACACATCTTGATGCGGAACACCTACAGCAAGATCTCCTTTAGCAGCTGCTTTCATTTCTTCTAAGAAAGCTTCATTTAAGATTCGGCTTGCATCATAGCCATCTTGTGTCGCAACAAAGTAAAAATCATTTCCAGCTACCGTATCTTTTTTCGGCTTGGCACTTAGCGAGCGAACATTAAAGCTAGCAATCTCATCGATTCGCTCTTTTGTCCATCCTTCTTTTTCTAGTAGTTCTTCATCAATCAATTGGTAGGATTTCCCAAGGTCAAGCGCGTAAAATATCCGTGTTTCTGCCGTGTGATCCTTGGTAACGAGTCTGACACCTGATTTTGTTTTTGTAGGAAAAGAAGTAGAACGGATGGTAGGATAAATACTCTTTTCCATACCTCTTAGTTGATGTTCTTCATTCATAATTCTAAGCGCTTCATTGACATGGTCAACTAACTCATCAATCGCCACTTCTCCTCGCTCATTGTACTTGGCAATTACGTTCGGCAAGGAAACTTTCATTCCACGCTTCGATTCCTTCCATTCTATCCGAAACGTATCTTTATCTCGGTTAAAGGATGTTCGATATTGGCTATTATTCAGACGTTCCTCAAGCTTCTTTTTCATTTGAATACTGGTCAATTTCATGCATAGCCCTCCCTTCAATTTAAGTTGCAATCAGACTAGGCTCTTTTCTATAGGGTTGTTGCTTTTTCTTAAAAATAAGCTGTGGCATAAAAGGTATAAAATGTGAAGTAAGCACACGCCCGATTCCGCTGCGGCAGTACGCGCACTTCCCAGAACGGTGTGAACTAGCAAATCCCCATACGTTACTTCACAGTTTATATTAGTAGCAACAATTAATATGAAAGGAGCCACAGTATACACGTAGATTCTTATTTTACGCTGATAATCCTTTTATGAAGTCAATAACTTCCTCTTTTGTTTTACGGTCTTTGCTAACAAAACGGCCTACTTCTTTCCCATCTCTGAAGGCTAAGAAACTTGGAATGCCCATAATACCATTATCAACACAGATATCAATGAACTGATCACGATCTATTTTAATAAATGTATAATCAGGAAAAGCAGCTTCTATTTCAGGTAATTCAGGTTCAAGGAAATGGCAATCTCCACACCAATCTGCTGAAAAGAGCGCAATTACGTTTTCATTTTTAGTTAATTCATTATATTGATCTACTGATTCAAGATTTTTCATATTATCAACTCCCTCATTTATCATACCGTTTGTTACCTTCCGTTTCAATCATCCTGATTACTCGAAATGAATTTCGCCATTTTCATCATTTCTTCTGCATCATTGTCTATTTTACCTTTCGTTGTATAGGTCGTGATTTTCACTCCACCTACCCCAACTTGTAACTCATACCCTTCCCCTTCATCTGGAAGAATGCGAATATAACCAAAAAGATTATCATCGCTAAATGATTCTAATGCTAATGCATCATCTGTCTTAGCCGAGCTGAAATGTAACTCACTGTTCGTTTCTTCAATCGCATTGTTAAACAAGATATACGTTTGATCCCCATCTTCCAGTACTAAATTATTTTCATCCCCACTTTGCACTTCAAGGTTATTTGGAATGTACACTGGATTCTCATTTAATTCATCGTTTGGCTCAACAGTTGTTTCATCATGAAACACTTCTTTTGTAATAGTTGTCGCATCATTTATTGCATCATTCTCTGACTTCATGCTACATCCACTAAAAAAAATACCCATGATGATTAAAGCTACTAAGACTCGTATCGATTTTTTCACAATAAGTCCTCCGATATTAGTTCTTTTTTACCACTATTTATGATACTAATAATTTGTACAAAAATCCATTTGTTTGGTATAACAATAATCCAATCTCTTGGAAATTTCCGATAAATTGTTTACTATAAATATTAGGAATAATTTTGGAGGGGATAAGATGGAGTTAACTGTATATTTAGCCGGACAAATCCATGATAATTGGCGTGATGAAGTAAAACAGATAGCAGCAGAAAGAAATTTGCCGCTTTCCTTTGTTGGCCCACAAACAAATCATGATCGTTCTGACAATATTGGCGAAGCTATCCTGGGCGCTCAGCCTAGTGCTTACTATAAGGACAATGCCGCTTCAGATATTAATAATTTCAGAACACAAGTATTGATGCAAAAAGCCGATGTTGTTATTGCTCTTTTTGGCGATCAATACAAGCAATGGAATACCGCGATGGACGCAAGTGCTGCAATCACCATGAATAAGCCTACTATTATTGTGCGTCCAACTGCTTTAATTCATCCATTAAAAGAATTATCTAATAAAGCAAATGTTACTGTTGAAACCGTAGAGCAAGCGCTTGATGTGTTAGCCTACATATATGAATAAATGTAAGCAGCAGCGGTGAAACCGCTGCTCCATTCTTTTACAAACTTTAGATTATTCATTTTTCTACGTTATTCCAATATTCCCACTGACCCCGTAATAGTTTCACTACATGGGTAAACATCTCTTCCCTTGTAATCAAATCATTTGTAAAAATACCAATCGCACCCTCTTTTTTCCGAACCTCCTGCCGCTTCGCATAATTATCCATGATAAGGCCGAGCTCCTTCCCCGTCCTGAGTGCTTCATCAATTTCACTTGGCAATACGATTCTTGCACCACTGGCTGTAAATACCTTCTCATCTTCTGTGACTAATGCACCCCAATTACACAGATATAACCTATCACCAACATACATGACTCCACCTTCAAGCCCAATACCGATAAATCCTTTAGTGGATAATGCACATTGCATCGCTCGATTAATTGCACCCTCTCTTGTTTCTTCATCAGAAAAAGGTTGTGCAGATACTCTTGAAGGAACATCTAAGGAAGCTACATTCGCTTCCTTGAATATATTACTAACTGCATTAATTTTAGTTGGATTTTTTGATCCTATAACAATATTCAACTTTATACCCCTCATGAAAGAGGCTGAGACAGTTTTTTTACTATGGTAAAATCCGAACTATACTTCGAAATTTTCCATTATAATTTAAATTACTTCGGATTCAACTTTAGAAAGTTAACATTCTACGCTTCCTATCCTATAATCGTTCATCTTTGGAGTCGAAAATTTTAGGTATATCCCAGCCTGTCCAAGCCTCTTCAAGTCTTTTATTTCGTTCGAATTTGATCAACGGTATTTTGATCCGTTGCCTTCACAAGTTTAACTAATAGTTCTTTTGCTGCTGCATAATCATCCACATGAATGATTGAAGCAGAAGTGTGAATATAACGGGAGCAAATACCGATGACTGCTGTCGGTACACCGTTTCCAGATACATGGATGCTACCACCATCTGTACCACCATTAGAAATAAAATATTGATAATTGATCTTATTAGATTCAGCTGTATCAAGTACGAATTCTCGCATACCCTTATGTGTGATCATGGAGCGGTCAAAAATTCGAACCAATGCGCCACCACCTAGCTGCCCAAAAGCTGTTTTATCACCTGAGGCATCATTTGCTGGAGATGCATCAAGAACATACGAAATATCTGGCTGAATCATATTTGTTGCCGTTTTTGCTCCACGTAAACCAACTTCTTCTTGTACAGTCGCACCAGAGTATAGTTCATTAGGGAGTGTTTCACCTTGTAGTTCCTTAAGCAGTTCTATTGAAAGGCCACAGCCATAACGATTATCCCATGCTTTTGCCATAATTTTCTTCGGATTTGCCATAGGTTGGAAAGGTGTAACAGGAACAATGGAATCTCCAGGTTTCACACCAATTTCCTCTACATCTGCTCGGTCATCCGCACCAATATCAATCAACATATTTTTTATTTCCATTGGTTTTTGTCTTTGCGCATCTGTTAATAGATGTGGAGGAATTGATCCAATTACTCCAATAATCGGCCCATTATCCGTCATGATTTGTACGCGTTGAGCGAGCATCACTTGATTCCACCATCCACCTAATGGTTGAAAACGAATCATTCCATTGTCGGTAATTTGTGTGACCATAAAGCCAACTTCATCCATATGTCCTGCGACCATTACTTTTGGACCTTTACCTCGTTTTACACCAAAAATACTACCTAAATTATCATGTATCATTTCATCGGAATATTTTTCAAGTTCTTTTCTCATGAAAGCACGGACACGATGTTCATTCCCCGGCGCACCTTGCAACTCTGTTAAATTTTTAAATAGATCAAGCGTTTCTTGATTCATATAATCCCCTCCACGATATTATGTACATTTTTAGTATAACGGAAAGATATGAAAGCGCAAGCGCCCACTAAGCGACGTATGGACTAACCTGAACCATAGAAGATAAAGGAAACATGCCCATTTATGGGGTATGCCGACGTTGGCGTCTGCCCGCTTTTAGTAAGGGCCTTCCTTTTAACTTGAGTCCATTCCTGCTTTAGATTATCATCCGGTGAGGGCAGTCTCGCTAGATGCTCGGTACTGGACCTAGAAAGGGATAAATATCTTTCCACTTACACATCACATTTTCTTTTTAATATGTTATAAGGTATACTGTTCTATAACTAAAAACACTCTAAAATTCATGAGGTGAAAATAAATGAGTAAGCGAAATGTTCTTCTTGCTTTTGCACTTGGTGCAACCATTGGTTACATAGCAAATCAACAAGTACAAACGTATCAAAAAGTATCACCAGAAAAAGCACTCAAAAGAGCGAAAGAAATATTTAAGAAAACTGGACCGATTAGTGGCTCATGGATTTACATGAAAGCAGAAGAAATAGAAAAAGATGGCCTTCTCTTTAATGCCTATCGTGGTGGTATAACGCGGACAATTGATGGTGAAAACAAACAATATGAATTTTGTATTGATGCTGAAACAGGCGGAATTATTTACAGTGAGGAAACCGTCTAAAATGATCATTTCCTAAAAAAATCGGCTTATATGCCGATTTTTTTAGTTATTCATATTCATAGCGAACACGTTCTAACTCATCTACTTTTTCTCCATTTTGATTAAACTTTATTGCACGGTAGTACGCATCATGATAGAACGTATACCAAGCCCTTCGTTTATATCCATAATCCATCCAACTTTCTTTTTCATGAACAGATGTTACTGGATAATCATCGTAGGCAAGTGCCCATAATTTATTTTGATGCGCATGCGTTGGCATAAGATCCGCCATATGAATAAAACAATCATCTGCCTCTTCAAAAATAATGATTGCGTGTCCATCACTATGACCGCCTGTATAGACCATTTTTAATCCTTTAACAATTTCAATTTCTTCTGCAAAGGTTTCCACCTGTTCCTCAACTGGTTGCCAATTACTTTCCCAATATGTATTTACTGACCTTATATTTGGGTTTCGCATTTCATTCCATTCAATCGCAGTTGTGTAAATCGTGGCATTCTTAAACACTGGCTCGTAAACCTCTTCAGCTATTTTCTTCGTCAATCCACTTGCATGATCAAAATGTAAATGTGTCATTAACAACGCATCAATGTCGTCTACTGTAAGGTCTAATTCTGCTAAAGTTTCTTCTAAGAATGACTCCTCACGAACACCAAAATTACGAATTTGTTTATCCGTAAACTTATCCTTGCCGATTCCTGATTCAATTAAGAGATTCTTTCCATCGACCTGTAAAAGTATAGGATCTGTTCGTAATTCAATTTGGTTCTTCTCATTATGTGGATACTTCTTTCCCCATAATGCCTTTGGTACTACACCAAACATTGCACCACCATCGAGAAAATTCACTCCACCTTTTAACCATGTCAACGTTGCTCTTCCTACTTGTAGTTTTTCCATCAACCCATCTCCCTTCCATGATTTTAGTGTAACTAAATTTGGAATTTTCCACAAATAATAACTTGCAGTATGTATTAACAAAAGGCTCTGTTCCTTTTTTTATTACTATTCATTCACTTCGGCAGAACACTTTGTGAAACTTTTTCGTTTCCTTACGCAGAGGAACCCTGCTCTGAAGCGTTAGCAAGGCGCACCCCTTTTAGTCCATTCATAGCTATTCCCCCATCATATATAATAATTGACCATTTTATATTAATTAAAATACTTTTAATTCAATAAAAACACATCAATAATATAACCACCTGTCAATAGCTATATTCCTAAAAAATGTCTCAAAAATTCTAAAAATTAAAGGAATTTCCAAGCCTAATGTAGAATGTATAAGCAAGGAGGGAGTGCCATGGAAGGTAATAAGGAAATAAACGAGAAAGCATATACTACAAGTGAGATTGCAGCGATGTTGGATATGGGGGTAACGACAGTAAGAAAGTATGCACAACATCTTGAGAAGGCTGGATACGAGTTTTTTAAAACAAAGCATAATGCTAGATTGTTTGTTGAACAGGATATTACTGCATTAACATATATGAAAGACTTACGCAATAAAACCAATATTACTGTAGACCAAGTTACTAAGGTTGTTATTGATAAGATTGGAATAAGTAGTTCAGAACAAATATTGCCTGCCGATGCAACTTCCTTACCAGTGTACCAAGAAAATGCAGGAAGGCATCAGAACAAGCACCACGAGGAACTTAAAGAACTTATCTATAGACAGAACAATTTAATAGAAGAACTCATCCAAAGACTCGATAAACACCAAGAGTCGATAAACGAAAGGTTAAATGAACGTGATAAATCATTGATGCGAACGATCAATGAACGATTAGAAGCACAGAAACAAATTGCAGCAACACTTGAAGATAATAAAGAGAAGGAGCAAAGAACTGTCTTTCAGAAGCTTTTTAAAAAAGTATAAGAGGTTGTTCAAAAAGTCCGGTGAAAGTGACACATCGAGCAAGGGGAAATTCTGTCATGCGACGAACGTCGAAGTCACCACCTCAAGCGTGAGCACGTCGGCTGGCTATTCCGCTACTCAAGCTTTCATTGCATACATTCAACCCGTTAGATCTACGCCACCTTGAACTTCTCTGTCCTTTTTATCCTCCTTTTGAATACGAAGTAAAATGAAGGTCCACTTCATTCTCCCGATGCATATACGGTACGGACATTAGACAAAAGGGTGACATTCCATCGAGAATCTTTCATTTTTATTGTCAGGACCCATTATACTCACGCACCGAAGGAAATTCTTTACATATATAGACAATTAATCATCAGATATAAACCAGTTATTGCTGTATAACGAAAAGGAAAAGAAAAGTATTTTAAATGATGTTGTTCTCTAATGGATTCTTGCCTTTTCCGGAAATTTAGTTGTGCAATAATAAAGGAGAAATCAATTTTATTCATAGCAAAACCACCTATTCTAAAAAAACAGGTGGTTCTCCAGTTCTTTTTATTAAACTTCAACAGATTCTTTTAAAGAACTTCCAACTAGCTTCGTAAGATCTATGACACGATTGGAATATCCCCATTCATTATCGTACCATGCTAGTACTTTAATCTTATTTCCATCCATAACCATCGTTGACAACCCATCAATAATTGATGAATAAGGTGTTGTTGTATAATCAATGGATACTAACGGCTCCTCGCTATATTGAATAATCCCCTTAAGTTCATGCTCAGCTGCCAGCTTAAATGCGTCATTTACCTGATCCATTGTTACTGTTTTTTCCACATCTACTACAAGGTCAACCAGCGACACATTTGGAGTTGGAACACGTAATGCCATTCCATGTAATCTTCCTTTTAAGTGTGGTAACACTTCACCTAATGCTTTGGCTGCACCTGTTGATGTCGGAATAATCGATTGGGTACATCCTCTTGCACGACGCAAGTCTTTATGTGGATTATCAAGATTCTTTTGGTCGTTTGTAAACGCATGTACTGTCGTCATTAATCCGTTTACAATTGAAAAGTTCTCATCTAATACTTTTACAACGGGTGCCAGACAGTTTGTTGTACAGGATGCATTTGAGATCACATCATCAACTTCAGGCTGGTAGGTTCTATCATTTACACCCATTACAATTGTTTTATCAACCTGTTTACCTGGTGCTGTGATTACAACTTTTTTTACGCCTGCCTGGATATGTAATCCAGCACTTTCTTTCGTTTTAAATTTACCTGTCGCTTCTATAACTACATCTATGTTAAGCTTTTTCCATGGTAATTTTTCTGGTTCTCTTGCATTTACAATTTCTATAAATTTCCCATTCACTTTTAATCCATTATGAAATGGTTCCACTTCACCATTAAAAATCCCATGAACACTATCATATTTTATTAAATGAGCGAGGGTTTCTGATGGATAGCTTGCATTAATTGCAACAACTTCAATCGCATCATCTACAATTGCTTGACGAAAAACCATTCGTCCAATTCTCCCAAAACCATTAATAGAAATACGTGTTTTAACCATACGATTCCCATTCCTCTCATATATGCTATACTTTAAATCCCCTTTATATTAAATAGTATAACACATTGAAAGCTAATTGTGATTCTTTTTTTATAAAATGGTGCATATTTTTTCCATTAAAATAAAAATTGATTTGCAAAATATTGTTCCCCATTAGAGGAATAGAATTTTCCTTATTTCATATTTGATATAAAATGAGCAGTAACTTGAGATAATGCTCTTCCTAACGTTCCGGCAATACACTTCGCTTTCCGTGGGCGGCTGGTGAGCCTACTTCGTGCTAACGCACTACGTAGTCTCACCTAGGCCTGTCCTCCCACAGGAGTCTACGTGTATTGCCTCCACTGAGTTTGTGCTATTCAACGTTCTAACGTGATTACTGTTAACATAATTGTTGATTGGAGCGGAGGGCAGCCAGTCGACTCCTGCGGGAAAAGCACGTGTCTGAAGACTCCAGAAGAAGCGCTCTTTGCTTCTTTGGAGGCTGAGGCCGTGCCCGCGGAAAGCGTACTGGCTGCCCGGAGCGGAAATCAACAAAGCACTTACGTCGCATTTTATATCAACAACGAACAAACATTACAATAAAATCCTCAAATAAAAACAGGACTACTTTAGTAAGTAATCCTGTTTAAAAGTTAGTATAAGCAATCCTCTAAAGCACGTTCCACGCTTTTAGAATCTTCTCTAATTGCTCATAAGATTCCTGTTTAGTGCCATTATTGTTAATCACTGCGTCAGCAAGTTCTGCTTTTCCCTTAACGGATAGCTGTGAATTAATTCGTTGTTTGGCCTCTTCTACTGTAAACCCATCACGATCTATTAACCGCTTAAGCTGCACTGTTTCATCAACAGAAACAACAATTATTTTATCAACAAAATGTGTTAATTTACTTTCAAATAATAATGGGATATCGAGTACTACACATTTTTCACCATTATTAATGAAGGCATCTCTTCTTTCCAACATTCTTTTTCTGACGGCTGGATGTGTGATTGCATTCAATTTTTCCAATTTCTCTTTATTTGCAAAAACAATAGAACCTAATTTCTTACGGTCTAGCGTTTTGTCCTCTCGTAAAATTTCATCGCCAAACTCTTCTACAATTTGCGTGTAGGCAGCTTCACCAGGATAAACGACTTCTCTTGCTACCTTGTCCGCATCAACAACAGGTATGTTAAAATCATCAAACATCAACGAAACAGTGCTTTTTCCACTTGCTATACTCCCAGTCAATCCAATGATTAAAGCCATTTTGTTCACCTCTTATTCCCCTGACATATTGGACAAACATGCGTTCCTCGACCCGCTACTTTCATTTTTATTATAGGGCTACCACATTGTGTGCATGCCTTATTTTCCCTGCCATATACAAATAATTCTTGTTGAAACATGCCCATTTCACCTTGCGAGTTAACATAGGATCTAATGGTTGTTCCACCTTGCTTAACAGCATCCCTCAGTGTGTGAATAGCTTGTTCCTGGACTTTTTCAACTTCTTTTTTCGTTAATTTGTTTGCTTGTTTTGTTGGGTGAACACCCGCTTTAAAAAGCGTTTCATCCACATATATATTCCCTAAACCAGTTACAACCGTTTGATCAAGTAATACAGCTTTAATTGTTCGTTCTGTTTTCTTAAATTTGCTATACAAGTAATCGAGAGTAAACGCCTCATCAAAAGGTTCTGGACCTAATTTATTTAATGGAGGATACTTCATTTCTTCTCCAATAGAATAAACATGCATCGTCCCAAACTTTCGAACATCGTTATAGCGTAACTCCATCTCGTCGGTAAAGGAAAATATAACATGTGTATGCTTAGGAACAGATTCAACCCCCTCAACAACACGATACTTCCCTTCCATACGTAGGTGGGAAATTAATACGTAATCATCCAAGTAAAATAGTAAGAATTTCCCTCTCCTCCCAATGTCCCGAATACTTTGTCCTTTCAGTATTTGTTTAAAGTGTTCGACATCATCAGGCTCTTTGATTATTTTTGGCCAGTAAACGTTAACTTCTTTAATTGTCTTTCCTTTAACAAGTGGAAGCAATGTCTTTCGTATCGTTTCAACCTCTGGTAATTCTGGCATTTGTTCTTTCTCCTTATTTAGCGTCAAACCAGCTTTCACCGTAGTTATATTCAACCTTTAAAGGAACAATTAATTCAACGGTGTTTTCCATCATAGCTGGTACAATTTCTTTTAGCTTTTCAATTTCATCTTTAGGTGCTTCGAGAATTAATTCATCATGTACTTGTAAAAGTATTCGTGCTTGCATATTTTCCTCTTTTAACTTTATATCCAAATCTATCATTGCCTTTTTAATGATATCGGCAGCTGTTCCCTGAATTGGGGTATTCATAGCCGTACGCTCCGCAAAGCTTCTCAAATTAAAATTTCGATTCGTGATATCTGGTAAGTAACGTCTTCGATTCATTAATGTTGTCACATACCCATTTTGCTTTGCTTCTTGTACAATTTCTTCCATATAGGTCTTCACACCATCATAAATATCAAAGTAGCGATCAATAAATTGCTTCGCCTCTTTACGAGTTATGCCAATATTTTGCGACAGTCCATAATCACTGATTCCATAGACAATCCCGAAGTTAACTGCTTTGGCTTGGCGACGCATATTATCTGTAACTTCCTCTTCTTTCTCTACATGAAACACATTCATCGCTGTTTGTGTATGAATATCCTGACCAGAACGGAATGCCTCAATCAATTTTTCATCCTTTGCAATGTGTGCTAATACACGGAGTTCAATTTGGGAATAATCAGCAGCAAACATAATCCAATCCTTCTCTGATGGAACAAAAGCTTTACGAATTGCTCGACCTTCTTCAATGCGAATAGGAATATTTTGCAGATTAGGATCAACCGAACTTAATCTCCCTGTTTGTGTTAATGCTTGATTATACCTTGTGTGTACTTTCTGTGTATCCTTATGAATAACTTTTAGTAAACCAACAATATAAGTTGACTGCAATTTTCCTAGCTGTCTATATAATAGTAGCTTTGAAATGATTTCATGCTCGTCTTTTAACTGCTCAAGCACATCTGCAGCTGTTGAATATCCTGTTTTTGTTTTCTTAATAACCGGAAGCTCTAATTTTTCAAATAAAATTGGTCCCAATTGTTTTGGTGAATTTATATTAAAAGTTTCACCAGCTAGTTCATATATTTCATTTTCTAAACGGGAAAGCCGTTCTTTTAAATCATTGCCCATTTGCTCGAGTCTTTCTTTATTTACTACTACACCTTGATGCTCCATTTCACCCAAGATTAGGGCAAGCGGCATTTCTAATTCTTTTAACAAAACATATTGCTCATTTTCTTTAAGTTTTTCTATCATTTCATCCATCGTTTCATGAAGAAAATTAGTCTTTCGAATAATATGTTCTTCCAGTTCAGACTTATCAGGAGCCTTTCGTTTTGCTCCTTTTCCGTATACATCCTCATCTGATAATACATCTCTTTTTCCCATTTGCTTAGCAATCACGGGAATATCATGACTATTTTCGGAAGGATTCAATAAATAGGAAGCTAGTAACATATCGAATGTTATGCCCTTCATATGTATACCAGACCTCAGCAAAGCGACTAATGTCTTTTTCGCATCAAAGACTGCTTTGTACTGAGCAGGATTTTCAGCCCATTCTTTAAAAACTGCTGATTCCGAAGCAATATCGAGTGGGATTAAAAATCTGCCCTTCTCATTTACGAGGCCGAGTCCTAAGATGTCCTCTGCATGGTAATTATCACCAAGCATTTCAACAACGAAACTATCATTTCCAGTAAACATCTCTGCTTTCACTTCATCTACTAACGTATATTCTATTTCCGCAAGCTCTAATGTTTCTTCCTCTACCGTTATACCTTCAAGTTTATTTAGAAGGGATGCGAAGCCTAGTTCTTTAAATACCTGAGCTACCTTTTCGGATTCGTATCCCACGTAGCTCACATCTTCTACCTTCACTTCAATAGGTGAGCTCCGATTAATCGTTGCAAGCTCTTTACTCATAAACGCATCATCTTTATGGGCAATTAATTTTTCTTTCATTTTCTTGCCACTAACTTCTTCAACGTGCGCATACATATTTTCTAAGGTTTCATACTGCTTGAGTAGTTTTGTTGCTGTTTTTTCACCGACTCCAGGAACACCTGGAATATTATCTGATTTATCACCCATCAAAGCTTTCAAATCAATGATCTGTTCAGGAGTTATTTCCATTTTTTCTTTTAGATAGGTAGGGGTATATTTTTCAACCTCACTAATTCCCTTACGCGTGACACTAACCGTTACATTGTCTGATACAAGCTGAAGCATATCCTTATCTCCTGAAATTACGGTCACCTCAACCCCCTCTTCATTACCTTCTTTAGAGAGTGTTCCGATAATATCATCTGCTTCATATTGCTCCAATTGGTAATGCTTAATGTCAAATGCATCCAGTAACTCTTTTAATACAGGAAATTGCTCTGACAACTCTGGTGGCGTTTTTTGTCTCCCACCCTTATATTCCTTAAATGTCTTATGGCGAAAGGTAGTTTTCCCTGCATCAAACGCTACAAGCAAATGGGTTGGTTTTTCCTCTTCAAGGATGCGAAGAAGCATTGTTGTAAAGCCATATACTGCATTTGTATAAACCCCTTTGTCATTATTGAGTAATGGCAGGGCGAAAAACGCGCGATAAATAATGCTATTTCCATCAATTAAAACTAATTTATTCGACATAGGTTTGTCCTCCAATTCCAAATTACACTTACATCCATTTTATCACTCTCTTTGAATAAAGAGAAAAGATAAGGAACATTCTCCTAAATGGAGGATAGTCCTTATCTTGGTAAATAAACATGAACATTCGTTCCTTCGTTTACTTCACTATCAATTGTAATTTTCCCTTCATGAACCTCTACAATATGTTTAACAATGGCTAAACCAAGACCTGTACCACCAGTATTTCTACTACGAGCTTTATCCACTCGGTAAAATCGCTCAAAAATACGTGGAAGAGCCTTCTGTTCTATACCAATTCCTGTATCAGAAACCTTTATGTGTACATAATCAGCCGTTGATGTAACAGTCAATGTTATCTTTCCATTTTCAGGTGTATAATGCATGGCATTGTCCAATAAATTTATAAAGATTTGCTTAAGTTTCTCTTTATCTGCTTTCAATTCGAGCTTGTCTTCAATGGAAACGGTGAGATTTAATTTTTTCTTTCTTGCTTTCAGTAAAAAAGTAGGAACAATTTCATCAGCTAATTCTGATACATCAATTTTATTTAGTACGAGCTGAAAGTTTTCTTCTTCTAACCTGGACAACGTAAGTAAATCTTCTATTAATAATTGCATTCTGTCGCTTTCTTTGTAAATTATTTTGAGAAATTCTTTCGCATTTTCCCTATCATTTATTCCATCCTCAAGAAGCGTTTCTGCAAATCCTTTAATAGAGGTAATCGGTGTCCTTAATTCATGAGAAACATTCGCAACAAAATCTTTACGCATGATTTCAAGTTTCTTTAATTCTGTAATATCGTGAATTACGATAACTGCACCCTTTAAACGATCCTTCTCATTAAAAATAGGTACCCCTATAATTTCAAAATAGTGTTTTTCAATTCCGATATAATGCGAGAATTCCGATTTTATATTTTTTTCATATAAGAATGTATTTTGCACTGTTTTATGAAATATTTCATGCTCTAATACGTCATAGTAGATGTATCCATTATATTCTTTCGAGGTTTTTCCAAACATCGTAATAAACTTTCGATTCACAAGGTGGATATAGCCTTTTTCATCAATTAAAACCAGTCCATTTTGCGTATTATCAATGATGGTCGATAATTGTTCCGACTGTGCCTGTTCCTGAATTGATATTTCACGTAAATTTCTTGATAGCGTATTTATTTTATAACTCAATTTTCCAATATAGTCGTTAGTAGAATGATTAAAGCGTGCTTGATAATTCCCATTACCGATTTCATTAATTACTTCCGTAGCTTTCTTTACGGGTTTCATATAACTTGTATAGATAAACTGCAGAATTACAAGGAAAAGAATAAGATCAAATAAAAGAACAGCAATTAATATGATAAAGTTCTCCACTATTGTAGATAATACGATTCCAGTGAACAGCATTAAGAAGGAAATGATATAAGTGAAGTTTATTAATGGCTTTTTGAACAAGTCCCTCATTGAGAAGGTTCCTCCAATTTATACCCTAATCCTCTAACCGTTTTAATATAAATCGGCTTTTTAGAATTTGGTTCAATTTTTTCACGTAAATGGCTTATATGCACATCAACAATTCGTGTATCTCCAACAAAATCATAATCCCAAACACCACTTAGTAATTGATCCCTCGAAATCACTTTCCCTTTATTTAACGCAAGATAATTAAGTAATTCAAATTCTTTACGTGTAAACACAATTGTATTTCCATTTAATTCAGCTTCATAGCGTTCTGGAAAAATCGTTATCTCTCCAATTCTAATTGATTGAAAATTGGTAGGAGTCGATTTCTGTGTTCTCCTAAGAATCGCCTTTATTCTTGCAATAACTTCTTTCGGACTAAATGGTTTTGTTAAATAGTCGTCCGCACCTAATTCTAAGCCAAGTACTTTATCAAATTCATCATCTTTTGCTGTTAACATTAGAATTGGTGTTTCTATTTTATTCGTTCGTAAATGTTTGCAAACTTCCATTCCATCCATTTCAGGTAGCATTAAATCTAAAACGATTAGATCATACTCATTTGCCTCACACTTTTTTACTGCTTCTAGCCCATCATAAGCAACATCCGTTTGATATCCTGCTTTTTCAATATTATAGTTCAATAGAGTAACAATTGATTTTTCATCATCTACAATTAGTATCTTCTGAGCCATATAAATACCCCCCACATATAAATCACTTCTCTATATATTATTATCTTATCATTGAATGAGTAGGAAAAGAAAAGAATCTACCATTTGTAAATGAAATTTTACACAAATTATAAATTTCTTTCGTATAGTTTGTTGGTATTGATGTAAATAGTGGACTTATTTGATTCATTATTTTGTGAAGCACATCGTTCCGGAAACACACTTCGCGCACCTTAAGGCGGCTGATGAGCCCCCTTCGTGCTGACGCACCACGATGTCTCATCTAGGCCTCCCCTCCTGCAGGAGTCTACGTGTGTTTCCTCCACTGAGTTTAAGTTACAAACCATTATCTCCTGCGATATGGAAAGTCAAAAAGCATTGTACTACCTCACTAGTCCGGGTGAGTGGAGGGCGGTGACTCCTACGGGAATAGCACGTGTCCGAAGACCCCGCAGCGGCGTTTTTTCCGCGAGGAGGGCTGAGGCTGTGCCCGTGGAAAGCATCCGCCCGGAGCGATCCCGGACGGCGAGATTTGCTCCTATTTAAGATAATCTAAATTAAGTTAGTTCGAAGTTTATATAAATTATTAATCAATTATCAACAATAAAGCAACAAGCTATTTAAAGATCAGTCTAGATAAAAAAGCCCTATATGAATAAATCATATAGAACCTTCACTGAATGATTAGGATAATACATGCAGTACATTTTTCACAGATTCAGCCGATTTGTCTAATGCTGCTTTTTCTTCTTCTGTCAGGTCTAGCTGAACAATCTCTTCAATACCGTTGCCACCGAGAATGGTAGGTACACCTAGGTAAATATCGTTATATCCATATTCCCCTTCAAGGTAGGCAATTGCCGGAATCACACGGCGCTGGTCTTTAAGAATCGCTTCTGCCATTACAGTTAATGAAGCTGCAGGTGCATAGTATGCTGAGCCATTACCTAATAGGTTTACAATTTCTCCGCCACCAGTCCGAGTACGTGCAACAATTTCATCCAGTCTTTCTTTAGAAATTAGTTTGTCTAATGGAATGCCGCCAGCATTAGAATAGCGGATGAGAGGAACCATATCATCCCCATGACCACCTAAGACGAAACCATGTATATCTTTAACAGAAAGATTTAATTCTTCTGCTACAAATGCACAAAAGCGGGCAGTATCTAATACACCCGATTGACCAATAACACGTTCTTTAGGGAATCCAGATTCCTTGTAAACTGTATAAGTCATTGCATCAACTGGATTTGTTAATACCACAATTGTTGTATCTGGTGAATATTTCACAATATTCTGTGTTACTGTTTTCATGATTTTAGCATTTGTATTAACAAGATCATCACGGCTCATACCAGGTTTCCTTGCTATACCAGCAGTTATAATAACTAGGTCAGAGTCCTTTGTATCTTCATAGTTAGATGTACCTGTAATTTTGGCATCAAAGCCCCAGACAGGTGCAGCTTCTGCCATATCAAGTGCTTTGCCAATTGTCGCGTTTTCCATATTTGGAATGTCTACTAACACAACATCACCAAGTTCTTTTTGGGCTACCATTAATGCTGTAGTTGCTCCTGTAAATCCAGATCCTATAACTGAAATTTTATTCCTCTTTAACCCCATTAAAATTATCCCCTTTATGAGCATGTTTTGAAGACAGTTATCTTCGTATATAAATAGGTAAATCAAATAAATTGATTTACCTATTATCTAACACTTATTTATGAGTAAACATTTACCCCATATTTTTTATTAATTCATCAGCAAATGCAGAACATTTCACTTCTGTTGCACCATCCATTAAACGTGCAAAATCATATGTTACAACTTTGGATGCAATGGTTTTATCCATAGATTCAGTAATTAAATCTGCCGCTTCTCTCCATCCTAGATGTTCAAGCATAAGTACTGCTGAAAGAATAACGGAAGATGGATTTACCTTATCTAGACCAGCATACTTAGGAGCAGTACCGTGTGTCGCTTCGAAAATAGCATGTCCAGTGTCATAATTGATGTTTGCCCCTGGTGCAATACCAATCCCACCCACTTGTGCAGCTAAAGCGTCAGAGATATAATCTCCATTAAGGTTCATAGTTGCTACTACATCAAATTCTTTCGGACGAGTAAGAATTTGTTGTAAGAAAATATCTGCAATAGAGTCTTTAACTAGAATTTTCCCTTCTGCTAATGCTGCATCTTGTGCTTTGTTTGCTGCATCTTTTCCTTCTTTTTCAACGATACGATCGTATTCAGCCCAAGTGAATACTTTATCACCAAACTCAGCTTCAGCTACTTCATATCCCCAATTCTTAAAAGCACCTTCTGTAAATTTCATAATGTTACCTTTATGTACAAGCGTAACACTCTTACGTCCTTCATCAATTGCATATTGGATAGCAGAGCGTACCAGACGACTAGTCCCTTCTTCAGAAACTGGTTTCACACCGATACCTGAAGTTTCTGGGAAGCGAATATTCTTAACACCCATTTCTTCTTTTAAGAAATTAATTACTTTCTTCACTTCATCTGAACCTTTTTGCCATTCAATGCCAGCATAAATATCTTCAGTGTTTTCACGGAAGATAACCATATCAACATCTTCTGGACGTTTAACTGGTGATGGAACACCTTCAAAATAACGAACAGGACGTAAACAAGTAAATAAATCAAGTTCTTGACGTAATGCCACGTTTAAAGAACGAATTCCTCCACCAATTGGAGTAGTTAAAGGCCCTTTAATAGCAATTTTGTATTCATTAATCTTATCCAATGTATCTTTTGGTAACCATTCACCAGTTTTATTATAAGCCTTCTCACCAGCGTATACTTCTAACCATTCAATCTTTTTTGTTCCGTTATAGGCTTTTTCTACAGCAGCTTCAATCACTCTACTAGAAGCAGCCCAAATATCAGGACCTGTCCCGTCTCCTTCAATAAACGGAATAACTGGGTTATTTGGTACTTTCATTTCCCCATTTTCTACGATAATTTTTTCTCCTTGTGACATAAACAAATACCTCCTAATTGTTATACAAGGCAAATAGCTGGTATAACACAGCTATTTGCTCTTTTCTTGATTGATTTATATAAAATTATATAAAACGCTAAAAGAATAGTAATTATCCACGTTGTGCAATTGGAATGTATTGTTGCTTGTCTGGTCCAATATATCCAGCACGTGGACGAATTAAACGATTGTTTTCATATTGTTCTAGAATATGAGCTAACCATCCTGATGTACGGCTCACTGCAAAGATTGGTGTAAACATATCGTAATCAATTCCTAAGCTGTGATACACAGATGCACTATAGAAATCTACGTTTGCTGGTAGTCCTTTGTTTTCTTTAACATATGCTTCAATCTTAACAGACATGTTATACCATTTTTCTTGCCCCGTAATTTTCGTTAACTGTCTTGACATTTCTTTTAAATGTTTGGCACGAGGATCTCCATTACGATATACGCGGTGGCCCATCCCCATCACTTTTTCTTTATTTCCCAGTTTCTTTTCTATATATGGAATTGCATTTTCTTCTTCGCCAATTTCTAAAAGCATTTTCATAACGTTTTCATTTGCTCCACCATGAAGTGGACCTTTTAATGCGCCAATAGCTGAAGTAATTCCAGAATAAACATCAGATAATGTAGCAACACATACCCTAGCAGTAAATGTTGAAGCATTAAGTTCATGATCTGCATGTAATACCAAAGCTTTATCGATTGCTTCTATTTCAATTTCGTTTGCTTCTTTTCCATTAAACATATAAAGGAAGTTTTCCGCATAACTTAAATCCGCTTTAGGCTTGACAGGTTCTAAACCTTTTCGAATTCTGGAGAAAGCAGCTACGATTGTTGCGATCTTCGCTTGAATTTTTAGTGCCTTCCGTCTATTCGCTTCTGTTTCCATCACATCTGCTTCATCATCGTAAAGACCTAAAAGCGATACAGCTGTACGCAATGCTGCCATCGGGTGCACTTTTGTTAAATCATAAGATTTCAAGTGACTATACACAGCTTCTGGAACTTCCATGTTGTTAGCAATCTCTTTCTTAAAAGCATCTAATTCCTTTTGATTCGGTAGTTTAAGATTCCATAACAAGTAGACTACTTCTTCAAAACACGTATTTTCAGCCAAATCATCGATAGCATAACCAACATATGTTAATTGATCATCAATAATAGAACTAATTGATGTTTCAGATGCTACTACCCCTTCTAGCCCTTTAGTTGATGTTGTCATAAGAAACCTCTCCTTTTTCTATATATTGTTATTAAGAAACAACATTACGACAATATTTATAAGTTGTATTCTATTTCCGCTATCCCCACATAGCAGAATATATATAACTAACAATCTTTTAATCTATAACATTATAGGAAATTTATAAATATTGCCTTCCCCTGTTTCAATTATAAAGTATTATACGTGTTATGTGAAATGAAAACGTTTAATTTTTTAAAATTAAAATAAAAAGTTGTTTATAATACAGTTTGGTCTCGCTATATTATAAGGAATGAATCTGAGGGTTTTCTTCCATTTACTTCTATTCTTGTTCATTACATCATATGTAATTAATAAGCAATAATTCGTACAGGCTTTGGGGGAACCAATATGTCAAATAAATATTTAATGATTAGTTTTCGTTTTGTAATCGTAGTCCTATTCATTCTATCAAGCTATTATTTCTTATCTTACAGCTTAACCTACATTTATCCGTTAATTATAGCTATCATTCTAGCAACAATAATGAATCCTAGTGTGTCTTTCTTACAAAGGAGATTCAGAATACCCCGCGGTTTAGCCACATTTCTTGTCATTATAACTATTTTTATCATGTTAATGGGGACTCTATTTATCATTATTTCAGAACTATATCAGGGCACCGTATATTTAGCAGAAAAGGTCCCAATCTATTTCCATCAATTTTTATACTTTCTCGAATCCATTTTTAATACATTTATCCTTCCGGCTTACGAGAAGATTTTATCGATTTTTCTAACCTTAAATCCTGAACAGCAATTAACAATAAAAGATACGATTAATAATCTGACCAACTATCTATCATCAACAGGGACGAGGCTCCTACAGGATACATTAGAATTTATAACAAAATTTCTATCTACACTGCCTAATTCTGTTACCGTTCTTATTTTCATCATATTTGCTGCCTTTTTAATTACTGCTGATTGGGATCATTTAAAACAACAATATAAGAAACTAATACCTACAAACATCAATGCTTCAACAAGTAATGTAGCTAATCATCTAAAGAAATCGTTCGTTGGTTTTGTAAAGGCACAGTGTATCCTAATCTTTATATCGGGATGTCTCATTTTCATTGGCTTATATTTACTACAAATTGAACACGCTTTAACAATTGCCGTTTTTGCTACGCTCGTAGACTTAATCCCATTAATTGGGACGGGTATTATTTTTGTACCGTGGATAATTTATTTATTTCTTGTGGGGAATTATACTCTTACTATCGGTTTGACAATACTGTATATGATTGTCGTTGTTGTTCGTCAAGTGATAGAACCAAAAGTCCTCTCGTCTAATATAGGAATACACCCTTTATTAGCACTTGTTGGATACTTTTTTGGATTTCAACTGTGGGGAGTACTTGGAATAATCATTGCACCAGCAATATTAATTTTAATAAGTGTACTTCATCAATCTGGTATTTTCAAATGGGTATTAAACTTTATTAAGGGATAACAATGTCTACCATTTACGATAAATAATTGAACCATTATCTATTTTACGTTTAATATATGTTGAAATGACATGCTTAAGTGGTTTCCTTGTAAGGGGTAAGACAAGAATAAATCCTATTGTATCGGTAATGAATCCTGGAGATAGTAAAAATATACCTCCAATTAAAATGCAAATACCATCAATAATATGTTCGGTTGGAGCTTGTCCTTTATTTATAGATATTCTAGCACGTTTCCACGTGTCCATACCTTGATATTTCGCAATTGTAATGCCGATAATCCCAGTGAATAATATAAGCAAAACAACCCACCATGGACCAATAATCCCACCAATCCACAGAAATACACCAATTTCCGATGCAGGTACTATTAATAAAGCTAATAAGAGCCATCGCATATATCTTACATCCTCTCATCAATTATAATAACATTCTTATAATTAATTTTAAAAGAAAAATCGGCCAATATGCCGATTTTTCTTTCACATCTCAAGTTTAAATTTATAAAACCTTTGCATGCCCATTATAAATGTCGCCACTTGTTCCATCAATTGTCACATCTTGGCCGTCTGATAATAGTTCAAAAATATTATTTACGCCAACGATAACCGGAATCCCTAAGCTAAGTCCTACAACAGCAGCATGTGAAGTCAAACCACCCTCTTGCGTCACAAGGCCACCTGCTTTTTCAATTGCTGGCATCATGTCACGATCTGTACCATATGTTACAAGGATGTCTCCTTCTTCTACTTTTTCATTTGCTTCAGCTGCATTTTTTGCGGTAACGACTTTTCCATATGCACTATGTTTACCAATACCTTGGCCTTTAACAATTACATCACCGATAATATGAACTTTTAGTAAGTTCGTTGTTCCACTTTCTCCAACTGGAACACCTGCAGTAATAATGACACGGCTCCCTCTTTGACATAAACCATTTTCTAGCCCACTGTCTACTGCAATATCCAACATTTCATCTGTAGATTGCGCTACCTTCCCCATAACTGCATGAACGCCCCAAACCAATGCTAGTTGACGATTCACTTGATCAGAGAATGTTACTGCAAGAATCGAAGCTTTTGGTCGATATTTCGATATCATTCTCGCTGTAAATCCACTTTCAGTCGGTGTAATAATTGTGTCAATATTTAAGTTCATTGCTGTATGAGAAACGGATTGCGTAATTGCTTCAGTGATTGTCATATCAACATTTTTAGAGCGCTCATCTAAAATCGCTTTATGATCGAGTGCTGATTCTGCTTTTAATGCAATATTATTCATCGTCATTACTGATTCAACAGGATAGCTACCAGCAGCGGTCTCACCTGAAAGCATAATTGCGTCCGTTCCGTCAAATATAGCATTCGCTACGTCAGATGCTTCTGCTCTTGTCGGACGTGGATTACGTTGCATCGAATCAAGCATTTGTGTAGCAGTTATTACTGGTTTTCCAGCATTATTACATTTCTTTATTAATGCTTTTTGCACAAGCGGAACATCTTCAGCTGGGATTTCAACACCGAGATCTCCTCTTGCAACCATCAAACCATCACTAACCTCTATGATGCTATCGATATTATCGACACCTTCTTGGTTTTCAATCTTAGGAATAATTTTAATTTGTACCGCATTATTCTTTTCAAGAACTTCTCTAATTTCTAATACATCTGAAGCTCTACGAACGAAAGATGCTGCAATGAAATCTACATCTTGCTCGATTCCAAATTCTATATCAGAGCGATCTTTATCGGTAATACCCGGTAAGTTAACAGATACGTTTGGTACGTTTACACCCTTTTTATTTTTAATTGTTCCACTATTTAATGCTGTCGTTTTAATTTCTCCAGCGGCTTTATCAACTGAAACAACTTCTAATTCAATAAGACCATCATCTAATAATATTTTAGAGCCTGCATGTACATCATTAATTAATCCATCATATGTTACAGAGAAGCGTTCAGCTGTTCCCTCTACTTCTTGCATCATGACAGAAACAGTACTTCCTTGGATAATTTCGTCCTGACCATTTACGAAATTGTTCGTTCTAATTTCTGGACCTTTGGTGTCTAGAAGTAGTGCAACAGTTTTTCCTTTGTTCTCTGCTGCTTTACGAATATTTTTTATTCGTGCACCATGTTCTTCATAATCCCCGTGGGAAAAATTTAACCTAGCAACATTCATTCCAGCATCAATTAGTTTTTCTAACGTTTCAATTGATTCTGAAGCAGGACCAATTGTACAAACGATCTTTGTATTTCTCATAGTTTTCTATTTCCTCCTCAGGGTGAATCGATTATATCGATAATTCTTTAGATAAATTATACATATCTTCGTTAATATGATGTTTTAGTGAAAGTATTTCATTAATATCATAATCAACGAGTTTATTATTTTGAATACCAACCATTCTACCTGCATTACCATTTATTAATAGTTCTACAGCTTTTGCTCCTAGTCGACTAGCAAGCACACGGTCTTGTGCTGTTGGAGAACCTCCACGTTGAATATAACCTAAAACCGTCACACGTGTTTCTAGGTTTGTTTCTTTCTTAATACGTTCACCATATTCGAACCCACTGCCAACACCTTCTGCTAAGACAATGATACTATGTTTCTTCCCACGCTGATGCCCACGCACCAATCGGTCACAAACATCCTGAAACGGTTCTTCCTTCTCTGGGATAATAATACTCTCTGCACCACCCGAGAGTCCAGCCCATAAGGCAAGATCCCCTGCATTTCTTCCCATTGTTTCAATAATATATGTACGTTCATGAGAAGTTGCAGTATCGCGAACTCTATCAATCGCCTCGATAACCGTATTTAGAGCCGTATCAAAACCTATTGTAAAATCTGTACCTGCAATATCATTATCTATCGTACCAGGAACACCGATACATGGAAATCCTTTCTCGGTTAGCTTTTTAGCACCACGAAAACTTCCATCTCCGCCAATCACAATTAATCCTTCTATCCCGTGTTTCTTCATTTGTTCGATAGCTCTCTGCTGACCTTCGTCTGTTTTAAACTCTTCACTTCTTGCAGAATATAAAATGGTACCACCGCGTTGAATAATGTCCCCAACAGATCCTAAATCCATTTTCGACATATTCCCTTCCATCAACCCTTGGTAACCATACTTCACACCATAAACTTCTACATCATGATATATTGCTTTTCTAACAACAGCGCGAATCGCAGGATTCATACCAGGAGCATCTCCGCCACTCGTTAATACGCCTATTCGTTTAACCATTTTATTCACCTCAATAGATACATTATTTTGATTATTATAAAACTGTATCAAACATAACGAACAAACTGTACTATATCAATATATATAGTAAAACCCTACATTCTAAAGATAAGATAAAACAGTTTAAATATCAATCATTACCACAGAAAAAAGTCGAAAATAGTAATATTCAGAACTAAAAGCGTTTCCAAATTAGAAATGTGCAAGTGATATCAACTACTAACAAAATTTTATATCACCTAAGCAATAAGTAAAGGCTGACAATATACATTATCAACCTTTACTTAAATGAGATTACAGCAATTTGTAATCTCCTATTCTTTTGTATTTTTCCCATCTTTTCTCAAGTAATTCTCCCGAAGAAAATTCTGATAAGTATGTCAGGGATTCTGTGAGCACTTTATCAATCATTTGTGCTTGTCCCTCCACATTTTTATGTGCTCCTCCTTTTGGTTCTGGAATTACTTGATCAACGACGCCTAATTCTTTTAAATCAGCCGCAGTAATCTTCATTGACTCTGCCGCTTTTTTTGCTAAATTTGCATCCTTCCATAGGATAGAGGCTGCTCCTTCTGGCGATATAACCGAATAGGTAGCATTCTCTAGCATATGAATATGGTCACCCACACCCAACGCTAACGCTCCGCCACTACCTCCTTCTCCAATAACGATACAGACAACGGGAACAGTTAGACCTGCCATTTCCATCAGATTTCTAGCAATTGCTTCACTTTGTCCTCGTTCTTCTGCAGCCTTACCTGGATACGCACCTTTGGTATCAATAAAACAAACAATCGGACGACCGAATTTCTCCGCCTGTTTCATGTGTCTAAGTGCCTTCCTATACCCTTCAGGATGTGGCATACCGAAGTTTCTACGAATATTCTCTTTCGTATCTTTCCCTCTTTGATGACCAATAACTGTAATTGGTTTGTCTTTATAAAAGGCAATTCCAGATACAATCGCTGCATCATCACCAAAGGCACGATCACCGTGAAATTCGATAAAGTTAGTAAACAGCTTTTCGATATAATCTAACGTTGTAGGTCGCTCAGAATGTCTAGCCATTTGTACGCGATCCCAAGGCTTCAAGTGACCGTATATATCATTTTCCAACTCAATTAATCTATTTTCAAGTGTTGAAATTTCCTCTGTTAAATCAATATCACTATCTTCCGTGAATTTCTTTAACTCTACAATCTTTTCTTTTAAATTAACAATCGGCTTTTCGAAGTCTAATACTTGCTTCATGTCTTATTTCCACCTTTCTGATGCATGATGAGCAATGTTGTTAAAAGTTCTTTCATATCATGCCGGTGGACAATCTTATCTAATTGACCGTGTTCCATTAGAAATTCAGAGGTTTGAAAATCATCGGGAAGTTTCTCTCGAATGGTTTGCTCTATTATTCTTCTCCCAGCAAATCCTATTAAAGCTTTTGGTTCAGCAAAATTATAATCACCAATTGATGCGAAGCTAGCTGACACTCCACCTGTAGTTGGGTGTGTCATAACAGAAACCATCAAGCCACCTTCATTACTAAATCGCTTAATCGCTACAGACGTTTTAGCCATTTGCATTAAACTTAGTACACCTTCTTGCATTCTAGCGCCACCAGAAGCTGTATATATAATAAAAGGTAATGATTCTTTTCTAGCTCTCTCTACTGCATTTGCTATTTTTTCTCCAACCGCACTCCCCATACTTCCCATACGAAAAAAAGAATCCATAACGGCGAATGCTGTATCTTGACCATTGATTTGACCACGGCCGGTTACAACACCTTCATTCAATCCCGTCTTTTCACGGTCTTTTGCTATTTTTTGCTCATATTCTGGGAAATCTAATGGGTTTGATGAGGTGATTTGTTCATCCCATTCCTCGAAGGTTTCTTCATCAAATAAACTTTCAATACGCTCCCACGCCGTTAGGGGGTGATGATGATTACAATTTGGGCAAACATTTAATGCTTTTTTCAATTCTTTCCGATAGTATATTTTTTTGCATCCGGTACATTTTTGCATTAACCCCTGTGGGACATCAATTTTACTCTGTTCACTAGGAATGGTTGCATATTTCTTGCGCTTGGTGAATATGTCTTTCAGCTGCAAGCTAACTCCTCCTTCACTTTCACAACCTATACGAAAATTAGGTAATGCACTTTATCAATCATATCAAAATAAAATAAAAAATGTTGTCAAAATAAGTCGACAGCATAATAGAAAATAGAGAGTAGAGAGTAAAGATACAATAATCTATCTTCAGATAGGTTGAATCCTATTTCCTCTTAAAACGCTTCATAAACAAGTCTTCAATGGTTGAATAAGTTTTGTTTTCATAGATTTGTATTAATTCTATATATAATGATTTATCATACACTTGCTCATCTAGTGTAGATGAGAATTCCTCCATCAATGACCAAATTCTTTCTAAAAGGATAATATCTGCTTTCATAAAAAGATGGCGAAAGAAAGAACGGTGCTTATCTTTAAGAAGACTAGAGGGATTATGAATAATCTCCTCTAGTTTTAGAATATCTGTATCCGTAATATGAAGAAATGCTGCTTTTGCAGCTTCCTTTTCAATAATATGCTTGGACAAAATCAGATTACCCTTTATTTCCTTTTCTCTTAAAATAAAGGAAGCTAAAATTTCAACTGACTGTAACGAACGATAGGAACTAAGGAATGTCCCTTCGCCAGGACTTGTCTCAATTATCCCTAACAATTCCAACGCTCTTAGCGCTTCACGAATAGATGACCTACTAGCTTGTAGTTTCTCTGCCAGTTCCCTTTCGGAGGGAAGTTTATCTCCAGGATTCAGGTGATGGATTTCTATATAGGAACGAATTTGTTGCAATACTCCTTGATAAACTTTCTGATTACGCAAAGTCACAGCCACTATTCACTCCCTAAGACCATTAGTTCTCTTCGATATTCGTTAATTTTCTCGTTTTCTCAGCAACTTCCTCTGGATCAATTTTCACTCTTGCGACGCCAGAATCCATTGCTGCCTTTGCTACACTTTTAGCAACAATCGGCGCAACACGAGCATCAAAAGGTGCTGGAATTACATAATCATCATGCAATTCATTATCTGAGATTAATGAAGCAATTGCCTCTGCTGCAGCAACTTTCATTTTCTCATTTATACGAGTAGCCCTAACATCTAGAGCACCTCTGAATATTCCCGGAAAAGCCAAAACATTATTCACTTGATTCGGAAAGTCAGAACGTCCGGTACCAATTACTCTCGCCCCAGCTTCCTTCGCATCTTCTGGCATAATCTCTGGATCAGGATTTGCCATTGCAAAAATAATCGCATCATCACTCATTTTCTTAACCATCTCTTTAGACAGAGCATTAGCGACGGAAACACCAATAAATACATCTGCACCTTCAAGTACTTCATCAAGTGAGCCAGCAATTTTATTTCGATTTGTAAATGCGGCAACTTCATCTTTTACAGGATTCATCCCTTTTGGTCTACCCTCATAAATAGCACCTTTAGAATCACACATAATCATATCGTGAACACCGAAACTTTTTAGAAGTTTAATAATCGCGATTCCTGCTGCCCCTGCACCACTCATTACGACTTTTATGTTAGAAAATGTCTTTCCAACAAGTTTTAGAGCATTGATTAAACCAGCAACCGTAACAATTGCCGTTCCATGTTGATCATCATGAAAAATAGGTATATTTGTTTCGTTTTTTAAGCGTTCTTCAATAATAAAACAATTCGGAGCGGCAATATCTTCTAAATTAACGCCACCAAAATTCGGTTCCATCAATTTAACTGTTCGGACGATTTCATCTACATCATGTGTTGCTAAACAAATAGGAAAAGAATCTACTCCAGCGAATGTTTTAAATAACACCGCTTTTCCTTCCATTACAGGGAGCGCTGCTTCAGGTCCGATATTTCCTAAACCTAATACAGCGGAACCATCACTTACGACTGCTACCATGTTTCCTTTCATCGTATAATCATAAACTGTTTCTTTGCGATCAAAGATTTCTTTACATGGCTCTGCAACACCTGGTGAATATGCTAGACTTAAATCATTTGCATTTCTCACCGGTACTTTTGATTGAACGGATAATTTCCCCTTATTAACCTTATGCATATGTAGCGCTTCGTCTTTAAAGCTAGCCATATCGTTATTTTCGCCCCTTTATAATGATAAAAATAGAATAATTTACAATGATATATGGATATATTTAGGTGGTCAGACCACCTATAATGCTACCATTATAACAGATGAATCGTATCTGTAAAGTATTGTAACCAAATAGTTTATGTCTACCTTACCTTTTCATACCCGAATTATCAACCAGTTGGCAAAGCATTACTTTTTTTATTGCAGCATATTTTCATCTTCCAAATTTTTATCAATCACAACAAATAATATGAAAAGAATCTACATAATAAAAATAAGCCACCTCCTCAAAGTTATGGGAGATGGCTTATCTCTATACCTATTCTGTTACGACTAGCTTACCAGCAGCGCCTTTTTGTACATGATTAAATTGGTGAGTAACAAATTTATAAGTTCCTGCTTCTTTGACTGTAAATTCTACTACGGCTCCTCCACTAGCTGGAAGGCCAACCGTTTGCATTCCTTCCATATGGTTTGCTGGGTGTCCGTCTATATACACATCATCAAAAACTGTTCCAATTACATGGAAGCTACTTACTTCATTTGGTCCGACGTTATTAATGTAGAAACGGATTTTTTCTCCGACTTTAGCTTCTAGTGGTTCATCAATAAGTGCTCCAACTGTTCCATTTGTATTAACTTGTCCTTCATGTAATGCTTTTGCTGAGAAAACCACTTGTGAAGGTTCCTCATTTGTCATATCATTTAAGTCATTGTACTTATACCATTCGTTTTGAACAATTACAAATTCCCTATCTACTTCATCATCGGTTGGGTAACCATCTTGTGGCGTGACAATAATGACGCCATGCATACCATTCGCAATGTGAGAAAGAACTGGATCCGTACCGCAGTGATACATAAATACACCAGGACTAGAAGCTTTGTATACAAATGTACCTTCCTCATTAGGAGCAACATCAGCAAAGGCTTTATCAGGTGCAGCGTGTACAGCATGGAAGTCCATACTATGCGGAATAGACGGGTCCATATTATCTAAGGTAAAGTGAATAGTGTCTCCTTCTTCTACAACCACTACTGGTCCAGGTGCTTCTCCGTTAAATGTCCAAGCTTTATAATTGTTATCTTTATCAATTTCAATATCAGTTATTTGTGATGTCATCCTAACAAATACATCTGAACCTTCACGATTTATTTCAAGAGGAACAGGTTCTTGATTTAAATCTTTGTGCGCTGGAATAACTTCGACAGTTGCTTCCTCTGCACTAACCGTCTGTACGTCTTTGTCAGGTTCCACTTCTTCATTCCCACAAGCAGATAACACCAATGCAGTACTAACTAAGCCAACTCCAATAAGTTTTTTTAGCATAACGCTCACCTCATCTTTTTATTAGATAAGGTGTACCACTCAGGTATATATCTTTTCGCCAGTTTGTATGAATGGATTACCTTATCTTTGACTTAAGTATATAATTGTCACTTTGCCCAAAATGTGATTTCTATCACTTATTTACCTTTGTATGTGAACACTTTTTGTCGATGTAAATCATTATATTTACACTGTTTATATGGTAAAAACATTGTTTTTCTATCTTACAATTCACAATCTTTATGTTCAATTATTTACAAGTTTTCCACTAATTGATATGCCTGTTTTCGTTCACATTATTGACACATTTGTATCTTTATGTTAAGTTTATAATATTAAGAAAATTAAACACATATAGAGAGGATGAAATGAATGATTCAAGTTAATGTAACAGTAGATTATGAAGGGCAATTTTATCAAACGAACGTCCTCACAAGCCGAGATACGGAACCGGACGAAATTTTGCAGCTGGCCTTTAGTCAAATAAAAAGACAGTGGGAAGTTCCTGAAAATTAACCTTCCCTCTTCCTATCATTCCACATTTCAACGTGGTATTCAGGGCCCCACATAAATATCCCCCTTTTCTTTCTTCCCAACCTCCTTTTTTAATTTTTTAAGATAATCTAGTAAAGTAGAGCAAATTTTGTTATTATATACTCTGGATAATATTTATTAGAATTTTTTGTTTGTTTTGTGAATATTTTCACTAACTAAATAAACATGCTACGTCTCCTATGTAGAATGGTAATAAGATTTTTGTAAATAGTAAGAGTAAATGTTCAATCCCTAACAAGTTTATAATCCGGAGGTGATATTTTGAAAGCAAATGAAGGAAAATGGGCGTTAGCGATACTTTTTATCATTATCCTTGCCTATGTGCTCCCATATACCATATTTACAAATGTTGCAAAATGGTATGGTAGCTTCTTATTGTGGATTGTGTTGGCACTTATTGTTTTTATTATTAATTATTTTTTAACAAAAGATTGGGGTAAAGAAGAATGAATACATCATTCGTTTGGTGGGCAATCGCTATATATACAATGGTTGCTTTAATTATTGCATTTCTCGCGCGTTCGGGAAAACAAACAAGTATGAATAGTTATTTTCTAGGTGATCGTAAGTTAAATGGTTTTGTTTCAGCCCTTAGCTATAGTGCAACAACATATAGTGCATTTATGTTAGTTGGTCTAGCTGGTCTTACATATAATGGTGGTATTGGCGCACTTGGATTTGAACTCATATATTTAATGGGCGTATCATTGGTTGCCTTTTTCGGACCACGCTTTTGGAAAGTCGGAAAGAAATTCGGGTATGTAACACCTTCTGAGATGCTTGGTGATCGCTACAGTAATAAAACCGTTGCAATTATTGTTTCTCTGTCTAGTTGTATTTTTCTAATCCCTTATAGCGCTGTCCAGCTATCTGGAGTTGGTTATTTATTACAAGGGGTCACTAATAATGCAATCCCCTTCACAACAGGGGTGATTATAGCAACCGTATTGGCTATTTTATTCTCTTATATAGCAGGTATACGCTCTGTTGCTTGGACAGACTCACTACAAGCTTTATTTATGATAATAACTTCCACTATCGTAGTTATTATATTAATTAATGGATTGGGTGGTTTTAACGGATTTTTCAATACATTACAAACCGAGCAACCAGAGAAATTATCCGTTCCAGGAAATGGCTTCTGGAGCTTTATTAACTTCTTAGGAATGACAATCCCATGGTTTTTCTTTAGCCTCTCTAATCCACAAGTTAGCCAAAGATTGTACATGCCCGCTTCTTTGAAAAGCTTAAGGAGTATGTTAATAGGATTTATGGTTTTTGGTCTTGTTTATACCATTGTAGCCGTAATTTGGGGATTCTCTGCGTCAATTATGTTTCCCAATCTAGATAATGCTGATCTTGCTACACCACTTGTATTGCAATCTGATCTCATCCCTCCCATTTTAGGAGTGATTGTCATGGTTGGTATTATGGCAGCAGCAATTTCAACCATCGATTCTATTTTACTTACATTGTCATCATTATTCGCTCGCGATGTGTATGGGAATTTCAATAAAAAAGCAACTGATAGAATGCAGCTTCATGTTGGAAAAATCGTTATTCCAATTATTGCTATTTTATCTTATTTATTCGCTTTAATGGAAGTCAATTTAATTGCCGTTTTATCTGTAGCATCTTCAGCAGGTTTATTAGTTGTTGTACCAGCAATTATCGGAACTTTCTTTTGGAGACGTGGTACAGCTGCCGGAGTAATAACAAGTGTTGTTGTAAGTGGTTTGTTCGTAATTATAATCGAATTTACCCAAACAGAACCGCTTGGACTTTCATCGGGGTTATGGGGAATTCTCCTTTCAACATTTCTATTTATCACAGTAAGCTTGCTTACTAAAGCCCCTAAAAAAGTACCAAAAGAATTTTTTTCATAAAGCTGCCTACCACCCCTGTGATTAGCGATATTTGCCTAACGTCACTTTTTCGTTAAATAATGAAGCAGGTTAAAGTACTAAAATGTGGTAAACTAAAGGTACCAATTCTAGAAAGGAGGTACACAGAATCAGGGATTATGTGATTCTGTTACTACAAATATGGAAATTAACATTACGGAAAGTGCAAATAAATGGTTTCATGAAGAGATGGACCTTGAAGAAGGTGATGGCATCCGCTTTCTAGGAAAACTCTACGGGAAAACGGAGGTACACGACAACTTCTCAGTAGGACTACGCATTGACGAACCACAGGATGTACTTGCTGAAAAGAAAATTAATGGTATTACTTATTTTATTGAAAAAATGGATGATTGGTTTTTCAGCGGATATGATTTCGAAGTCGATTACGATGAAGAAACCGAAGACATTAAATATAAGTTCATTAAACAATAACAAATTCATGCTATTATAACAATACAAAAAGCACCCGCTATTCAATAAGCTGGTGCTTTTCTGTCTATACTATATCTAAAACATTGCAAAATCACATTAATATGATGATAGCCATCTAAACAATGTTGTTTATAAAATGTAGCAGATTTCGTGTGAAATACTAATATGTCGTCCTCTAACAAATTAAACAATGCTTAAATAAAAATAAGATGGTAAACTGTTCTCTATCATTTAAAAGAAGGTGAATAATATTCAGGATATAGCATTAATTAGTATAGTAGTGATTGTTGTTTTAGGTATTTTTTCACAATGGATAGCTTGGCGTATACAATGGCCATCCATTGTCATTATGTCAATTGCTGGGTTATTAATCGGTCCTCTTTTGGGATTAATCAACCCTAAGGAAGCACTCGGTGACCTTTATAGTCCACTGATTTCATTATCTGTTGCTGTCATCTTGTTCGAAGGCAGTACAAGCTTAGATATTCGTGAAGTTAAAGGGATATCTAAGTCCGTGTTTAGGGTTGTAACATTTGGTGCTTTTATCGCGTGGATTGGTGGATCATTAGCAGCTCATTATATTGCTGGATTAAGTCTTGAGATAGCCTTTATTATTGGTGGACTCTTTGTTGTTACAGGTCCAACAGTAATTATTCCGCTACTCCGCCAAGCAAAATTAAAACCAAGGACAGCCGCAGTTTTAAAATGGGAAGGGATTATTGTCGATCCTGTTGGTCCATTGCTAGCTTTATTTGCCTATGAAATCATTAAATTCTCGAAAGATCCAACATTTCAAGTAAGTGAATTATTGTTATTTTTTGGTGGAGCAATTCTCGCAGTCATAGTTGGTTATTTAATCGGTTTGGTAGTAAGCATTCTTGTTAGTAGGGGACTATTTCCAGAGTACTTAAAATCACCGATCATTATATCGTTTGTGCTTTTATGCTTCGGAATTGCAGAAGTTATGATGCATGAAACTGGAATGCTTGCAGTAACCGTTATGGGGTTAACCCTTGCACGCACAAAAAAATATGTTCATTCCATCGGAAGTATTGGTCACTTTGTTGAAAATATTTCTGTATTTCTTACATCAACTATCTTTATTCTACTTACTTCATCCTTAACACGCGAGACCATTGCAGATGTATTTAGCTGGCCAATTATTAGCTTTGTGATTGCAATGCTATTTCTTGTAAGACCACTTTCTATCTGGATATCAACAATTGGAACGGAATTGTCAAATCAAGAAAAAACATTAATTGGCTGGATTGCTCCTAGAGGGATTGTCGCATTAACTGTTTCTGGGTATTTTGCTGAATTACTTTTAGAAGATGGATATGCAGGCGCTTCAATATTGACCGCTTTAACGTTTGCACTGGTGTTCATCACTGTTTGCGCGCATGGATTTTCAATTGGACCTGTCGCTAAGAAATTAGGCCTTGCAAATACGGAAAAACCAGGTGTATTAATTGTCGGAGCTAGTAGTTTCGCAATTGCATTAGCCAATCAACTAAAAAAAATGGGTACTCCCGTTTTAATTAGCGATCAATCATCTGATAGATTAAAACAGGCTGATAACTTCCATATTGATACGTACCAAGGAGAGATTCTTGCGGAGCATTCCGAATTTGATATTGATTTCACTCCTTATGATACGATTCTCGTAATGACTGGGGATGCTGCCTATAATGCGCTTGTTTGTCAAACCTATGTGCCAGAATTTGGATACAACAATACATTTGCACTCCCTGTTCGAACAGAAAGTCTCAAAGAGGTAAAAAGCTCCCTAAAAGCTAATATGCTATTTGGAGAAGAAGAACCATTTAGAGAACTAAATAGAAAAGTAAACATCGGGTATTCAATAAAAACAATTGAAATAAATAAAAAAGAAACATTAAGCAAAGATAAGATGCAACTTTCAGTTACACCCTTATATATCCTGAAAAGGAATGGCAACATTGTATTTGTAACCATAGGTAACAAGCTTAGCATGGAACCAGGAGACAAGCTAGTAATTCTCTCGAAATAAATGCGCCTGTCACTTATAGAAATTTGGAATTCGAACAAGTAACATATAATAAATATGATAAAATAATTAGAAATGAGGCTAATCCTGTCTTTTCGGTGACAGCCTTTGTTGCACTTAGGTAAGGAAGTTTTATACTATCCTACCTACCAAAAATAGGAGGCAAACATAATGTTTAAGAAGTTTATGAAACAAATAAAGCACCTCTCAAGTGGAAGTAGCGAAAGGAAACATCGTCGTTACAATAAAAGTAGCGGTAGACCAAGACGTAGCTACTACGATGATAGCAGCAGTAGGCGTAGGCCATACGGTAGTAGTAGCGGAAAACACAAGCACCATCCAATGAGTGGAAGCAGACGCTATAAGAAGAGAGGTTGGGGGAGTAGTAGCAGCTAATCAATTGCTTCTAAGGCCGCTGTTAAGTCACCACATATTTCTGTTATATTAGAATAAGGCTCGTCAATGCTTAAGAGCCTTTTCAATAAACAAGTCGTTTCTTTCGTTATCGAAAGTTCTTCCGTCCATGGAAGGGCTTTTTTCTTTGTAGTTGAAAAAGTTGTGTAAAGCAAAAAGAGCAAAATATCGCCTAAATCATAGAAATCCTGTAAGATCATTTTATTCGCTGCACGCACGTCACTTTGCATTCTTGCTAGTCCAAAATCGATTAAAAAGACTTCATTGTGATGTAATAATATATTCGGTAGTCGCAAATCAAGGTGATATATCCCCTGACTATGGAGATTTTCTATCAGTTCTAGCAATTTAGAGAATAACAGTAAAGAATCTTTCTCACTATATTTTTCCTTATTTGTAAAAATAACTTTATCCAGATTGTATCCTTCAATATGATTCATTACAAAAAAGTAGTTTCCTTCTTCAGAAAAGTTATCGTAAAGTGTTGGCATATTTCTATGTTGCAGGTGGCTAAGTATATTTACTTCCTGCTGAAACAAGTCTACTTCTTCACTTTTATTCCGTTTACTTGGACGAAGTTGCTTTAAGATTCTTCTCTCATTTTCCTGTAAATCATTACAAAGATATACAATTCCATAACTACCTTTTCCTATCAACTTTACAACTACGTATCGTTCATGAATAATCGTATTCTTTGTTAAAGGTTTATCTACAATAAATTGGTAGATTTTTCGTAATACCCTCATATCGTCACCTGCTTCTTGAAATTCAATACTAAAAATATCTAGTTTTCTAAAATAGCTACAAACTCTGATCGAGTAAGTTTTTTTAAGTCACTGGGCTTCAATTCTACTTGCATGCCTCTTTTCCCAGCTGAGATAACGATTGTATCCATTATTTCTGCTTGTGAGTCCACAAAAGTTAGGAATTGTTTTTTCATTCCAAGAGGTGAACAGCCACCACGAATATACCCAGTTGTTTTTTCCAAATCTTTCATTGCAAGCATCTCTATCTTTTTATTCCCACTTACCTTTGCAAGTGCTTTTAAATCTAATTCATCAGAGGCTGGTATACAGGCGACCATTGTACCAGTTTTGTCCCCGACAGTTACTAGTGTTTTATAGATTTTTTCAAGTGGCATTCCTACCTTTTCAGCGGCAGTTTTAGCATCTAAATGGTCCTCACTCCATGGATACTCATGAATATTATAAGGAATATTCTCTTTATCAAGCAGACGAATTGCATTGGTCTTTTGAACTTTTTTCTTTTTCATTTACATAACCCACTCTTCTGACTTATTGTGACTCCATTCTACCACAATTGAGGTGCCTGTCACTTGTCAGAAATTGTCGAAAAAAGAATAGTGACAGTGAACCTAAAAAGAGGCACAATGCTGTGCCTCTCCTTAAGGAATTTCTATTTTTCCTGTTCGATAAGTTCTAGAGCCTTATCAAACTCTTCTTCTATTTCTTTATTTGGTTTATAAGTTATCAAACTTACAATTACTGTTACAATTAGGGCTAATACGAAACCTGGTACGATTTCATATAAGTAGCCCGACAATGTTTCATTATTACCCCAAACAAATACAGTTACAGCACCAACGATCATTCCCCATAGTGCACCTGTGCCAGTAACTTTTCTCCAATATAATGCTAATAGTATAATCGGTCCAAATGATGCACCAAATCCTGCCCAAGCAAATGATACAAGTCCTAGAATCGTGTCATTTTGCTGCCACGCAAAAATTCCCGCAACAACTGAAACAAGAACGACAGCAATTCTTCCTAGATTTACATATTGTTTATCAGATGCATTAGATTTAATAACTGCTTTGTAAATATCCTCAACTAATGCTGAAGAAGTTACAAGCAATTGAGATGAGATGGTACTCATAATTGCTGCAAGTACAGCTGCTAACATGATACCAGCAATAAATGGATGGAATATAATTTGCCCCATTTCAATAAAGATTGCTTCAGGATTTGATAAATCCACACCCGGATTTTGCTGGAAATATGCGACTCCAATCAATGCAGTAAAAGCAGCACCAACCAAAGCGATAATCATCCAACCAATACCAATTCTTCTTGCTGATTTTACTTCTTTTGTAGATCTAATAGCCATAAATCGAACAATGATATGTGGTTGACCAAAATATCCAAGTCCCCATGCCAACGAAGATATAACTCCAGTAGCAGTTGCAGTTGCAAAGAAACTTAACAAATTAACATCAACAGCACGGATAGAGTCTAATGTTTCCCCAACTCCACCTGTTAAGAAAATACCGGCAACTGGAACAATAATAAGCGCAAGAAACATTATTGTCCCTTGTACAAAATCAGTATAAGCTACGGCTAGAAATCCACCTAAAAATGTATAAAGTATAACTACTCCAGCGACAACAAGTAGTCCAGTATGATAGCTATAACCAAATGAACCTTCAAAAAATACTCCACCAGCTACCATTCCACTTGACACATAAAACGTAAAATAGACAAGAATAATAATACCTGATATAATACGCAATACTTTTGTATTTTCTTTAAATCGATTGTCAAAAAAACTAGGAATTGTAATGGAGTTATTCGATACTTGTGTGTAGGCACGAAGTCTCGGCGCAACAAATAGCCAATTTAGCCATGCTCCAATTGTTAACCCAATTGCCATCCAACCTTCTACCAAACCAGAAACATATATTGCACCTGGAAGCCCCATGAGCAACCATTGGGACATATCCGAAGCTCCTGCACTAAGCGCTGATACTGCTGGGCCTAATTTACGCCCGCCAAGCATGTAATCATCTAAATCGTTATTCTTTCGGTACGCATACAGCCCAATGAGTACCATTCCAGCTAAATAAATGATGATGGCAATTAGTTGATACGTATTATCCGTCATCCAATCTCCCCTTTTTGTTTTTTCTTTCCCATTTTACAATGGCAATATATTTTCTAAAAACCCCCATTTTTGGATTAGTCTAACTTTAAACTTACTCCAGTAACCCAATGAAAAAGTGGGAATTTTCCGAAAAATAAATCCGTAATTCTTCCTACATTTTTTCTCTTTTAAGTAGTAGGAAGGATTGTTTTTTCTAATACATTAACTTTCTCTAAAACTATTGTACCACTTTTTCACTCTTTGTTTTTTTCTTTTTTCTCCAAAGCAATAATAATGAAGCAGCAACCGCACCAGTAATAATTGGTTCCTTCTTCAGTTGATTGTCCTTTGTATAGAAAACATCTTTCATTACAAGATTCAAATTCTGTGGCCGTTCTGCCAAACGACGCATAAAGTATCCGAACCAATCATTTCCAAAAGGAATATAGGTGCAGAAATTAAATCCTTCTTTCGCTAAATCAAATTGCATTTCCGTTCGGAACCCGTATAACATTTGAAACTCAAACATATCTCTACTAATCTTATTTTCTTCAATAAATCTTTTCAATTCATTGATAATATTGTGATCATGTGTCGCAATTGATGTAAACGCTTCACCAAGTAAGCGCTTTTTAGCGAGTAAAATAAAACTTCTATCAATCTCTTCTTTCTTTTGCCAAGCAACATCTTCTGATTCCTTGTATGCACCTTTAACAAGTCTTAATCTTACTTTCTTAAGGTCTTCAAGGTCTTCCTCTGTACGAAATAGATAGGACTGTACGACCGTACCAACATTATCATATTCACCTAAAAGCGTATAAAGAACATCTAATGTCTGTGGATAATGGGAATAATCCTCCATATCAATGTTAACAAACAAATCATAACCTTTTGCTTTCCTTAAGATTTCACGCATGTTAGCTACACAAAAGGCGTGATCAATATCAAGCCCTAACTGTGTTAGTTTTACAGATAGATGGCAATCTAAATTTTCTGAATGAATTACGTCCAAAATACGTAATACCTCTTCTTTTGCCTGCGTAGATTCTGCTTTATCCGCTACAAACTCACCTAAATTATCGAGCGTACAACGAATACCATTGCCATTTAACTCTCTTATTGTTTCGATAACACTATCAATATTCGTACCAGCTACAAATTTATTTGCACCTAAGCGAAAACCCCATCTTTTCGCATTTTCATTTAAAAATTTATTATTTGACAAACCGATAAACAAATCTTTTGTAAGATTAGCCATACCAGCATCCCCTTTAAATGTAATTTTTTGTATAGCTTTTACTGGATTTATAGAAAATGTACTAGGGTAGAGTTCCCGTGACAAGAAATTACGACTTGTCACAGGATTTATAATTAGTAAGTCTCAGAAACTACTTTCGCTTCTAGGAAATGGTTTAAATAATCTGGTCCACCTGCTTTTGAATCGGTACCAGACATCTTGAATCCACCAAACGGTTGGTATCCAACGATTGCAGCTGTACACCCTCGGTTAAAGTAAAGGTTTCCAACATGGAAATCATAACGTGCCTGTTCTAAATGTTCACGATTATTAGAGATAACTGCACCAGTTAAACCATATTCTGTATTGTTTGCAATTTCGAGTAATTCATCAAAATCTTCGGCTTTAGCAAATGCAACAACTGGTCCAAAGATTTCTTCTTGCATGATTCTAGCATTTGGATCTACATCTTTAAAAATGGTTGGGTGAACATAGTAGCCTTTTGAGTCATCTGTTTCCCCACCATATACTAGTTCGCCTTCATTCTTCCCAACTTCGATATAATCTCTGATTTTATCAAATTGCTTTTGGTTAGAAACAGCAGCCATGTATACGTTTTCCATTGCAGGGTCACCAATCGTTAGTTCTTTTGTTAAAGCAATAGCCTTTTCTAGAACTTCATCATATACGTCTTTGTGAATGATAGCCCTAGAGCATGCTGAACATTTTTGACCAGAGAAACCAAATGCTGAGTTCACGATTGCATCTGCTGCTAAATCTAAATCTGCATCACTATCAACTATTATCGTATCTTTCCCGCCCATTTCAGCAACCACACGTTTTAAATGTTTTTGACCTGGCTGTACTTTCGCAGCACGTTCCATGATACGTACTCCTGTTGCTCGTGACCCAGTGAAGTTAACAAAGTGTGTATCTTTATGATCTACTAAATAATCACCAATTTCTAATGGATCACCTGGAATAAAGTTCAATACGCCTTTCGGAAGACCCGCTTCTTCTAAAACTTCAACTAATTTATACGCAATAACTGGCGTATGTTCTGAAGGTTTTAACAATACTGGATTTCCAGCAACGATTGGCGCTACTGCTGTTCCACAAACAATTGCAAATGCAAAGTTCCATGGTGGAATAACCACACCAGGTCCCATTGCTTGATAGAAGTAAGCATTATGTTCGTTTGGACGATTCTCTAATCTTTTACCACCTGCAATATCAAGCATTTGACGTCCATAGTATTCTAAGAAATCAATACCTTCAGCTGTATCGCCATCTGCTTGACTCCATGGTTTTCCAGCATCATATACTAACCATGCGGAGAATTCGTGTTTACGACGACGAACAATCGCTGCTGCTTTAAATAATACATCAGCACGCGCAGCAGCAGGCATCTTTCTCCATGTTTTGAAAGCTTCTAATGCTGATTCCATCGCCCTATCAACATGTGCTTTTGTTGCTTGTGATACATGACCAACAACTTGTTCTTTGTTACCAGGGTTAATCGAAGTTAATTTGTCATCAGTAAAAACCTTTTCCCCATTAATTACTAATGGATAATCCTTTCCTAATTCACTTTCAACCAACTCTAATGCAGCTTCAAATTCTTTACGGTTTGTTTCATCATTAAAATCTGTAAATGGTTCATGTTTGAATGGTAATACCAAAATAAAAAACCTCCCAAAATATATTTTTCCAATAAGGAATGAATTGAATGTTTTATTAACCCTCACCAATATATATGCGAAAAACATGCCAACTTAATTTTCATTTGTTCTTCCAACAAAGAAAGCGCTGCCAAATATACTTAAATTTATTTGTAATTTTACTTTTGTTAGTAATTATCTAAATAATAATCACATAAAAGTGTTAAATGTACTTACACTAGTGTAAATATATTGTATAATATATTTACAGTTTACATATTAGGGGTGAAGTATGTATGGATAAAGAGTTGGCATATTTACATGCAGTGCTATCTGCAGAGGATGATGCGATTACCATTGTTAATCCCAATGAGAAAGTAATGTTCTGGAATAATGCTGCTGTAGAGACCTATAACATTCCACAATCTATAATTATAGGCAAAAAAATAACTGATTTTTTCCACAATGATGATTTAATGGTCTTAAAAGTCCTTCACACGAAAGAACCCGTTAAAAATACGTATCACAGACCACGAAGAGATAAACATGTTGTAATTAATGCACTACCAATTTACGATGAGAATAATTGTCTTCTTGGTGCTGTATCAGCAGAGAGGGATATTACAAAAATTGTAAAATTGAATGAAAGCCTTACCACCACCTCTACAGAATTAAACGAATTAAGACAAAAGGTGTATAGCAGCAAGGAGGAAACCCCTTTTTCTAAGTTGAAAGGAAATAGTGCTGCATTACATCAAACAATCGATATTGCAAGAAAAGCAGCGAAAACGAGTGCCACCACGCTGATTCTTGGAGAAAGTGGTACAGGGAAGGAAATTTGCGCACGGGCAATTCATGAGACAAGCAAGCGGAACCTGTCCCCCTTTATACCAGTTAACTGCGGGGCTATTCCTAGCGCATTATTTGAGAGTGAACTTTTTGGCTATGAAGGTGGAGCATTCACTGGTGCGGAGAAAAAAGGAAAAGCCGGGAAAATTGAAATGGCAGATGGAGGGACAATCTTCTTAGACGAAGTTGGTGAACTTCCATTAGAGATGCAAGTAAAACTACTACGCGTCCTCCAGGAAAATGTCCTCTACCGTATTGGGGATTCAACTGGAAAGAAAATAAATGTGCGTTTTATCGCAGCTACCAATCAGAACCTTGAACAATTAATGGAAGAAAAGAAATTTCGTTCAGACTTGTACTATCGGTTAAACGTGATTCAAGTGAAGATGCCTCCTCTTAGAAATCGTTTAGAAGATATTCCTGAACTTACACAAGTTTTCTTAAATCAATATGCAGCACAATACCAAGTTCCTCTCCCAAGAATTGAGGAAGGAGCGATGGAAGAATTAATGCATTATCACTGGCCTGGTAACATTCGTGAATTACGAAACCTCATCCAACGAATCGTAATACTAACCGAGAGCCCCATAATCAATCAAAATAATCTATTAGATTTCTTTCATAATGAGATATCTACTCCCTATCAGCCAGAAAAGAAAGCTTCTTTTTCATTACCTCAAGAAAAAGAAGCGATGGAAAAACAACTCATAGAAGAAACACTCATAAAGATGAATGGAAACAAATCGAAGGCAGCAAAGATATTAGGAATATCTCGTGTCACCCTTTATAACAAAATGAAAAAGTTTAGAATATAAAGTGTCACCAAAATTAAGAGCTGCTTCTCCGTAGGCCACTGAAAAAGTCCAAAAAGATATGATTAAATAACATGGGAATCATATCTTTTTTTTAGCTCTAATAAAAGTATCAAGTAAAATTCTTTCTTTTTGCTGGGCACTTTCTTTTGGTTTAGCTTTCATTTTACCTATGAGTGACTTATCTCGGTGTCCCCTAATGTATTCCGGTCTTCATCACCTTGATGAGTTACCGAACGAGGGCTTTTCCTCTCGCGTTCGGGTGTTCATCACCTCGGTGAGTTCCTTCATAGTATCGATGAAGCACTTTTCCTTGGCTTGCTACTCTGCAGCTCTTATTTGATCAGCTTTTCAATAATATATTCTCCAAGTTCTTCCGTAGTTGCTCTTCCACCTAAATCGGCTGTCAACGATTCCTTATCCTTTAATACCTCTCTTATCACCTGTAGCACAGCACTTCCCCAATCTTCCAAACCAAAGAAATCGAGCATTTGACTTACTGACCATATCGCAGCTATCGGATTACAGGCACCTTTACCCGCAATATCAGGAGCAGATCCATGTACAGGCTCAAACATGGACGGATAGCTTTTTTCTGGATTAATGTTTGCCCCAGTTGCTAATCCTAGTCCCCCAGTAATTCCAGCCCCTATATCCGTGACAATATCGCCAAATAAATTAGATGTAACGACTACTCCAAATCTTTCAGGTTGCGTGACAAAATATAAACTTGCTGCATCTACCAAATAGGAATATGTTTCAACATCAGGATATTCCATCCCAATTTCTTCAAATAATTGATCCCAGAAAACATGTGAGTAATTTAGGGCATTTCCTTTACTAATGCTCGTTAGTGTTCTATTCGACTTTCTAGCTTCTTCGTATGCATAACGAATAATTCTTTCCGTTCCCTTTCTTGAAAAAACACCAGTCTGCAATACGACTTCTTCAGGATTTCCTTTAAATAACCATTCACCAGCCCCTGCATACTCTCCTTCACTATTTTCCCGGATTACAAGCATATCAATATCTTTTTCAGATTTTGCCTTTAATGGTGTAAGGTCTGGATGTAGTAGGCTAACTGGACGTAAATTAACATATTGGTCAAAACCTCTGCGTATTTTAATTAATAAATCTCGTAGTGAAATATGGTCTGGAACACCTGGATAGCCAACAGCACCTAGATAAATAGCATCATAGTCCTTTAATAAATCTAGGGCCTTCTCATCCATCATCTTTCCGTATTTTAAATAATACTCACATCCCCATGGGAATGTGGTAAAAGAAAAAGAAATGTTTTTATCTACTTCTTCTATTGCTTTTAATACTTTCACACCTTCTGCAACTACCTCTGGCCCAATTCCATCACCTGGTATTAATGCAATCTTATACGGTTTCATATGCCCCTCCTAGATTTTCATATGTACACACGGCGAACTCGGTCCATAAAACTTGATAATACTTCATCAACATTACTGTTTAACCAATCAGCAACATCTTTCGCTGAAATAACCTCATTCCCTTGCATTCCTATTAAGGTAACCTCATCCCCTACCATTACGCCTGGGACCTGCGAGACATTTATAAATGTTTGATCTAATGATATCGTACCAATGATATCAACCTTCTGACCTTTTACAATAACTTTTCCGTTATTAGAAAGTCCCCTTTTAAATCCGTCACCATGGCCAATTGGTAAAATACCTATTTTTTCGGTTGTTTTCGTAATATATTCGCCACCATAACCAACCTTTGTATTTGGAGGCAATGTACGAACTTGAACAAGCTTTGTTTTTAGACACATCACGGGTTGTAATGAAATCTTATTATTTTGCCTGGCTGCTGGTGGATATCCAAATAAGGAAATACCAGGTCTCACCATATCAAGATGCATATCTTTCCTTTCAATAGCGATTGTTGATGCTCCAACATGATGCAAAGAAAAAACATATCCGCTCGCATTTAACCTATTAACCGTGTCCATATACAGTTGGAATTGTTTTTCTGTCGTTTTCCAATTGCCTTCATCTGCACTAGAAAAATGTGTATAAATCCCTTCCCACCTAAGACCAGGTAAAGAGAAACATCTTTCGCAAAATTCCTTTGCTTCATTAGGTTCGATACCAAAGCGCTGCAAGCCAGTATTTATTTTTAAATGTACAGTCGCGTTATTTCCATACCTTGTAGCTACTTTGCTTAAAGCTTGCGCAACTTCCCGAGAACTAATAGAGGCAATTAATTGATAAAATACGACCACATCAACTTGACTTGGAGAAATTGGGCTTAGGAGATGTATCGGGACAGATATCCCACTTTGCCGTAAAAGCATACCTTCCTTTATCGTAGTCACCCCAAGCCGCTCTGCCCCTGCGTTAATTGCTTCTTTTGCGACCTGCATAATTCCATGACCATATGCATTTGTTTTTATTACAGCAAGTAGAATCCGATTTCCTACTAATCTTTTAATAGCTTCCACATTGTGGTGGAATGCTTTAAGACTAATCTCTGCTACCGTAGGACTCTCTTCTAACATATTGGATGGTGGTAACATGGTAGCTCCCTCCAAACCTTTTAAGGTGGTTAATCACTTACCAATTCTTGAATCGAGTGACGATAAGCTTCTACAATATTCCTCACTATATCCCCAGGTTTTCCATCACCAATGATAGTATCATCAACCTTAATAATAGGAATGATATCTAATTTCGTAGCTGTAACAAAAACTTCATCCGCCCGAAGTAATTCCGCTACCGTAAACGTCTCTTCATTCACTTTCATATTTAGTTTTTCACACAATGCGAATATTTTTCTACGGGTAATCCCATTTAAAATGTAGTTATCCGCTGGATGGGTGTACAATTCGCCACTTTTAACAATAAACACATTTGATGCACTTGCTTCTGTTATGATATCTCCCCGATGTAAAATGGCTTCCACTGCATTATTCTCTATAGCTTTTTGTTTCGCAAGCACGTTTGGTAGGAGGTTTAATGTTTTGATGTCACAACGTAACCAACGAATATCTTCTGTAAGTACTGCTTTTGCACCATGATTTTCCGCGTCAGACAATGTTTCCTCTACCTTTGTGTACGCTACGAGTACGGGCGTTACATCGTCACTAGGGAACTGATGCCATCTTTCAGCTACCCCACGCGAAATTTGGAGGTAAACCACTCCTTCATGTAGGCCATTTGTTGATACTAATTCAACGATTTTTTCCTTTAATATTGTTAAACGAACTGGCAAAGCTAGCTGTAATTCCTTTGCACTTCTTTCAAGCCGTTCTAAATGTTCATCTAACATAAATAGCTTCCCACCATATACACCAATCACTTCATAAATACCATCACCAAACTGGTAGCCACGATCTTCAATGTCGATTATTTTTTTCCGTTCGATAATCGTGTCATTGAATAATATTTTCCCCATCCATTATTACCTCCCATAAAAAAATCACTACCCCATCCGATCATCAATTATGCACGTTCTTCTCTACGTACTATTTCCATCACAACCGCTGGATCTACACTGCAACCACTAATAACCACGACAACATTTGACCCTAAGTGTCCTTTTCCACTTAAAATTGCTGCAATTCCAGATGCAGCAGCTCCTTCGATGATCATCCGATGGTGCTTGAACATGAAGGCCATACCCTTTTCAAACTCATCTTCTTCTAATAAGAAAATTTCATCAACATAATTCCTAACCAGCTCAAAAGTAAACTTGTTCTGGAGCCCTATTCCACCTAGTAAACTATCAGCTAATGTGTCTTGCTCCTGTATAGCAATTGGTTTTCCTGCCCTGATGCTTTCCAGCATCGTTGCACCTTTTGACGTTGATAGGCCAATCAGATGAATAGTAGATGCTGTATTTTTTAACGCTACACCAAGTCCAGAATGTAGTCCGCCACCAGATAATCCCGCTAAAACGGTATCAACTTCGGGTAAGTCTTGTAAAATCTCTAACCCAATTGTCCCCTGACCAGCAATAACCAATGCATCATCAAATGGATGAATTACTGTAAGACCTTGCTCCGTTTCTAACTTATAACTAGCGGATTCAGCATCATCCTGTGAATTACCAACTACTTTAATCTCAGCACCTGCACGTTTTAATAAGTCAACCTTGGCTTTTGGAACACGGTTCGATATACAGATGACCGCCCTTATGCCTAGCTTCATCGCGACACATGTAACACTCATTCCAAAATTACCAGTAGAAAAAGTGGTGATACCTCGTTTTTTTTCCTCATTGGATAAGCTTAGTATCTTATTTGCTGCGCCTCTAATTTTAAAGGAATAGCTCGTATTTAAATTTTCTAATTTCAAATAGACATTTGTACGAGAAATAGATGATAATTCAGGAGAAAAAATGAGTGGTGTATGGTTAATAAACGATGATATCCGTTTGCGGGCCCTCCAAACGTCTTGTAAATTAATTCCTACTATGTGTTCTCACCCCTTCATTAATATACGTAGTCCAAGATATCATTTTTATTACTCTTTTCGAGGATGTACTTTTAGCAGTCTTTGCACCGTTTCCACAAAAATCGATGTCCCAACTTCTAGTACATTTTCATCAATATCAAAATTTGGTGTGTGCAAATTTCTAATTGTCTCATCACCCACAGCACAACCTAGGAAGAACATTGCACCAGGTACCTTTTGGGTCATATGGGCAAAATCCTCCCCGCCTAAACCAAAGGGCTGATTAATAATTTGATAATGTGGAAACAAATCACCAATCACTTGCTTAAAGACACGATTAATTTCTGGATGATTAAACAAAGCAGGATCTTCTTCGATAAAAGATAATTCATACATACCATCTAGGCTATTCACCAAAGAAAATGCTTTTTCCATTTCTTTCATCAAAAGCTTTCTAACTGTTGGATCATAACTGCGAATCGTTCCGTGTATTTCTACCTCAGATGGGATAACATTATTCGTCACGCCAGCATGTATCTTTCCAATACTTATAACAGCTGGCTCTAATGGTGATACAAGCCGACCAGTTATCCCGTATATCACTGGTAATACATGACTTAACATCCAGATAGAGTCTGTACCTAAGTACGGATATGCCCCGTGACCACCAGAAGCTCTAATCTTTGCCTGGAACACATCGACATTTGCCATGCTATAGCCATCATGGATTTTTACTTCACCAACTTTATTTTCAGGGTCCATATGTAGTGCAATGACTGCATCAACCTGATCAAGTACACCCGCACGGACCATATAACCTGCACCACTTAACCCATTTTCATCCACATGTTCTTCTGCTGGCTGAAAGAAGAACTTCACCGTTCCTTGCAATTCTTCGCTGCGAAACAACATACTAAGTATGTGGGCAGCTCCGAGTGCAATGGTTGTATGTGCGTCATGTCCACAAGCATGCATTACGTCTTTCACTTGTGATCGATAGCTGCATCTATTTTCCTCCTGAATCGGTAATGCGTCCATATCTGCCCGAATCGCTATTGTAGGGCCATTCCCCGATGAAATCGTACCAATAACAGAAGTAGGATAGCCTACCCCTATTTCAACTTTCATTCCAGGCATATCATTTAAAATATTAGCAACAAACTTAGCTGTTTCGACTTCTTGGAAACTTAGTTCAGGGTATTGATGAAGATGTCTTCTCCAACGTATTAATTCGCTTTTAAAATCACCTACACGATCCATGAACACTCACCTCCCAACGATCAAACGAAGTGATGCACCATTATTTGTTTATATAAGCGACAGCTGTAATTTCAATGTCTGTATCTAATAAATCACTTCCTACCGTGATACGAGTAGGTTTTATTTCTATATTCTTAAAATATGCGGAATAGGCTTGATTGAATGCACTTACATTTTCCTCCGTTAATATGGATAAGTGGCAGGTCATGTGTACAAGGTTCTCTAGGGTAGCCCCAGCTTCATGTAGAATACTTTCAATATTACGAAGGCATGCTTTGGTTTGTTCAGCTAATGAATCCCCTGCAATTTCCCCATTAGGTAGTACCCCATCTTGACCAGAAATAAATAGAAATGGCCCAACCTTAACCCCCTGTGAATATGGGCCAGTTGGTTGTGGGGCATTCTCTGACATTATTTTCATTTTTTTAATCATAGCCATGCTCCCTTCTCCTATTTTATGATTTATTGTTTCTTAGCAATTTTTCCTCCACGTATTCAATATGGTCCTCGATTTTTTTCTTAACCAAGCCTGCATCTCTTTTCAGTAACACATTATATAAATCCTTATGTTCCTTGTAAAAGGAATTGAAACTCGTATAGTAGCGATCAAGATGTGCAATGTAAACACGAATTTGTACACGAATCGATTCATAAATTTTTACAAGCCTCACATTTCCACATCTATTTACGACTGTTTGATGAAATAGCATATCAAGGTCAAATAATTTATTCCAATCCCCAATTTCTGCTTCTTGTTTCATTTCTGTTAATATATCTGCCAATACATTAAAGTCCTTATCTTCCATGTGTGTAAGGGCCTTCACAAAAGCCCTAGATTCAATAATTAATCGTACTTCCGTTAATTCATCTAAATCTTCCTCTGTAAATCTGCAAACAAATGTACCTTTCCTAGCCTTCGATAACACTAATTTTTCCTGCTCTAATATTTTTAGTGCTTCTCGAATTGTACTACGGCTGACGTCAAATCTCTCCGCTAAATCTGCCTCAATCAACCGGTCACCTAATTCTATTCTGCGATTATATATATCCTGTCTCAACTGTTCAGCAATTAATTCACCCAATGGTCTCCTGAGTAAAATACTGTCATCATTCATCAAGTTAAACTCCTTCGCTCTCCCTTTGTGTCGATTGTCGACAACTATATACCCTTTATTCTAAAATACAGTTTTTCTATTGTCAACAATTATTTGAATAATTACAAATTTTGATTATTAGCTTGACTTCTCATCGGTTAGCCGTTATTTTGAACGTAAGTAAATTGATTTAGCCAAAGGGGAGCCTCACGATGAAAATTTTAGCTTACGAGCGGATCGAGAAACCTGTTTTAGATGCATTAAAAGCAAAACATGATGTTCGTTTTTTCAAAAATATTGATACAAGTACAGACCCTGACTTTTTAAATTGGCTTTCAAAAGCTGAAGGGATTATTGGTTTAGATTTAACCGTAAATAGTGAATTACTTGATAAAGCACCGAACTTAAGAATTGTAAGTAATGTTTCTGTTGGCTATAATAACCTTGATATTGCTGCATTATCTAAAAGGAATATCTTAGCAACGAATACACCTGGAATACTAACAGACACGGTTGCAGATATGGCATTTGGATTAATTTTATCAACGGCCAGAAGGATTCCAGAACTAGACCATTATGTCAAAGCTGGCAGTTGGACAGAATCATTAACAGAAGAATATTACGGTACCGATGTTCATCATAAAAAGTTAGGAATCATCGGCATGGGCCGCATTGGCAACGCTATCGCAAAACGTGCCCATCATGGTTTTGACATGGATATCTTATATCATAGCAGGACCCGTAAAACCGATGCCGAAGAAGCGTTCAATGCCACATATTGTAGCTTAAATGAATTATTAGCCAAAGCTGATTTTGTATGTCTCATTACACCATTAACGAAAGAGACTACAGAAATGATTGGGTTAAAGGAATTTCAGCAGATGAAAAAATCGGCAATTTTTATTAATGCCTCTCGTGGGAAAACCATTGTTGAAAAAGATTTGATTGAAGCATTACAAAGCGGTGAAATTTTAGCAGCTGGGCTAGATGTTTTTGAACAAGAACCTGTCGAACCGAATAATAAATTACTGCAAATGCCAAACGTTGTAACATTACCACATATTGGATCGTCAACAAGGGAAACCGAATTAAAAATGTCTGAGCTCGCGGCTGTGAATTTAGAGGAAGGACTAAACGGGAGAAAGCCACCAAATCTAATTAATTCCGTAGTTTGGGATGCTATAAATCAGAACGGATATTGACGGGAATTGCGTTAAAGGACCAGGTCTAGGATCTGGTCCTTTAGTATTGAAACATTTTAATTTATGGCTGTTTTTTAAATTTGGACTGCTTTTACTTTACACACAGAAATGTTGTTTTTGTCAGAAAAGGTACAAACTGTGAAGTAACGTAACAAAAGACCACCCAAACTCTATGCCAGTCGAATATTTGGTTTTAGAAGTAATTCGCGCGGGAAATCTGCTAATACTTCACAGCCATTTTCGGTTACACGAAGGGATTCACTAATCTCAATTCCCATATTATCTAACCAAATACCAGGAATCATATGAAAAGTCATGTTTGGCTCTAAAATCGTTTTGTCACCTGCTCGCAAACTAGCTGTGTGCTCTCCCCAATCTGGCGGGTAATTAAGCCCCATCGAATACCCAAGTCTCGAATCTTTGATGATACCATGCTTCTCAATTACCTTTTTCCAGACTAATTCTACTTCCTCACATGTCATACCTGGACGAATCGCATCAAGTGTTGTATTTATTCCTTCTACCACCACGTCGGCAATATATTGTGATTGCTCATCAGGGATGCCAAGGATTATTGTCCTTGCAAGCGGAGAATGATAGCGTTTATAGCATCCAGCAAGCTCAATAATAACTGGATCTCCTTCCTTAAACGTCTCATCTGTCCATGTTAAATGACAAGCAGATGTCTTATCCCCAGTTGGTAATAGTGGCACAATAGCTGGGTAATCTCCGCCATAATCCTCCGTTCCCTGAATTTGCGCATGGGAGATAGCCGCTACAGCATCTGATTGCTTAACACCAACATTAATGGAATCAAACGCCGCTTGCATCGCACCCTCTGCAATTTTTGAAGCAATTTTAATGCATTCAATTTCCTTTTCAGATTTAATTATCCGAACCCAGTTTACTAGATTTGTTCCATCTTTAAAACTTGCATTGGGTAAATTCTCATGTAATTTTAATAAGTTTTTTGCTGTGAAGTAATAGGCATCAAATTCAGCAGCTATATTATGTTTATCACGATGTTTTGATTTTATAAAATCACTTACAAAATCCATTGGGTGTTTTATTGTCGATTGTACATAATCGTCTGCATATGGATAAATGTGCTCGTTATCCAACCAAGAAGTATGCCTTGCAGCACTTGCATCCTGCCCCCTACCTATCCAATATGGCTGATCTTCATCTATGAATATTACAAGCAACTGGTGCACGTAAAATGACCAAGCATTATAGCCGCTTAAATAGTTCATGTTCGCAGGATCTGTTACCAATAATACGTCAATTCCGCTAGCCGCCATACGGTGTTTTGTCTTAATTAATCTCTCTCCAAACTCCGTATTTGAAAAAAACACCATAACTAACCCCTCCAATAGATAATTTAATATGGAAAAAGGAGATGAAATAAAAACGCTTACATGGTGTATTATATGCGAAGAAATGCAGTTTCGATTGGATACCATTGGGAAAATCTAAAATTAGGCAACACTTGAATTGAATTAGATTCTGTTCGGAATTCACTGTAGCATGTAGATTAAGATGTAGGTGATTTTATAAGGAATGTAGAAGTTAAGAATAATTTTAGTTTATTTATACAAATTGTCAATATAATTTTTGAAATATTTTTTATTGTCGAAGCTCAATCGCGATACGGGTTTAATTAAAATTATATTATCTGTTTATTTTTAAAATATTGACTTATTAATAAGTTTATGTTTAATTATAAGTAGAGTCCATTGTCGACAAACGACAATCGGCATATATAGAAAAGGAAGGGAGTTTTTTTATTGGATAAAAAAACGGAAAAACAAACACTTCTCCATAAAGATGAAAAGTATCTTTGGCACGCAATGAAAAAGTATAACCCTGATGGTACAATCATTGCAAAAAGTGCTGACGGCGTCTGGATCACAGATATTGAAGAAAATAAATACTTGGATGGGCAATCTGGTTTGTGGTGTGTAAATGTCGGATATGGAAGAGATGCATTAGCAGAAGCTGCTTCCAAGCAACTAAAGGAGATGCCCTTTTACCCATTAACCCAAAGCCATATTCCAGGTATTAGACTTAGTGAAAAATTGAATGAATGGCTTGGAGACGATTATGTTATTTTCTATTCCAATAGTGGGTCAGAAGCGAATGAAACAGCTTTTAAAATAGCACGCCAATATTACCAGCAAACAGGCCAGCCAAATCGTTATAAATTCATCTCTAGGTACCGTTCCTATCATGGGAGCTCCTTTGCAACACTAGCAGCAGGAGGACAGAATCAACGTGCATACAAGTATGAACCATTAGCACCAGGTTTTGTTCATGTAGGTCCACCTGACTGTTACCGAAGTGCCTATCCAAGTGATAATGGACAGTGCTGCATGCAGGCTGCAGAGGAATTTGATAAAACCATTACGTGGGAAATCAGTGAGACAGTTGCTGGTGTAATTATGGAGCCAATTATAACAGGCGGAGGTATCCTCGTTCCCCACGACAATTACATGAAACGTGTACGAGAAATCTGTGATAAGCATGGTGTACTATTAATCTCTGATGAGGTGATTAATGGATTTGGTAGAACCGGGAAACCATTCGGATTCATGCATTATGACGTAAAACCAGACATCATAACAATGGCAAAAGGATTAACAAGTGGCTATATGCCTCTTGCAGCAACTGCTGTAAAACGGGAAATATATGAGGCCTTTACTTCTACTGATACCTACGATCATTTTCGCCATGTAAACACATTTGGAGGAAGTCCTGCTGCTTGTGCTGTGGCAATTAGGAATTTAGAAATTATGGAAGAAGAAGAATTAGTGAAGAATTCGGAGGAACTTGGTAAATGGCTATTTGATGAGCTTCAAGCATTAAGAGAAAACCCACATGTTGGCGATATACGTGGTGGGAAAGGACTACTTGCTGGCATTGAATTGGTTAAAGACAAACATACGAAAGAACCCGCTGAAGAATTGGCAGGGAGTGTTGTGAAATATTGTTTAGAAAAAGGTGTCATCGTCGGTAAAACGAGTGATACGGTAGCAGGCTATAACAACATCATCACCATGTCACCACCACTATCCATCACAAAAGAAGAACTCCAAATCCTAATCACCACTTTAAAACGGTGCCTGTCACTCCCCGAATTTTGCTGAAATTTGTCAATCGAAAGACAGTTCTAGCATCAATTGAAAAAGGCAATGAATCTTTGAACTTGATTCATTGCCCCATTTAAATCCAACCCTACTCTTTCCTCATTACAATCCCATTGATACATATTTGACTTCTAGAAATTCCTCAATTCCGTAATGTCCACCTTCTCGACCAAGGCCACTTTGTTTAAAGCCACCGAACGGAACTTGAGCGGCTGATGGTAAACCATCATTTAGTCCTACAATCCCATACTCTAGACCTTCCACAATACGAACCGCTTCCGATATATTCTCGGTAAATACGTAAGCTGCTAGGCCATATGGTGAATTATTAGCCCTGCTAATCACCTCTACTTCATCTGTAAAGGTCGTAATTGGTGCAACTGGCCCAAATGTTTCTTCATTCATACAAAGCATATCATCTGTAACATTAGATAAGACAGTCGGTTCATAGAATAGCCCTTCTATTCGTTTACCTCCAGACTCAATTGTTGCTCCCTTTTCAAGCGCATCATGAACATGCTTACTAACTTTTGCAATCGCATCCTGATCAATTAGTGGTCCAATAATAACCCCATCTTCCAGTCCATTTCCAACAAGTAAATCTTTTACTTTCTCAGTAAAGGCTTTCGTAAACGCTTCTGTTAATCCTTCATGTACATAAATTCGGTTCGAGCATACACATGTCTGTCCTGCATTACGGAACTTAGCTGCAATTACGCCGTCCACAGCTTTGTCCAAATCAGCATTCTTTGTAATAATGACTGGTGCATGCCCACCTAATTCAAGAGAAACTTTTTTAACCGTTTCAGCTGAACCACGCATTAACAATTTCCCAACTTCTGTTGAACCTGTGAATGTGAGTTTTCTCACTCGTTCGTCCTTGAGCCATGCTTCTCCTATTGCTTTTGCATCACCGGTAATCACGTTAATTACACCTTTAGGAAATCCCGCTTTTTCCGCGAGTTCAGCTAACTTCAATGCTGTAATTGGAGTTTGTTCAGCAGGCTTTATTACTGCCGTACATCCTGCTGCTAAAGCAGGAGCGATTTTTCTTGTTATCATTGCTGCTGGGAAATTCCATGGTGTTATTGCGGCAATTACACCAACTGGTTGTTTATGCACAAACAAGCGCTTATTACGCTGTACAGCAGGGATTGTTTCACCATAAATTCGTTTACCTTCCTCTGCATACCAATCGATAAAACTATTCGCATATTGCACTTCACCAAGCGCTTCCTTTAGAGGCTTTCCTTGTTCCAATGTCATGCTTCTAGCAATATCCATCTCATTTTCTTTAATTAGATTAAACCACTTGCGTAGATAATCACTACGTTCATAAGCAGATAATGCAGACCATTCAGTAAAGGCTTCATTTGCTGCATCTACCGCAAGACTCGCCTCTTCCTTTCCTCCAAGTGGAACCGTTGCAATCATTTCATTTGTTGCCGGATTATTTACTTCAATCGTAGCTAGTCCTTCTCCAATCCACTCACCATTACAATACATTGAATATCTTTTCATTATGTCACCTCACGTATATTTTTCCCTAAAAAAACCACTATAAAACTATTATTCTACTATCATTTATATTATTACAACAAAAAGAAGGAGATAAATTCTTCTCCCTCTTTATTTTGACAATACTTTTGTAATTTTTTCAAGTGCCCAGTCTAAATCATCTTGCTCGATAATGAGTGGTGGAGCAAAGCGAATCACATTTTCATGTGTCTCTTTACATAAAAGGCCCTCTTGTTTTAACGCTTCACAGTAAGGACGTGCTGATCCACTTAATTCAACACCGACAAATAAACCTCTTCCACGAACTTCCTTAATCATCGGATTATTTATTTCCTTTAGTTTCGTTTGAAAATATTCACCAAGCTTAAATGAACGTTCCACTAATTTTTCTTCCTCAATCACCTCTAGAGCAGCAACCGATACCGCACAAGCTAATGGATTCCCACCAAAAGTAGAGCCATGGGAACCTGGATTGAATACGCCAAGTATATCCTTGTTTGCAACAACACAGGATATTGGCATGACACCACCACCAAGTGCTTTACCCAAAATATACATATCAGGCTCAACACTTTCCCAATCACAAGCAAATAGTTTACCAGAACGAGCAAGCCCAGATTGTATCTCATCTGCAATATATAGCACATTTTCTTGTTTACATAGATCATATGCTTCTTTTAAGAATCCTTCAGGAGGAATGACAATGCCGGCTTCTCCTTGGATTGGTTCAAACAAGAATGCAGCAGTGTTCGGTGTGATTGCTGCTTTTAAAGCTTCTAAATCACCATATGGAATTAATTTTATGCCTGGAAGCATTGGTCCGAAGCCTCTCTTATACTCTTCTTCAGAAGAAAGTGATACAGCGGACATTGTTCTTCCATGGAAATTCCCAATACAAGCAATAATTTCTGCCTTGTCAGCTTCTACACCTTTTACATCATACGCCCAGCGTCTAGCTGCTTTTATTGCAGTTTCTACCGCCTCGGCCCCTGTATTCATTGGGAGTGTCATTTCTTTGTTTGTTAGTTTACATATCTTTTCATACCATGGTCCTAATTGATCGTTGTGGAAAGCACGTGATGTTAATGTAACCTTATCTGCTTGCTCTTTTAATGCTTCAATAATTTTTGGATGTCTATGCCCTTGATTCACTGCCGAATAAGCACTTAACATATCCATATATTTATTTCCTTCTGGATCTTTCACCCAAATACCTTCCGCTTCTGCGATTACAACCGGAAGTGGGTGATAATTATTTGCACCATATTTTGATGTTTGTTCAATAATTTCATTTGACTCTAAGACATTGACCATAAAAAAATTCCCTCCTATACGATAAGCTTGCTACCAGCTACAGAAATCGCTTTCTTATTTCTGGGGTCGGAATCATACAGTTTTCTTTTTTTCCAAACCATTTATAACGATTAGAAGCGATTATAGTATATAAATAATCTCTAATTGGTCGAGGTACGATGAGAAACAAGGATAATAGTTTCCACATTCCGCTCAAATGAGCACATACGCGGAGGGCTGCTGTTGATTTATCATAATATTTACCATTTGTTAGTAAAACGAAACTATCCATTTCCTTGGATACACCGAAACGCTCTAATAATTCTTTGCCGATTTCACTTTGTAATGAGGCAAACGTAAAGGAAGCTCCTTTGTCTCTATTTATTATAAATCTAACACTAGAGTCACAGAGATTGCATTCCCCATCAAACAAGATAATGTTATCCATAAAAACACCCCTTACAATAAAGCATCGAAATGTAGAAATATCTATCTTTCGAGAGGTATAAGTTAACTATAACCAATTCATTCCTCTAATTCAATATTATATTCAGATTCTTTCCAAAAATAAACCTGTCACTCAATCTGGTTTCTCAAAGATCCAGACAGTAACAGGCACTAAATGTTAATATACTCGCTTTGCACCAACATAGTATTTTGACCAATAAGAATTATCCATGGAATAAACGGCTATCCCCTTTGAAGTTGTTGCAGAGACCCATTGATTATCTCCCAAATAAAATCCTACATGGGATATACTACCAGACGTATTAACCGCAAAGAATACTAAGTCTCCTGGCTGCAATGCAGATGTTTGGACTGCTTGCCCTTGTTGATATAACCCTGCTGAAGTATTACGAGGCATATCTACCCCATGCTTATTAAACATATAATAAATAAATCCTGAGCAATCAAATCCTGAAGTAGTAGTACCTCCCCATAAATATGGTATTCCTAGATAATTTGCTGTGTCTTTAACCAAGCCGTCTTTTACTACGGCATGCTCAATCGCAGTACTTGTTTTAGCATCTGCTTTACCATTTATAGGTAATCCATAATCCTTTTGGAAGTTTTGAATCGCCTGTGTCGTAATATTATCATAATTTCCTGTCATTGTTGGAAGAGCATAATATCCTAGTGTTTTAAGATTTTTTTGTACAATAGTTAAAGCAGCGTTCGTTTCTTGAGGTGGGATTTGGTCGACAGTTGCTTGTCCGCCTGGAATTTGTAGTACTTGACCAATCCGAATCATATCTGTATTTAAATTGTTTTTCTGTTTTAATTGCTGAACGGTAATATTATATTTTTTAGCAATACCAGATAACGAATCCCCTCCTTTAACCGTATAACTTGCAGCATCTGTGGCAGGAATTGCTACTGGTGGTAACACCGGTTCATTGCCTTGTGAAATGATGAGTTTTTGCCCAACTTGCAATACATCACTATCCAGATTATTGGAAGTTCTAATAGCATCCACACTTACACCATAGCGATTTGCAATTGCCCACAAACTATCTCCTGCAGTCACCGTATATTGTACATCCTCTGCTCCAGGAGCAGCCCCTTCATCTGTTGAATTCGTAAGTTTCCCCGTAGGAATGTTTAAAATTTGTCCAATTATTAATGTATCGGATGTTAATGAATTAGCAGCTTTAATAGCTCCTATTGTTACATTATAGCGATTTGCAATTGCCCAGAGGCTGTCTCCAGATATCACCTTGTAAGAAAACGAGTCGGCTTCACTACTTGAAATTTCAGTACTATTTGCTTGTCCATCGACTACTAAAGGGATAATTAATGTTTGTCCAATTTGAACATTATCATTTGGTAATTGATTTGCTTCCTTAATGGCACGAACAGGTACATTGTATTCTTTTGCTAATACAGATAAATAATCTTTTTGCTTGACAGTATGAAAAGCCTTAGGAATAATCAGCGATTGATTGACTTTAATTAAATCAGATGTGAGGTTGTTAGCACGTTTAATGCTATGTACAGATGTATTGTACGCTTTTGCAATTTTCGATAAGCTATCTCCTGGTGAAACATAATAATAAATAGGATGATCTAGCAACGATTGCGTAGAGGGATGCGCAACTTTTGCCTCTGCTTTCTCCATATTTCCTCCAAGTAACGACACTGCAGCAACTAGCGTACCTCCTGCAATTACTTTTACAACGGATATTTTAACCTTTGGGTATCTGTCCTTTATCATTTGACTCAAGTTCGAGCGAAAATCTTTGTTCTCACTTGGAATTCTGCCGAGTTCATCAGAAAACTCGGTCATATGGTCAATATAAATAATTATTTCATAAGCATCACTTTGAGGATCAACTTTCTTGAGTTCATGTCTTGGAAAATAAGCCATCGATTATTAGCACCTTTCAATAAATGATAAGACTAGTATCCATTATTTCTTCCAATTCATTCATATGACTATCATCCAATAGGAACGACTACGTGCTGGATGTGGAAATATAATTGCAATTATTATTTCCCACACTTATAATTAAAACACTAGCTATTAAGGAGAATAATACTGATGCCACAAAAAAGCTATGCACTCGCATATATCTTATGGTTGTTTTTAGGTCAATTTGGTATTCACCGATTTTATACTGGTAGAGTTGGTACCGGAATAATGCAATTATTACTAGGAGTTATTGGATGGGCAACTTCCTGGATATTCATCGGTTACATTCCTCTCACATTCCTATGGATTTGGTTATTTATTGATATCTTCCTCATCCCCAGTATGTGCCGAAATCCAAGATAAAGCGAAACTTCAACCAGTGGGGATTTTTTCATCCCCTACTGATAGTTAGTTGAACGGTGTTAGCGTCCGTTATCTCTCACCTAAATATGTATGTTTCAATTCTTATCCTTAGGTTGGAGTATTACCGACGGTTGCACTGGGATAAAATTAAAATGACAGCCACCGTTTACAACAAAACTTTACGGTACCTGTCATCCTAAATTATCTATTTTTCAGCCTTATTTTCTTTTTTCTTAAAGGGAAAGGCTTCACGCGAAAACTCGTTCCCATACTGTTCTGATAAATATTTTTTTGCTTCTTCCTCATTACTAAATACTTTTGGTTGCTTTTGTTTAAAACTCAATCCTAACACCTCCATGAGCCTATTTTGTCACATCACCAAAAGTCTATTCAGCTTTTACCTGTGTGAACAACTATAGTGATCCAATCAATTTACACAATAGTGCCGTTCGATTTGGGATTTCATTTATTAAAATATGCTCATTTTTAGCATGAATTCCCTTTCCGACTGCTCCAAGCCCGTCTAGAGTTGGTACTCCCATATTTGCAGTAAGGTTACCATCACTTCCACCACCAACATATGCTTCCTTTAAATCCATATCTAAATCTCTTGCAACCTTTCTTGCAAGTTTAAACAGTTTAGCACCTTCTTTGTTACGATTCATTGGTGGTCGATTCATTCCACCTCTAACCTTTAGGGTTAACCCTTCTTGATGGGGGGCTAAGCTCTTTACTATTCGATCAATTCTCTTTTGCTCTTCGTTTGTCTTCACTCGGATGTTGATCCCTATTGTTGCAGTATCAGGAACAACATTTAACTTCCCACCGCCCTTTACCGAGCCAACATTAATTGTTGTTCCTTTCTTATAATCAGTGAGCGATTCTAAGAAAACAATCTGCTCAGCGGCTTCTTTAATTGCACTGATACCATCCTTATGATTATTTCCCGCATGTGCTGCTTTCCCTTTAATATCAATAAAATATCTCGAAGACCCTTTTCTACCTGTTTTCAAAGCCCCTGATCCTACGACTGGCGGTTCCATTACTAAGGCATAATTACTAATCTTTGCCTCCATCTCAATAACATGCTTTGATGAAGGACTTCCAACTTCTTCATCGCTTGTACAAAGAAATACAATACGTTTGTTTAAAGGTATCTCTAAATCCACTAAAGCTTTTATCGCCCATATAGCTTGAATTAATCCACCCTTCATATCAAGCACTCCTGGTCCATACACTTTATTTTCCTCAACCTTAAAGATCAGATCCCCTTTGTTCCAAACCGTATCAAAATGCGATAAGAGAAGGATTGTCTCCTTTCCTGTTCCATATTCAAAACGAAGGTGGTTTCCATATTTTTCTTCTACTATTTCTGCCGCTTGATAATTAAAATACCGTCTAAATAAATCCTGTATTCTTCTTCCACATGCATCTGTTAATTTCTTATTATTTGATGGTGACTCAGCCTCTACAATATATCGAATATCAGCAAGTATTTGGTCCTTGTGCTGTACGATATATTCTTTTATACGATCCATAATTCTTCTCCTCTATTTACTAAAAACCTTTTTATTATCATATGATTTTACCATTCTTTCATCCACAATACTCAGGCTACTTTTGGAGAAAAAAGAAGGTGAACTCTATTGTAGAGCTCACCTTCTTTTTATGCAGCTTCTATATCGATATCTACTTCGATTTTTTCAGCCTTATTCTTCTTCGCCTTCATAAAGAATAGCACAGTTATAATCATTGTCATGGCTAAACCAATGATAAATGAAAGATTAAGGTCTAGACGGAATCCAATTTGTGCATTTAAAATATAAACACAAACCATATACGTCATAAATATACCAGGAATTAAGGAAACGAAATAGTTTTTCCCCTTCACAAGCAAGTACATCGTTGCAATCCACAGTGCGATAGCTGCAGTAGCTTGGTTTGCCCATGAGAAGTATCTCCATAATATATTGAAATCAATTTTAGTTAAAACATAAGCAATGGCAAATAATGGAACTGCTATGCTTAAGCGATTAAATACTTTTTTCTGCCCAATATTTAAATAATCTGCAACAATTGATCTTGCTGCACGGAATGCTGTATCCCCTGAAGTAATCGGAAGAACAATTACACCAAGTACAGCCACAGTTCCAGCAATAGCGCCTAATAATGTAATCGCAATTTCATTTACCGCAGCAGATGCTGTGCCGTTAGCAATAACTTCACTTAACGTTTGTCCATCAAATAAACTCATTGCTGCAGCTGCCCAAATCATCGCGATTATTCCTTCTGCTATCATCATTCCATAAAAGATATAACGGCCTTGTGATTCCTTCTGTGTTGTTCTAGAGATAATTGGTGATTGTGTTGCATGGAAACCTGACATTGCACCACAAGTTATCGTAAAGAATAATATTGGAAAGATAGGCAAGTTATCTGGATGCATGTTTGTTAATGACAATTCTGGTATTTTATAATCTGAGAAGATTAACGAAATACCAATAGCTATCGTTCCAATTAATAAAATCGCACCAAAAAACGGGTAAACTCTTCCAATAATCTTGTCAATTGGTAGTATAGTAGATAAGAAATAATAAAGAAAGATAGCCCCAAGTATAACTCCAAATGCTACTTTACCATCTAGCAAAATATCAATTAATGATGCTGGAGTAGTAATAAATACGGTACCAACGAGAACAAGTAACAATAAAGCAAAAACGTTAACAATATGCTTTGAAAAATTCCCTAAAAACTTTCCTGCTAATTCAGGAATATGTGCCCCTTTGTTTCTTATTGAAATCATTCCTGTTAAATAATCGTGCACTGCCCCTGCAAAAATAGATCCTATTACAATCCATAGAAACGCCACTGGTCCAAACAATGCACCCATGATTGGCCCAAATATAGGACCTGTCCCAGCTATATTTAACAATTGGATCATCGCATTTTTTTGTTTATGCATCGGAACATAGTCTACTCCATCATTATTAACAATGGCTGGTGTTTGTCTTGCATTTGTTGGTCCAAAAATGTTTTCTATAAACTTCCCATAAGTAAAATAACCAACAATTAAAATAGCGATGGATACTAGAAATGTAATCATATATTTCTCCCCTTTTGTTTAAACCCACAAATTGTAAACGCTTTACTTTTTATATTATAAAGCTAATTGTGAATAAATCAAGTCTATTTAAAGAAAATTGTTAAATAATTGTTGGTTTTATTTATGGTGCCTGTCACTTGTCGGAAAATGTCGAAAGCAGAACGGTGACTGGAATCTAAAAGGGTGTAATTCCATTATTTTAGAATTACACCCTCATTTTTATTTTCGTTTTCTCTTATTTTTCTTGCCGTTTATATCTAGAAATTCACTTTCACTTGAAAATTCTACATCATCTTGTCTTTCTTGTTTTGGCGTTGTATCAAATCTTGCTGGTTGATTTTGTCTTCCCTTATCTTTGTTCCGATTTTTATTTTGTTCTGACATGATAATATACCCTCCTGTCATTTATTTTCATTATTATTATTGCAAACTGCTGCACATTTCATTCAAATCAATTGTTTACATTTTTTCAGCCATTCGTCAAAACGAATATATAAGAATTAAATGAAATGAAGGGTAATAAAACCATCCTACAAACAGTCATCCTGGTAATTAATTTATTAATGAAAAACACCACAAGTATAGAACTTTATGTGTATATTATTTTTCTAAAGCTCTAATAGCATGTCTACTTTTTCAATCACAAGCATACATTGTATACAGAGGTGAAGAAAAGTGAGAGAAACAGCTGTAGAAAAATCATACATTTTTATCGTAATGTTTTTTATTAGTCTAATCATGAGGATACAAACACCTGTATTTACTCCATATGTTGTTGGATTTGGTGCAACAAGCATTCTAATAGGTGTTATTCTTAGCGTCACATCATTTACCAATCTCGTTGGTAATTTATTCGCTGGGCCGTTAATTGATCGTTTTGGAAAAAAGATGTTTATAACGATTCCATTATTTTTCTCTGGGATATTATTTATTGCACATGGACTAGCCTCTGGAGCAAATCAATTATTAGTATTACATGCGTTAAATGGATTCGCTCTTGCTTTCCTGATTCCCGCCGCACTAGCGCTTTTATCAGGTTATGCTAAAAATAGACGTGATCAAGGTAAAAACATGGCTATAAATGGCATATTAACAACCACAGCGAGTATTATAGCTCCACCAATTGGAGGAAAGATGGTTGAGTGGATTGGTTATGCTAATACTTACTTCTTTATCGGTTCAGCAATCTTCTTAACGAGTTTATTCGCGGTGTTCTTCTTAAAAGACAGACAGTTTGTAGTAAAACATCAAAGACAAAAATCTGTTAGCTTACTACAAGTTATCACTTCTCCTAGTTTATATACAATATACTTAGCTGGTTTTGCTGTCATGTATATCCATGGGGTTATCGTTTTTGAAATTCCATATTTAACAGTAGAACAGGGTCTGTCCACCTTTACTACTGGGCAATTGTTTAGCTATATGGGACTAGGCACATTTTTAACATTATCATTGTTTTTTATTAATCGTTTTGATCCTCTAAAAAGACTTGTTATCGGTATATTTGGTATGTCCATGTGCCAATTTGCAATAATTAATTCCATACTCCCATTATCGTTTATTTTATTTTTTGTTGGATTATTCTTTGGTCTTATCATGCCGGCAATTGCTACTGCCATTACTGAAGTTGTATCAGGAGAAGCCTATGGAAAGGCGTTCGGTGTTATGTCTGCAGTCTACTCTCTAGGAATGATTGTCAGTTCATTTATTACGGGGATCATTCGGGATGTAGTATCACCATATTTTATTGCATTTTTAGTCGGCATGCTCGTTGTTACAATTATTGGCTACACTAAATTAAGTGCACCACAAGCTGTTCGCCCAGAAGTTAGATAAGATAGGTGGTTATAATATGTTATTGACTGATTGATGAAAGGAGAAATACGATGAAGGCTTTTATTTCTATAACAGGAATTTTATTAATATTTCTAGCTGTTTCTTATTTTGAAACGCCAGAAAACCCTAGTGGAAGTGCACCAAATTTCTCTGATGAGACAGTAAATGTTGTAGAAGTGGCTAAAACAAAAGAACAAATACAACACACAGTACCATCCATTGAGCATAGACTTGAAGATAAGAAGGAAGAAGATGGCTATATAGTGGAAACGTACCGTACGTATGAAATATATAAAGACAAAGATGGAGAAATTACAGACATCGTGCCAACTTCTGATTATGATCATTTAAGGTACAAGATATCTGATAACAATTAATACCTCTTAAAAGTACAAAGGCCCTTCTCAAATGAGAAGAGCCTTTTTAAAAAATCACTTACGCTTTAACAACGTTAGCTGCTTGTGGTCCACGGTTACCTTCTTCGATATCGAAAGTTACTACTTGACCTTCTTCTAATGATTTGAAACCTTCGCCTTGGATTGCTGAGAAATGTACGAATACGTCATCTCCACCTTCAACTTCGATAAATCCAAAACCTTTGTCTGCGTTAAACCATTTTACTGAACCTTTGTTCATCAAAAAGACCTCCATGTGCTTATAGCACGATTATTACTTTATTTTGTTCAAGATTAATAATTCAAGACGAAGATAATCACTAGAAAGTTATTACATATATCTTGTATTGCTAAACGAACATCAATAAGTTAAATATAGTATAACACTTAATACGAAATAATCAAAGCCTTTATGTCAATTTATATAAAGAAATATTTGGAAGGTGTATATACGAAGCTTAAATACTGTTAATCATGCGCACCCATTCAATATTACAATCATAGATTAGGGGGTGTCATCCCCAAAATAATATATCTCCATACATTATTAAGGTGGATATCCAATGGTCGACAAATTCAGCTTTTAATCGAAAACATCACCTCTACCATAGTCAGATTATCCATTTACTTACTTCACTTGATAGATTGAATTAACAGATAGTATTTCGGTACAGTAGACTAGCTTTATTATTTACCGTCTATTAAGTACAAAAATATAATCTAACATGTTCCGTTCAATATAAATTCAAATGTTTTGTTTTCTTAAAAGCTTTTAAAAGAAAAGACAGGTTACAAAATGAACTGTAACCTGTCTTCCTATCGCCTGGCGGTGTCCTACTCTCGCAGGGGAACCCCCAACTACCATCGGCGCTGGAGAGCTTAACTTCTGTGTTCGGTATGGGAACAGGTGTGGCCTCTCCGCCATCACTACCAGACAACTATATATTGAGTTATAAATCTTATACCTCAAAAACTAAATAAGAGTAAATTAACGACTATCATAAAAGAATTTAGTTAAGTCCTCGATCGATTAGTATCCGTCAACTCCACGTGTCACCACGCTTCCATCTCGAACCTATCAACCTCATCGTCTCTGAGGGATCTTACTCACTCGAAGTGATGGGA
>NZ_RBZO01000018.1:0-69911 GCF_003628445.1 Oceanobacillus bengalensis
TAATCTAAATTAAGTTAGTTCGAAGTTTATACAAAGTCCTCCATTAATTTGAATTTAATGGAGGACTTAAACTTATCGTTCGGATTTTTCTTTACTAAATTTCTTTTGTCCCATCCTCTTTTTATCTAATTCAGAAACAATTGAAGATACAATATGTAGTGAGTCCCACTCACCACTTGAAACTTCTACAATTGGATAAACTTTTGGAAACAGCTTTTTATTTATTTCAACAATCGATTTTCCTTCCGTATACATCTTTTCCACTTCCCCATAAAGATACTCCAAATGATCTAGCTTTTGCTTTAATTTTTCTTTTCCATCTTTAAAATAACCTGCATGTGAACAAAATATGGCTGAGAAATCATATGTTAATAGTTTTCTTATTGAATTCATTATCATCGGTATCGACTCTGTATCCATAATAACCTTTGTCTTCGGTGAAACAAATAAGTCACCAGTAAACATACGGCCAGTTTGTTTATCCAAAAGTGCAACATGATCATCCGCATGACCTGGGGTGTATATTACTTCCCACTCAGCATTTAATGACTTTATTTTACTTCCAAGTGGAGAAGGAGAAAATTCCTCCCGTACACCCCAAGCAACTTGCCGATATTTAGGATATGGGGTCTTCCAGTGGCATACTTGTATACCTTTTGTATGAACATAAATTGGGGTGTTAAGATTTTCTTGTAACCATGATGCTGTCCCAGAATGATCCTCATGGCTATGTGTAAGTGCAACAAGTTGAATCTTATTAGAGTGTTCTTTATAAAATGAAATGATTTCCTTTTCAATGCTTTGTGGACCTGTATCGATCAACATCCCATCAACTAAGAACAGAAAAACTGGCTTACCCTTTCCATCTGCTCTAACTACCTGCATCTTGGCACACATAACATCTTCCATTACTTGTACTTCTAAAATGGCGAATCTCCCCTTTCTCTATTTTGCTAGTTCCTGATTAGGACGCAAAGATTGGTGTTTATTAAGATAAGTTAAGATACTATATGTTGCTTGTATGGTTGGTACCGATATTTCTAACTCCTGCGCTTTTCGCATCACATATCCGCAAACCGATTCCACTTCCATTTGTTTCCCACTCATTCGGTCTTGTAGCATTGACGTTTGATGTATTCTTGCACGTTCTGCATTTTTAAAAATGGTTGACATCGTTTGGTCAGTATCAATTGGAATGCCTACTTTGATAGCAACTTCCATCGCCTCCTTACATACGGACTCAGCTGTTGTTCGTAAAGGCTTGTTATCGAGTATGTCACCAACAGTTGCCGTTGAAATTGCTGACAACGGATTAAAGGTTATATTCCAAAGTAATTTCCGCCATTTTTTCTCAAAAATATTTCCTGTATACGTTGCATCAATACCAGCTTGGTTGAAACAGGTTACAATTTCAGAACACTTTTCTCTAGCTGAATGGTCAAGTTCTCCAATTACTAACGCAACCCTACCTTGTTGGTTCACTACTCCAGGTTCTTCGATGGCAGTTTGTACATATGTTGCACAGGAGAAAATTCGCTGGAACCCAAATATTTCCCCTAACCTTTCTTCATTATCAATACCGTTTTGTAGTGTTATTACCTTGGTATCCTTAGATAATATAGGAAGTAATTGCTTTGCCATATTTTCCGTATCATTTGATTTCACACAAAACAAAATGAGCTCTGCGTTTGCTAAATTCTTCGGGTCATCCGTAAATGTGCTATATAGTGTAAAAGTTCCTTCTTCTCTTTTTACAATCAACCCATTCTTTCTCATTGCTTCCAAATGCTTTCCCCTTGCTAAGAAGACTACTTGATGATCCGCTCGATGAAGTAAAGCACCAAAGAAACTCCCTACTGCCCCTGCACCAACAATTCCAATCCTCATAAGTTCATCTCCTTATACTAATCTTATATTTCTTTAATTTCCTTACGATGGTAGGTTGACTCGTCTCTAATGCTTTTGCAATGGCATACGTGTTATCATATTTTTCAGCTGCTAACGTTAGCACATTTTTCTCCGCAATTTCCACAGCATCCTTCAGAGAAACGATCCTATTTATTGTCGTTTCATTTGTTTGTCGGTATTCTGCAGGTAGGTCTTCCTTCGAGATAACCTCCTCATGGGTAGTAACAACCAATCTTTCGATCAAATTAGATAACTCTCTTATATTACCTGGCCAATCATAAGACATGAAAAAACCTTTCAGATTATAATCAAACGCTTTGTTTAAGTGATATTTTTCATTTACTTGCTTTAAGAATAGTTGAATCATTGGTAAAATATCATCACGTCGACCTCTTAATGGGGGTATTTCGATTGGAATTACATTTAAGCGATAGTATAGATCCTCTCTAAAATCCCCTTTTTCTACCATCCTTTGCAGATTACGATTCGTTGCTGTAAGGATACGAACATCTACTTTCTTCGGTCGTGTACCACCTATTCTATTAATTTCTCCCTCCTGCAATACCCTTAACAATTTAACCTGTAGGGATAAAGGCAATTCGCCAATCTCATCCAAAAATAAAATTCCTTTATCTGCTATTTCAAACATACCTGGTTTTCCTTTGCTATTTGCTCCAGTAAATGCTCCACCTTCATAGCCAAATAGTTCTGATTCTAGTAATTCAGGAGGAATTGCACCACAGTTTACTTTTATAAATTCTCCTTCTTTCGACCTTCTACTATTTGAGTAAATAAAATTTGCTAATACATCTTTACCGACACCCGTTTCTCCTAGAATTAAAACTGTCACATCAATGTTAGCAATCCGTTCTGCTGTATCATAAATCAATTTCATTTCTTCACTTTTTGTAATAATATTTTTTAATTGATCTGGTTTATTTTTCAACCGCTGTAATTCTTTTTTATACTTATCATTTAGTTTATTAACTTTCGCTATCTCCACTTGTAGTTCATTTAAGTCAGACAAATCTCGAATATTGGTTACAATCTTCTCAATTTCTCCTTCCTCATTAAAAACAGGACTCCCAGTCAAAATCGTTTCATTACCTGCGTAGTTTTTTTGTACAACAGAAACCGTTCGTTTGTATTCCAATACTTTACTTGTTACAGAATTTTTAAGTATACCTCTTTTAATGAGAGCATTAACATTTTTTCCAATATAATATTCCTTTGGTATACTCGTAATTCTTTCAATCGCAGAGTTGGTTTTTAACGTTACTCCCCTCTTATCCGTGATATAGATACCATCGTAGGAATTTTCAATAATAGCATCTAATTCCCGATTTAAATTTTTAAGGTCTTTATTTTCTTTTAGTAACGCAGCTAATCCATCTGTTTCGATTCCGTACAATATTTTATCTTCTGCATCACTAATTTTCTCTTCTATAAAGGTAAAACTACGGTCCTTATATTCCGCATGAAAAAATTTAGAGCTTGGAGCTTGTTTCCAAACAGTGAAGACATTTGCTATGTTCATACCAGCTATTTTTCTAATCCCAATAATGGATTCCATTATTGGATTACACGTTACAATCTGGTTATTAACATCAAGAGCAATAATAAGAAAAGGGGATTCTTTTAATATGACGTTATCTACTATTTGTTTTATTTAAATCATCTCCTTAAACTTCACGTTCCCTATGATACATAATATTATTAATTACTGTAATTTTCCAACAAAAGAATCCATTACACTCCCTAAGCACTAGAACCAAAATAAAAATAGAACAAGATATAATCCTGTTCTATTTTATGTGAATATAAAATGTGATATTACCTAGAGAAAATAAACATTCCTCTACCATCACGGCACCAAAACAATCTTCCCCACCGTTTGCCTACTCTCCATCAATCGGTGTGCTTCAGCAGTCTCCTGTAATGTAAACTCCCTACTAATAAACAACTGTATCTTCCCATTCTCTAGAAATTCAATTGATTGTTGTGCTGCCTCTTCCAATTCTTCTGGTCGAAACTTTCTATATGTTCCAGTACTATACCCCAAGACAGATCGGCAGGAGGAGTGAAGAAGGTTTGTATCTACCTTTCCACCATCTCCCCCAATTCCATTCCCAAAATTAACAATACGTCCAAAGAATGCGAGGCAATCTATACTTTCCTCAAACATTTTACCAGCATAGGAATCTAGTATGACATCTACCCCCTTCCCACCAGTCAATACGTTTACAAAATCAGCAAAAGATTCTTTGTTGTAATTAATAACGTGATCTGCTCCTGCCTGTTTTGCAATTCCTAATTTTTCATCACTTCCAACCGTTCCGATAACAGATGTTGCACCTAACAACTTCGAAATTTGGGTTGCAATTGTACCAATTCCACCTGCAGCACCGTGAATTAATACACTTTCACCAGGTTGTATGCGCGCTACTTTCTTTAAGAGATTATAAGAAGTAATTGCAACCGTTACATATGCAGCAGCTATTTTTGAATCAACCTCTGGTGAAATCGGATAGGTTAGTAGCTGATCAGCTTTTACGTATGAAGCATAGGAACCATTTTTAGGAAAGGCGATTACCTTTTGGCCAACTTCCAGTCCTTCTACTTCCTCTCCAACAGCCTCAATCATTCCCGAACAATCTAGTCCTGGTATAAATGGCGACTTACTTGCTCGATGATAATTCCCTCTTCTCGCTTTGATGTCTGCAAAATTCACACTAATAGCCTCTACCTTAATTAATACCTCTGTTGGTTCTACGTCCGTCAGATCAACAGTGGTATATTCTAAAACTTCAGGACCACCAAATTTTTCCACAACCACAGCTTCTACATTTTTCAATTACGATAGTCCTCCTTAATCGGTATGTAGATAATTCTACTCCCGTATATTATAACAATTATTAATATTCAGTAAACAAAGAGCAAGACAATCCTTTACATAATAAGACCTTCGCTTTAAAATCTTATTAAAAGATATATCTTGCCCTTTTATATCCTTTTCTCGTAAAATTTATTTCCTCAATTGTTCCTCTTCTCTATACGCCCTCACAACCCCCGCTTCCACCAAACTTTCAATCTGCCCATCACTTTTATCAAGCATCCCCTTTAACACTTCTTCCGTATGTTGACCGAGCAACGGCGGAGCAGACACGACTTCTCCTGGCGTTTCTGAAAACTTAATTGGTATTCCAGTCATTTTTACTTTACCTGCTGTTGGATGATCAGCTTCAACCAGCATTTCTCGTGCAAGTACATGTTCATCTTTATAAATCTCATCAAATCTTAAAACAGGTCCGGATGGAATTCCAACCCCTTCAAATAAATCAATCCAATACTGTGATGTATGTTTAGAAAACTTCCCTTGCAAAAATGGAATTAATTTACTACGGTTTATGACACGATCTTTATTCTCTCGGTATTCTGGATGATTCGACAGTTCAGGTTCATCGATTGCCTCACAGAATTTTTTCCACAGATTTTCATTTCCAACTGCAATATTAAAGTAACCATCACTAGATTCAAAAAGTTGATATGGCACAATATTTGGATGTGCGCCTCCCTGTGGTTCTGGGTTCTTTCCACTTGCGAAATAGTTTCCAGCTAAGTACGTTTGCCAGGAGATAATCGTATCTAGAAGCGAAACATCAACCCATTGTCCCGTTCCTGTTTGATTTCGGTGATGCAATGCTCCCAATATTCCCACAATTGCCCACACACCTGTTCCAACATCAGCAATTGAAAACCCTACCTTAACAGGAGCTTTTCCGGGTTCACCAGTAACACTTGTTATTCCTCCCATCCCTTGGGCGATTACATCATAACCTGGTTTTTGTGAATAAGGGCCAGTCTGCCCATAACCAGAGATAGATGCAAGAATAATTCCAGAATTTACTTCTTTTAATACATCATAATCGATTCCAAGCCTTTTTAACGTGCCAGGTCTGAAATTTTCAACAACAACATCCGCACTTTTCACTAAATCTAATAATATTTCCCTGCCCTCATCTGTTTTTAAATTAATCACAACACTCTTCTTGTTACGATTTATACTAAGGAAGTATGCACTTTCTTCTTCAACAAACGGTGGTCCCCATGCTCTTGTGTCATCTCCATTAGGTGATTCTATTTTGATAACCTCAGCACCCATATCCGCTAAAACCATCGTGCAATAAGGTCCGCTTAGAATCCGAGATAAATCGATTACTTTAATTCCTTCTAGTGCTCTCATTCTTTATCCCTCCATTAATTTGGATTTAACCCGATTAAAGGCCAGTAGAAGTATGCGAGTAATAATGTAATTGGGATGATCGCAAGAAATAGATACATTCCTACAGACGATAAATCCTTTCTCGTATATTGCCCTAAAGCAAATGTCATTAGATTTGCTGGGCTTTGGGATGGTAAAAAGTAACCAATAGAGCAGCTGATGACGACAATTTGCGCTAACCAAACAGGATTAATCGATAATGACTGTGCTAAGCTAATCGAAAATGGTAAAAATACTGCTGTAATACCTAACATATTGGCAAATCCAAAACGGAAGATGGATACAATGATGATCATTACAAGTGCTGTAAGTATTGGGCTATTTTGTGGAATAAATTGCACTAGTCCCGCAGCAACCCAATCTGCTGTACCATTTGTTTGGATTGCTTCTGCTAATGCGTAAGCTGCTCCGAATAAAATGATGACATCCCAGTTTATGGACTTGCTTGCCCGCTTCCATTTCTGCACACCTACTACTGGAAGACAGGACAATAATGCGACGAGCATTGCAGTCATGGATACAGAATATCCATGAAGTGGCTCCGTTATCCAACCGGTTAGCATGATAATACTTAAAAGGAATAATTTCATTTCTTTTGGTGAAATTGTTCCCATTTCCTCCAATTTCAAAGCAATATACGCTCTACCATCAGACCAGCTTGCTTTTTCTAATGGGAATTTCCATAATAGAACCCCCCATAATATTAGGAGCATGAGGATAGCAATGGGTCCATTTACGATAAGCCAATATCCGTATGACCAAAAGAATCCAGTCGTTAACTGAATCGTACTAGCGGCATAAACGGAAGAACTCGAACCTGTAATAATGGCAAATGACATAAAGGAAGAAGTAAACGTAACAGCAATTAAAACGCTTTTTGCATACGATGAACCGCCCCCACTTGCTTTTACTACTTCGATAAGCCCAATACACACAGGGAGAATCATCGCTATTCTTCCAGCTCCTGTTGGTATAAGCAGACCTAATACCGTTAGCGATAAAATGACAACACCAATACTCGCTGCCCCATTTCCTTTCACCAATGACAATATTGCTAGTGCAATCCTTCTACCTAACCCTGTTTCTTCAAAACCTGCCGCAATTACAAAAGTTGCTACAAGCAACCATACAAAGGGTTGCGCATAGCCTTGTAAACCTTCTTCAAACGTAAAGATCCCGAGTATTTCTAAGTATAATAAGATACCTAAGGATATAATTGACTGCGGCCAGACGCCAAATGCCCAGCCACTAAATGCGAAGATTAGGACAATGACCATTAGTGCATGTTCGATTGGAATGACTAGAACAAGAAGCCAGCTCAATAGATTAATTATATAAAAGAAGGATGTGTGATTAATTTTCATCTTCTCTACTATTTAAGTAGTTCTAAATCTTGCTTATAAATTTTCCCTTTTTTCACGTAGCTTTCTGCACCACGAATTAATCGAGCGGATTGTTCCTTTGATAACTGTTTGACCTGTTTTGCAGGTACACCTACCGCAAGCATTCCTTCTTCAACAATCATACCCTCTGTAACTAGCGCACCAGCAGCTACTAATGCTCCCTTTTTTACAACCGCACCGTTTAGTATAGATGCCCCCATTCCAATGAGTGCACCATCTTCTATCGTACATCCATGAATAATCGCATGATGACCAATAACAACATCCTCTCCAATCGTCACTGGTAAGTTTGGATCAACATGGATAACAGCTCCATCTTGTACGTTCGATCTTTTTCCTATTTTAATCGAAGTATTGTCTCCCCTGAGAACAGCATTAAACCAGACGGATGCCTCTTCTTCTAAATAGACTTCTCCAATTACATATGCACCAGGAGCGACGTATGCGGTTTCATGGATAACCGGTTCTTTTTCTTGCAGTCGATAAATCACCTAATCTTCCTCCTCATCGGATAAATTCGATAGATTGCTTGCCGCTGATTCCCAAGCTTTATAGATATGATCTTCAGCAGCTACTTTCGCTTCCTCTGGTTGTTTTTCTACAATTCCTTTAATAATTTTCACGTGCTCTTCAAACACTTCAAATTTACGATTTTCATTGATCCAAGATGTTGCCCTGATTAATGCAATGGACCAGGATAAGGTTCGTCTCATTTTGTCCAAAACGTCATTATCTGCCACTTTAAAAATATAATCATGAAGCGCATTATTTAATGCAATGATCTTGTGATTATCGCCTTTTTCAGAAAGTGCAAATTTCATATCTTCCATCAAGTTTTCGAAATACCTTTTATGTTCATTTGTCATGTTTAAAGCTGCAAGTTTCGCACCTAATCCTTCTAAAACCGCTCTCGTCTCATAATAATCTCGAATATCTTTCTCCGTTAACTTCCTTACGAATACGCCACGATGTGGTTTAGAAATCACAAGACCTTCTTCTTGTAATCGTACAAGTGCATCTCGTATTGGTGTTCTGCTTACTTCCAAATCATTACATAATTCTTTTTCCAGTAAGTGTTGTCCAGCTTTATACTTACCTGAACATATATCAGCTTTTAATCTCTCATATGCTGCAGTTGTTATTGTTTTTGTTTTTAAACTCATATCCATTACCTCGCAATCCAGAATATTCTCTATCACTAGTTACGTTCCTAATTATCTATTATATATGTAACTAGCAAGATATTCCTTAGCTATGCAGCCTTATCTTCATTTATATTTTTGTTAAATAAGCCTTTTATAAATTTAATAAAAGGAATAATGAGCATGACTAAGATTACGATTGTAAGAATTAGTGATACGGGTCTTTGTACGAAAATCAGAAAACTACCTTCAGTGGTAATTAATGTTTGACGAAGTGCATTTTCAGCCATTGGCCCAAGCACTAGAGCCAGCACTACTGCCGCTGGTGAGAAATCATACAATTTCATAAAGAAGCCAATAACACCAAAAGCTAACATAATCCACGTTTCAACCATACTTCCGTGTAAACTAAATGTACCGACCGTACATAGAATTAAAATTACTGGTACTAATAATTTATAAGGTACCCTCATAATTTTGATAAATAATGGAATTGCAAATATGTTTACAAGTATGAGAATAATATTTCCTAAATACATACTTGAAATAAGTCCCCATGCAAATTCAGGTTCTTGTGACATCATTAGCGGCCCTGGTTGTAGTCCCCACATAAGAAAGGCACCTAACAAAACAGCTGTCGCACCAGATCCAGGAATACCAAGTGTTAATAACGGTATCATCGCACCTGCTGACGCTGCATTGTTTGCTGTTTCTGGAGCAACAAGTCCTGGCATGTGTCCTTTACCGAATTTTTCGGATACCTTCGATACCTTTTTTTCCAGAGAATACGATAACAAGGACGCAACTGTAGCACCTGCTCCAGGCAACATCCCGATAAAAAAACCTAAGAAAGATCCTCTTGCAAACGTCCCTTTACTTTCAGACCACTCTTTTTTGCTTGGCCAGAATTCCCCTTTCTTCTTAAAAGAAATCTCTTCTCTATTCCCCTCTTTATGTTGCCCTTGATATATAGAGTAAAATAGTTCACCAAGTCCAAAGAGGCCGATAGCTACTGGTAGAAAGTAAATGCCGTTTATTAACTCAGGATTACCATACGTAAATCGTTGTGTACCCGTAATGACATCTACTCCGACGAGTGATATCGCTAAACCTAACAAGGCTGATATTGCTCCATTGATTTTGTTATCACCCATAACAACAATTAAAGCTAGAAGCCCTATCGCAATAAGCAAGAAGAATTCCGGAGGACCAAATGAACGTGCAACTTTAGCGAATGTAGGGGCAAAGCCTGCTATTAAGATAACACCAATTGTACCCCCAACAAAGGATGCAACAGCCTGCATCACTAATGCTGGGCCAACTCTACCTTTTTTGGCTAATGGATAGCCATCAAAAGTACTAGCCACGGTAGCAGATTCCCCAGGAGTATTTATTAATATAGAAGTGATTGTTCCACCATACATAGAGCCGTAATAGATACCAGCCAACATAATAACTGCAGTTACTGGATCCATTGAAAATGTTAATGATAGCAAAATTGCTATCCCTGCTGTAGGTCCAAAACCTGGAATAATCCCAACGATCATCCCCACAAATGCCCCAATCGTTAAAAACAGTAGATTGATAGGACTAACCGCAACGGAAAATCCCATTAATAGATTTTCTATAATATCCATATGCTTCCTCCTTTCCCTTTATCAAAATCCAAAGATACCTGTTGGAAATCCAGCATTCAACCAAACATCTAGCAATAAATATGTTCCCATCGGTACTGTGACTGAAATAATTGTATTAAGAATTAATCTTTCACGATTTAATATTAAAAGAACAGCAAAAACATATAGTACCATCGCTATTACTGCACCCAACACGTTTAATAATGCAATGAATAGAAAAGTTGCTGCTAATAATAGAAGAATGCTGTTTAGATGAATAGGTTTACGAAAGGATACCTTCTCCTTTAAAACAACCTTTAAATCTTTAAAGAAAGCAATTCCAGTAAAAACCACTAATAATATACCAATCCAAAGCGGAAAGAAACCCGGTCCAACTTGCCCTGAATGATTTACATAATCATATTCAAAACCTTTAATGGTAAAGTAAATCGAAAAGATAAATAAAATCCCTGAGAAAATTGCCCTCATAGCTATCCTCCTTAACATTTTATTAGAGGGGAACAGGTCATTATTTCCCCTCCTCCTATTTCTTCTATTCTTCTATAACACCTAGTTCACTAAGAATGTCATTAAATACAGATGTTGTTTCATCAAGGTATTCTGTGAAATCATCCCCATATAGAATCGTTTCACTTAAGTAGTTCTTCGAGATATATTCTGCCCATTCATCCGTTTCCGCTACCTTCTTCATCGTGTCAATCCACCACTGACGAACTTCCTCGTCTACCTCACCAGCAAGAATTACGCCACGTGGCATTGAAATATTTACTTCATATCCAGATTCAATGAACGTTGGGATATCTGCATAATCTGGTAATCTTTCAACACCACTAAATGCAAGGGCGCGCATGTCTCCAGATTCTAATTGGCCGATAACACCACTTGGGTTAGCAACAATAGCATCTAATGTATTAGAAAGCATTGCCGATTGTAATTGACCCTCTGCATTAAAAGAAACATATTCATATTCAAGTTCAGCTTCTTTACCAAATGTTTCAACAATCATACGATCAACGTTCGCAACACCAATTCCACCAATGTTCATTTTCTTATCTTTCGCAGCTGCAATAAAATCATCTAACGTTTCGTAGTCAGAATTGCCTGGCACAACCAAGAACATATCATCAGTTGCCATTAATGCAACATGTGTGAATGACTCATAATCCCAACCTGGATCAGATTGAAGTGGTGTTGTGATAAAGCTTCCACTTGTCGTAGAAATTTGGTATGGATCCCCTACATTTTGTTGCATATACCCCCAACCAACTGCTCCACTTCCGCCTTCACGGTTCTCAGGTACAATATCACCTGGGTATAGATCATACTGTTCCATAATTTTTATCATTTCTCTCGCCATAACATCGTTTCCACCACCTGGCCCAAAGGCAATTGTCCAATCAAGTGTTTCTGATTCAGAGGGATAATCTTCCCCTGAATCACTAGATGCCTGATCACCTGAACATGCACTAATGAATAAAGCGACGGTTATCATTAATACCAACAACATCATTTTCTTTTTCATATTAATCCCCCTTGTTTGAACAGCATGAAAGCGTTTTAAATTCACGGTATATTAATTTTTAAATAATTAATATATTGTTTAGTTTCAGATAATTATAAAGGAAAATGTAGTTATTTGTATAATCTTCTACCAGTTTATAAGAAATCCTGCTTTTCCGCTATGATTCTTACAACAGAATAAGAATTCCAAACAGTGGAATCCCTATTCTGCTTTTAACCATGTTGCTGTAGCAGTAGCTGCCAATTTACCTTTTTCATTAAATAAATCGGATTTTAATGCAATTATCTTCCTGCCCTTTTTAATAAAACTAGATTTACAATAAATTTCTCCTTCTCCAACGGGTCTTAGGTACTGTGTATTCATTTCTAATGTAACAGCGGTCCCTAAATGTCTTTTACATAAATGCCCCATCGAAACATCCAAGATAAAAACGATAACCCCTCCATGCAGGGAACCTTGTGGATTAAACATGAAATCCTTGCTAACCAAGGATACGATACAGTTTTCCTCTTGATAATCAAATTGAAGTCCGAAGAATTTTGATAGGAAAAAGTTTTCGAATTCAGCTTTTTCGTTTTCTATTGCATGATTAAAGTTCTCTTTTGCTTCCAATCGATTCATGATGATCAGCCCTTAAGAAAATGTAAATTGTGGTTTTCTCTTTTCGAGGAAAGCCTGAACACCCTCATGATAATCTTCTGTATCAAAAGAACCGTTCCTGAGTTGTTCCGTGTATTCATTGTCTTCTGTTTGACCTTGTAATATAAAGCCAATAATTTCTTTCATGCTTCGTACGGTAAATTGCGCTTTCTTACATAAACCTTCCGCAAATTTATATGTTTCTTCTACAATTTCCTCTGGAGAAAACACTTGATCCACTAATCCAATACGAAGTGCATGATCTACATCTAGATGTTTTCCACTAAGTAAAATATACTTTGCTTGGGATGGCCCCACTAGATCTACAAGTTGTTTCGTAGCAGTTAAACTATAAACAAGACCTAGATTTGCTGGTGTAATTCCAAATCTACCATTCGTATCCGTGAAACGTAAGTCACAAGCCAAAGCAATCTCACATCCACCGCCAATACACCAACTTTGAATCATAGCAATGCTTGGTTTTTTCATTGTTGCAATTGCTCGTTCTGCTTTATGGGTTGCATCATTATAAATCTTTGCACCTGCTGAATCTGCACGCAAGGTTTTAAACTCACTAATATCCGCTCCTGCAGCAAAAGATGTATGGTCTGCACCGCGTACAACTAATACTTTAATGTTCCTATCGTTTTCTACATCTTCTACTAGACCGGGAATTTCCTTCCACATCTCATGTGTTAATGCGTTTCTTTTTTCTGGTCTGTTAAAGATAATTGTTGCAATCTCACCGTTTTTTTCTAATAAAACATCTTTTTTAGCCATGAATACCTTCCTCCGCTTCCTCATACTTATTGTAAACGATTCCATTTTCATACATTTCTACTATCTCGTCTTCCGTATATCCTGCTTCTATTAATTTTTCGGTTGTATGCTGACCTAACCAAGGTGCAGGTGATTTAATTTGCAACGGCGTTTTTGAGAACTTCGCCGGAATACCAATTGTTTTAATTGGTCCGAGTTTCGGATGTTCCATTTCGACAATCATATTTCTTGCATTAACATGTGGATCATTTAATGTTTGATCATACGTATAAACTGGGCCTGCAGGAATTCCTGCTTTATCCAATCTATCCACCCAATATTCCATTGTTTCCGTAACGAAAATGGTTTCGATTTCTTGCTCAAGTTCATCGATATGATCCATTCGATTCATCAATGTTTTATATCTTGGGTCATCAATCCATTCTGGCTTATTAACTACTCCTTTGCAGAAAAGCTCCCACAGTTTCTGATTTCCAGCACCCACCGTTACATAGCCATCTTTTGCTTGATACGATTGATATGGAGTAGAACGGCGGTGCCTTGTTCCTGTTGCACTGGCAACCTCACCAGATCCGAAGTATGCTGCTGATTCCCAAATCGTCCATGCTAATCCCGCATCAACCAATGATGTATCAATGTATTGACCTTCTCCACTTTTTAGGCGATGAACATAAGCTCCTAGAATGCTATAGATTGCAGTTGCCCCAGCCGCAATATCATTAATTGCAATTCCAACTTTAGCTGGTTTTCCATTCGGTTCGCCTGTCATACGCATTAATCCAGTAATACCTTGGGCGATAATATCAAAGCCACCTTTTTGACTATAGGGACCAGTTTGTCCGAACCCAGAGATGGAACAATAAATAATTGAAGGATTTTTCTTTTCAATTGTTTCATAATCAATCCCCAGTTTTTTTACCACACCTGGTCGGAAGTTTTCGATAATAACATCCGCTTCCTCAGCTAATTTATGAAAAATCTCCTTCCCTTTATCAGATTTCAAATCTAGTGCTAGACTCTTTTTATTTCGATTTGGCATCGCAAAAGGGTATCCTTCATCATTAATAAATGGTCCTAACCTTCGAGAATCATCTCCTCCTGGAAATCTCTCAATTTTTGTTACTTCTGCACCCATATCAGAAAGTACCATTGTGCAATATGGTCCTGCTAGAAACTGAGTTAAGTCAAGAATTTTCACTCCATCTAATGGAAGCATCTAACCACCCCTTCTATAAATTGTATACAATATATAATATATATAACCACCTTTAATATGTCAATAATATTTAGAAAAATATTAAAATAAAAAATATAATAATAATTAATAGCGATATTTTTCTGATAGATTACAGTTTTAGTACTAATAAAATAACAGGGAGATTTAATGTGTAAACATTAAATCTCCCTGTTATTTTTATACCATATTTCATGCATACCTTAATGGATAGAAACGTATTTATTCATCTACTTCCCAACCCCACAAGCCTCCGCCAACAATTCAACAATATGAACAACCTCTATTCGATCAGATAGTCCTTCTTTCTCGACACCAAGCTTCATTTGCAGGTGGCAACCAGGGTTTGTCGTGACAATCATTTCAGGAGAAACCTTTCCAACATGTTTCATTTTCTCATCAAGGACATCCATTGATTCCTCGTAGTTAACAATGTTATAGATTCCAGCAGACCCACAGCACATGTCTTTGTTCGGAAGTTCCAAATACGTAATACCTGGTATCGATTTTAATAGATTAAGCGGTTCATTCACCCGCTTCTGTACATTTGACATGTGACATGACGGTTGATAGGTTACTACTTTATTCATTTCCTTCTCAAACTCTAAACGTAACTGTCCAAGGATGACACTTATATCCACATTCTTTTCCGCAAAGCGCTTCGCACGGTCTGCCCACTCTGCGTCATTTTCAAATAGTTTATCATATTCAACAAGTTGAGCACCACAGCCACCAATGCTGTTAACAATATAATCAAATTCATATTTTTCGAATGCTCGGATGTTTTCTTTCGCTAACTTTTTCGTGATTTCAGTTTCACCACTATGGTTTTGCAGGGCTCCACAACAGGTCTGTTCTTTAATTACTGTCACATCACAACCTGCACGTTGTAGCAACTTAATACTTTGTGTATTAATCGAAGAAAACATCGTATCCATCACACATCCCGTGAAAAAGCCGATTCGAAATGCAGGTTTTAGTTCTGCTGGATAATGCTCCCCACGTTTATTCCTTTCTATTAACCCCTCCACATTGGGCAAAACCTTCTCAAATGCACGTAAGTTTTCAGGTAAAATGTTCAGTGCCTTTGTTTTTCTTGCTACCTTTTGTAGGCCTGACTTCTGGTATAGCGCAATTCCACCACCAGCTGTATGGAGCATTTTCTTATTTGGAATTGCTTTATCAAAGACAAACTCCTGGAATAGCTTTGCTCGTTTTGTAATCCGCTTTTTCTTATCCTCTTGAATCACTTCCTTTGCTGATTCAAGGATTTTACCGTATTGCACATTCGTTGGGCATACAACTTCACATGCGCGACACCCTAGACATAAATTGATTGGCCCTTCTAATTCCGAGTAGGAAATATGACCTTCCGCAGCCATTTTCACTAAATTAATGCGCCCTCTTGGGGAATGTGTTTCTTTGCCCATCGTTAAATAAGTAGGACATGCAGGTAAGCAATAACCACATTGGACACAATCAAATGTTTCTTCGTATGCTAGTTCAGCCATTTGTTAACACCAACCTTTGACCAGGTTTTGGAAAGATTTTTCCAGGATTTAAAATGTTATTCGGATCCCAGCTTTCTTTGATTCGCTTCATCATATCTAGGCCAACTTCTCCAAGTTCCATTTCCATAAATGGCGCTTTCAATGTACCGATTCCGTGTTCACCTGATAACGTACCACCAAGTTCGATTGCAGCCTCAAATATTTCTTCTACTGCTTGCTCAACACGGCGCATTTCTTCCTCATCGCGTTTATCAGCAATAATATTTGGATGTAAGTTTCCATCTCCTGCATGGCCGAAAACAACAAGATCAACTTTAAACTTTTCACGTATTTCCCTTAGTCGTTTGAACATTGCAGGAATCTGACTTCTCGGAACAGTTGCATCTTCTGAGATTTTTGTTGGTTTTTCACGTACAATCGCAGGGGAAACAAGCTTTCGCGCTCGCCATAATTCTGCTGCCTCCTCACTCGTATTCGCAACACGCACATCTCTCGCTGCTGACTCTTTGCATACCGTTTCAACCCGCTGTATCTCATCCTCAATTGCAACTGGATGTCCATCTAATTCTATTAAAAGTAGTGCTTCTGCATCTGTTGGTAATCCGAGTGGTTCATATTCTTCCACTGCCACAATTGTGCCATTATCCATAATTTCTAACTTAGACGGCAAAATTCCCGAGCTTAAAATTCTAGTGATTGCACGGCCTGAGTCGACAATATCATCAAATACGGCCATCATTGTTTTCGTTGCTTGTGGTTTCGGAAATAATCGAAGTGTCGCTTCTGTGATGATGCCAAGCGTCCCTTCTGACCCAACGATGAGTTTTGTTAGGTCATATCCGGTCACATTTTTCACCGTTCTACCGCCAGTACGGATAATTTCCCCTTCAGGTGTAACGACTTCAAGTCCAATGACATAATCCTTGGTTACGCCATATTTCAAGCCCCTAGGTCCTCCTGAGTTCTCTGCTAAATTACCACCAATTGTCGATACATTCGAGCTACTTGGATCTGGTGGATAGATTAAGCCAAATTTCAATGCGGCATCATTAATATCTGCTGTCAACACTCCAGGTGAAACGACAGCAACCATATCCTCATGATCGACATCTAACTTCTCATCCCATTTCGATAGATCAAGTACGATACCCCCATTAACTGGTAGTGGCCCACCACTTAAACTCGTTCCTTGCCCACGTGGATACACAGGAATTGCCTGTTCATTTGCGAGTTTCATAATCGCCGCTACTTCATTTGTCTGCTTTGGTTGGACGACAATATCTGGAAGGTGAACACCGAATGATGCATCAAATGAATAACTATATAAATCTACTTTATCCGTAAGAATTCTTTTCTCTTCCACGACAATATTCTTTAGTAGCCCTGCTAACCTTTCTTGATTCAAATCCCTTCCCCCATTCTCGTTAAACGACTTTGCACATGCCGTTCCTTAATTTTCTGATGATGCTCCCACATGGCCTTTCTGGCTGCCTCTGGATTTTTTTCTATTATCGCTGTAAAGATATTTTCGTGTTCCTTCATTACTTGTTGATTTAAATCCTTATCTTTAATCGAATGCTGTCTACTCTCTTTTAAATTAGCCATTATCTTATCTGAAACTAAGTTGATCATGTCTAACATGACTGGATTACAGGAGGATTCTACAATTGCATAATGAAATGCATAATCCTCTTCAAGTGCAATCATCCCTTTCATTTCAACTTCAAGGAGCTGATGATAAATATTCGTTAATTTCATTTTTTGTTCCGTTGTCATTCGACATGCCGCATGGTAAGCGGCATCTCCTTCAATTGCTTGTCTGAGCTCAATAAGGTCGATAAAGTCGGACCCTTTTTCGTCCATTATTTGGGAAAATTTATGTAATAAATCATGTTGTGTGACTTCATTTAAGAACATCCCGACCCCTGCACGAACAGTGATAATACCTGATGATTCAAGAACGGTAACTGCCTCTTTTACCGATGTTCTTGAAACAGCGAATTGCTCTGCTAAGGCCCTTTCAGATGGTAGTTTTTCGCCTGGCTTAAGACTTCCATCTGCAATCGACTCTTTAATTTGTCCGATAATTGTTTGATAGATTCTTTTACGCTTCCCAATTGGTTTAAAACCCAACGTTACCCCTCCCATCTGTCTAGTGGCATAGTGGACAGTCCAGAATAATTTTAAGAAAAAGAAACAATATCATTTGTTTCTTTTTCCTTAGACTTTTTTGAAAAGTTTATTTCTTATTCATTTCATTTTGGACTTATTTAATTCAGAATTTTGTAGCTCTCGCTTTCACTTATTAATGTTATGCGCTGTCTTTCGCTCCGACAGAATACTTCGCTTTCCACGGGAACGGCACGAGCCCACTCGTGATGCCAATAACGCTTCTTCCTGGTCTTCGGACACGTGTTGTTCCCGTAGGACAAGGAATGCTTCGACAGCAACACATCGCACGAAGAAAATTGTTCTTTATTTTCGAGGAGTCTTCGTATTCTGCCTACGCTAAGATAGATTTTCTGATAGCTTTAGCCTTTTAAGTTACGTTTATAATATTTCTCATATCACTTAGATATCTAGTCTACATACAAGTAGAGCAGGATCTGAGTGGAGGAAAGACACGTAGACTTCTGCGGGAGGACAGGCCTAGGTGAGACTACGAAGTGCGTTAGCACGGAGGAGGCTCACCAGCCGCCCGCGAAAAGCGAAGTGTCTTTCCGGAACGACGTCTTTAGGACTATTCTGAATTAAATATGTCTACACTTTATATAAATAGTGACTAATTGTATCTTTCCTTAAGTAAATGCTCGCTTATATTTTACTTACCGTGAAACTTCCCTTCACTTCATTTCCCCATTTCAGCACATATTCATCCTTATCAGTGATCGCTTGAACGCCCTCTGGTGTACCTGTGTAGATAATATCCCCCTTACCTAAACCAAATTTCTCGTGAATATATTCTAAAATCGTTTGAAAGTCAAAAATCACAGATTGTATATTGCCATGCTGGACTGTTTCCTCATTACAAAGGAGCGAGAAGTCTGTTTCTTTACACGTTTCAACTCCTGGAAAATCCCAAAAGTCCGTAATTACTGCAGAATTTTTAAATCCTTTTGCAATAAGCCATGGATGTCCCTTCTTTTTCTGTACGGATTGAACATCCCTTAATGTAAAGTCAATTCCTAATGCCATGTTTGTAACAACATCATCAACCTTAAAACCTTCTTCTACATCGTTACCAATGTAAAGGACAAGCTCTAATTCATGATGTATATCCCCCTGATCATTCGGATAAGAAATAACACTTCCATCCCCTTTAACAAGTGCATGAGTTGGTTTAGAAAATACCATCGGCGTATCTGGCACATCATTCCCTAGTTCTAAAGCATGATCCTTATAATTGCGTCCAATACAAAATATATTTTTAATTTCCATCGTTGCCCTCATTCCCATCTTTTTTCATCACTCTTTTATCATGTAGTTTGATTCGTGCATTGGTTAAATGGTTAATAACGGCATTTCTTGCTGCCGCCCCATCCCTTTCTTTAATTGCTTCATATATTTTCTCATGTTCTAAATACACTTCTTTTCGTTTTGCTGTCCAACCGAGATTTTTTTCTAAAGAAAACTTTAGTGCGCGTTGATGAAGATCAGACAGGTGATCCATTGTTTGTGTTAAAAACGGATTATATGCCGCTTTCACCAATGCAATGTGGAATACATAATCTGCTTCATATCCTACTGCCTGCTCGTCATTCATCACCTTTTTAAAAGCATCCAAACTCGTTTTTAAATAGGTAAGATCCTTCTCTTTTCGTCTGTTTGCTGCAAGATATGCAGCTTCTGATTCTACAATCGTTCGCATTTCTAGTAAATCTTGCACCTGCCTAACATCAACCATTTCAAATTGAACGGGATCAAGCATTGTAGCTAAGTTTACTTCCCTGACCCAGCTACCGCCACCTTGTTTCGACTCAATAACCCCACTTGCTTCTAACACACTTAATGCTTCTCTTAGTGGAACGCGACTTACACCAAATCTTTTAGCGAGTTCGTTTTCGGTTGGAAGCTTACTGTTAGGAGGTATTTCACCAGATTTAATTAATGAAATGATTTCTTCACGTACTAATTCGGACACTTTTTTTCTTTGAATCTGCAATAAAGACACCCCCTAGGTAAACTAACATTTAACTTGCCTCAGTCTCTTGCGCGGCAATAGCTCCCACTTTCTTAGAACGAATAATATGCCATGCAAGTAGTAAAATACCGATGACTAAACCAATCGTATCTGTTAAAAGACCTGGTTTAATTAATAGGAATGCAATGGAGAAGAATCCAATTCTTTCAATAATATTGAGCTTCACTCTAAAGAAATTAAAAACTGCAATTGATAGTGCAAATACACCTAATAATGCTGTGATAAACACCACTATACCATCTAAGAAGGATGCAACCTCTCCTGTTTCCGTTTGCATAACCATAATTGGGTTATAAGCAATCATAAACGGTATGAGAAATCCTGGTAAACATAATTTCAGTGCGGTCCATGATGTCTTCATCGGATCTGAACCAGATATTCCTGCAGCAGTGTATGCTGCAAGTGCTACAGGTGGTGTAATATTAGATAATGCACCAAACCAGAACACGAAGAAATGTGCTGCAACTGGGTTTACACCCGCTTCTACCAATGCTGGTGCAGCAGTTACTGCTACGACAATGTAAAGTGCAGTTGAAGGTAGACCCATACTCAAAATGATACAAGTGATCATTACAAGAACTAAGATAATCGCTAACACGCCACCTGATAATTCAATAATGTTATATGCTAGTGTTGATCCAAGACCAGTCATCGTAACAACTGCAATAAGAATCCCTACAGAAGCACAGGCAACAGCTACTTGAATGGTTCCTTTAGCACCATCAATAAGCGCTTTCCCTGCTTTCATAATGGTAATTCGGTTTTCTTTATCCTTTGTCAACCAGCTTGCAATAATTGCAGCGGCAATACCTGCGAATCCAGCAGCAATAGGCGTTCTTCCTGATAACAACGTACCGATTACAATGACAAGTGGTACAAGTAAAATTCCGCCTTCTTTAAGCACAGCCCATACTTGAGGAATCGAATCTTTGCTCATTCCTTTAAGTCCTTGCTTTTTCGCTTCAATATCAATTGCAATAATTAGACCAGCATAATAAAGAAGTGCGGGAATAATTGCTGCAATAATAATGACGTTATAGCTAACACCTAGAAACCCGGCCATAATGAATGCTGCTGCCCCCATGATTGGTGGCATGATCATTCCGCCTGTGGATGCTGCTGCTTCAACCGCACCTGCAAATCGAGGTTTCAATCCTAGACCTTTCATTAATGGAATGGTAAATGTACCTGTTGTTGCAACGTTGGCAACCGCACTTCCGCTTAAAGAGCCTGTTAAAGCACTCGATATAACCGCTACTTGAGCTGGTCCACCACGACGTTGTCCAGCAATCGCAATGGCAAGGTCATTAAATAATTTTGTTGCTCCACTCGCATTTAGGAAAGCCCCAAATAGGATAAAGAGGATGATATAAGTGGTTGCAATGGAGAAGGTCATTCCAAAGATACCTTCTGTCGTCATATAAAAACGGAATAATAACCGTTCTAGTGTAAATCCTGCATGACCGAATACCCCTGGAAAATATGGTCCGAACAATGCGTATACAATTGCTAAAAGCGAGAGAATTGGAATAAAAATACCTATACTTCTTCTAGCAACCTCTAATAAAACAATTAGTGTAATAATCGCAAACACATAATCTATCACAATTGGCTGCGACATTCTCACATTATGAATGACAGAGTAATTAATAAGTATATAAATAACCCCTGACAACCCAGCTAATACTAGGGCAACATCAACATAAGAAAATTTTTCTTTGTTTCCTTTCTTCGTTGCTGGATGTAAGAAGAAACCCAATACGAAGATGAAACCTAGAAATATGATATTACGATAAATCTCTTGAATGTTCATAAAACTATTCACATAAATAGAGAATATCGATAAACCTAAGGCAAAGGCTGCAACAATTGTTGCTTGCTTTCCTATTAACTGCCTACCGCCCCCGCCACCTTCTTTATCCAAATCTATATTTTGGCTGTCATCTGCTGTCTTCTTTTTAAATAGCATTGTTTTCACCTTCATTTCTAACAAAATTTTATCGTGTAAAGGCTGGAGGGTATCACCTCCAACCTACTTATATGCGTGCAGTCCGTACGTTACTGAACCGGCGATTTCGCTTTTCTTATTACTTCGCTTCTTCTGGAATTAGTTCTTCTGGGATTTCTAAACCTTGTTCCTCAAAATATTTGTACGCTCCAACGTGAAGTGGCGCTGGTAATCCATCTAATGCAGTTTCTAGTAAAACTTCTTTTGCCGAATTATGAATTTCATGTACTTGATCTAGATTTTCATACATCGTCTTTGTTAATTCATAAACCATATCTTCATCTAAATCAGCTGGAACACCTAGGAAGTTAGGCATTGCAATTGTATTAATATCTTCTTCCTGACCAGGATAGGTTTCACTAGGAATGACAAAGCGGTACCACGTATTGTAGATACTATTGATTGATTCAAGTTGCTCATCCGTAATATCTAGTACTCGTGCATCAACGCCACTTGCATACATATCCATAATTGCTGATACAGGCGTTCCACCAGGTGTCGATCCCCCATCTAGTCGACCATCACGCATAGCAGAAACAGCATCATCATAACCTAAGTATTCAGGAGTAATATCGTCTTTCGTAAGTCCTACACCTTCCATCATGATAAGGGTAGACTGCTCTGTCCCACTCGCCTGTGGCCCAACTGAGAAGGTATTCCCAGCAATATCTTCAATTGTTCCTGTTTCTACTTTGTCATTCATTAATACAAAATGCTCTACATTTCCCCAAAGCATTGAAATCGAACGTAAATCTTCATAAGCATTTCCTTCAAAGTTTCCTGTTCCCCCAACTGCTTGTGCACCAATTAACCCTTGTAAAATAGCCATATCAGCTTCTCCATTTCGGAGTAGATCAATATTTTCTACAGAACCCGCAGATGATTGACCTGTAGCATTCATCCCATCAATATGTTCTGTCCAAAGATTACCCAATCCTACCCCGATTGGATAGTATGTACCGCCAGATGATGCAGTAGCGATAGTTAGATATTTCGTCCCTCCACTACCTTCTTCTCCACCTCCACATGCAGCTAAAACGATTGCAACGACAATTAAAATCGGTGCTAATAACTTTCTCATGAATTTTCCCCCTATTTCGTTTATTGTGTAATGTAAGCGCTTTTCTAAAGTTGTAATATGATTATATAATATGACGAATATAGAATCAACAGTTTTTTGTCAATTGTTAAAAAATTAGGTATATTTACTGATGAGTATATTAAATGTCGGTTATCGGAATTACTTCATGACGTTTTTTAGGGCATAATAAAGAGCTGATACCGAAATCTCGTATCAGCTCTTAAGTCCATTAAACCTTTATAAAGCCTTAACCAACCCACCATCAACAACAAAGGACTGACCTGTAACATACGTATTTGCACCAGAACATAGAAAAACTACCATTTTCGCAAATTCATCTGGACGGCCATATCTGCCAATCGGGATGGATTTTTCCGTTTGCGCTCTTAATTCTTCATACGAAACTCCTGTTGCTTTTGCTCTGATCTCATCAAGCTCAGCTACTCTATCTGTTGCAATTCGACCAGGGCCAACAGTATTGATCATAATGTTATCTTTCGCCAGTTCCTGTGATAGACTCTTCGCTAAACCGACAATTCCTGCTCTAAAAGTGTTTGATAAAATTAAGTTATCCAATGTTTGTTTAATAGAAGAAGAAGCAAAGTTAACAATTCTACCAGCACCTGTTTCGCGCATATGTGGCAATACTTCTCTAATTAAACGAACAAAACTTAATAGATTTAATTCATACGCTTTTTGCCAATCCTCATCTGAGAACTTATCAAATCCCCCTGCTGGTGGTCCTCCAGCATTGTTAATAAGTACATCGACCGTACCATTCCATTCTACGGCTGTTTCTACTACTGCTTTTATTTGCTCAAGGCTAGTAATATCACACACTTGATAACGGACATTATCATTGCCTGTTTGTTCTTTAATTTCTGCTACTGTTTTTTCTAATTCTGCTTCATTTCGGCTGGAAATCAGTACATGTGCACCCTCTTCAGCGAATTGTAATGCTGATGCTTTTCCTAGCCCTTTACTACCTGCCGTTATAATGACTGATTTTCCTTTTAATCCTAAATCCATCGTAATCGCTCCTTTTTATTTTGGCTCTTTTCTAAAAGATTGTTGCTTTTGACACAATAGATATAATCTGCGAGGTAACATCGAACTTAAAAAAATATCTTGTTTGTACTCTCAAGATCAATAAAGAATTATGAATGCCAATACTCAACGGAGCTATCAAAATTGAAATAGAGCAAAATCCTCTTCAAATGAACTTGATAAGCCTTCTCAAGATTGAAATAGAGCAAAACCCTCTTCAAATGAACTTGATAAGCCTTCTCAAGATTGAAATAGAGCAAAATCCTCATGAAATGAACTTGATAAGCTCTCTCAAGATTGAAATAGAGCAAGATTCTCATGAAATGAACTTGATAAGCCTTCTCAAGATTGAAATAGAGCAAAATTCTCTTCAAATGAACTTGATAAGCCTTCTCAAGATTGAAATTGAGCAAAATTCTCTTCAAATGAACTTGATAAGCCTTCTCAAGATTGAAATAGAGCAAGATTCTCTTGAAATGAACTTGATAAGCCTTCTCAAGATTAAAATTGAGCAAAATTCTCTTGAAATGAACTTGATAACCCTTCTCAAGATTAAAATTGAGCAAAATTCGCTTCAAATGAACTTGATAACCCTTCTCAAGATTGAAATAGAGCAAAATTCTCTTCAAATGAACTTGATAACCCTTCTCAAGATTGAAATTGAGCAAAATTCTCTTCAAATGAACTTGATAAGCCTTCTCAAGATTAAAATAGAGCAAAATTCTCTTCAAATGAACTTGATAAGCTCTCTCAAGAAAATTCCCCAAATTATTGTTACTTCGCAGTTTACATCAACTACGAGACCAAAGAAACAACAAACATTATGAAAACAATCTTATTTTACTTTTAGATCTTTTACTGTATTTGATAGGGTAGTAAACCCATCGATTTCACATGCAACAACATCTCCGTCACGAATAACGACCGCGCCTGGGGTACCAGTTGAGATAATATCCCCTGGTAATAATGTCATCACTTTCGAATGGAAGGATACGAGATTCCATGGAGTAAATGTCATATTCGAAACAACGTTCTTGCGATGTAACTCGCCATTAATAACAGTAGAAACTTCTAATGCATTCACATCTTCTACCTCATCCGTCGTTACCAATTCTGGTCCAAAACTAAAAAACGTGTCAAAGCTTTTCGAGCGCGTTAAGTAACGGGGATTTTTTTGCAAAATATCTTCTGCAGTCATATCAATAATTGTCGTATAGCCCGCAACATAATTGATTGCAGCTTCTTCAGAAACATCTTTACATTCTTTGCCGATAATAATGCCAAGCTCTGACTCAGCAGTTGTTCGTTCCGACTGATGCGGCACGTTTATCGTATCGTTCGGTCCAATAATTGTCGTATCAGGCTTCATAAAACTTGCTGGTTCTGTGTTTGGTGCTTTTTCACTTAAATCAGATGCATGTTCCACATAGTTTAATCCGATTCCCCAAATCTTCCGTGGATGACGATATAGAGGGCCATATGTAACGTCATTCCCGTTTAAAGCTTCCACGTTTTCCAGTTCATTTTTCCCTTCTGCCTGATACCAATCTCGTAAGCTATCTAACTCGCCCTTTTTGATAAGATTAAATAAATTGGTGCTCCATTCTTTTCCAAGTTTTTTGTTCACACTTTCAACTAAATAAACTTTCTCACCAACAATGATTGCAGCTTTTTCATTATGTTCTTTTATACTAGCTAAACGCATGCTTCCACTCTCCTCATACTATTAGTTTGTGATCTCTAATCCTTCTGGAATGTTGACCTGATATTTGATGCTAATATCCTTTAATTGTCCAATAACTTCATCAGATACTGGAATCCCTTCTAGTTCCCGCTTCTTAGAAAGCTCCCATTCGATTTCACCAGGGAGGTAAATCCGACTTACATTCTCCATCTTGTCCACATTTCTTATTTCTTCCACTAATTTATCCATCCGGTTTTTGAATACATGCAAGTCTTCAAATAAATCAGCACGCATGACGAAGAAAAATTGTCCGACATCTTGTTTGTTCTCGAAATCATGAAATAAATTACTAATGTGCGGTCCATATGTTGCACCTGTAAATAATGATGATAAGACCTCAACGAAGAAAGTAATCCCATATCCCTTTGGTCCACCACTTGGGAGGATCATTCCTTCGAGTGCTTCCTTTGGATCGGTTGTATCCTTGCCATCTTTGGTAATTGCCCAGCCTAATGGGATTTTTCGATTTTCCATTTCCGCCAAAACAATTTTTCCTTTTGCAACAATGGTTGTTGCCATATCAAAGACGATATTCATTTCTTCCCCAGTTGGTATCCCATAAGAGATTGGATTTGTCCCAAAGAATTTTTCTTTCCCACCCCATGGTGCCATGGATGGTGCTGCATTTGTCGTAGCTAATGCAATACAGTCATTGGCCGCTGCATAACTTGTATAAGCAGCAAGCATGCCCCCATGGTTGGAATGTTTAACTCCTACGATACCAACACCTGATTTCACAGCTTTCCGGGTAGCTAATTCCATTCCCTTTGTTGCAAGTGGAATCCCCATGCTGTTTTGTCCATCAATCAAGGCACTTACAGGTGTTTCTTTTTCGATGGAATACGTTAAATCCATATTAACAATTTTTTTCTCTAATCTTTTTGAATAAATATCAACCTTACTAACCCCATGAGAATCTACCCCGCGTAAATTAGCTAATACAAGGTGGTTAGAAATGGTAGCTGCTTGGTTCTCTCCCATTCCCATCCCACAGAAAATATCTTTCACCCAGTCCGTTAAAATCTCCCGCTTTACTTGCATAAAGCTACTCCCCCTATTTATGTACCGCTTAATGGGCAGCTAGTAATCGATTACTAAATTCCCCATTTTCGAATTGTAATTCTAGCTTTCTAATGATCTTAAAGTCTACTTTTTCTTTATTAATTTTGTTTAGTGCACTCTCGGAAATATATAACCTACTTAAATGAAGCGTATTGGGAACTTGGATTAAGTCAATTTCGTCACGATTTACTTCTGGCCCCAAGCTCGTGATCGCTGCTTCTAGCGCTTCCTCCTCCGTTGCATAGTGCATTGGAAACATAACCCTTCTTAAAAATGTGCTTGTGATTGCATTCATATAGGTAGGTTTTCGGTCAATCTTATTGATAAAATTCTCCGTCGTAAAATCAGCCAGTCCAATTCCTTGTGCATTACCATGTGATGGCTCTGATAAATCTAGAACAAGAATCCGTGCGATATTGATATCTGTCGGTTCCTCTACACCTTCGATTCGCATTCGGCCAATAATATTCGGATCCATCCCAGTACCACTATAGTTTTTCCCCATTTCTTCTACGACTAGAACATCAAGGTCTGATAATGGCAAAGAAGGCATGAAATCCTTTGATTGTTTCAGTAATGCTTCTTCTTGTTTATGCCAGTCCTTTACAGTGACACCTTTAATGACAGCTGTTTGGTCATAGCCATTTTCGATAATAGCAAGCCCCATACAGATTGGTGAATGTGCTATTGCGTATTTCGAAACTTCCATAATATTGTGCTCCATATTATTCGCACCTTGGGTATGTACGAAGCTTGCACCTTTTTGTTTGCCTAATCCGATTGTTACCATTTTACTTAATCCACTTTCTACCTTTCCATGAAAGGCAGTGTGTGCTTTCACTCGATTGATAACAATAATTCCATCTGCCTCGTAAGCGTTTTTATCCATGTAGACAGGTAGATCATCAGGAGTCGTTCCTAAATGCAACACTTCCATTGATGAACGTATCGGAACCCCCATTGATATTTCCGTAATCCCCAAGTGGTGGAGTACTTCTACTTGCCCCTCGGCAGTTGCACCACCATGACTTCCCATCGATGGGACGATAAATGGCTTATAATTCTTATCTTTTAGGTATAAAACAATTTCTTTTAAAATGAGAACGATATTCTCGATTCCTCTACTCCCTGCTGTAATCGCAATTTCTGCCTGTTCTGGAAGTGTGTTTAGTTGCTTATTTGCTTGTAATTCTGCCCATACGGTTTCTTTGATATCGGTAACTTTTTCACCTTTGAATGTTTGCTCGATTTCGTATAGTTGCAATGATATCCCCCCTTATACAGTGATTGCACATCATGAAAGTGCTATCATTTATAAACGTATCATATGAATTTGGAAGTCAATGAATAGTATGTATTACAGTGAACGCTAACAATCCTTAGATCGGTTCATTGAAAAATTTCTTGTTAGAGGTGAATTTCTTTGGTGGATCACTTGTCAGCTCATAAAGGGCAAGTTCATAACTTACTGCCATATGTCCCTTCATATATTCAGCAGCTTTTACCCCGTCCCTTTCTTTAATAGCAGCAGCGATTAGCAAATGATAATCGGCAGCTCTCTCTTTCATACCATAAATATTCGTATGTGCTCTCCCCTGCCTTAATTGTGCTCTGCCACGCGTTAATTGTGGCTGTAAATTCTCATAAAGATGTATCGCATGGTCATTATGCGTTGCATAGGCAATGAGTAAATGGAATTTCAAATCCTCATCGATTGTTGGCGAGTTACTTTCAACAAGCTCCGACATTCTAGTAGCTGAATCACTAATAGCGTCTATTTCATTTTGATATGCTAATTTAGCAGCAGTTTCAGCATAAGTTGGTTCAATCATCATTCGAAATTCAATTAACTTTAGAAGTTCAAAAACGGATGAAGCTGGAACACTTTTTTCTTCATCTGGTAGTTCTGATGATACAAATGTACCCCTACCTTGTTGAATTGTGATATACCTTCTACTCTCTAATACTTTTAAAACTTCCCTTGCTGTCGATACGCTCACATTGTATTCACTAGCTAATTCAGGTAAAATCGGTATTTTCTCCCCCTTACCCCATGTACCTTCCATGATTCGATTCGTCATGTCATCTAACATCTGATGATATTGTGTTTTTTTCATGCATTTCATTCCTATTCTGTTGATGATTTTATTATACATACAATGATTTAATGCGTCAATATAATATCTGTAAATTCGGAAGGTTATAACGTCTATACTTTATCGCATTAATACACTTTGGGGATACAGAGATATTAACAAAATATATAGACTTTGGATCTATTTAATTCAGTATTGTGCAAAACACATCGTTCCGGAAACACACTTCGCTTTCCACGGGCGGCTGGTGAGCCTTCTTCGTGCTAACGCACTACGTAGTCTCACCTAGGCCTATCCTCCCGTAGGAGTCTCCGTGTGTTTCCTCCACTGAGTTTAAGTTACTAACCATTATCTCCTGCGATATGGAAAGTCGAAAGCATTGTACTACCTCACCAGTCCGGGAGAGTGGAGGGCGGTGACTCCTCGAAAATAAAGAGCCATTTTCTTCGTGCGATGTAACGCTGACGAAGCTTTCCTTGTCCTGCGGGAATAGCACGTGTCCGAAGACCCCGCAGCGGCGTTTTTTCCGCGAGGAGGGCTGAGGCCGTGCCCTAAGGTCCGCATCCGCCCGGAGCGATCCCGGACGGCGAGACTTGCTCCGATTTAAGATATTCTGAATTAAATTAGTCCGAAGTTTACATAGATTGCAAAAATGCACAATAAAACTTACGAAAAGTTTAATCATCTTTATAGTATTACACCTCTTCCAAAAATTTTGATTATTTATTGACAGTATGAATGCAAGCCATTTATGATTGAATCATTCATTACATTCATCCATCCTATCACCAAAAGATGGGATGAATTTTAACAAGGAGGAGATCCACATGAAAAAAAGTACTTCCTACGGTGATGCAGGTTTTAGTAATTTTATCAAAATGGCTTTTCAACGGCATTTGGGTTATGACGAGCAGGATTTTAATAAACCAATTATCGGAATAGCAAATACATATAGTGAAATCAACCGTTGCCATAGCCATGTTCAGCCAATGGTACAAGCAATTAAACACGGAATCATTATGGCAGGCGGTATTCCTCTCGAATTCCCAACGATTTCTGTCGGGGAAATGTTTACAAGTCCAACAACAATGCTTTACCGAAACCTTGTGGCAATGGATACCGAAGAAATGATTACCGCACAACCAATTGACGGTGTTGTACTAATCGGTGGGTGTGACAAAATGGCGCCAGCTCAATTAATGGGTGCAGCAAGTGCGAATAAGCCTGCAATCCTGTTCACTGGTGGGCCAATGGATAACGGAGAATATAATGGAAAGACACTTGGTGCTTGCTCTGACTGTCGCTTCTTCTGGCAAGAGTATCAAGGTGGAACCGTTGATGAAAAGGAAATCAACGAAATCAATGAACAATTAGCCCCTACTGCAGGACATTGTATGGTAATGGGCTCGGCAAGTACGATTGCATCATGTGCTGAAGCCTTAGGGATGATGTTACCAGGTGCTGCCGCTGCACCAGCAACAGTTAATGAACGGCTACGTCTTGCGAAAGAAACTGGAAAAGCAATTGTCCATTTGGTAGAAAAAGATATTCGGCCATCAGATATAATGACAGAGAAAGCCTTTGATAATGCTGTTCGAACATTGATGGCAATTGGCGGTTCAACAAACGCTGTCATACATTTAATTGCAATCGCTAGAAGACTAGGAATTAACTTAACATTAGATCGATTCGATGAACTAAGTAAAACTACTCCATTTCTAGCCAATCTAAGGCCGGCTGGAGAATACCAAATGAAAGAATTTTACTATGCAGGCGGGGTTCCTGTTGTATTAAAGGAACTTTCTCCACTCCTTCACCTTGATGAGCGAACAGTTACAGGAGAAACATTAAAAGATAATTTAGCAAGTACCTGGCGTAATCCAACCTATGATCATGTGATTCGTCCTTATGAGGCACCGTTATATGAAGAAGGTGGCATTGCTGTCTTAAAAGGAAACCTCTCTCCAAATGGATCGGTTATCAAACCAAAGGCAATTGTCAATGAAAGGTTTTTAAAACATAAAGGAAAGGCCGTTGTTTTCACATCCCTTGAAGACATGGAAAAACGTGTGAATGATCCAGACCTTGAAGTGGATGAAAACAGTGTGCTTGTGCTGCAAAACGCAGGGCCAGTTGGTGCACCAGGGATGCCAGAGGCGGGAATGATTCCGATCCCTAAGAAACTTTTAAAAGAGGGTGTTCGGGATATGGTAAGACTTTCTGACTGCCGAATGAGTGGGACAGCATTTGGTACGGTTATTTTGCATGTCGCCCCAGAGGCTGCGGTCGGTGGCCCAATTGGATTAATACGTGATGGTGATTGGATTGAGCTTGATGTAGCGAATCGAAAGCTAGCATTACTTGTTTCTGATGAAGTGCTTGCAGAGAGAAAAAATGCATGGCATGCCCCTGAAACTGCCCCAGAGAATAAGCGAGGATACAAATGGTTATACCGCAGGCACGTTCTTCAAGCAGATGAAGGATGTGACTTTGATTTTGCCTTACCAGAAGGGAAAGAAACAATGGAATTAACCACTGCGAAAAGCGGTGATACGATATGATGATTTATTTAAATGAGCATATTCATCCTGAAGCATTGGAGACGGTAGGGCGTCATGCTGAAATTGTGCAAGACTATAGCCAAATAGAAGAAATTCATGCAATTATCGTTCGTACAGAGCCCGTAACCCGTGAAATTATTGAAAAGGCAAAGAATTTAAAAGTAATCGGGAAACATGGGATTGGTTATGACAACATTGATGTGGAGGCTGCCAAGGAACTTGGTGTGAGCGTTGTCTACACGCCAACAGCAAACTTCCAAGCTGTTGCTGAGTTAATTGTGACACTTATGTCTTCCACATCTCGAAATATTGTTCAGAATGTGGAGAGAATAAAAGGTGGAAAGCTTACGACAAACGCACCAGCTGATTTAGTAGGGACCGAAATGGTTGGGAAAACCGTTGCCCTCATTGGAATGGGAAATGTTGCTTTAACCGCTGCGGCTATCTTAAGGAACGGTTATCAAATGAATATTACCGGATATGACCCTTTTGTTAGCAATGAAAAGGCAACATCCCTAGGAATTAAAAAATACGATTCTGTTGCCGAACTATTGCCTGAAGCAGATTATATTAATGTAAGTGTTCCACTAACAGATACAACAAGAAACATTATTTCAGAGAATGAATTACGCTTATGTAAAAGAAGTGCTATTTTAATCAACACCTCTCGTGGTGGAACGGTAAATGAAACGGACTTGTATCAAGCATTAAAAGATGGAACAATTCGAGCTGCCGCAAGTGATGTATTCGTAACGGAGCCGCCAACATTGGATCATCCATTAATACAGTTGGAAAACTTTGTCCCTACTCCGCACATCGGCGCTTCAACAGAAGAATCCATGTATCGCATGGGAACAACGGTTGTTAGGGAAGTATTAACGGTATTAGCTGGTGATAAAGCGAAATATCACGTTTTGTAAACATAGAAAAAGACGAATGACATAGCAAAAACCTTTTTCACTATAGACGAACGTTTCAACTAATGCCGGGTATGCTGAATACCGTGTAACGGATGTAAACACAGGAAAATCTATGTTGGTAGACCGAGTAACTATCGCAAAAAGAATTTATAAAAAACCATTCATATACTACCTAAACGGGTACGCATTAAGAGAAAAGAGAATTCTGGTTTAAATCTATCAAAAAGCATCAGCTTAATTGCTAATGCTTTTTGTATTTCCATTTTTCTTATTATAATAACTATACAATATAACTGTAACGCAAACTGAATAATAAATGATGCTGAACCAGAGGTTAGAGGGATATATCAGTACCAGATAAGCAATTATTGCAAACATTGTATTACGAAGAGGTTCTTTTTTTGATACGCCCTTTAAACTTTCCTTGCTTTTCCATTTAAAGAGATTAAATAAAATGCTACCGATTAGAATTGATAAAGTTACAACATAAGCCCAAATTGGATAATCAGTTTTATTTAAAATCAGAATACAAATAAAAACAGTAACTATACTATATCTTTTCGTTCTCTCTTTGTAAGATGATTCATTATATTTCTTTAACACTACCGCTCTCCCCTCCGACTATCATCACATTTATTTTATATTGTTAATATATGGTGGTAGTCTAAAGCAGTAAAATAGAAATAATTTGATAAAATAAAAATAAATAGTTAAAAATTTTATCAAAATGGTTGTTTTTCTTTAAGTTGAAGTTCCTTTAATAAGTGAATAATAAAAAAGAAAATTGTTCTTTTTTTCGCCGAAAACAGAACGTATGTTTGTTTATCTCCCTCTAAAAAATTGAATAACCTTTAAGCAATGAAAACCCCAACCTGAATCCAAACTTGAGCAAGAACATAAATCACAATTGCAAACTTCCAATTATAGCCAATGCCGTTTTTTAGTGCACTCTGCCCGTTCATGCTACTGAGGATTATAACTGGCATAATAAGTGGCGATAATAGAATACTAATCGTACTTCCCGAGGTTACTGCTAATACAATGAGCTCTGCAGGGTATGGAAGATTAATAGTCTCCAAGATTCCCCCTACCAGTACCATTACCGTTAAAGGCCCAAGCCCAAAGAATCCGAGAACAATAACGATAAACGGCAAGAAATATAAAACATTTAGAAACGGAAAAGCTTCCTGCATCGAATAGATCCCATCAACAACAAATGCAGCAAACCCCGTTTGGTTTAATCCGTAGATGAGTACTCCAGCACCAAGCATGACGCATAGCTGATATGCTTGTTTTTCCATATCTTTATCAACATACTTCTTCGCTTCCCAAATCAGCTTTCTCGGCCTTCTTTTTACAATAAAATATAGAATGATCCATACGAAAACAACAAGAGGAATCAAAACAAGTAGTTCAATATTTGAGAATGCTTGTAAAATTAGAATGGAACCAAACAAAGTGATAAAAAGAATAGCAAATTCAATCACATTCCGGTGCATCTGCTTCTTATCTTTCGTATGACTTAGCACCTCATCAATTTCCGTTTGTAATCCTGCCGTTAAATTGACACCGTAGCGTTTTTCTTCAAAATGAGAGAAGATAAGTGCAATCATAATGCCAATAGAAGAGATTACTAACCCTTGTAATATGGATAATCCAAGGGAAGCACCCATTATTTCTACCACAAAGGCAAAACTTGGAATACTCACTACCCACATAACAGATAGGGCAAAACCTCTGATCAATGCAGTCCCTTTATAATTTTCCCAGGGCTCACCATGTTCATCTTTCAGAATCATATTTACAAATTGATACATCATCGAGATGGAACCAAACAATAAAAAGTATGCAATAATTTGCGTGAATGATGCAATACCGAAATAAAATTTCCGACTCGTATCGAGAAGATTATGGGCAAAACTCATAATCGAATCAATATACGGTTCTTCATTTAGTACCCAACTAATCATCGGCACAATAATGAGGAGTCCAACCATGTTCCGCATTTCTAGAAAGCCGTTTATCAATCCATCAGTCATGGATGTCCCTGATGCTAACATTACGATTATACCTACTAAAATAAGTCCAAATGGCATTTTAATGTATTTTAGTTTTAACCTGATAGCTGCAAGAACAAATAAACTAATTCCACTAATTGCGACTAACAAAATAAGAATATTATTTTCATAAAAATATGTAGTAAAATGAAAAATTGCATAAATCAATATAGATAGCTTTAATCCCACTCGAGGAATCACACGCATGTAATGAACTCCTTTTCGAAAACTCAGGTCTTGCCCAAGCCTTTTCATCGATAGCCTTAGCCTGCACCTATACAGATAAGCTCGTTATATGCTTTCTTGCCTACCCAAAAATAGAGAAAGAAGGGAAATTCCCCTCTTTAATTAATATATCACTTTATTCCATTAATTTGTTTACCTTTTGGTTTTCTTTACCTTTTTGAATTCCTATAAATCAATTACTAATGGGAGCATCACGCTGCATGTTTTGCTTCATACTTCTACAGAATCTCGCTACAAGTTAACCTCAATGCTAATTTTCACGCCCCCACCCTTTCGACAAATACCTTCAAAATTCGACAGGTGCCTGTCACCTTACTTCATCTTTTCATATTCCTTTAACACTTCTTCAAGCATCCTTCTCACTTCAGCGCCAATTTCCTCATTCTGTAATGCAAATTCTAAATTTGTGCGAATGAATCCAAGTTTTTCCCCAACATCATAGCGTTTCCCATGAAAATCATAGGCATAAACTTGTTCAACTTTATTTAACCGCTGGATAGCATCTGTCAGCTGTACTTCCCCACCAGCACCAATTTCCTGTTTATCTAAAAATGTGAAAATCTCAGGGGTAAATACATAACGCCCCATGATGGCTAGATTGGAAGGTGCTGTTCCAGCTTTTGGCTTTTCAACAAAATCACTTACTTGATAACGCCTCCCCTCGCTTGTACTAGGGGCAACAATACCGTACCTAGATGTTTCATCATCAGGAACTTTCTGCACACCGACAACAGAACACCCTGTTTCTTCATATTGTTCGATTAACTGATGTAATGCAGGGTTGTCACTTTGTACGATGTCATCTCCTAAAAGGACCGCGAACGGCTCATCGCCAATAAATTTACGCGCACACCAAACTGCATGCCCAAGCCCTTTTGGCTCTTTTTGTCTTATGTAATGAATATCTACTTCTGATGGTTGCTTAACCTTTTTTAGTAATTCATATTTCTCCTTGTCAATTAAATTTTGCTCAAGTTCAAAGTTATTGTCGAAGTGATCTTCAATCGCACGTTTTCCTTTTCCCGTTACAATTATAATATCTTCAATCCCTGATTGTACCGCTTCTTCTACTATGTACTGAATTGTTGGCTTATCAACGATTGGTAGCATCTCTTTCGGCATCGCCTTTGTTACAGGTAAAAACCTTGTACCAAGACCAGCCGCTGGAATAATCGCCTTTTTTATTTTTTTCATCATCCATACCCTCCGATTTCACATTCTTCTTATTTTATATAAATATGTTACTACAAACGAAAAAATAAATAAAACTGTCCTCTCGTAATGTTCGTGAAATGTCAGAGAAAATTGCATCACTTATCCCTGACATGAATGGATCAACACGTGCTTGCTAAGCCATATTCGACAAATCACAACAAAAAACGACAAGTGACAGGCACCATTTGAGAGTGTGCCATAAGTCCCTGTTTTGAGGGCGAATGTAGAAAAAATGTTTACCTACATTTTCGACATGAAGTAGGAAAATCACACGGAAAATGATCGATTTTAGTCGAATTTAATCTAATATTATTTATAATTTAAATTTTTACAACATTTTACTTTTATTTCCCTAAAATTATGTTATTATTCTTATGTCATATTATTCTACCAAGTCAAATAGTAGCGAAAGAGGTGGTGCATAGCGGTCTAGGTATATCTAACCTGTAATCTAATACGTACTATTACAAAGGAACTAAGGGAGGAATGAAGGTTGAAGGGGAAGTTGTCAAATAAGTTTTCTAGTATTCTATTAATCATTACATTAATTTTTTCTCTATTTAATCCGGTATTGATATCGGCCAATTCAAGCAATGATTCTAGTAAGCAATTAAACACGGAAGAAAGAATCGCGCACTTAAAAGAAACCGTTTCAAAACAACGAACAATGTTGGAGCAAAAACCTGCTATCAATCCATCCTTACAAGAAATAAGCGGGAATAAGGAAGTTGCCGTCATTGTTCAACTATCTGAGCCCCCTGTTGCTTTAGAAGAAGGACAGAATAAGGTTCAAGGGAAATCATTTAGTGCATCTCAAGCAACTACAGCAAAAACGAAAGTCATTAACGAGCAAGCTCGATTTGAAAAAGCTTTGAAATCCAAGAAAATAAATTACGAAAAAGGATTTACATATCATCAAGCATTCAATGGTATGTCAATAAAGTTAAAGGCGAGTGAACTAGACGAACTACTAACCATTGATGGGGTCTTAAATGTAGAACCAGATGAAGTAGTACACGCACTAGACATTTCTCCAGATGACCGTGTGGATAGTGCAATGGTTGATAGTGTTCCACATCTTGAAGTACCTGAACTTTGGGAGGATGGTTATGAAGGAGAAGGGGTAAAAGTAGCTGTCCTTGATACTGGGATTGATTACAATCACCCCGATTTTGAAGGGATTTATAAGGGTGGATATAATTTTATAAAGCATGGTCCAGACTATGCGCGTGAACGTGCTGATGACGATCCATATGAGACGACACCTGAAGACTGGCCAGAACATATGCCTGAGTTTAGTGCAAATGGTAGTTCTTTCTATACCTCTCATGGTACGCATGTAGCTGGTATTATTGCCGCTACAGGAAACAATGATCACGGTATTAAAGGCATTGCCCCTAAAATAGATTTATATGCTTACCGCGTTTTGGGTGCTTATGGAAGTGGCATGACTTCTGGAATAATCGCTGGTATTGATAAAGCAGTTGAAGAAGATATGGACATTATTAATCTATCATTAGGCGGTGGTAGTAATAGTCAAACTGCCCCAGATTCAATTGCAATCAATAATGCAACATTAGCTGGTGTTACCTCCATTGTTGCAACTGGTAATAGTGGCCCAGGCCGTGGTACAGTCGGAAATCCAGCATCAGCTGCATTAGCAATTTCCGTTGGTAACTCGACTTTACCGGAAGAAACGATTCAGGCTACGTTATCAGTAGAAGCTGGTACTTACAGCGATGAATATAATGTTGCTTTAATGGGTTGGACATTTGCTGAAGACCCTGCAGAAACATTATCAGGTTCATATGATGTAGTCGCAGTCCCTGGTTTCGGTGCTGCATCTGATTATGAGGGGATCGATGCTGAAGGAAAAGTAGTCCTCGCATCTCGTGGCGAAATCGCATTTGTAGATAAAATTGCTGCAGCTAAAGATGCTGGTGCAGTTGGCATCATCATCCATAATAATGTCGAAGGGGATGGACCAGCAGATGTTTTACTTGGTAATTCATTTGGCTTTATTCCAACCTATGATATCGCTACTGCAGATGGACAAGCTTTTAGAGAAGCAATTGAGGCAACTGAAAATAAAACAGGAAAAGTAACTTTCTCAGATTATGAAAAAGATACTACAGAAGGCGATCATATCAATGATTCAAGTTCACGTGGACCATCGACACCAGTATTTGATATTAAACCAGATGTTTCTGCACCTGGAACAAATATCATGTCGACAATCCCTGCCTATGGAAAAGATGATCCAGAAGCTGATTACGCGAAAGCCTATGATCGTAAAACAGGTACAAGTATGGCTGCCCCTCAAGTTGCGGGAATAGCAGCATTATTACTTTCTAAAAATCCAGATTGGACACCATACGATGTTAAAGTTGCATTATCAAATACAGCAAAACAATTAGATACAGAACTGTATGACGTGTTTGCACAAGGGCCTGGTCGTGTACAACCCCTTGAAGCAGTGTCCGCAGAAGCATTGGCCTATGCATTAGACACTACTGAATCTGATGGGGAGATTGTCAATTATGAAAAGGGTACCGTGACATTTGGCAGAGTTTCACCAGACCCTGAACAAGAAACAACGAAAACGAAAGAAATTGAAGTAAGAAACTTAAGCGGAGCATCAAGCAATTATGATGTTAGCGTCGAGGTAACAAAAGCAGCTACAGGTGAATTAGCGGATGCTTCTGTTTCAGTAGACAAATCATCATTCACATTAGGAGATTCTGAGACACTTAACGTGGAATTAACCGTACCTGCAGGAGAAGAATCACCTGGTAATGAACTACTTGGATATATCCATATAACAAATGGAACGACGAATCTATCCTTACCATTTGCAGTAGAGTTCTCGACGCAAAGTCCAACAGGCTTGGAATATTTTGAGTTGGAAGAGTATGCAATTTCTCCAAATGGGGATGGAAAACATGAGGAAGCACTTCTACAATTTGGTTTATTGAATGATGAAGAGGCAATGTCCATTGAACTTTGGGACGCAGTGAATCCAGATGGTGGAGCTTTCGGTGATGGATACCTAGGATATTTTGCATTCCAACCATTACAAGCTGGATATTGGTCAATTCCAATAGGCGGAACGTACGTTGACTGGGGAACAGACGAAGAAACAGTGATACCTGATGGTGTATATACCATCGATTTCAATTCATGGGATCTTGAATCAGGTGATATAACATTCCTTGCAGATGATGGTCCATTTTTTGTAAAAACAACTGCATCGGAAATTGAATTTGATACGGTCGAAGAAGAAATCGAATCATCTGAATATGAAGTTACTGGAACGATTACCGATGGCTTCATCGATTTTAAAGAAACCGTAGAAAACATGTTCGCCCTACCATATGATGTTAACGAAAAGTTAACCGTTACTTATGAAGTAACAGATAAAGACGGAAACACATCAGAACAAAATGAAGTTGTATTAGAACAAGATGGTACATTTGCCATTCCATTAACAGAACTTCCAAGCGGTGAAAATACACTTAGCTTACATGTTAATGATATTGTAGAGAATACTGCAACAGCAGATGTGACATTAAATGTAAAAGCAGAAGCACCAAAAGAAATGAATGTTACATTAACACCTTCTACAACTGAGCCAACAGAAGGGCCTGTTACGATTACTGTCGATACAGACAGCGAAACTGAGCTTGTTGCTCTGAAATGGCTTGAAGGCGAGAAAACTGCCGCAGATTTTGCAGAGGCAGGAAATGATATTGCCCTTGAAGCGGGAGCTTTTGATGTTACGGAAAATGGTACGTACACCGTTTATGTGAAGAATAGTGATGAGGTTGAAGCTGTTCAGACCATTGAGGTTGCAAATATTACAGAACCTGTGGAAGAAGTCAATATCACATTAACACCTTCCACTACTGAGCCTACAGAAGGGCCTGTGACGATTACTGTCGATACTGACAGCGAATCTGAACTTGTTGCTTTGAAATGGCTTGAAGGCGAAAAAACTGCGGAGGATTTTGCAGAGGCAGGAAATGATATTGCCCTTGAAGCGGGAGCTTTTGATGTGTCGGAAAATGGGACGTATACCGTTTACGTGAAGAATAGTGATGAGGTTGAAGCTATTCAAACGATTGCAGTGGAAAATATTACAGAACCTGTGGAAGAAGTCAATATCACATTAACAGCTTCTACTACTGAGCCTACAGAAGGACCTGTTACGATTAATGTCGATACAGACAGCGAATCTGAACTTGTTACTTTGAAATGGCTTGAAGGCAAGAAAACTGCGGAAGATTTCGCAGAGGCAGGTAATGATATTGAACTTGAAGTGGGAGCTTTTGATGTAACGGAAAATGGAACGTATTCCGTTTATGTAAAAAATAGTGAGGAGCTAGAAGCTGTTCAAACGATTACGGTTACGAATATAACGAATTCGGATGATACAGATCCAGAAGTGGAATTTAATGTCACACTAACACCTTCTACTACCGAGCCTACTGAAGGCCCTGTTACAATTAGCATTGATACTGACAGTGCTTCTGAACTTGTTGCTTTGAAATGGCTTGAAGGTAAGAAAACTGCTGAGGATTTTGCAGAAGCAGGTAATGACATCGCACTAGAAGACTTAGCGTTTGACGTTACGGAAAATGGTACGTATTCCGTTTACATGAAGAATACCGATGATGTTGAAGTAGTTCAGACGATTGCAATTGAGAATATTACAGAACCTGTAGAAGAAGTCAATATCACATTAGCACCTTCCACTACTGAGCATACTGAAGGCCCTGTTACGATTAGCGTTGATACTGACAGTGTTTCTGAGCTTGTTGCTCTAAAATGGCTTGAAGGCGAGAAAACTACTGCAGATTTTGCAGAAGCAGGAAACGATATTGAACTTGAAACCGGATCATTTGATGTTACGGAAAACGGCACATACACCGTTTACGTGAAGAATAGTGATGAGGTTGAAGCGGTTCAGACGATTGAGGTTGAGAATATTACTGATCCAGTGGAAGAAATTAACGTTACGTTAACACCTTCTACTACAGACCCAACAGAAGGTCCTGTCACTATTTCTGTTAACACGGATAGTGAATCAGATCTTGTTGCACTGAAATGGCTTAAAGACGAGAAATCTATTGGAGATTTTGCAGAAGCAGGAAATGAAATTAACCTTGAAGCGAAGGCATTTGATGTTACGGCAAATGGTATGTACACTGTTTACGTGAAGAATAGTGATGGGGTTGAAGCTGTTCAAACGATTAAGGTTACAAATATTGAAGTTCCAGATGTTACTAATCCAGCAGAAGAAATTAACGTTACGTTAACACCTTCTACTACGGAGCCAACAGAAGGTCCTATTACTATTACTGTTGATACGAATAGTGAAACAGATCTTGTTGCTTTGAAATGGTTAAAAGGCGACAAAGCCGCAGAGGATTTTGTTGATGCAGGAAATGATATTGACCTTGAAGTGGGGGCATTTGATATCACGGAAAATGGTACGTACACTGTTTACGTGAAGAATAGTGATGGGGTTGAAGCTGTTCAGACTATTGAGGTTACAAATATTACTGAACCGCCTAATAAACCTAGTACTGGAACTGACACAGATGGTCAAAACAAAAACAACGGTGTAATTAAAGATAATAATAACCAAGGTAACAACAACGGATCTAGTACAAATAACCAACAAGGCGGAAAAACATTACCAGATACTGCAACTAATACCTTTAACTACATTGCAATCGGAGCAATATTATTAATGGTCGGGATACTAGCAGTATTTATTCAGTACAGAAGAAAAAATATTTAAGAAGGAACGAAAAACCTACCTTTAAAGGTAGGTTTTTCTATATAGTGACAGAAAAGTGAATAGAAGTTTCTCTTGTTTTTCCATCTATACGCTATCTTTATCTTTTCGAAATAATAGTTAGGAAACTTATAAATGGATGTTAGCAATTTATTGGAGAATTTCCATATAAGAATGTGAAGTCATTGGGAATGAATCGTGCGTTTATATGCGGAAGACATATTTTTGTAAATAATAGCTGTGGAATGACATGGGTGAAAATACTGTGGGAGAATATCTTGTCACTTATTTCTAAATTTATTTGACCCTATTAAATAAAGGCATCTAATGGAATTCATGAGGTTCCTGTCACCTGTTTTTAAATAAGTGTCTATCATGCTCGCCAATCTTCTTATCATAATAGACCAGGTCATCTTTAGTCGCAAGTTTCTCAAAACTAGACATAATTTCTGTATGATATTCGGTAAGTTTACCCGTCTGATTGTAGATAAGGCTTTGTTTCGTTTCTATATTTGTTAATCGCTCATTAGTAATTCTTTGCTCTTGTTTCATGCCTTGTTGCTCTTGCCTCAAAGCTGCCAACTCTTGTTTCGTACCTTGTTGCTCGAGTTTCATTTCATATTGCTCTTGCTTCAAAGCTACCAGCTCTTGTTTCGTGCCTTGTTGCTCGAGTTTCATTTCATATTGCTCTTGTTTTGTTTCTTGTTGAAGTTGTTTTATTCCCTGTAATTCCTCTATTATCTTTTCTAATAATTGTTCACTCATACCACTTCACCTCCTTCTAAAGCTTTAATACTATATATTTTACCACAAAAAAATTATTATCCACAAAAATATCCCCGCATTTTTGAGAAGGAAGGAAATATTCAAAAAGGGTTAACACTTTTTGACATAAAATGTGTTAACCCTTTTTCCTTTATGAAATTATCGACAAAATCCAACAAATCCCGACAAGTGACAGGCACCCTATCGTAATTCTAGTAATTTCTGTTTTAGTTCGTTTTCCATGTTTTGTATTTCTACTTCTGCTTGCCTGCGTTTGGTTCGTCCTTCTGTTTGGATGCGTAGTGTTTCTTCAATTGTTGACACAAGATCCTCTTGGGTTTTCTTCAAGGTTTCTACATCAACAAGACCTCGTTCATTCTCTCTTGCTGATTCAATCGTGTTCGTTTTTAACAGCTCTGCATTTTTTAACAGTAAATCATTCGTTGTTTTTGATACTTGTTTCTGTGCTTCAACGGCATTTCGTTGACGTAGTAATGTAAGTGCGATTGCGATTTGATTTTTCCATAAAGGAATTGCAGTCAAAATCGAAGACTGGATTTTTTCCACCAATGCTTGATTTGTGTTTTGAATGAGACGAATTTGAGGTGCACTTTGCAACGTAATTTGCCTACTTAACTTCAAGTCATGCATCCGTTTCTCAAGTCGCTCTGCAAATTGCATCGTGTCATTTACTTCTTGCACATCCATTTGGTTTTGGCTAAGTTCTGCTTTTTTCCTCAGTGCTGGAATGGTCTGAGTATCTAATTCTTCCATCTTTACTTCGCCTGCAGCAATATAAATATTTAACGCATCGTAAAAATCACGATTTCGGTCAAATAAATCTTGTAGCAAATGATTATCCTTCATTAGCGCACTTTTACTTCTGTCAAGTTTTACACTAATACGATCAATTTGTGCCCCTGTTTTTTGATATTTTGATAAAATTTCATTAACAGAGCTTGAAATTTTTCCGAAAATCCGAGAAAAAACACCACGTTTTTGCGTAGATAGTTCATCAGGATTTACTTGCTCTAACCTTTTCATTAAATCCTTGAGAATCTCCCCAATCTCCTCCGCTTCATTGCTGTCTACACGTTCAAGCATCGAATGGGAGAAATCTAAGAGTTTAGACTGTGCCTCGGTACCATATGCAACAATAGATTGCTGGTCCTTTGGGTCAATTTGCTTTGCAAGCTGTACCGCCTTTTGCTTGTCTTCCTCTGGTAACGCATCGATGATTCTAGTAGGCTTATCTGAATTTTGTACTACCTCTGTCTGCACACCATTATCCACTTTTTTCCCAAACGGGTTCGCTAATAAATCATCCATTTCATTTGATTGCTTTTGTTCATTCATTTCGAAATCCTCCCCTTCGCTTTTTTGACTGAATTCTTCGCAACATCTAATTCAAAATGTAAGGTATCCATATCATCATTGAGCATGAGATGTAAATCTTTCTTCACCGTCTCGCCTAAGCTAAAAAGCATGCGTCGTGTATCCCTTAAAGAGTCTGCCATCTCTTTTGAATTAACAGGTTGTGTGGATAAAAATGCGTATTTTTCCGCTAATTCGACGAGTGAATCCAAATGCTTATAGTAAAATCCTTCCGCCTTATAAAACCGCTTCGGATCATTCTTTGTGTTGCTGTATATTTTTTTCACTGTTCGGACCATTTCTAGGTTGTATTTCGCTTGGTCAACCGATTTGACACGCCAAATTGATTTTTGTAGACGTGCAATTTTCTCTTTTGCTTCTTTTAAATTTTTATCAATAAACTTATACTCTCTCCTTGTCAGGCCATTGCCCCGAACCAAGCGAAAATGCATAATTTGTTTTAAAGCAACATAGACAACTACTCCGCCAATGAAAGCAAAAAGACTAGATATAAGAAAAGTTTGCCCAAGTGCAAACATACTCACAAGCCACGTTGTAACCATCCCGCAGAATCCAGCCACAGATCTTAGTACAAACTGGAAAAAGGACTTCATTATAATCAACTCCTGTTTGGCAAAATATTTATTAAAAAAGGTGGATAAACCGGACTTTTTAAATATCCTCTATAAAAGTAATGTTATTTGAATTCCCTTAACTAGTTATACGTTAGTAGATTTCAAAAGGTTTCATACTTAACTCTATTTTAAGCCACTATCAAGGAAGTTGCCAACTTGGAAGGATTTCTCTACCATTGTGTCGAAATAATCTATAAGAAACAGTGCTTAATACGGAAAGGAACGGTTATATGCCTAGAAAAATAGGAATTGATGCTGGTGGGTCGCTGATTAAAGTAGCATACGAAGAACAAGGAAATTTTCATGTGAAAACATACGGGAACGAGGAGACAAAGCAGCTATTAAATTGGCTTGGGATAATTTCTCCAGAGTCGACACTTCTTCTAACTGGTGGAAAAGCCCAGTACATAAAGGAAGTTGCAAAACAGCGTGGACATCTTATCGAGGAATTTTCGGCAGTAGTAGAAGGAACGCGTTACTTGTTGAGAAAAGAAAAATTATTGGTGAATGAGGATTTTATTCTTGTAAGCATTGGCACAGGGACATCTGTCTTCCATGTAAAGGCTGATTCCTATGAGCGAATGTTTGGCAGTGGAATTGGTGGGGGAACATTAATGGGCCTCGGATCACTCATTACTGGACGCAATGACTACCACCATCTAATTGAACTCGCTAATAAAGGCAAACATGAAAACAGTGATTTATTGGTAAAAGATATTTATGCACCGAATGAGCCACCGATTTTTGGCTACTTAACAGCAGCAAATTTCGGAAAAGCTCATCTGAACGAGAAAGCAAGGGTCGAGGACCATGTTGCAGCACTTGCTCAGCTTGTGGGGGAGACGATTATTTCCCTTGCAGCACAAGCAGCAGGAAGTAAGCAAGTTGGGAATATTGTTTTTGTTGGTAGTACATTACAAGGAAATGCGCCATTAAGGGATGTGCTAATTGGCTTCCAGCGCATGATGGACTACGAGGCCGTGTTTTTGGAAAATGGTCCATATGCAGGGGCGATTGGTGCGCACTTGATAGGATGATTTTCAGGCGGATGACGTAAGAGACAACAAGTGATTAAAGAATAAAAAACACTTGGAGCTTTGTTTGTTCACTCCGGGTGTTTTTCTTTCGCAGGTTTATTCTACTATTAACTTCTTTACAATCATACCATTCGCGCCAGTGTACTTATTGGCGCCTCTCCCCTATTCTGTAAAAGAAATTTGCCCATAATAAGATGGTAATGTCTGTTTGAGCCGCTCCCCATAGCTTTCTGGTATAAGTATTCGTGTAATATCATGCATAGAAAAATGTAAATCTCCTACGATCCTCCATTCTCTTTCCATGTAATAATTATCTTCATCTGCATCTGTTTTTGATGCATCGAATGGTTTTAAAAAGGAAAAAATGTTCTTTGTTAGGAACGTATCTAGACGGTTTAATAGTGCGTGGCTCTCTGAATCATCGAGATGACTGCGTATTTCTTCTATAAGTTTAAAATATCCCTTGATGTTTTCTTTGAAATAATCCTCACGATGGAGCCAGTTTCCTCCTGGGGATTCTTCTAATTTCCCATTAGCGGCGATGTAAAGAACAGGATTTGCACCATTTTCAACGAGAAAATCCTTCTTAAATGCCAAACCAAAATTGCTATACTTCTCCATATGTAAAGATAAGTCGTTAATTGGAATATCTGCAAAACAAGTAATTCCTGGTTTGACTATATCCTCAAGTCCTTTTGCATCAATGTTTATTTTCATGTCCCCATCAATGTTTTTATGTAAAATCCAGCCACTTTTTATAATATCTATCAGTAGATCAAAGCGCTCCCTTTCTGGGCGATGTCTTCCAACAAAATGCGTTAATTCCTTTGATACGTATCTTTGAATCAGATCCATACTTGTTCCCCTTTTTCCAATTAGCTTGTGTAGAAAAAAGAAAAAAATACGTGGAAAGGTGCCTGAGGCTTACTGAAATTCGAGCGAGACCCGTGGTATTTCGCGCGTGGGCCGAAGAATTTCGAGCGAGGTCAATCGAATTTCGCGCAACAACCAAGAGAATTCGAGCGAGGTCAATCGAATTTCGCGCAACAACCAAGAGAATTCGAGCAGGGTCAATCAAATTTCGCGCAACAACCAAGAGAATTCGAGCAAGGTCAATAGAATTTCGCGCAACAACCAAGAGAATTCGAGCAGGGTCAACCGAATTTCGCGCAACAACCAAGAGAATTCGAGCAGGGTCAATCAAATTTCGCGCAACAACCGAAGAAATTCGAGCGAGGTCAACCGAATTTCGCGCAACAACCGAAGAATTCCGAGCGAGATCCGAAGAATTTCACGCGTCTATATATCCTAGGCAAATCATTTAAACAGACTGTCTATTCCCTTTTTTTAATGTACGGTAATAAAATAAGACTGCCAACATACATCAGCAGCCCCCATCCTTCATTAATCCAATAACCAACCTACCATTGATTTAACAAAACGAGTACCAGATTGATAGAATCGAACGAGAATATTATTCGCTTCAGTCAATTCAGTCTCATCTGATGAAGTCATTTTTGTTAAATCATTTTCATTTCCTACCTGTTTCATATCTGTCACTACTCTCTCCTTGCTGCCTTCTATGTCAAAAACACCACTAGAAATCCCACTACGCAGTTGATATTGCTGCGCTAGGCCCGCTGAAGAATCCAACATCACACAGTCCTTATCGCTTTCATCCGAATTATCCTGGCCTGAGACTGTGTCATCCAAATCAGGAAAAGCTTCTTCCACAGAATCCTCACCTGTTCTCTCAACAATTGTCTTCCCTTTCGACTGATTTCCCATTGCATCAATAGTATAAACACTCACGGTGTATTCCGTGTCTGCCTCAAGGTTTTCAAATGTGAATGAGGATTCCGAAGCATCACGCGGAATAGAAATAACAAACGAATCATTCAAATAAATATCTACTTTTTCAAAATCAGTATCTTCAGGGTTTTCCCACCTGATAGAAATAGATGTTGGTGAATTCCCAGTCACTACCAGATTGCCGACTTCAGCTGGAGCATCCTGATCAAGGGCATCATAACTGATAAACCCATGTCCAAAATACGCATCCCTACCAGCATCACCGATATCTTGACTATGCTGGACTAACATTTCTCTGAGTTCCTCGTTCGTCATATCAGGATATTTTTCCTTTAAAAGTGCAAGCATTCCTGTTACATGTGCTGCAGCTTGAGATGTACCATTTGCAATGCCATAAGCACCGTCGATAAACGTGCTAACAATGCTAAAGCCTGGTGCAGTGAATTCTACCTCTTGTCCATACGAAGAAAAAGGTGTAAGGTTCAAGCGCCCATCCACCGCTGATACCCCAATTACATTTTCAAATTTGGCTGGATATACAACCGAATCAGGAACGCTCTCATTACCACTCGCCGCAACTATCAAAATACCCTCCGCATATGCCTCATTGATAGCCTCCTCTAATAATGTACTCTCAAAGCCTGTACCAATTGATAGATTAATAATGTCCATATTATTTTCAATCGACCACCTAATGGCACGGAGTACGTCCTCCAATTGCCCTTCTCCGTTCTGATTTAGAGCCTTGACAGAATACAGATTCGCACCGGGTGCTACCCCAACTACTCCATGACCATCGTTCTTCGCCCCAATTACTCCGGCAATATGTGTGCCATGACCATTATCGTCGGACCACTCACTTGTATAGTCGACCGTTGATACTCCACCAGCTATTTTTAAGTCTGGATGGTTGGAGATTCCCGTATCAATAACGGCAATATTAACGCCCTTTCCTGTAAAACCTTCTAGCCATGCTTTCTTAGCACCAACACTAGAAATGTTCCATCTTTCAGCTTCTTCTGTATGATCTAGTTCAGTGACCTTCGTAATTTCTCCTTCTCCTAATGTCCGGCCAGTATGTGTTATGTAAGCATGATTCTTTATGACAAAAGGAAATGGAAGCTCTAGGCAATCGGTAACATTAGTAGGATGAACTTGTGCATTCGTTTCATATACATGAACCAATTGGTAAGTTATGAGACAAAATGTAATCATCATCAACAAAAAGCTACGAACTAATTTCCACAACGTAACAATCTCCTTTGTCTAATTTTGTCTTTTTACAAAGTTTATCAGTAGAAAAAGGAGATGTCTGTAGAAGAAAGATTAAAATTATATTGAAAAATGATTACAAATTTCAGGGTGAACATAAATAACATGATTAATAGTCGCATGCTCCATAAACCCTCAAACCAAACCACATACTATTTTCGACAATATCCCCCAAATTCCGACAAGTGACAGGCACCCAAAAAGCGGCATGCTTCATAAACGTATGAAACATACCGCTTCCTTGCTCTGCTTCGACATTATTCAACAAAATTCGAGGAGTGACAGGCACCTAAGAGAGTAAATTCTCGACCTGTTTCACTACGTTTTCAACTGTGAAGCCATATTCTCTTATTAGTCTTTCTCCTTGCCCTGATGCGCCAAAGGTATTAATGCCAAGAATGCTTCCTTCATCACCTACGTAACGATCCCAACCAAACGGGGATGCCATTTCTACCGCCAATCGTTTTTTCACGTTTGGCAAGAGAACAGAATCCTTGTATGCTTTATCTTGTTCTTCAAACAGGTCCCATGATGGCATACTTACCACACGAACATCGACACCTTTTTCTCTTAACATAGCCTGCGCTTTCACTGCTAACTGTACTTCAGAACCAGTTGCAAGGATCAATGCATCCGGTGTTTCTTTTTCCGCATCACTAACGACATATGCACCTTTTTTCACACCATCATACGCATTTTCCTTCGTACCTTCTAGCGTTGGTAGGTTTTGACGCGTTAGGACCAATGCAGTTGGTTTATCTTTTGATTCTACCGCTAGTCTCCAAGCTGCTTGCGTTTCATTGCCATCAGCAGGGCGAATAAGTGATAAGCCTGGCATCATACGGTATGACGCTAAATGTTCAACAGGCTCATGTGTCGGACCATCTTCACCAACCGCGATGGAATCATGTGTCCAAACATAGGTAGCCGGTAACTTCATCAATGCTGAAAGTCTAACAGCTGGACGTAGGTAGTCACTAAATACGAAGAATGTTCCACCAAATACATTTAATCCGCCATGAAGTGCCATCCCATTTAATGCAGCTGCCATTGCAAATTCACGGACACCGAACCAAATATTCCTTCCAGCATAGTCTTCACGTGAAAAATCAGTAACACCATTAATTGTTGTTTTATTTGAGCCAGCTAAATCTGCACTTCCACCAATAAAGTTTGGCACTGTTTTTGCAATCGCATTTAACACTTCAGCCGAAGATGCGCGGGTTGCAAGGGATGAACCGACTTCATACGTAGGTAGGTCTTTATCCCAGTTCAATGGTAATTCACCATTGATTGCTAACTGCAATTGTTTACCTTCTTCTGGATATGCTGCCTTATAAGCATCAAGTAAACTGTTCCATGCTGCTTCTGCTTCTGTTCCTTTTTTCACAACTTTTTCATTAAAATCTTTGTATACATCATCCGGTACATAAAAAGCTTCATGTTCCCAGCTATAATTATTTTTTGTCAATTTCACTTCTTCTTCACCTAGTGGTGCACCGTGAGAAGCAGAAGAACCTGATTTATTAGGTGAACCAAAGCCAATTACTGTTTTCACTTCAATTAACGTTGGTTGTGCCGTATTTTCCTTCGCCTGTTGCAGGGCATCCTGCAAATCACGAACATTATTACCATCTTCTACACGAAGAACTTGCCAACCATATGCATTAAAACGTTCGCCAATATTTTCAGAGAATGATTTATTTAAGTCCCCATCAAGTGAAATGTCATTGGAATCATAAAGGACAACTAATTTCCCTAATCCAAGATGACCTGCAAGGGATGCTGTTTCATGTGAAATTCCTTCCATTAAATCGCCATCACCAACAAGTGCGTACGTGTAATGATCGACGACAGGATATGCTTCTTTATTATAGGTGGCACCGAGATGTGCTTCAGCCATCGCCATCCCAACAGCGGTTGCAATTCCTTGTCCAAGTGGGCCTGTCGTTGTTTCTACACCGTCTGTATGATGTACTTCAGGATGTCCTGGTGTCTTGGAACCCCATTGACGGAAGTTTTTCAAATCGTCCATGGATACATCATAGCCTGAAAGATGTAGCAGGCTGTATAACAGCATAGAACCATGTCCTGCCGAAAGAACAAATCGGTCACGGTTAAACCATTTTGAATGTTTCGGATTATGTGTCATAAAGTCCGTCCATAACGTATATGCCATTGGTGCAGCGCCCATTGGCAACCCCGGATGCCCCGAATTTGCTTTTTCAATCGCATCAATGGAAAGTGTACGAATCGTATTGATTGATAATTGTTCTACAGAAGTAGCAGTAATGTTTGACATTTCCATCCATCCTTCCAATTATAATGTTTCCACTTTTTTTGGAACCTTTTCCCAATCAGCTAAAAATTGCGTGATTCCATTGTCTGTTAAAGGATGTTTCCATAACTTCGGTAAAAGTGATCCTGGAATGGTTGCAATGTCAGCTCCAGCTAGTGCAGCTTTTTCTAGATGGCCAATTGTTCTGATACTAGCAGTAATAATTTTTGCCTCGTATCCATAGTTTTGTAGTGTTGTTTTAAGGTTTTGAATCAGTTCGATTCCATCTTCTCCAATATCATCAATTCTTCCAACGAACGGACTAATATACGTTGCGCCTGCTTTTGCAGCCATTAAGCCTTGAGCAACAGAGAAAATTAGCGTCACATTTGTTTTAATCCCTTCTTTTGATAAAGTATTTACCGCTTCAAGACCAGCTTCTGTCATTGGAATCTTAACAACAACATTTGGTGCCCAAGTTGCAATATTTCTTGCTTCTTCCACCATTTCTTCAACAGTTAGGCCAATAACTTCAGCACTTACAGGGCCGTCTACGATACTACAAATCTCTTTAATTGTTTCCTCAAAATCTCTGCCTTCCTTCGCAATAATGGAAGGATTTGTTGTCACACCATCTACAAGACCTAGACGGTTAATTCGTTTAATTTCTTCAACGTTTGCAGTATCTAAATAAAATTCCATGTGTAAAACCTCCTAGCGTTTTTATACAGTTTGAGCAATTGGATATGTACTTTTCACATATCGTAACTGTTTATCTTTGCCATTTGCTAGAAAAGAGTGGGTAATATAATTCGTATATTCCGTCTCGATTCCATCGATTAATAGATTATCCGTGATACCTGTTGCCACGAATACACAGTCATCCGAACTTACTAGCTGGTCATGTGATAGAACGCTTTCAAGATTCGAAATTCCCATCTCATTACATCTTCTTATTTCCTCATCATTACGCGGTAGGAGTTTCGCCTGCATTTCTCCGCCTAACGTTCGAACAGCAACTGCCCCAAGTACGCCTTCTGGTGCGCCACCAATTCCAAAAAACATATCAATTCCAAGTTTCTCAATGCAGGTTGCGGTTGCATAAATGACATCACCATCATTAAATAATCTTACCTTTGCCCCCATCTGACGAATGCGTTCAATATATTCCTTATGTCTTGGGCGATCCTGAATTAGAACAGTTAACGCTGAAATTGCTTTACCGTTCGCTTCAGCAACGGCCTTTAAGTTTTCTTCTATTGGCGCATCAAGATTAATTTTACCTTTCGCCTTTGGTCCAACGGCCATTTTCTTCATGTACATATCAGGTGCATGGAGAAGTGTGCCTTTTGGCGCTGCTGCAATAACTGTGATTGCATTCCCTTGGCCATTTACGGTAGGCGTTGTTCCTTCAATTGGATCAACAGCAATGTCCACTTCATGGGATCCACCTGCACCAAGCTTTTCCCCTATGTAAAGCATTGGTGCTTCATCAATTTCCCCTTCACCAATAACAATTGTGCTATCCATTTTCATCTTATTTAAGTTTTCACGCATTGCATTTGTTGCAGCCCCGTCAGCAGCAATTTTATCCCCACTGCCAACCCAAGGCATTGCAGCCACTGCTGCTGATTCGGTTACTTTTAAAAAATCTAATAACAAGGATTGCATGACACCACTCCTCAAAATTTAGTTGACGCTGCAATTACTTCCTGCTACTGCACTCCTGAAATTTTGACTTACAAATTCTTGTTCTTTTTCAACAATTTTATCTACTTTACGTTTTGAACCTTCAGCCCACGCTACGCTCAAATATGCGTCTACAACTTTTTTCGCAGCTTCTGGTCCAATAATTTGCGATCCTAATGTAAGGATTTGTGCATTGTTACTTAATTGTGCTCTTTCTGCTGAATATACATCATGAGCAAGTGCTGCACGGATTCCAGGATATTTATTTGCTGCAATACATACACCAATTCCTGTTCCACAAATTAAAATCCCACGTTCCACTTTTCCTTCGCTAATCGCTTCTGAAACCTCAAAAGCCACATCTGGATAATCCACTGCATCCTCTGAATAACAACCGTAATCTACTACTTCATGCTCTGTATCTGCTAAAAAGTGTTTAATCGTCTCTTTTAATTCAAATGCGTTATGGTCACTGCCGATACCGATTTTCATTTTATATGTCCCCCTAGATGTTTATCTTATTATCTATTTTCATTTTATAACAAGACTTATTATTTTTCAATGTTTTCTTTCGTTTTTTATCGTTATATTTTTATATTATTTTTCATTTATTTTCGTTTTGCGATTTTTGTTAAAAAAAAGAATCAGAATACAAATCTGATTCTTTTTTACAGTATTGCTTCGCTTCTAATTAGCTAGCTGTAGCTGTTCGTTCTTTTGCAATATCTAAGAAAGTAGATAGTATAAAAAATGCAGACGTTGCACCAGGATCTTGTGCTCCAACTGATCGTTCTCCTAAACGACTGGAACGACCTTTTTTAGATACAAGATCTTTTGTTGATTCCATGCCTTTTTTCGCTTCAGATACAGCCTTTGTAAAAGCAGTTAAGAAATCAGGTGTTTCTGCAAAAGCTTTCTCAAGTGCAATATAAAACGGTTCAAGTGTATCGATCATCGTTTTATCGCCAACTTCCGCTTGTCCACGTTCTTTAATTCCTTTAGCAAAAGCAATCCAGTATTCAGCTAAATCGTTATCATTTACAACTGTTTTCCCTTTTACAACCTTTGCTCCGCGCATGAACCCAGTAGCATATAATGGACCAACAGATGAACCTACCGCACTTAAGAACGTCTTTCCAACTGTAATACTTACTTTTGCACAGTCTTCTTCCTCTAGTAATTCATTGTTTAATTTTTCATTTACAGCTTGCCAACCGATAGACATCGTTACCCCGTGGTCTCCATCGCCTAATTTACGGTCCAATTCACATAAATAATCTTTTTCCTCTTCAACCATCGTTACAATCGCTTTAAAAAAGTCTTTAAAATCTTTTGCTGAAAATTCCACTTTTATCCCTCCTTATTTTTGAACAAACATTGGACAATCTACTGGATGATCTACCATCTTCGTTAATTCATCATCCAATTTCATTAACGTTACAGAACATCCACCCATTTCAAGTGATGTAATATAATCTCCAACATAAGAGCGATATATTTTGATGCCTTTTTCACTTAAGATTTGTTCAACTCTTCTAAACACAATATATAAATCCATTCTTGGCGTTGAACCAAGACCATTAACAAGGACTACAACATTATCCCCTTCGTTAATCTCGATATCTGCTAAAATATCCTGAACGAGACGATCTGCAACACGATCTGCTGTTTCAAGTGGTCCTTTCTCGATACCAGGTTCCCCGTGATGACCAAGACCAATTTCCATTTCATCATCTTCAATTTCAAAGCTTGGTTTGCCGGTTTGAGGTAGATAACATGGACTCAAGCCAACACCCATTGAACGTGTGTTATCGTTTGCTTTATTCGCTACGCGTACCACTTCATTTAGGTCATAACCAAAATCCGCTGCCGCACCTGCTGCTTTATAAATAAAGAATTCCCCAGCAATACCACGACGTTTTTCCTTTTCAGCTTTCGGCGCAGATGCAACATCATCTGAAGCTTTCGCCATTCCTACTTGAATATCTTCTTCTAAGTCTGCCATTTCTGCAGCCATTCCAAAATTCATTACATCTCCAGCGTAGTTACCATATAAATAAACAACTCCAGCACCTTTATCGATTGCCTTCGTTACTTCCAAAATAGGATCTGGAGATGGTGATGCAAAAATATTACCAACGGCAACACCATCAGCCATACCGTCACCAACATACCCTAAAAATCCAGGCTCATGACCAGAGCCTCCCCCAATTAGAATACCCACTTTTCCATCGCTCGTTTCCCTAGCTGTAACAAGGGCTCTATCATTTTCAGGTAATTGCTTTATATAATCTGGATGTGCTTTCACATACCCTTCTACCATTTCTTCTACTACATTTTTAGGATCATTCATTAGTTTTTTCATCGATGCGCACTCCTATCGCTTTCATTTGTTTATCAGACGAATCATCTATTTTTATTTTATCATATAAAAAAGCGCTTTCGCAGTTCGTATTAAACTTAAACTGCTTCTTTCACTTCTGTAGACTGCTTTTCTTCTTCTGGAAGCTTCAAGAATCTAGTAAGGATAGCAGCTACGAAATATAGACCCGCTAAGATCCAGATTAGACCTTGTGTATCTACTAAATCGTAGAATAATGCAACTAGTCCTGGTCCAACGAAAACACATAATCCAGCTCCAAGATTTAGAATAGACATCGCAGCACCCTTGTCTCCATCACCAACTAAAGATGGTGTTAAAGCTGAAAGTGGGACGAACCCTGCGATACAAGCTCCCCAAAGCATACCAACAATTGCTACTAGAACAACGTTTCCAGTAAAGATTTGCGGCGTATAGAACAACATTAGTGTGAATACTCCACAACCAACAGCTCCAAACCATGTTACTGTATTTCTCCAACCAATTTTATCCCCAAGATAGCCAAAGATTAAGTTGAATACAATATTGGAGATAAAGATTGTACCCCAAATATTTAACCATACAGTCGTATCTATTCCATGATCACCCAAATAAAGTGGAAGGAATAAAGGAAATGCATACTGTGACGATTGGTTTATGACACGTACAATACCTGCAATCGCAACTTTTGGTTCTCTTTTTAATATCGTTATACCATTCAGTAACTCTTTTGTTTTAGACGTTTTTTCTACGCCTGCTTTCTCAACAATTTCAAACTTATCACGATTGACTACAATGGCAAAGAATCCACCAATTAGTACCCATACAATTGCGCTCCATAATGTTGGAATATGACCAAAGGCTTGAATAGACCAGCTAGAATAGAATGCTCCAAGAACACTTAATCCTCCAGTAAATACGAACCAGAACCAACCTACCGCTTTCCCTAATTGATGCTGTGGTGTACGGTATGTTATCCAAACTAAGAACGCATAAGCAAATAATGGATAACCAAATCCTCTAAGCGCATATGTTGGTATCATTAATCCAAAATTTAAGTCAGGAATTGCAAGTCCAACAAATAATACATGTCCTACTACATAGAAAGCAATCCCCATTAACATGGTTTTCCGAGGCCCGATCGCCTCCACTAATACGCCTGAAAACCATGCAGCAATAGCAATTGTTACACCATATGATGTTGTAAGAAGAGCTGTTTGCTGAACGGTAAGTCCTTGATCAACAAGATATGGACTAATCCAAGCTAATTCCAAACCATCGCCCATCATGAAAATAAGTACACCTACATATCCCCAAACTAAATGTGAAGGAATACCTATTCTATCTAAAAAGGAATCATTTGCTCTTAAATCTGACATTCCATTCCCCCCTTTATCCATTTATTATGGTTTCAAGATAACTTTTAGTGATTTATCCCCTTTTTTCATTAAGTCAAAGCCTTCTTCAAAGTCTTCTAATGGTAATTGATGTGTTACAACTCCTTCAGTTGGGTAGTCACCATTACCAATTCCTTCAATTACCAACGGGTAGCAATATGGCCCTAAGTGGGAACCTAGTAAATCTAGTTCTTTACGGTCACTAATGATACTCCAGTCAACCGTTACAGGTTCACCGAATACACTAAACTCAACAAAAGTACCTAATTTACGAATCGCATGCAATCCTTGCTCCACTGATTTCCCATGTCCAGTAGCTTCAATATAAATATCGCAGCCATATCCTTCTGTCATATCTTTAATTTCTTTAACAACATCCACTTTTGCTGGGTTCATTACAATATCTGCACCGAATTTCTTCGCAAGCTCTAAACGATCATCTTTCATATCTAGTACAATAAGTTTGCCTGCACCTGATTTTTTAATTGCTCCAATCATTCCCAAACCAAGCGTTCCAGCACCAGATAATACGACAAAATCCCCTAGTTGAATGTTCGCTCTTTGTACAGCGTGAAGACTACAAGCATATGGTTCTATTAAAATAGCTTTTTCAATTGGCATGTCTTCAGGAACTTTATAATTGATACCTTCCTTCGTAAATTTCATATATTCTGCCATGCCACCGTTTACATTGTTTTGAAAACCATAAAGATCATGTTTTTCACACATCCAATATTGGCCGCGCTTACAAAAACGACATTCTTCACATGGTACGATTTGTTCTGAAATGACGCGATCGCCAACTTCGAGATCTGTTACCGCAGCCCCTTTTTGTACAATATGACCAATAAATTCATGACCTGGAATCATCGGAGCTTTAATATAAGCTGGTTGCGTTTCATCTCCCCAGAAACTTGGTGCTCCACCGTAAGCTTTAACATCACCAGCACAAATACCACACGCTTCAACTTTAATGATAATTTCTTGGTCATTATCTAATTTAGGAGTGCTAACTTCTTCATATCTATAATCTCCAGGACTATACGCAACGACAGCCTTCATTGTCTCTGGAATTTCTTGATTTTGTACGTTTTTCTTTTCAACTGTTTCTAACATATTTATTCTCCTTTTTATTAAAAATATTAGTTGATAGTTAAGTAGTACTGAATATACGAAAACACTGAAATCGTTTTCAATTTATAATTTTATTTTATCATTCATTTTTGTTTTGTCAATATTGTTTTTAATTATTTTCTTTTATAATTACTTTCTGATGTTTTAATAGAAAATGAAAATATAAAATAGATATATATTGATTATCTTAAAAAAATGAAATAAGATTATAGTAGTATAAAGGTAAGGGTGAAATATATGAAAATGTTTGCTAGTGAAAGAAGAGGAAGAATTATGGACCTCTTACAAGAACGAAAGCGCATTACTGTGAAGGAGCTTGCCTCTGAAATTGGGGTATCTGAAGCAACGTTACGTACCGATCTGAACAAGATGGAAATGGATGGACTCCTAACACGTACGCATGGTGGAGCTATACTCAATGAAGAACAAGATAATGAAACAAGTTTTAATGTTAGACAAAAGAAAAACAAAAAGGAAAAAATGAAAATCGCCGAAAAGGCACTCGAATTTATTGAAGAGAAGCAATGTATCTTGCTTGATGCAAGTTCAACTGCACTAGAATTAGCACAGTTAATAAAAGATAGTCCGATTCGCTTAACAGTTGTAACGACTGGATTACAAACTGCAATAGAATTAAAGGAAAATCCTGATATAACGGTAATCATGATTGGAGGGGTAGTGACCAATCGATCTACATCTATTGAGGGTACTTTAGGGATGGCTATTTTAGACGAGGTGAACATTGATATCATGTTTACATCTGCAAACGGATTTTCCCTAGATAATGGATTAGAAGACTTCAATTTATATGAAGTAGAACTTAAAAAGGAAATTGTAAAAAGGTCCTCAAAAGTTATTGCTTTAGTTGACTCATCGAAAATCGGAAAATCTTCTAGTGCTGTTTTCGCTAAGCTTGATCAAATTGATAAGATTATTACGGATGAACCGATTAATGAAGATATCACAAATCAACTTTCGTTAAACAATATCGAGGTTGTATCGGCCGATTAAAATGATTGAAGTGGGGGTGGGGGTACAAAGTAGTTTTATTCATATCACATCTTCTAAACGCTTAATTGAAAGCGTAATCAACATAAAAGAAAGAAGGATAAACATGGAATTTCAAGGATTTGACAAAAATTTTAATATTACAGACAAAGTGGCGATTGTAACTGGTGGAGCAAGTGGTATAGGTAGAGCAGTTTCAGAACTGTTTTTAGAAAAAGGTGCTAAAGTAGCTATTTTAGACCTAAAAGAAGATGTTCGTGATGTAGCGAAAGAAATGGGTGCAGACAATGCCTTTGGTGTTCGCTGTGATGTCACAAGTGATGAGAATATGGATGTTGCAGTACAAGCAGTCAAAGAGCATTTTGGTAAAATTGATATTCTCGTAAACTGCGCAGGAATCGCATTATTAGATGATGCAGAAAAGATCTCTGATCGCTTTTGGCAAAAAACAATCGACATTAATTTAACAGGTACATTCAAAATGTCCCAAAAAGTTGCTAATATCATGATTGAACAAGGCCATGGTGGGAAAATTATCAATCTAGCTTCCCAAGCTGCTATTATAGCATTAGATAATCATGTAGCATACGGTGCAAGTAAAGCCGGTGTTATTGGCATGACAAAGGTACTTGCCTTAGAATGGGCTGGATTTAATATTAATGTTAACGCTATTTCTCCAACTGTCATTCTTACCGAACTTGGTAAAAAAGCTTGGGCTGGGGAAAAGGGAGAAAAGGCGAAGAAAGAAATTCCACTTGGACGATTTGGTTATCCAGAGGAAGTCGCTGCAATTGCCCTCTTCTTGGCCTGTGATGCAACAAACTTAATCACAGGTGAGAACATTGTAATCGATGGTGGAAATACAATTAAATAATGGAAGTGAAAGTGGCTGGGACAAACGTGTTTTTACTAAGGTAACATCCGAACGATACTTAAAATCTTCCATTGCAATTCAATTTAATTTGGATTTTGTATATAGTCCGGGTGAGCGGAGCGCAGTAACTCTTTGAGAAAGAAAAACACTTTTTCTCACGAAGATATTACGCTGCCGAAGTCTTCCTTGTCCTGCGGGAAACGCGCGTGTCCGAAGCCCACGGAAAAAGCGTTCTGTGCGTCACGAGGAGGCTTGTTCCGTGCCCTAAGGTGCGCGCGTACTGTCTTTTAGTTATATCCCAGCCTCTTTATTTATTTTACATACAACTGTTGCAACCCATACGCCACCCCATCTTCGTCGTAGGCTTTCGTAACAAAATCAGCCTTCTCCTTTACGACATCCTCCGCATTGCCCATCGCAATTCGAAATCCTGCTATATCAAACATAGACAGATCATTTAAGTTATCTCCGATGGCAACTATATTCTCCAGTGGTACTTCGAGATGCTTAGCGAAAAATTCGAGTGCATTTCCTTTGCTTGTTAGCGGATGGCCAATTTCTAGCTTTTCGTTTGCAGACGTTGTGAGGGATATGTCGCTTCTTTCTTTTAGGAGAGAATCTAGTTCTGATAGTCTCTTTTGATCAAAAGAGAGAACGAAAACTTTATAAACTTCAAGTGCAGCATAATCTAAATCATGATAACTTTTTACATAGACTAACCCTTTTTGTGTAAACTGCATGTCAATCATGTGTGTTGCTTTTTCCCTTGGAAAGTCATCATATTGATCATGTAGTCTCTGTGCTTCCGTTGTGAGCAAAGCTTTTCCATTGTCAGAGGTGAAGACGCCTTTATTTGTGTACAGTTCATAGTACAATCCGATAGCTTCTATCTTTTCAATCATTTCTTTAACAATATTGGCAGGCAAGAAGTGATTTTGTAAAATGGTTCCTGATTCATAAATAATCGCACCATTTCCTGCAATAATGGGGCATTCTAACTTAGCCTCAGCAAGAATTTGAATCGTGTCATGTAATGATCGACCAGAAGCAATTGTTACAATATCTCCCTGATTCTGGGCTTTGTGGATAGCTTTTCGATTGTTTTCACTTATCTTTCCTTCATTTGTTAAGAGCGTTCCGTCCAAATCTATTGCGATTAATTTCATCCTTTGTGCCCTCCAATTGATATTGATAGGTTTACTATAACATAGGAAAAGGAATGGTTCATGATTGCTGGAGTATCAACTTATTCCCGCAATTTTTCCATGAGCAGCTGTGTCTTCATCCATTCTTGTTTCGTTTTCTTATAATTGATACAGGCAATCTTGTATTCACCGTTTTGATTTACAATATACAGCCATATATTCTCTTTCATTCCTACAGGGACACGTTGTTTTGGAAGACTAATTTGTTTGTTTAAACCATCCAATATAATAACCGCATGATTCTCTTCAAAGCGATCAATTACACCACTTATATAATTCTTCCTGATACCTTGACTCGTGCTTTTCTCGTGCATTTCAGTAAAAATAAGAATGAAAAATGTTATACAAACAGTAAGCATGATCACTGGAAAGATTGTCCTTTTAATGCCCATTAGCATTCCCCTTTATTTTTACTTATTATCGCAAATCAAGAAAAAAGATGCACATTGCTAAAATTCAAAAACGAGCAGTAAAACAGCAGGGAAAATGCTACTTTTATAAGGGAGAAATTGCTTTTTACTGATAGATTATAGGGTGATAATGGAAGTTTAAGGTATTATCATTGCGTTTCCATTTTCCCTATCTAGTATTCTAAGAATGAATTTGATATTCTAAAGTGTAGAGTTGAGACTTTTTAACTGGGGGAATTTTTTTTGACAAAAAAATATATTGTAGCAATGCTGCTTTCCGTATTCTTGGTTGCTTGCGGGCAATCGATGGAGCAAGAGCAAACGGACATTTCAGGAGATCATATGACTGAAAATGTCGAGATAATAGAAGAAGAAGCGAACGAATTAGTAACGGAGGAGACGACTGAGCCTGAAGAGGCATCCGCTTCTGAAAAGGAAGAACCCGAGCCTAAATCAAAGGGTGCCCTATCCGAATTACAAGTCCATTACATTGATGTTGGACAAGCAGATGCAACGCTTTTTCAATTTGCAGATGACGAAGATTTCTATACCATTCTCTTTGATACTGGAGATTGGAGAGGGAATGAAGTTATCCAGTATCTGAAGGCGGAAAATGTAGATTATATCGACTTAGTCATTGTCAGTCATCCTGATGCAGACCATATTGGGCAACTAGAAGATGTGGTTACGACATTTGACGTTGGAGAGGTTTGGTTATCTGGAAATGAGAGTTCATCACAGACTTTCCAAAGTGCTTTAGAAGCAGTTCTTGCAAGTGGAGCAGATTATGATGAACCACGTGCTGGAGATGAATACGAGATTGGGGAACTGGATTTAGAAGTATTATATCCAGCAAGTATTACTGGTGCATCCAATGAAGAATCGATTTCGATATTATTTTCCTATGGAGATATCGAATTTTTATTTACTGGGGATGCTGATAAAGATGCAGAAGCTGCGATATTGCGGAGTGGAATGAACGTAGATGCTGATATCCTTCATTTAGGACATCACGGTTCCGATACTTCCAGTAGTGCGTCCTTCATTGATGCGGTGGGACCTGAGGTGGCAATCTATAGTGCGGGCGCGGGAAATAGTTATGGTCACCCAAGTCCAGAAGTTGTTTCATTGGTTCAAGATGCTGGGATCAAGTTATATGGTACAGATGTTCATGGAACGATTATTGTAACGACAGATGGAATAGATTATGATATACGTACGAAGGAAGATGGCACAATTAGTCCACAAAGTACGAAGTCTGCTGAGAGTAGTAGTTCTGTTGGTTCTCGTACTGAGGATGAAGACACCGTATCTGATAAGTCGGCGGCATCGGCAAGTTGCGTCAATATTAACGAGGCATCTATAGAAGACGTGCAAGAAATTATCCATATCGGCCCAGCCCGCGCACAAGCGTTAGTTGATTTGCGGCCTTTTGGCTCTGTAGATGACCTAGAGAGAATAAATGGAATCGGACCAGCCCGAATCAAAGACATCCAATCCCAAAACCTAGCCTGCGTTCAATAGGGTGCCTGTCACTTGTCGGATTTTGTCGCCCGAAATTGGGTGCCTGTCACTTGTCGAGTTTTGTTGGAACGTGTCGAACACGGGCGGCTATAAGGAGGAATGAATGAAATGAAATTAAAAGGTATACTAGATCGATTCGAAGGGGCTCATGCTGTCATATTAATTGAGGAACGGATGGAAGAAATCGTTATTCCACGTGATGAATTGCCTGATGGTAGCGAGGTTAATACCCATTTTAATTTAGAAAAGCGCAATGACTCTTATGTGATTGCTTCTATTGATCTTGCCGCAACAACAACTCAGGCTCAAAAGTCCTCAAGTTTAATGGAACAACTAAGAGCGAAGAAAAAAGATAGTAAATTTAAAAAGAAAAAATAAGAGATGCCTGTCACCGTTTGCATGTGGGTGTTTTTTCGACATTTCCCATCATTTCCCGACAAGTGACAGGCACCGAATCTAAAATAGTAAATTTATTCCTCCAATTGCAGCAAGAACTAACACGAGGGTCTGAAATACTTTCTGCGGAATAAGTGGAAGAATTTTCACACCAATTAAGGCACCGATAACAATAGCAGGTATCATCCAGCTGTTAAAAATTAATGATTCCCCTGTTATAAGCCCTAAATGCAAATACAATGGAAATTTAACGACATTTACAAAAAGAAAGAACCATGCTCCTGTACCTACAAATTCCTTTTTCGGTAATCCTTTTACCAACAAATAAATCGCCATTATCCCACCAGCTGCATTCCCAATCATTGTTGTGAATCCACCCAATATCCCTATCAATGCCGTAAATCCCATTGATTTTGGTAATCGTTGATTAAACTTTTCACCAAACTTACTTCGCATCACATGTATGCCAATCATCGCCAATACAATCATCCCGATTAATGGTTCTAATTGTTCGCTATTAATTGCAAATAGTACAAAGTAACCTATAAAAACACCAATTAAAACCCATGGGATGAGTGATATTAAATGCTTCCATACAACACTTCGCCGGTAATAGGTAACTGCAAATAGATCGCCAACCAAAAGCATTGGTAACAATATTCCTACTGATTCTCTTGCTGGAAAAACAAACATCATCATCGTCACAACTAATATAACCATATTTGGCAATCCTGATTTTGATAGACCAATCGCCATCGCGCAAAAGATGACAATCACCCAATCTACCATTCCGAAATCAAACATATAAATACCCCATTTAAAATCCTTCTTCCTTCTACAATATGAAATTCATTCCTATCACTCGACATAATTCGAGTGATCTCAACTATTTTCGACAAGTGACAGGCACCAGCCAGGGTCTTTTATTTCTCCATTCCACTTCTACGTTTTTGGAAAAGAACGCTGACAATGGCTTACTGTTCACTACTTCTTCTGTCTTACCTTTTGCAAATACGGTACCATCACGAAGAAGTAACGTATTCGAGAACAGCGGCAATATTTCTTCCATATGATGTGTAACGAAAATAATCGTTGGTGTATTTTCCTCGGTTGTCATGAAGTTAATTGCTGTTAACAGTTCTTCCCGTGCTATAAAATCAAGTCCATTCGTTGGCTCATCTAAAATAAGAATATCAGGTGAAGCCATTAAGCCCCGTGCAATAAGTATTTTTTGTTTTTCCCCCTGTGAACATGTTTGATAGGTTCTCCCTTTCAAATGAATACAACCTAGTTGTTCCATTAGCTCGCGAGCCTTCTCAAAATCACCAGCTGTTGGTGTATCATATAATCCGATAGAAGCATATTTACCACTTATCACAATGTCTTCCGTAAGTAATGTTTCCCTGATTCTTGCTTGGAGAGAAGAGCTAACCCATCCAATTGATTTCCTTAATTCACGAATATCCGTTTTACCAAAGACTTGATTTAAGATGGTTACATTCCCAGTCGTTGGCCAAATATATCCATTTATCATATTTAGTAATGTTGTCTTTCCCGATCCATTTAAACCAAGAATTGCCCAGTGCTCACCCTTAGCAACATTCCAATTAATATCATACAGAATCAACTTCCCCTGTCGCTTCCATGTTACATCCTGAAAATCTATCACCCTATTCATTTACAACAACAACACCCTTCACCAAAACTATTTTATATAACCATTCGACACCAAATCCATTAATCCTTCTTTGGAGGTGCCTGTCACTCCTCGAATTTTGTCGAATTTTGTCGCTGGTGTATTTGTCTCTTCTTATACCCAAACTTTATGCTCGAGTCCTGCATATTCTACTATATATATGGATTAAAGAAGGAGTGAAGACCATGAGTTCAAATAGACGGAATTTCCCTGATGGCTTTGATATTGATATGAAGCCGCTTCGGGACATAATGAAGCGGATGGATAATTTTTTTAATGATTCGTTTAAACACATGAACTCCCAATTCAACTTGAATAATTTTAGGGTAGATGTAAACGAAACAGAAGATAACTTCATTATTACAGCGGAATTAGCCGGCTATACCCGTGAACAAATCCAGCTAGAAATTGTAGGAAATCGACTACGAATCAGTGTGGAGGAATCCGTATCATTTGAAGAAGAGAACAAAGATAAACACAGCTACAATAGGCAACAATCCATTCAGCGTAAAGAACGAATCGTAACACTACCGTTTACTATTCCAGAAAATGAAACCGATGCCTCTTTCCAGAATGGCTTGCTCACAGTAATCATCCCAAAACAAAATCCCAATAGAAAATTTATCGATATCGAATAGGGGTCAGCCCCGCTCGTTTACCAGACAAATTTCGACAAGTGACAGGCACCAAAAAGGGAGGCACCAAAAAAGAGCAGTTGGCCACAATTTCTAGCCGTTGAACTGCTCTTTTTCCATAAAAAATTTAATTTATTTCTTCATCTACGCGTTTCATTACAGCATTTTTTAACGCCTCTAGCATATTCTCACTAGCTTCCAATGTATCAGCTTTAACACCAAAGTAGAACTTAATTTTTGGCTCTGTTCCAGATGGGCGTAAGCAGAACCAAGACCCATCTTTCAATTTATATTTCAGTACATTAGATTTCGGGAGGCGTATTTCTTCTTCCTTGTTATCGATAACAAATGCACGTGTGCTTGCTTGATAATCTTCCATAACATGAACCGCATTTCCAGCCATCTCTTTTGGCGGATTGCTGCGGAATGATGCTAAAATCGAAGCAATTTGTTCTGTACCATCTTTTCCTTTTAAAGTTAAAGATTGTAAGCCTTCTTTATAGTAACCATATTGTTTAAAGACATCGAGAAGTCCTTCATACAAGGTCATTCCTTTTGTCTTGTAATAAGCACCAACCTCAGCTACTAACAAGCATGCTTGAACTGCGTCTTTATCGCGAACAAAGTCGCCAACTAAGTAACCATAACTTTCCTCATATCCAAATAAGAAAGTCTTGTCTCCTGATGCTTCAAATTCTCTAATTTTTTCACCAATAAATTTAAAGCCTGTTAGCGTATCAATTGTCTCAAGACCATTTGCTTCAGCAATGTCCCGACCGATTTCAGAAGTAACAATTGTTTTTAACACAACCGCATTGTCCGCAAGTTCCCCACGGCTTTTCTTTTCAGTAATCAAATAATGGAGCAATAAAGCACCAACTTGGTTCCCAGTTAATACTTGATATTCCCCTTTATCATTACGAACCGCTACACCAACACGGTCTGTATCTGGGTCTGTACCAAGTAACATATCTGCACCGTATTCTTCTCCGTAAGCAATTGCTAATTCAAATGCAGCATGTTCCTCAGGATTTGGTGAGGTTACGGTTGAAAAATTGGAATCTGGAAGCTCTTGCTCTTTCACCACTTGTACATGTTTAAATCCAAGTTGCTCTAGCCCTTTTCTTACTGGAATATTACCCGTTCCATGCAATGGTGTATATACAATTTTAAAGTCATCCGCAACTTGCTTAATTACATCAGGATTCACTGTAATTGTTTGGAGTTGTCTGAAGTACGCCTTATCAACCGTATTACCAATGATGTTGAGTAAGCCTTGTTCTTTCAGTTCCTCCTCACCAGCAACTTTTACTTCAAGCTCATTTTCTACGCCATTTACTTCGGCAATAACTTCTTCAGCAATTGCTGGTGAAATCTGTGCACCGTCTTCACCATACACCTTATATCCATTGTATTCCTTTGGATTGTGGCTAGCCGTGATAACAATTCCACTATAAGCATTCAAATAACGAACCGCAAAAGATAGTTCGGGTGTTGAACGTAAAGTTTCAAAAACATATGTATGTATCCCGTGCCCACCAAGTGTTTTTGCTGCCTCCATCGCAAATTCGGGTGACTTAAATCGACTATCAAACGCGATTACGACTCCACGGTTTTTTGCTTCTTCACCATGTGCTTCTATGTATCTCGCTAATCCTTCTGAGGCCTTACGTATGGTATAGATATTCATACGATTTGTTCCAGGTCCTAGTTCACCACGGATACCACCTGTTCCGAATTCTAACGTCTTGTAGAAACTATCTTCTAATAGCTTTGCGTCAGCTTCTATTTCCCTCAGTTGTGATGCTAATTCTTCATCAAGATGATTAAATTCTTTCCACTTTTTATAGTTTGTTTCCCAACTCAAAAAAATTCCTCCGTTCACTATTCCAAATTATAATATGTATATGTCTCTATTATAACGTTAAAGAGCCCTAAAACAAAGGGCATTTTGTACATACAAGTAGTGCCGTATTTCCACAAAATATTATTTCTTGGGAAATATTTCGACAACAGCGCCTGTCACTGTTCGGTTTTCGACAAATTCCGACAAGTGACAGGCACCGATAAATGACAGCTCACTTTATGTGTGCCATCGCCAACTGAGCGGGCAATTGGCTTTTCACTCCTGCAAATTTCTAGTGCATACGCACATCTCGTATGAAAGGGGCAACCACTTGGTGGGTTAGATGGATCTGGAAGGTCTCCTTCTAATACAATTCGTCTGTCATCTTCATCATGCATCGGGATAGCAGAGAACAATGCCTCTGCATAAGGATGCTTTGGTGCCGCGCTAATCTCCTCTGTTTTTCCTATTTCCACAATTTCACCAAGATACATCACGGCAATACGATCACAAAAGTACTGGACAACATTTAGATCATGAGAAATAAAAAGATAGGTCAATTTATATTTTCTTTGCAATTCCTTCAATAAATTTAGTATTTGTGCCTGTACCGATACATCCAGCGCTGACACTCCCTCATCAATGACAATGAACACGGGATCCAAAATAATGGCAGAAGCAATCGCCACACGCTGCCGTTGTCCACCACTTAATTCATGTGGGAATCGCTCTAAATAAGAGGCGTCCAAGCCAACATCTTCAAGCGTCCGCAAAACTTTTTCAAAGCGTGTTGCCCTATTCCCTATCTGATGTATCCTCAATGGCTCATTTAAAATCCAGCCAACGTTTTTTTTCGGATTTAGCGATGAATAAGGATCCTGAAAGACGATTTGGACATCTTTTCTCCAGTTTTTCAATTCCTTCTTAGAGAAGCTTGTGACATCCCTCCCCTTATATTTCACAATACCACTCGTTTGTTTCGTTAATTGCAGTAATACTTCTCCAGTTGTTGATTTCCCACAGCCGCTTTCTCCAACTAATCCAAAGGTTTCGCCTTCATACAGTGTAAAACTAACCCCATTTACCGCCTTTACAAGTGAAGATTTTTGCTTAAAATGCTTATGTAAATTCTCTACTTCCACAATGGCTATTGTCATGACGTAAGCACACCTTCTTTGCTATAAAGATGACAGTTCACCGTTTGCTCCTTGTTCGAATCAAATGTAACCGAATCTGGAAACGATTCAGCACAAATATTCATACGACGTGAACACCTATCAGTAAACGGACAGCCTCCTTTTCTTTCTTTAAGCGGTGGAACTTTCCCTGGAATGGTAAAAAGTGCCTTCCCTCTTTTTCGGTGGTCTGGTATTGCTTCGATAAGCCCTTTCGTATAAGGATGTTTCGGATTTTGTAAAATCTCTGAAAGGCTACCCTCTTCGACAATTCGTCCTGCATACATAACAAGTACACGATCACAAATACTTCGGATGACTCCCCAATCATGGGAAATAAACATCATCGAAGCTTTCCGCGTCTCTTTGATTTGTTTAAACAACTCTAAAATTTGGGCTTGAATGGTAACATCAAGTGCTGTCGTTGGCTCATCCGCAATAATTAAATCCGGCTGGACAATAAGTGCCATTGCAATAACAACCCGCTGCCGCATTCCACCCGATAATTGATGAGGGTAGGATTTATACAACGCCTCTGCCCTAGGAAGTCCAACTTCCCTCATCATTGCAATTGTTCTTTCTCTTATTTCGGCCTTTGAAAGATTCGTATGTTTCTTCAACACTTCTGAAATCTGCTTGCCAATCGTAAGAAGTGGGTTGAGCGCTGTCATTGGTTCTTGAAAAATCATGGATATCGATTTCCCACGAACATCCTCCCATTTTCTTTCTTCAAGTTCTACTAAATTTGCACCTTTAAATGTGATACTTCCTTGATCAATACATGCATTCTCTGGTAAAATCCCAAGAATCGCCTGTGCTGTCAAACTTTTCCCACAACCTGATTCACCAACAATCCCAACCACTTCATTATCTGCAACGGAAAAAGTTATATTTTCAAGTGCTTTATATTTTCCATCATTGAACTGAAAGGAAACATCCAAATGGTCAATGGCTAACAATGGTGTGTTCATGGTTAAATCCCCCTAATCAATTAGTTAGGCTATTTTTGTGATGTTTACTATTGCTATAAACGTTGAATCAGACATTGCTAATATTTTTTTGTGAAGCATGGTCTAATGGAATTCTCTGGATTTCTGCTCTCTTCTCGGGATTTCTGCTCTCTTCTCTGGATATCTGCTTTCTTCTCTGGATTTCTGCTCTCTTCTCGGGATTTCTGCTCTCTTCTCGGGATTTCTGCTCTCTTCTCGGGATTTCTGCTCTCTTCTCGGGATTTCTGCTCTCTTCTCGGGATTTCTGCTCTCTTCTCGGGATTTCTGCTCTCTTCTCGGGA
>NZ_RBZO01000018.1:70007-85902 GCF_003628445.1 Oceanobacillus bengalensis
GGGATTTCTGCGCTCTTCTCTGGATTTCTGCTCTCTTCTCGGGATTTCTACGTTCTTTTATCCTGCCTATCACGCAGTCCATCTGCGAGTAAATTAAAGCCGAGTACCATCACCGTGATGACAATTCCCGTAATTATCACATACCACGGTGCTGATGCAATATATGGCTGTGCTTCTTTTAACATCCTTCCCCAACTTGGGTCGGGGGGCTGCACACCAAGCCCCAAATAGCTAAGCCCTGATTCAGCAAGGATTGATCCCGAAAAACTTAATGCAGCAGCAACTAGAATCGGAGAAACAACATTTGGCAAAATATGCTGCACAATTATCCGTATTGCACCAGCACCTTTTGCAATACTTGCCTTTACAAAGTCAAATTGCTTGTATTGAATAAAGCTACTTCGGATAATACGGGCAAAAGATGGGATGCTCATGATTCCAAGCGCAATTATTGTATTCGTCATTCCTGTACTAAATACGGAGATAAGCATAATCGCAAGTAGTATCCCAGGAAAAGCAAGCATCGCATCGATAAAGCGACTAATGATTTCATCGATCCAACCGCCAAAATATCCAGCACTTGCCCCCAATATAAACCCAAAGACTAACCCAATCGTTACAGCTGTAAAACCAATGATAAAAGCAGTTTGCGAGCCTTCCATTACCCTACTTAAAATATCTCTCCCAAAATTATCCGTACCAAACGGGTGCTCAACTGAGGGAGCTGCTAACTTATTCATCGGGTCCATCATGTTTGGATCATATGGTGTGTAAAAGATGCTCACAACCATCATCACTAGAAGGATAAGAACCAATATTATTCCGAGGTAAAGCGGTATACTCTTTGTTTGTCTCATGAGCTCACCCCTTCAGCCTTATTCTCGGATCAATGATTTTGTAAAGAATATCTACAATAAAATTAATCAGCAACACAAAAACAGCAATATAGAGCACCATGGATTGCACAAGTGGAAAATCCCTAGAAGAAATCGATTGAATGAGTAGATTTCCAAGGCCTGGAAGAGAAAAAACATTTTCAATAATGATGCTTCCGCCAATCGTATCCGCGATAATTAATCCCATTATCGTCAATACTGGTATGAGAGAATTCCTTAAAATATGCCCGTATAAAATCGTGCGCATTTTTAAACCTTTTACCCTTGCCGTACGTACATAATCCATTTTTGCCTGGTCTAAAATCGTATTTCTTAAGTAGCGAATGACGATGGCAATATTCCCGATAGCAATCGCAAGCGACGGCAAGAAGAAGGACCTGAGCGCACCAAAGAAATCCTCTGACCACGGGACATATCCATAGGTAGGAAACCACCCTAATATAACGCCAAATAGTAAAATTAAAAGAAATCCAAACCAAAAGGAAGGGATGGAAATGCCTAATTGTGTGATAATGTTTAGAAAAACAGCGCTCCACTTTCCATCAGCCCTAGCAATCAGAATTCCAAGTGGAAGACCGATGAGAACAGTTAAGCTAAGGGAAATAATCGCAAGGGAAAAGGTTACTGGGATCCGGTCAGCCAGAATATCGCTAACCGGAAGCCCGTACCTTAGAGATTCACCTAGATCCCCCTGTAGTACACCTGTAATCCAATCCATATAGCGCTCATGTGGTGGATAATCAAGCCCTAATTCTTTTTCAAGCTGTTCAATTTGTGCGGGATCCGCATCCATGCCTAGCATAATCTGCGCAGGATTCCCTGGTAGCAATTGAAAAACAAAAAATATAATAAGCGAGACCATGAATATCGTTACGATAAAACTAGTTAGTTTATAAAGGAAATCTTTCACGTCTTAGACTCCTAACTATCTATTCTGTAAACTTTACATCCTCTAGGTTGAATTTTTGAATAGGATACATTTTAAAGCCTTCTAGTCCTTCTTGCATAGCCGTTGTTCGGTCTGGGTCCATTATAAATACACTTACAGCATCTTCTGTTAACAAGCGTTGTGCAGCTTTATATTTTTCCGCCATAGCCGTTTCATCTGTAGCTAGTGCAGCTTCTTCCATGAGGGCATCATATGCGGTGTTTTCATAGTTTACAAAGTTCGAATCATAATCACTAATGTATCGTTTTAATACTTCATATGGATCTAGTTTTCCAGTAAATGAAATGACTGTTGCCTCATATTGTGCATCCTGATAAACCGTCTCAAGCCATGAACTAAACTCAATCAATTTAATCTCCACGTTAATTCCGACCTGGCTTAGTTGCTCGACGATAACTTGTGCTGTATCGACATGGAATTGATAATCCGATGGTACCGTTAATTCGAGGTCAAAACCATCTGCATAGCCTGCTTCTGCTAGGAGTGCCTTTGCCTCATCAACATTTGGTTTGTAATAATCTTCTAACCCCTCTTCATAGTAAAATTCCATTGCAGGGCTAAAATTTGATCCCAATTTCGTCCCTTGTCCATCAGCAACCATATCAATGATCATGTCCTTATCAATTGCTAGATTAATAGCCTTGCGTACGTTGACATCGTTAAGTGGCTCCACGTCATGATTGAGTGCCATCAACTGAACCATGTTTTGTGGTCCTTGGACTGTATTAACGTTATCTTCTAATTGTAACAAGCCTTGTGTACCAATTCCTGGGTAAATATCGATGTCCCCAGCTTGCATTGCCAATATAGTAGACTCTGCGTCTGGCATGACAACAAATTGCACTTCCTCTATTTGTGGAACTTTTTCTCGATCATAGTAATCTTCATTTTTCACAAGTGTTAACGTTTGTCCAACTTGGTAGCTTTCGAATTTAAAAGGTCCAGCACCGATTGGCTTTGTACTTTGCTCCTCATAATCCGCTGGCACAATTGGACGAATATTTGCTGCCAAGAAAGCTGAGTTATTTTCTTTTAACGTAATCACTACTTCATAATCGGATGTTGCTTCGATTGTATCAATGATTGCAAACTGTGAAGATAATGGCTCGTCCCCATTTAAGCCGCCAAGTTTTGTGTAAGAGTAGACAACATCCTCTGCAGTTAAATCAGATCCATCATGGAATAAGATTCCCTCTTTTAGCTGGAATGTATAAGTCAAACCATCATCAGAAATTTGATAGTCTTCTGCAATAGCTGGAACCAATTCTCCTGCTTCATTCGTGTCGAGTAAACCATCAAATACATTATCCATCATTGACTGGGTGTCCGTTGCTGCGGACAGGTATGGATCTAAATTATCTACTTCCGTGCTCATTGCAATTTTTATCGTACCGTCAGACTGCCCTTGTTCTATATTTGCGTCTGTTTCTCCTGTATTTGCTGCTCCTGAGTCACTCGTGTTATCGGTTTCATCTGCTCCCGAGCACGCAGCTAAAAACACAATCAATATCGCAAACATGAATAATCTAACAAAAACTTTCATCTTTCTCCCCCTCTTGTGGTGCCTGTCACCTGTCGGATTTTGTTGTTTTATGTCGAATATGTGATGTGTGTGTATTTTGGAATTACTAGTAATAATATATCACAAAATTGTCACAACTTTTATTAATTTTTTATAAGAAAAAGCCATCCATTTTCAGTCGATTTTTGTCGAAAACCGAACGGTGCCTGTCACTTGTCGATTTTTCTCCAGACTGCTGCGTAGACTTCCTTTAAAGGGATATTGTGTGTTTCAGCTATTTTCCTGCAATCTTCGTACTCTGGTGAACTTTGGAAAACATGCCCCTGATCGATGCCTTGCTTGACAGTTACAGGGCCCCATTTTGTTTCAATTTCTATAAATCTACGTTCCATACGATGCACAGTAATTGGGTAATAGCGAATTCCAAGCGTTGTTGTTTCCTTGAGTAGGATATTTTTCATTTTGTCTAATGTGTTACTTGCCGTGAGTAATTGCAAAAGGACACCAGGGCGATTTTTCTTCATAAAAATCGGCGTATAAAAAACATCATTTGCCCCAGCTTCAAAGAGCTTGTCCATCACGTAACCAAGCCACTCACCCGATATATCATCAAGGTTAACTTCCATCTTCATCATTTCTTCGTCAATATGCTCATTATTTGGAGGATGTTTTACTGCTACCAATTATTAAGCCCCCTTTAAGTAAAAGTTCGTGTTGCATGCACACACGCCCAATCATTTTCCGCCTCGTGCAATTCGGTCAATCATTACCGCATTATATGCTCCACCAAATCCGTTATCTATATTTACAACACTAACACCACTTGCACATGAATTAAGCATCGTTAGTAAAGCCGACAACCCTTGAAAGCTTGCCCCGTAACCAATACTCGTTGGCACAGCGATAACGGGATGTGATACAAGACCTCCTACAACACTAGGAAGCGCACCCTCCATTCCAGCTACAACAATGGAGACCGTTGCTTCCTGAATGTCCCCCATCTGATCCAACAACCGGTGTATTCCAGCGACCCCAACATCATAAAAGCGCCGTACATTGCTTCCAAGTACCTCTGCTGTAATTGCAGCTTCTTCTGCCACTCGTAAATCTGACGTCCCCGCACAAAGGATTGCAATGTATCCACTTGATTCTTGTCGCTTGGATTCTGCTTTCCAGTACATGATTTCTGCAATTTCCTCATAAGTAAACTCTGGATGGACTTTTAAAATTTGTTCTGCCTTCCCCTCAGAAATTCTTGTTATTAGTACGTCATTTTGCTTGGCTTTCATTGCTTCAAGAATGGAAATAACTTGCTGGGCGGTTTTCCCTTCCCCATAAATGATTTCTGGAAATCCTTGGCGCTTCTCTCTGTGATGGTCAACTTTCGCAAAACCTAAATCCTCATACGTAGCTAATCTTCTTTTTGCTTCCTCAACACTTAACGACCCATCCCGAACCTGCTTTAAAATATCTTCCATACGGTGCCTGTCACTCCTCGAAATTTGTCTTATTTTGTCGAATATGTGTACTGCTTATATGTGTGCTATTGTTCTCCAATTACGACACGTAACACATTTGGGTGGTTTGGAAATGTCTTCGTTCCCGCGCCATAGCCAATTTCTGTTACTTTCATCGATGGAAAAGAACAAAATTCACTTGCCAAAACGGCTACTATCGCAGCACCAGTTGGAGTAGTGAGCTCTGCCTTTATTTCACTTTCCACTACCTGCACACCTCGTAAGATTTCCAATGTAGCGGGCGCTGGTACGGGGTATATGCCATGGTCAATATGAATTTTTCCAAATCCAGTTGGCACTGCTGCAGATTTAATCGTATCAACACCCAACTGGTCAATCAATATAGCAGTCCCAACAATATCAATAATCGAGTCCACAGCACCTACTTCATGAAAATGTACATCTTGTAGCGCTAATCCATGAATCCGTCCTTCTGCTTCACCAATTTTTTTAAACATTGCTAATGCCATTTCTTTTACTTTTGACGAAAGCTCAGCATCATCAATCAGCTTAACAATATCACGGTAGGCACGATGATGATGGTCATGGTGATGTGCGTGTCCATGGTCATGGTGATGCTCATGATGATGGTGGTGATGATGCCCATGCTCATGTTGGTGTGAATGATCGTGTGAATGATCGTGTGAATGATCGTGATTTTCGTCATGTGTATGTGAATGATCGTGATGCTGATGCGTGTCGGCGTGGTCATGATGCGTATGGGTGTGCGCATGTTCCCCGTGTGCGTGACCGTGCGCATGCCCGATATGTGAATGTAGTTGTCCATCATTTTTTAAAATAACATCAAATTTTGTGCTAGTGATCCCATTTTTCACGATTTTATCAATCTTTAATTCGTATTCATCTTCTATATGTAATTTTTTCAGTTCTTTTTCTAAATGGGAAAAGTCAGCCCCTGCATCAAGGAGGGCACCGATCGTCATATCACCACTTAAACCAGAAAAACAATCAAAATATAGTACTTTCATCGCAAACTACCCCTTTATTTTTTTAATGAAAATCTCATACCCTCGCCACCTGACCAATTCGACAAAACCCGACAAGTGACAGGCACCGAAAAGGCTCCGAAAAGGCTCCGAAAAAATAGCAGTTTTCAATCTGCATGGAGATCAAAAACTGCTATGGAATTTTCTCATCAGTTGCTTTATTTACGCATTAGCTGCGATTTTATCACCCGCCGCTTCAGGTAACACTTCGTTCATGCTCCCTGTCCGATATCCACGGAGGTCAACTGAAACATAATCAAAACCTAGGAACACGAGTTTATGTTGAACTTCTGTACGTTTCGTAATGAGCTCCGCAATTTTCTCAGCCGTCACTTCGATTCGGGCAACATTCTCATGATAGCGCACACGAACCTCGTCGAAACCAATCCCTTTCAAATAAAGCTCAGCTTGATTTACTTGATCTACTTTTTGTTTATCAAGTTTCGTTCCATATGGGAATCTTGACGCTAAACTACATGACGCCAATTTATTCCAAACAGGCAAATCTAGTTCTTTCGCAAGGGCACGAACCTCTTTTTTATAAAAGTGGGCCTCTTGAAGTACACTACGAATGCCTTCTTCCGTCCTTGCCTTGAGTCCTGGCCGAAAGTCTTCCATATCATCCATAATCATCCCATCTAAAACATATGGATAATCTAATTCTTCCGCCAATTCATTAAGGTGTGTGTACAATAGTTTTTTACTATAATACCAGCTATCAGGATTATTGGCAGCAATCGCTGGATGGTCCAGTTCTTTCATTTCGATTTGGCGAACGCTTACACCCAAGTCCTCAGCAAATTTCACCGCAGCATTATATTCTGATTTACGAAACAGCTCAGACTTAACAATAACCGCAAGCACATTATCTCCCAATTCCTGCTGGGCACGCTTCAGTACAACAGCACTATCAACACCACCAGAAAAAGCAACAATGACACGCCCCATCTTCTTAAGTATTTCACCTAAATGAAGATTTTTCTCTTGTAATTCAACCACTATACTCACCTCATTTTCCCTGAAAAAGGGGATTTCAACCTATTCCCTAAATGCTAACTATACAGAAAATTACTTATACTATATAATTTAACAAATTTAGCGGTGCCTGTCACTCCTCGAAAATTGTCGAATGCTGTCGGTTGCATGAAAATATGCATGATTACTGTAGCTTATTAGACGATCATAGTGTGTATCATAATTGGATTACCAATGGACTCTCTTCTTTTTCCTCCATGTATTGCACATATCTCCTGCGTTTCTCCGATTCGTCTCCTGTAAAATAATCCAATACAGCATTTGGTTTAAGGATGTCTGTACCTTTCGTATGAAGATAATACAAATAACTACTCCACCTGTACCTCAAAGGATCATTTACCATATCAGCTTCTAGTGGATTAAGATGGATGTACTTGCTTACTTTAAGCATTCCTAGTGGTGAATCGATGAATTCTCCATAATATCGCTTTTCAAATACATGGCCCGATACTTCATACTTATTGTTATGGTAATCTGCGTACCTTTTATTGATAAATGCCATAACTTTCGAGATTGGAAGTTCCGTAGAGCGTAATTGAAGATGATAGTGATTCGTCATGAGGCAGTAGGAGGCTAATTCAATGGGTGTTTTCTCATTGATTTCACGAAGGATGTGTAAAAATATCTTATAATCTGCTTCCTCTTTAAATAAGTCACCGCGCCAATTTCCACGGCTTACAATATGATAGAAATGGCCTGGCATCCATATTCTATTCTTTCTCGCCATATTCTCACCCCCTTCCTAATTACCAACACGATAAACAATTTCGGGAGTAATGTCAAAACCAGCGAAATACCAGTTCACAGTACTTTCTGTGCACATTTCGTTAAAAAGGAAGCCTATCATTAACGTGACATTCAAAATCCCATACCACCTTGCCTAGGAATATCAAAATCTAGGGATATCAAAAGATTTTTTGGGGTGCCTGTCACCGTTCGTATTTCGACAACGTACGACAAATCTCGACAAGTGACAGGCACCCCGAATGGGCACCCGAATGCCCAAAATAGAAAAGGTACTAGCGTTTGCGTCTAGTACCTTTTCCTTCGTTATTCATCCAGCTCCAGCGACTAGCAAGACTTCCCTCATGTCCGTACGTCGCTAACCGGTCGCTTATGCTTTTCGTTATTCAAGCATATTTTCAATTTCGGTCATAATTTCTGCTGCTTCTTGCCAGTTTCCTTCTGCTAGTGCATCTTGATAGGCGTTAAAGCGATCAGATAATTCTTGTAGTGTTTCATCTGCATTCAGAATTGGTGCTTCGGTTCCTGCTTCGCCCTCAGCATCGTCAGATCCCTCGGTACCATCCTCTGTTTCACCAGGGACATCACCATCACCAGTTTCAGGATCATCACCATCCGCCTCAGGCAGTTGTTCTGGTGCTACTCCTGAGTCAACCATTCTCATCAATTCATCTAGTGCATCATCAAATGTTGCCTCCATCACAATATAATCCCCATAGGCTAGGATTACCTGCTTCACTTCTGGTAAGGAGGTTTCATTGGAGGACTCAATATAAATCGGCTCCACATACAAAATGGTGTCTTCAATCGGAACAGCCAAGAGATTTCCCCGTATAACCGAAGAACCACCTTGAGACCATAAGTTTAATTCTTGTGAAATTACCGGATCTTGATTGATTCGGTTTTCAATTTGCTGAGGTCCATAGACATTTTCCTGTTTAGGAAAACGGTATACAATTTTTTCACCGTAATGTTCCCCATCATTTCGTACACCAATCCAAGCAATCATATTCTGACGATTTCGTGGTGTATATGGCATCATCAAAATAAATTCCTCTTCATCATATTCAGGTAGTTTCATCGTCATATAGTACGGATTCATTTCGATATCATCGCTATAATATCTCTCCGTCGGGAACTGCCAGTAATCTTCGCGATTATAGAACAATTCCAAATTCGTCATATGATACGTTCCAAACATCTCTGCTTCTACCTTAAAGAGGCGTTCTGGATAACGGAAGTGACTGCGGACATCGTCAGGAATTTCTTCTGTGAAAAGTTCTGGGAACATATTTTGATACGTCTGAACTAATGGTTCATCAGGATCTGTGATATAAAAATCAACTTCCCCAGTGTACGCATCTACCACAACTTTTACTGGATTCTTAATATAATTATTGCGACCTTCATAGCTTTCTGCATATGGATAGCCTTCTTCAATTAAGTACGCGTCCAACATCCATGCAAGACTACCATCATCACGAACAAAGACATATGGATCCTCGTCGTATTCAAAGAACGGTGCAATCCGATTTACACGGTCCATGATATTTCTTGTTTGAAGTAACTTACTGTCTCCAGTAATTTGGCCGGACACTAATATACGGAACGAACCCTCATCCATCGCAAATAATAAACGATTTAACCCAGAAAGGGGAATACCAGCTTCTTCTTCGTAACGATTCGTTACATTTTCTTCACCTGCTGGGTAATCAAACTCATCTACTTCTGTGTCGACAATGACACTATCGTAATCTTCCTCACCAAAGTAAATCTGCGGCCTTGTAATGTCGAGTTCCCCTTGTGGTGGCAAATTACGCACCAGGTACTCTGGCTGACCCTGAGAAGTAACATCATTCACTTGACTCATCGCAACTCCGTAACCATGCGTATAGCGCAGGTTTTGGTTCACCCAGGTTTGTGCTTGTTCTGGTAGGTCAACCGTATTGAGTTCTCTTGCACCGATGAAGACTTGTTGATACTCTCCATCAATTTCATAACGATCAATATCAATATCATTGAACTGATAATACGTTCGGAATGTTTGCAACTGATTATAAATATCGAGTAGCGGCCTTGCATCATTAATTCGTACATTATTAATTGTTAGTGCATTTCGTTCTAGTAAGTCCTCATCAAGCGATTCCGTATTGCCTGGATGCTCTTTTTCCTCCATATTTTCTAGATCATATGCAGCCCTTGTAAAATCTAAATTATGCTGTAAATATGGTGCTTCTCTGTTATATTCATTTGGAGAAACAACAAAATTCTGAACAACAACAGATGCACCCTGCCCTAAAATGATCAAGGCAAAATAGATGACAACTGGTGTAAGGATAGCCTGCAATTTCCCTTTTCTAAGCGCAACAATTACCCATATAGCTGCAATAATAGCGAATGCTGCTAGAATATAAGAAGCAGGTATATTTACCAAGCGATCTGTAAAACTAAGTCCGTGTACAACACTTTCTTGGAAAAGATTTACATGATTCGTTAGCAGCGTTTCAAAAGGTTCAAGTAGATGCGTAAGAGCAATAAGTATCCCTACAATTAGTACGGTCACACCAAGATGTGTTTGTGCAGAGCGACTCATACGATACATATGGAAAACAGAATATGCTAACACCTCTGCAATTAAAACGAAAACAGCCAAACTGAGTAGTAGATTTACAATAAAATTCAAGAATGGCAGCAAGAACATATAAAAGGATATGTCCATATTAAAGAATGGGTCTGTTTCACCAAATGAAACATGATTCATTAATTTAAGTGCTGGCTCCCATCCTAAGCCTTGAACCGTAAGACTACCAATTATCCCGATAAATAAAGCGATCCCTGTAATAATCCAGTTGATGGCCTTTTTCTGCTGGAAAAGGGCTGGTAGCTGGTGTGGATCAAAATGTGTCGTATAGGAACGCTTAATCCAAAATAGCGTTACATATGTAATGGCTGTAAACAGGATAAACCCTGCAACTCCAAGTAAGATTTTCGTCGTGAAAATGGTTGTAAACACGGTCCCAAAATCAAGAGAATCCATCCATATGTAATCTGTAAACCATTTAATCCCAATCGTTCCCAAAATAAATACGAATAGTAATATTCCAAAGATAACCCCAAAGCGACTGCCAAGTTTTTTAAACTTATCCATTTGCTCCTGTGTTGGACCATTCGTCCCTCCATTAAAATCCATATATTACCTCCTCTAAAATAAAATTTACATATACCTCTATCGTAACAGACTCAGAACATAATTTCCTTCTTTTTGATGGGTGCCTGTCACTTGTCGGATTTTGTCGAAAAGCTTCGTGTTGACAGGCATTTTCTCATATTGACAGCGATTAAAAATTGAATCAAAATATAGGAAGATATCGTAGGCCTTAAAAATGATTCGAGGTGGAAAATAAGTGAATGTCAAAGAAATGATTGTTTTTATTATCGGTATTATTATTTCTTTATTTGGTTTTCTTTTAACTGCTATTTTTTTAATTTATGTCCTCGATACGGACTATTCCTTACCAGAAGCTTCTATTAGTGTGGACATCGCGTTAGGTATCACAATTGGTATTATTCCGTTACTATTTGGAATATTTTTGTGTTCAAAAATGCGGAAACGAGCTGCAAAGCGTGCTGAAGATTCATTGGAGAATGAGATACTAAAACTTGTTGCAAAAATGAATGGAAAGATAACGATCGCTGAGCTAGCCTCTAATACAAGGCTATCCCTAAAAGACGCGGAAGAAAGATTAGAGTCCTTCGTCAAAATGGGCGTATCCGAAAGACATATTTCCGATGGCGGTGTGTTCGTCTATTACTTTATGAACATCCTATCAACAGAAGAAAAAAACACATCCCAACCATTGTTGTAAAAGGTGCCTGTCACTTGTCGGAATATGTCGATATTTGTCATCATCCGAACAGTGACAGGTACGTATCTGACCCTTAGTTCCACTGCTATCTATGGAAACACAAGCATAATCCATAATCCCGACAACTTGTTTATATTTTTATAAAAACAAGCCCGAGCACAATAAGTCCAGATGCCCTTTACCACTCAAAAGGTGTTTCTTGGTAAACATAGTAATTCAACCAGTTAGAAAACAGTAAATGACTATGCGACCGCCATGTGTGTAGCGGCTGTTCATTTACATCTCCATTTGGAAAATAGTTAACTGGTAATTCAATCTCTTCCCCTTTTTCTACATCACGTTCGTATTCCTCAGCAAGGGTAGTCGCGTCGTATTCAAGATGGCCTGTAATCATAATGTTCTTCGTATCACGAGACATGATTATAAACGGATCCCCGTCCTCTGTTACCGAAAGTAATTGTAAATCGGGATGGTTTTCAATTTTCTTCCTAGAAACATTCGTGTGTCTGGAATGTGGTGCCCGAAATAGGTCGTCAAATCCACGCACAAGCTTAATTTTTCGGTCACGAACATGGTGGTTAAAAATGCCGAAACATTTCTTTGGTAAAGCATATTTTCGAATACCATAATAATAACTCAAAGCAGCTTGAGCTCCCCAGCAAATATGTAGTGTTGAAGTCACGTTTTTTTCTGTCCAGTCCATAATTGTAGTGAGCTCATCCCAATAGTTTACATCCTCGAATTCCAAGTGCTCAATCGGCGCACCCGTTATGATCATGCCATCAAAACGACGATTCTTCACCTTTTCAAAAGTTGTGTAAAAATTATCCAAATGGTAATTGCTAACATGTGTAGAACGATGGGTTGCAGTTCTCAAGAATGAGATATTGACTTGTAATGGAGTGTTACCAAGTAATCTTAGAAGTTGTAATTCTGTCTTTTCCTTTTCTGGCATTAGATTCAAAATAAGTATGTTAAGTGGACGGATATCCTGTGTGCTCGCCCTACCCTCATCCATTACAAAGATTTTTTCCTTCTTCAAGCTCTCACTTGCCGGTAAATCACTTGGTACATTAATTGGCAACAGTAACCTCTCCCCTCAGAACCTATATTGCTCCTATTATACATGGAAGGGGCGGTGCCTGTCACCGTTCGGTTTTCGACATAATCCAACAAAAACCGACAAGTGACAGGCACCTTATAATACTGATATAATTTGTAAAATAAATAGAGTAAGGTGGGATTGTAAAATGAATAGCTTTCAAGAGAAGAGTCTGCAACGCTTTGCAGATACGAATAAAAATAGAGCCCGTTTTTTAATAAAATGTCCAGACCAACAAGGGATTGTCGCAGCTGTATCACATTTTTTGCATAGACATAATGCAAATATTGTAGAATCCAATCAATATACACTTGACCCTGCAGGCGGTGAATTCTTTATGCGTATTGAATTTGTATGCCATAACCTTGAGAATAAACGTGAAGAATTAGAGAATGATTTCGGGGCCATTGCGGATCATTTCAACATGGATTGGAAGCTTATGTTTGTTGAAGATATGAAAAACATTGCCATCTTTGTATCAAAAGAGATTCACTGCTTACTAGAATTGCTTTGGGAGTGGCAAAGTGGTGATTTGATGGGGAATATATCTCTTGTAATTAGCAATCACGAAACAGCTAGAGAAATCGTTGAATCATTTGGTATCCCTTTTTATTACATCCCGGCAAATAAAAACATCAGGCACGAAGTCGAACAAAAACAAAAGCAAATCCTTAAAGAGAATCATATTGATGTCATCGTTTTAGCCCGCTACATGCAAATCCTCACACCCGATTTTGTTGAGGATTTTGAAAATCGCCTCATCAATATTCACCATTCCTTTTTACCTGCCTTTGTCGGTGCGAATCCGTATAAACGCGCATATGAGCGTGGGGTTAAAATGATTGGTGCCACTTCTCACTATGTGACGAATGATTTAGACGAAGGACCAATCATTGAGCAGGATATCGAAAGAGTGAGCCATGCACATAATGAAGCAGGGTTGAAGAAGATTGGTCAATCCATTGAAAGACGTGTCCTTTCTCGTGCCGTAAAATGGCATCTGGAAGACCGCATCATTGTACATCAAAACAAAACGATTATATTTTAGTTTCACTTTAAAATGCCTGCCACCATTCGATTTTCGACAACATCAGTCAAAACTCGACAAGTGACAGGCACCACAATCACAATCCACAATCCAGCTACTTTTTCATTTTGGCTGCGATTTTTCCTGGGGCTTTAGCTGCTGTTATCGAACTGCCTGCTATGACAATATCTGGCTTGTGTTCGATAATGGCAGGTAAGTTCTCCAAATTGATACCGCCAGCAACGGCAACTTCGAAATCAAAACCGTCTACTAACTCAAACAAACGTGTATTGAATTTCCCCTCTGTCTGTTTATCTTTTCCAACGTGCAGGCTAACAAGCTCCACGCCAAGTTCCTTTAATTCAGCTACACGCTCCCTTGAATCAACCTCCAACAAGTCAATCATCACGCGCCTTCCCATTTCTTCTGCAACCTGTAACGTATCTTTAATCGTTAAGTCCGAAGAAAAGGCCATCACTGTCGTAATGTCTGCACCTGCTTCAAACGCTTGACGGGCTTCATGTTTTCCAGCATCACATGTTTTCATATCAGCCAAAATCGTTTTATCAGGAAATAGCGCTCTGAATTCCCGAATAATGGACATCCCGTATTCCTTAATAACTCCTGTCCCAATTTCGATGATATCAATGCTTTCTTCCGTTTCTTTCGTAATGCGAATGGATTCTTCTCTTGTTAATCGATCCAATGCTAATTGTAATTTCACTTCAGCCACCTCATTTCACCTATCTTTCAATCCGTTCTACTTCACCAAGCCTTGCTTGCACATCTTCATAATACGGCAAGCCCTCATTATCACCTTTTACACCTACGACCATGGAACCGATCGTATTAGCAAAATGTAGCGTCTTCTCTAGTGACCAATCATGTAAAATTCCATAAATGGCACCTGCATTAAAACCATCTCCAGCCCCAACCGTATCCACAACCTTCGAGGCCTTCACTGGAGATGCTTCAACTATTTCCCCATTATAATAGCCAACAGAACCTTTATCCCCTTGTTTGACAGCAACAAAGGAGATTCCCAATTCCTTCGCTTTTTCTATAATTGCCATTGGATCCTTCTCGCCAATGATAATATCCATCTCTTCATCACCAGCTAGCAGAATATCGACATGTGGCAAAATCTTAGAAAGCACCTCTCTTGCTTCTTCCTTACTCCACATGCGAAGCCGAATATTCGGGTCAAAGGAAATCTTCACCCCATGCTTCTTTGCAAGTTCCATTGCTCGGTGGATAACTGCAATGTTTACCGAACCAATAGCTGGATATATCCCGGTAATGTGTAGAATTTTCGCTTCCCTAAAATAATTCTCATCTAAGTCATCTGCCGTCATCGCAAGCGTTGGTGATTTATCACGATAATAAAACGTCCGTACATTGCCATCTTCCATGATTTCTTTAAAATTCAAGGAAGTTGGATAGCCGCTGACAAACTCCACTTGTGAGACATCAATTCCTTCACCACGGGCAAAATTTAAAATATATCTTCCAAATTCATCATTTCCTAAACGGCTAATATAACCCGTTTCAAGACCCAAGCGCGCACAACCAATCGCCAAATTAAGCTCTGCTCCACCAATATTCTTTTCAAATCCATTTACAAATTTCATTGGTCCCGTAGCATTCGGGTTAAATGCAATCATCGCTTCCCCAATCGTAATAACGTCTTTCATCTTGGTCCCTCCAAATATTTTGGCTCTTTTCGTATTGATTGTTGTTATTAATAAAAAACACGATATAGCTTTTAGTATACTCTCGCTCACCTTTATGGAAATTCAGAGCTTATCATCGCTCCGGCAGAATACTTCGCTTTCCACGGGCACGGCCTCAGCCCCCTCAGAAGCAAAGAACGCTTCTAAGGTGTCTTCGGACACGTGCTTTTCCCGTAGGAGTCTTCGTATTCTGCCTGCGCTAGTAAAAATTTTCAGATTAATGTATGGTCCTAACCCATACAAATACGTTTTTTGGAATTGCTCTCACCTTCATGAAGAGCTAATTAAGCTCTCTGCTTCATCAGCGTTCATAATTGGATTTAACAGCAAATTTCCAGGGTGTATCGCGGTAGTGCACATTACTAGTGGAGGCAATACACGTAGACTGATATGAACGAAACTGTCAAATTCCCCTCACACTAATTAAAAAATATGATTTTTAGACAACCTTAAATTAAGAGTCGATTTAGGCTCTTTTTTTAATTCGTATTCTATAG
>NZ_RBZO01000019.1 GCF_003628445.1 Oceanobacillus bengalensis
CATTAGTCCATTTGATTGATTCACTAAGTGCCCCTGCGAATAAATCTTGCAGGGGTACTAAAAAACAAAAGTGTACATTCTTAAACAATCAAAAGTGTACATTTTATCGTTGACATTTATATCTGGGCAGTCTTTCCTCGCAAAAGCAGCATTTTTTTAGTGGAAATCAAGTAGAGCAGGAACTTAGTGGAGGAAAGACACGAAGACTCCTACGGGAGGATAGGCCTAGGTGAGACTGCGTAGTGCGACAGCGCGGAGGAGGCTCACCAGCCGCCCGTGGAAAGCGAAGTGTCTTTCCGGAACGGGGTGTTTAAGACTATCCTGAATTAAGTAATTCCACAATTTATATCAACTATGAATTAAATTTACAATAGCTAAAAAAACAACAATCATTTAGAAAACAGATAAATAAAAAAAGGGAGCGTGCAGCTCCCTTTCATGTATGAGTTATTATTTAATTATCTTCATTGTTAGAATCCGTACTGCTGTTATCTCCGTTAGCTTCGTTGTTTTGACTACTACTTTCATCCGGACTTTCTTCACCAGAAGGTTCCTCTTCTTCCGTTTCTGGTTCAGGTGCTTCGCCAACTGTAATTACAGAGGATGGTGTTGATTCTGATCCGAAATAATCAACAGCTTTCACGTGATAAAAAGCATAATCATTTCCAACTTGGAATTCTGCCTGGGTTGTGCTACCAATTAATTCGAAGTTCCCATCAGGACTGGAGGAACGGAATATTCGGTAGCCAACAACATCATTACTATCTGACTTCGACCATACCAGGTTACCTTCAGATGTATTTATAGATGTTGGCTGTCCTGGTGCTTTTCCATCATCACTAATGGAACTATGTGAATTCGAACCAGGTAGAGCGATTTTTTCCCACTTTTCTCTTTCTTTACTTGGATAAAGCTGAGTTGGGTCTGAAAGTTTATTGTAGCCCATGCTTTGGAACCATTCAGGGTTGAACATCAATCCGTTACCTTCGACAAATCCGTCTGGTGTGTTAGAGCCAGCAAGAACTGCTTTACCATTAACCATCACTCGTGCTCCTCTAACAAGACTATTATCTGTTTGAGTTGGTACGAACTTTGCATTAAATAAATCTGTCTTCACTAATCCTGCTTGGGCACAAAGTTCAGATGGAAGCATGCCTGAAATTGCACAATAGCTTCTAGAAACAATACCTTCAGGTTGAGCAAATCTTTCTGACGGTGCCAATAGTTCAGGATTAATATCTGTTGCAACATTTACAAGCTCCGACCAAAGTTCTAAGTTACGGTTACTATGGTAAAGGGAGCAGGAATCACATCTCAAGGAATCAGGGTACTCATATCCAAGCCACGTTCCGAATGTTACATTTGGATTTACTCCAACAAAATGGACGTTTTCAACATTTTGTGATGTTCCTGTTTTACCTGCCCAGTCAACTCCAGTATATTTTAACTGGGAATTTAAGTATGTTGCGGAGCCATTAGAAATGACATCACGCATCATGTCAATGGTTAAATAAGCTGTTTGTGGTGAGAATACTTCCACAGGTTCTGTTTCGTGTTCGTAGATAACATCACCATCAACGGTTGTTATTTTGTCAATCATAACTGCATCAACAAATTTACCATTGTTGGCAAAGGTGTTATAAGCATTCGTGTTTTCTTCTAGTGTTATACCGTCTGTTGTAGCTCCGATTGCTAATGATGGGTTAGCGTATTCGTTGTCTCTTAAAGTGGTAATTCCCATCTTCTCAATATATTGCTCGACAGGGTTGTCATTTAAAATTTTCATGTACGTTTTAATTGCTGGGATATTATAAGAATCTTTTAAGTGGTCCCGAGCTGATAACAATCCATGATACCTTAAGTCAAAGTTATTTGGAGCATAATTATTAGGCGGAAATACAGTGTATACATCAGCGATTGGCGTTCCTGGTTGTACAACGCCTTTGTCCATTGCCGAAGCATAAACGAATGGTTTCATTGTACTACCATTTGAACGTTTGGAAGTGACATAATTTGTTTGGTCATCCTCACTATATTCGCGGCCACCGAGAAAACTAATAATTCTACCAGTTTTGTTTTCAACTAAGAAAGCTGCTGCTTGTACATATTGCTCTATATAATAATCATCCCCGTTTTCATCGGTTAATTTCGTGTTTTTGTTCGGCCCATAATGCTTGAAGTTCTCTGCTACTTCTTGGAAAGCATCGTAGATTTCCTTATCAATAGTAGAGTGAATGCGGTAACCATTGTTTTGAAGTGCTTTTTCAGCTATTAATTCATATTCCTCATTAAGGTCGGCAAGCTCTTCATTTGTTTCTAATTCTTCTATTTCATACCCATCTTCTTCGGCAAGCTTTTCTTTAATAATTTCCTCTGCACGAATTTGTAATTCCCTTACTAAGTATGGGTACTCCTCAATGGGAGATGCTTCTGGTTTAATAAAGTCAGCTACCAGATCATAATTTAATGCTTCTTGATATTCCTCTTTGGTAATATGTCCCATTTCAAGCATCCGATTAAGAACTGTCTTCATTCGGTCTAATCCAGGCTTAATTCCTGCGTCTTCTTTTAATCCTCCACTATTTTGAAAAGGCGTATAGTATGATGGACTTTGAGGGAGTCCTGCTAAATACGCAGCTTGGGCGATGTTTACTTCGTCTGCATCTAATCCAAATATGCCTTGTGCGGCAGTTTGGATCCCTGCAATGTTATCCCCATTTGCGTTTCTTCCATATGGAACAATATTCAAATATGCTTCTAATATTTCATCCTTCTCAAAGAAATTTTCTAACCTTAGTGCTAATAAAATTTCCTTTGCTTTTCTCTCAAAGGATACTTCATTGGTTAGAATTTGATTTTTGATTAGTTGCTGTGTTAATGTACTCCCACCTGACTGGACACTTGCATTTGTTACTTCTTGAAACAATGCACGAAATATCGCTTTCGGGACAACTCCTTCATGCTCAAGGAAGTATTCATCTTCTGTGGCTGTCACAGCCTGTACGAGGGTAGGGGAGATTTTATCGAGCGTTGTTTCTTCTCGTTTAAGCTCTGAGCGAATATCTCCAATATAAATGTCATTTGAAAAGTACAATTTAGAGGTCTCAGAATAATTATAGATGTCACTTTCCATGTCTTCTTGACTTCGAATTGGCTCATCTTTCACAAGGGACGCAAAATAACCAGCACCCAAACCACCGACAAAGAATGCAACTACAAAACCGATAATTAAAAAGAATAAAATAACATTCCAAATGACATCATATGTTACTCTTGAGGTTTTTTGTATCTTTCCAGTACCCCAAAGTGATCTGATTTTTCGAATAAATGTATAATTAATAATAGAATTCCAGATAGATTTAGTCTTTTCACCAAATCGTTCAATTATCTGTTTCATATTCATTTGCAAACCTCCTAAAATTCTTTTATCATTATAGCATAAGTATCTTTTTAGTTGGAAGGTATTTTAATATTCGTTTGCATTTGCTGAATGAATATGGTATGAATAATATATCTGAATAGTATAAGCTATGAAGGAACTTAGTAGTATTGCAAATCCATGTCATAGAGAGCTAGCGGTTCGGTGGAAGCTAGTATATATTTGCATATGAATTACAATCTGGAGCTTTTTCTTTTAAAAAAGAAACGGTGTTCGACATCGTTAACAATCCCAAGTGGCAATTTGCAACAAGGGTGGTACCGCGCGTGTTAAGCTCGTCCCTTATTTTTTAGGGGCGGGCTTTTTTGTATTTTAGGCTGTTTTCTAAAAGATTGTCGTTTTTTCTTAGTATGATTTTAATTAGGAGAAGGTTCACCAGCCACCCTAAGGTGCGTGAAGTGTGTTTCCGGAACGAAGTATCTAGTACAATTCTCATTAACTTACTTCACAGTTTATACCAAATCAACGAGCAATGCGGAAATAGCCAAATTTTAATAATGGAGAGTGAAAAAAGTGAATATTTTACAAGATTTGGAAACGAGAGGACTTATCCAAGCAACAACAGATAGAGAGGCATTACAAGCGCATTTAGCGAATAATCAAGTTACATTATATTGTGGTTTCGACCCAACTGCAGATAGTTTGCATATTGGTCATTTAGTGCCGTTAATGATGCTGAAACGATTTCAGGAAGCTGGTCATAAACCAATAGCCCTTGTTGGTGGGGGAACAGGAATGATAGGGGACCCGAGTGGACGCTCTACAGAAAGGTCCTTAAATACGAGTGAGGTAGTAGCAGGTTATAGTGAAGCATTAAGAAGGCAAATCAGCAAAATAGTAGATGCAGAAAACAATAATGAGGGGACTTCAGTCGTTGTTAGAAATAATAATGAATGGTTAGGGAGCATGTCCTTTATTGATTTCCTACGTGATACTGGAAAACACTTTAGTATTAATTATATGTTAGCAAAAGAATCGGTTTCTGCTCGTATCGAAAATGGTATCTCTTTTACTGAATTTAGTTATATGTTATTACAATCGCTAGACTTCTTAAAATTATACGAACAAGAGCATTGTACCTTGCAAATCGGTGGTAGTGACCAGTGGGGAAATATTACTGCTGGGATGGAATTGATTCGTCGTTCAAGAGAAAATCAGGAAGAAGAAATAAAAGTATATGGGTTAACTGTTCCTCTAATTACGAAGGCAGATGGTACGAAATTTGGTAAATCTGCAGGAGGTGCCATTTGGTTAGACTCAGAAAAAACAACTCCATATGAATTTTACCAATTCTGGATCAATACCGACGACCGTGATGTTATTAAATTCTTAAATTACTTTACATTCTTAAGTCCAGAAGAATTAGCAGAATTAGAAAAAGAAGTAGAAAGTCATCCAGAAAATCGTGCTGCACAAAAAAGACTAGCAGAAGAAATGACAAAATTGGTTCACAGTGAAGAAGCTTTAGTGCAAGCAGAGAAAATATCAGATGCTTTATTTAGTGGAGATTTGAAACGATTATCAGCTAGTGACATCAAACAAGGATTTAAAGATGTTCCGACTTTTAATACAAATAAAGAAGAGGTCACGCTTGTTGATCTGTTAGTAAATGCGAATATCTCATCATCAAAAAGACAAGCAAGAGAAGATATACAAAATGGTGCAGTGTACATTAATGGTGAAAGACAGCAAGAAGTGAGCTATGTCGTAACAGCAGCCGACCGAATGGAAGATACTTTTACAATCATTCGCCGCGGGAAGAAGAAGTATTTCTTAATTGATTTTAGCTGAGAAACGGTTTGGAAATGAGTTTTTAATATAAAAAATGCTTGGAACTTATTGTTCTAAGCATTTTTTTGTTGTGGTATTTTATAAACTGCTTGTCAAAACCCGGAATAGCTTCAAATTGAGTAGAAAGGTCGATGACAAGCATTCTTAACACCCGAAGCAACTGAAAATTGAGTAGAAAGGTCGATGACAAGTACTCTCATCGCCCGAAGCAGCAATAATTCTACAAGAAGCGTCGATGACAAGCATTCTTAACACCCGAAGCAACTGAAAATTGAGTAGAAAGGTCGATGACAAGTACTCTCATCGCCCGAAGTCGCAATAATTCTGCGAGAAGCGTCGATGACAAGCATTCTTAACACCCGAAGCAACTGAAAATTGAGTAGAAAGGTCGATGACAAGTACTCTCATCGCCCGAAGCAGCAATAATTCTACAAGAAGGACCTCTCATGAACTTTACATAAAGAAAGGCAGTCCAATTTAATAGTTAATTGGACTGCTAAATGGTTTTATTATTATAGTAAAACCGAACTCATTAGAATATATTCCTTGATTTATTTTTTCTATTATTCCGCTTCTTTAGCGGCTCTCAATGCAGCTTCATAATTTGGATGGTTTGTTGCTTCACTTACATATTCAACATAGGTAACTTTATTGTTAGAATCTACAACAAAAATTGCTCTTGCTAGTAAGCGTAGTTCCTCTATTAGAACGCCATAATTTTTCCCAAGGTCAGCATTTCTATGATCTGATAATGTATCTAAATTCTTTACACCATTTGCAGCACACCAGCGGGATTGTGCAAATGGTAAATCCATACTGATTGTTAATACTTGAACGTTTGGTAAGGTGTCAGCTTCTTTATTGAAGCGAATAGTTTCCTCTGAACATACTCCAGTATCAACGGATGGAACAGTAGTGATTAACTTAACTTTTCCAGCATAACTATCCAAATTAACAGTCTCTAAGTCATTAGATAATACTTGAAAATCTGGTGCATTGTCACCAACTTTTACTTCTGTGCCCAATAATGTAACTGCTTCTTGATTAAATGTAATATTTGCCATAAAAAAACTCCTCCTCTTATTTTATAAATCTATCTATTTCATATTCTAATAGAGTGAATATATTAGAATAATGAACACAAATTGTACTTCGAGGGCCACTTTAGAAACAACCACATGATTTTCTTATTAACATGGATGGTGGAAGTTCGATGTGACTCATATAATATGGATTATTAATTTTATTTAATAAGACATCGAATGCAGTTCTACCAATTGTTTCTGCTGGTAAAACAATGTTTGTCACAGGTGGTTCAATGATATGTGAGGAAGCGAAATCCCCAAACCCGATAACAGCAATATCATCGGGAATTACAAGGTTAAGTTCTTTTATTTTACTTATCGCACCAATAGTCATGGAGTCATTTTGCACAAACAATGCAGTGATCTCAGTCTCTTTGTCTATTAATTGTTGAACTGCTGCTGAACCACCGTTTGCAGTAGCATATCCTTGTATCAAATAATCTTCGGTAAATGGCAATTGGTATTGTGCTAGTGCATCTTTATATCCCCTTATTCGATCATTGGTAGTTGATACGTTTGGATAGGAATAGATAAATCCAATTTTTTTATGCCCATGCTTAAGGAGATGCATGGTTGCTTCATAGCCTAATTGATAATTATCACCAGTAACCCTTGGGATATGCTCAATTTGTGAATCATATCGATTAACCATTACAATTGGAAAATCGTCTTTGGTATACTTCTGTAAGTATTGAATATCACCAGAGGTAGGAGAAAGGATGATTCCATCTACCATTTTTGAATGAAGTAGGTTAATTGTCTTTTCTTCATATGCACTATCCTCATTCGTATTCACAAGTAATAAGTTATACCCCATCTCTTTTGCCCGTTCCTCAATAGCAAAGATCATTTCCGTTACAAATGAATCTGGAAAACTGGAAACAACGACACCAGCAGTCTTTGTTGCCTGTTGCCTTAAACTTTTTGCTGCTGAATTAGGTACATAATTATATTTTTTTATTACTGAAAGGACGGTATTACGAGTTTCATCTGATATATGCTTCGTGTTATTAATGACATGTGACACAGTAGCAACAGAAACGTTTGCTTCCTTTGCAATGTCTTTCATTGTAATTTCTTTTTTCATGTTATCTCCTATAAGTTAAACAATTAACCATTACCAATGATTACGTTTACTTTTTATTACATAATACATGAAAATATTAATTGATTCAAATAATAGCAGCCTATAATAGATTTAAAAAAGTATTATTGACATGTATTCGCTTACACTATATAATTCCGTATAGATTAGTTAAACGATTTACTAATAGGAGGAAAAATATGAATACAGTTGAAGACAAAATGAACAGTATATTAGGTACGATTATTTGTAATAGCTGTGAGAAGGAAATTGAAGCCTTTAATGGTGAACAAATTGTTACGCAATATGGGGTTTGTGAAGATTGTAATTCTGCTAACTAGTAATGAAGTGAATACTTGTATTTAAACTATATGTAACTATTGTTTAATGGTAAAATGATTTACCTTAGGGTTAGTTGGTAATATATAATGGGATTTACTATCATTATTTAGTATCTTTAAAATAATTTGTCGAAAATTGTTGACCTAGTAATCGTTTACATTATATAATGTGTTAAACGTTTAACCAAGAGGTGGTCAATGAGGGGGCATGTAACAATTAATGAAATGAAAGATAGATAAACTTCTTAATTGACATTTCTAGTAAAAATACATAGAAAGATGCAAAGAGAGTGGGGATTTGATGACGAAGCTACGTAATACAATGATTTTTCTTATAGCAGCGCTTTCAATAAGTATTGTTGTTGTTTTCTTTACAACAAATAATGCTTTTTCAGATGATGTGACAACAATTCGCTTTGGACATGGCTCTGCTGAAACAAATGAAAGGCATATAGCAGTCATGCATTTTAAGGATTTAGTGGAAGAGAAGTCTGATGGGCAGATTGAAGTTCTTGTTTACCCGAATGAACAACTTGGTTCAGAATCGGAAATGGTAGAAAGTGTAACATTAAACGATTTACAAATGGTTGCAGCAAGTGCATATAGCCAGTATGATCAAAGGATTAGTGTATTTGAATTGCCATATCTTTTTGATTCATATGAGCAGGCATGGAGCGTACTTGATGGAGAAATTGGAAAAGAAGTTTCAGATATATATTTAGAAGATAATTTAAGAATCATTGCATATTTTGAAAACGGATTCCGACAAATTACAGCAAATAAAGCAATCGAAACACCTAATGATTTAAGCGGGTTGAAAATACGTACTCCTGAGTTTCCGATATCAATTAGTATGTTTTCGGCTTTAGGTGCGAATCCAACACCAATGGCTTTTGGAGAATTATATATGGGATTACAACAAGGAACGGTTGATGCGCAGGAAAATCCAGTTGCAAATACGTATGCGAGTAAGTTTAATGAAGTACAAGATTATTTAATTATGTCCAATCATCAGTATATGCCACTTCCAGTATCGATTAGTGAAGATTTCTGGCAATCGCTAACAGCTGAGGAGCAACAGATTATCGAAGAAAGCGCTTTAGAAACGGCTCAATTTCACCGTGATCTATTAAGGGAAAACGAGGAAACGATGATTAGTGAACTAGAAGCTGCAGGAATGGGAATTATTTATCCAGATACAGAACCTTTTAAAGCGAAAGTAGATGGTGTGTATGATTCATTTAGAGAAAACTATGGTGATGATTTACTTGATAAGGTACTCGGAGCAGTAGAGTAATCGGAATTGGAGGGGATTCGGGTGAAAATATTGAAATGGCTTGATAAGTATTTTGAAGAATATATACTAGTATTTTTAAGCGCATTCACTGTATTTATTATTTTCTTGCAAGTTGTCATGCGCTACGTGTTCGGTAGTTCACTTACATGGTCTGAAGAAATTGCAAGATATGCATTTATTTGGATGATTTATATTGGAGTAAGCTATGGTGTTAAGAAGAAGAAACACCTAGGTGTTGACGCCTTAAGTATGTTGTTTAAGGATAAGGGGAAAATCATTATTAGTATGATAGCAAATATTTCCTTCCTTATATTTGCAGTTGTCATGACGTATTACGGTATCGATATCGTATTAAGAGTGACTAGAGAATCTGCTGCATTGCAAATACCATTGACATGGGTATATGCAGCCCCAGTGGTAGGGATGGCTCTTGCTGCAATTCGTCTTATTCAGAGTTTAGTCGTTGAAGTCGCTGAATTGAAAGCGTTAAACAAAGGTGCAGCAGAAAAAAAGGACCATTCATTCGGTAAAGGGAGGGAGGATGTGATATGACAGCATTTGTATTATTTGGTACCTTCTTTCTATTTATGGCATTGACTGTACCAATCGGAATTGCGTTAGGTATAGCTGGACTTGTAACTGCAATGTATTCATCCAATATATCTATTACCTTCCTATCTCAAGGGTTAGTTACATCAACAGATAATTTTGCTTTAATGGCAATTCCATTCTTTATCCTAGCCGGGGAAATTATGGGTAAAGGTGGTATTTCAACAAGACTATTTGATTTAGCAAACGTATTCGTGGGTAGATTTACTGGTGGATTTGCAATGGCTGCAGTAATTACATCCATGTTCTTTGCGGCGATTTCGGGTTCTGGTCCAGCAACTGTAGCAGCAGTAGGGGGAATTATGATCCCCGCAATGGTTGCTCAAGGGTATGACAAGAAATTTGCAACAGCTGTAATCGTTGCTTCTGGTTCATTAGGAATTATTATTCCACCAAGTATTCCAATGGTTCTATTTGGAATCTCTGCTAATGAATCGATTGGTGATTTATTCATAGGTGGTATCGTTCCTGGTATCTTTATCGGAATTTTAATGATGATTTGGTCATATTTTTATTCTAAGAAAATGGGATATAAGGGAGTAGATGAAAAATTTACTTTTAAGAAGATGTTTGGGGCGGTTAATCGTGCGAAATGGTCTTTACTTGTACCCATCATCATTCTTGGAGGAATTTATGGTGGTATATTCACACCTACTGAGGCTGCAGTAGTTGCGGTTGTATACGCTTTAATCGTAAGTGCGTTCTTGCATAAAGAAGTGAAGTTTAAAGACTTTTATGGGATATTTAAGAATTCTGCTTTAAGTTCTGTAGCAATATTAATCATTATCGGTACAGCGAATGCTTTTGGTACGATCTTATCAATGGAAAGAATACCACAAGTAATTGCTGATGCATTTTTATCTGTATCTGAAAACTCAACAGTTATTTTATTAATGATTATCTTATTATTGTTAGTAATTGGTTGCTTTATTGATACATCTGCAGCGGTTATTATCTTTACACCAATTCTATTTCCTGTTGCATTACAAATCGGAATGGATCCAGTTCACTTTGGTGTCGTTATGATTGTTACACTAGCAATTGGTTTTATAACACCACCATTAGGTGTAAATCTATTTGTAGGTTCAGGAATTTCTGGTGTAGGTATGCCTGCATTAGTTAAGGCGGTTATTCCGTTCTTCATTGTACTGTTAATAGGTCTATTTTTAATAGCTGTCATACCTGAACTGACACTTTTATTCTTATAGATGTGTTATTTTCCCGCCAGCTTTTTATTAAATATATAAATAGGTTAGAAGCTGGCGAATTTTTTAAAAGAAAGTGTAGACATACAAGAAAATAAATTGTATAGTGAATTTACGAGTTACTTAGTAGACAAGTGCACAAGAATATAAGTTAACAAAAACCTATCAATCTAATGAGGTGAATGGAATGAAAGATATTAGTATTGAAGAATTAAAAGAACTTGCAATTGAGATGAGGAAAACAGCGGTAACAATGGTATATGAAGCACAGTCTGGTCACCCAGGTGGATCATTATCTGCTGCAGACTTTGTAACCGCTCTATATTTTAGAGAAATGAATATTAATCCAAAAAATCCAAAATGGGCGGATCGTGATCGCTTCGTTTTATCAAAAGGTCATGTAGCTCCAATTCAATATTCTGCATTAGCATTACAAGGATTTGTACCATATGACACGATTCATACATTAAGAGAATATGGTTCTCCTTTCCAAGGGCATCCTGATATGAAGAAATGTCCTGGAATTGATATCTCTACAGGATCGCTTGGTCAAGGCCTTTCAACAGCTGTTGGGATGGCATTAGCAGGGAAATTAGATGAAAAAGATTATCGTGTGTTCGCAGTTGTAGGAGATGGCGAATGTCAAGAAGGTCAGATCTGGGAAGCAACTCAATCTGCAGTAAAATATAAATTAGATAATTTAGTCGTATTTGTCGATGATAATGGATTACAAATTGACGGCCCGACAGAAGAAGTGATGCCGAACCAAGATTTAGAAGTGAAATTCAAAGCATTCGGATTTGAAACGAAACGAATCGATGGACACTCCATGGAAGAAATCGTAGCAACATTAGATGAAGTCCGTGGTGCAAATAATGTTAAACCAAAAGCAATTATTTGTAACACGATAAAAGGAAAAGGCGTTTCCTATATGGAAAATGTTGTTGGTTGGCACGGTAAAGCACCGAACGAAGAACAGTATAACCAAGCGATGACAGAACTTGCAGGAGGGCTAAACTAATGATTGATCTAAAGAGTAAAACAGTCGAAAAGAAAGCAACACGTGAAGCTTTTGGTGATGAAATAGTAGAATTAGGTAGAAATAATAAAGATATATTAGTTGTTGATATTGATATTGGTGGTTCTTGTAAAACAACTAAATTTATGAATGAGTTTCCAAAACAACATATTAACGTTGGAATTGCAGAGCAAAATGGTGCAGGACTAGCAGCTGGATTAGCAACGACAGGAAAGATTCCATTTGTAAGTACGTATGCAGTGTTTGGTTCACTAAGAATGGCTGAGCAAATTCGTCAGGAAATTTGTTATCCAAATCTAAATGTAAAAATTGCATGCTCCCATGGTGGATTAACACCAGCTAATGACGGAGGAAGTCACCAAGCAATAGAGGATATGGGTGTGCTCCGAACATTTCCGAATATGACGGTAATTATGGGTGCGGATTATCATTCTACTCGTAAACTAGTAAAACAAGCAGCTGAAATTTACGGACCGGTATTTCTTCGCTTCACAAGGGATACAATTCCAATGATTTATGATGAGAATGAAGAGTTTGAAATTGGAAAAGCAAAACATCTAAAAGATGGAAATGATGTTGCTTTAATTGCGAATGGTGATACCGTTCATTTAGCGATAAAAGCAGCAGAAATTTTAGAAAGTGAAGGTGTTTCTGTCAAACTATTGGATATGCATACAATCAAACCACTTGATCGGGAAGCCGTTTTAGAATGTGTTGAAATTGGAAAAATTGTAACCGTTGAAGACCATAACATTATCAATGGTTTAGGCAGTGCAGTAAGTGAAGTAGTTGCTGAACAAGGAAAAGGGAAAGTAAGACGTATTGGTGTTCAGGATCAGTTTGGACAATCCGCACCATATGAAAAATTATTAGAACTAAATGGTATTACAGTAGAAAATATCGTGAATACAGCTAAAGAATTACTTTAATAGGATGTTCACGTACTTTAATAACGATTAACTTAGGGGGAATATGTAATGTTTAAATTAGATAATAGAGTTGCAATTGTAACAGGAAGTGGATCACCAAAAGGAATTGGCCGTAATATCGCACTAACATTAGCAAAACAAGGTGCAGCAATTGTTGTTGCTGATATGAATGTAGAAGGTATTAAAGATACGGTACAAGCGATTGAAGAAGCTGGTGGAAAAGCGTTAGGAGTAGAATTAAACGTTACTAACAAAGAATCTGTTGATGCAATGATAGAGACAGTATTAGCTGAATTTGGTAGAATTGATATTCTAATAAATAATGCTGGAATCTCTCAAAAAGTGACTGTTGAAGATATGACACTAGAGGATATTACAAAAGTATTTAATGTAAATATGTTTGGTTTATTCCTTTGTACACAAGCAGTATTAAAGCCGATGAAAGAGCAAAAATTTGGTAGAATCGTTAGCCTTTCTTCTGTATCAGCTAAGAGAGGTGGAGGAGTTTTCGGTGGTGCACATTACTCTGCTTCTAAGGCAGCCGTATTAGGATTCTCTAAAAACTTAGCTCGTGAAGTTGCAACTGATGGAATTACAGTAAACTGTGTTGCACCAGGACTTGTCAATACAGAAATTTGGAAATCCCTTCCTGAAGATGACGCGAAGAAAGTAATTGATGGTATCCCAGTTGGTAGACCTGGTGAAACAGATGAAATTGCTTCAACAATTGCTTTCTTAGTGTCTGAAGAAGCTTCATATATTACAGGCGAAGATATTGATATTAATGGTGGTTCACACATGGATTAATAAGGTGTAAGATAAATACAGGCATACGATAACGTATGCCTGTATTTTTAAAATAATATATCTAGTTGCTCAAACGTAAAGTAAAATATATAATTTAATTATAATAACCTGATAGAAGAGATGTGGTTACAATAAAGTTTAATCCAGTTTCCAATAAGAAATTATATATACAGATTTATACGCAAATACTTGATGAGATTGAACGTGGGTCGTTTAAGATTGGGGATAAGCTACCAACGGAAAGAGAACTATGTGAGCAATTCGGAGTGAGTAGGGCTCCTGTCAGACAAGCGTTAAGTGCGCTTGAGTTGAATGGGTATATTTTTTCAAGACAAGGTGAAGGTGTATATGTTCAAAATAATAAATTGCAAGTAGAGAATAATGAAGCTGCAATTTTATTAGATTCTGTAGCACCAGAAGATATTGTTGAGGCTCGAATGCGTATTGAACCACTTATTGTACAATATGCAGCCGAAAGAGCAACGAAAGATGATGTTGAGTCATTGCAACGTATTATAAAAAAGATGGAAGAAGAAACAAAAGCTGGTGTGTATGTTCCTGAAACAGATGAGGAACTTCATAATCGAATTGCACAGTCCACCCATAACGATCTGTTTATTAGTATTATGTTAGCGATAAGCAATGCGATGAAACAACAAGAAATGTGGAAATTTTTAAGAGATCGGACAGTTACCAGGCCTGACTATCGAGAAATTAATTTCAAGGAGCATAAACTCCTTATCGAAGCCATTGTAGATCATGATGAAACAAAGGCAGTTGAACTAATGACCAATCACATGAACAACTTGTATGAGCGGTATTGGAAAAACTCCATGCTATAAGAATAAAAAACATCAAGTGAAGTTATAAAGACTTCACTTGATGTTTTTTACTATCCACGAAGGTCCTTGTTATATTGTATTTTTGACGGTATTATTCTCCTCTCTAGGCTTTTTATCAGGAATTAAAAGGCTGAAAGCGATTCCAAAAAATGCAGCAATAAAAAATGTTGTAAAACGAGATGTCATCATTTCTTCCAAAGGGGTACTAATCCATAGAATAGTAGAAATTAACCCTGATAATATAGTAGCAATGACACCTGCGCTAGAGTATCGTTTCCAGAAAAATGTCATCAATATAGCAGGAGAAAGAGTACAACCAACACCAGCCCATGCCCATCCTACTATAAGATAAACCAATGACTCTGAAACAAGAGCGATAACCATGCCAACAATTCCGAATAAGATGATGGATATCCGAGATAATAAAACAAGTTGTTTATCGGTTAGATTAATACCCAATGCTTTATGAATAATATCCTCCGTAACTGAGCTTGTAACAACGAGTAACTGAGAATTCGCTGTTGTAATGATTGCGGCTAATACACCAGCTAATAGTATTCCAGCAATCCATGGTGGCATTAGCTCAAGAATCATTGTTGGTAAAATTGTTTCTACATCAGTAAAGGAACCCTGACTATACATGGCAATTGCGGCAAGTCCGATTGTAAATGCACCACCATTCGCTAAGAAAGTCCAAATGATCGCAACAGTACTACCATGATTGGCTTCTTTTTCATTTTTTAGGGCCATAAAACGAGAACTAAGCTGTGGCTGCCCACCCAAAAAGCCAAAAAACCACGAAAAATTATTAAAGAATAGCACACCTAAAGCAAATCCTGTTAAACCACCAAACCAAGAGTCAAATGAATCTCCTGCGGTTAGAAGTGACTGTGTAATGGATAAATCATTTGTATTGATATAAATTAAAGCAACGATTGGTAGGCCAACTAAAGTAATGAGCATCATTACACTTTGAATCATATCTGTCCATGCAACCGAAATGAATCCACCTGTAAATGAAGTAAGAATGATTATAATTGTAGCTAAAATAACACCAGATATTACTGGCATTTCAAAGGTTGTTAATAATAACTTACCAGCACCAGCCATTTGGGCACCAACATAAAACATTAGGAACCCAGCTATTAAAAAACTGGTTAACCAGCGTATGATATTTGCCTTCTGTCCAAATAGAACTGCTAAGTATTCTGGTAGAGTTAATACTTTATATTTATCTGTCTCTCTCATGAATCTTTTTGCTAGAAATAACCAGGAAAAGATAATACCTGAAGCAATTCCAGCAGCTACCCAAATACCAGATAAACCAGTCATGAAAACGAACCCTGTATAACCTAGTAGTAACCAAGCAGATTCACCTGTTGCTCTTTCTGAGAAAGCCAATACCCAGCCAGGTACCTTTTTGCCACCTAATAAAAAATCAGACTGGGTTTTACTCCGCCTTCCAAAGTAATATCCAACTCCAATTACGATTACGCAATACAAAATAAACTCAATAAGGATAATATTCATCAACAACCTCCATTTTGATTTATTTTAGAATTGAAGATTAGATCAATTGTATACCAACTCCTTTTTCAATTGCCTTTTGATAAATAACATTCGCAACTACCGTATCGAATAGTGCCATGCCTGTTGATTTGAAAACGATGCTCTTGTCCGGTTTATGAGTGATTGTGGAAGAATGTACAATGTGAGTTGATATTTCATGAATGTTATTTTTACTTATCCAGTTATGATCCAATGGGGTTTTTAAATCACCAGATTCGTTGATTGCATCATGGGAATCGATAAATATGTGATCTGTTGTATCGTATAGTTCTCTAGGAAATTCTCTCATATTTGGTTGAAACGAACCAATGCCGATGATCAATTTACCTTGTAGTAAGGAAGCGTCATTTGGTAAGACTGGTGTGTGGGAAGTCGTAGTAGTGATAATAATTTCCGCATCTTGAATTGCCTCCACAACTGATTCTGTTTTATGAAGTGCAACAGGGTAATCAATCCACTCTTTAAATGAATCAATTAATGTATCTATCTTTTCATAGGTACGATTGTACAAAAAGATATCTGTAATCGGGTGGACTGTACAAGCTGCAATTGCTTGATATAAGCCTTGTACACCTGTGCCAATAATAGCTATTTTCCTAATGTTCGATTTTGCTAGATGGCGGATGGCTGATCCGCCGATTGCGCCCGTTCGTATTCCTGTTATAAAAGAACCATCTAGAATTGCCAATATTTCTCCAGTCTTGCTACTATTAAGGATTACTGAACCATGAAGTGTTGGATGCTTTTTATTATTTGGAAAGGATGTTACTAGCTTTGTCGCTATAGCACTCGTTGTCATACATGGCATGACAATCAATGTATTTTCATTGTTAGCAATTTGCATCCTTGTTGGCATTTGAAACTGTTTAGCGTCATATATTTTATATGCTGCGTCAATAGCATCGATTGTATCTTCCATAGTTATCGCTCTTCTAATATCGTACTCATTTAAATACAACATAAAAATCTCCTCCAAAGGCTGTGATTTAATGCGGATAATATATTCAGATAATTCTAATATCAATTATATTAATAGCGTACATAAATCTTAAAGTCTATAGTCAAATTGACCAAAAAAGTTATAGGTATTTTCTCACTAGCGTTGCATTAATTAAAACTCAATATTGAAAATACCCAAAAAATTCAATAATTTGCTGTTATGCAAAGAAAAAGTCCTTTATAATGGATATAGTTGGGTGGTAACCCGTCCAAATCCACTAATAAAGGACCAAACTCATGGACAAGATTACACGAAAAAATTCATTCAGACAATGGTTTTCACCAATTAACCTTCAATTAGTTGAAGAAAATGTGAAAATGATGAAATTAGATTACTATACGAAAAAATTAACGACAGAGTCATTCCTAGAATTACTACTTTTTGCGCAGCTACAAGAAGTTGAAAGTTTACATGCGCTAAGCGATTGCCTTTTTGATGACCAGCTTCAGAAGGAAATTGACCTTGATTCTATCAGTATTTCTCAGCTTTCACGCCGGTTAAATGGCATCAATCCAGATATATTTCAAAGGATATTCCTTGATTTAGTGACGCAAATTCATGAGAAAACACATTATTCCAAACTTGTGATGCCATTGAAAATCATTGATTCAAGCACGCTGCCACTTAACTTAACCAACCATAGGTGGGCTGAGTTCCGGAAAACAAAAGCTGGTGTAAAGCTACATCTTCGACTTGTATTTATGGAAAAAGGAATATCGTATCCTGAAAAAGGCGTTTTAACGAATGCGAAAGAACATGATCGCAATCAACTAGAAGTCATGGTTGATGACAAAGAATGCATGTATGTTTTTGACCGAGGCTACTTGGATTATGAGCGCTTCGATCGCATGACAGACGATGGTTACTTTTTCCTTACGAGGCTTCGAAAGAATGCCGTCATTCGGGTAGTTGACGACTTTAAACTACCAGTGGATTCAGCTGTGTTATCGGATCAAATGGTATTGATTGGCACGACCCAAAACCGTGCTGAGAATTATTTCCGCCTAATTAAAGTTGTAGATTCAAAAGGGAATGTACTCCAATTAATTACAAATCGCTTTGATTTGAGCGCGGAGGAAATCTCAGAGATGTACAAATCACGCTGGGCCATTGAATTATTTTTCAAGTGGATCAAACAACACCTGAACATTAAAAAGTTCTACGGTCAAAGTGAATCTGCGATTCACAATCAAGTGTTTATCGCACTTATTGTTTTCTGCTTAAATGTGCTCGCTCAAATCAATACAAAAAGCAAAAGAACTATCTTACAAATTAGCCGTTTTTTAAGGGCATCCTTGTGGAAACCAGCTTATATCTGGCTTCTAAAAATTGAAGGAAAAGGTGCTTCTTAATAAAGAAAACGTCGCTGGCACTTCAGTTTAATTGTATATTTTTAAAAATGGATGGAGCCACCTTTAGTTGGGTATTTAGTTTTTTGGCTCTCTTAGAAAAAATATTAAAACTGAAAATTGCAACAATATTTATGCAACGCTAGTGGTATTTTCTATATTCAATCATTCATTTTAATATTAATAAAGGCAGATATGATTAAACAGAGGAAAGAGCCTGATTAAATATATATTCAAAATGCACAAATAAATTTGTAAGCGCTTCCTAAAGCGGTATTAAATGAACCTAAGTAAGTTAATGGGTAAATTTTTATTGATGTATTCCGTTATGCTTTAGAATTAGATATAGCATTGTGCAGTGTTTGAAGTGTTTTGTATTTAGCGATGTAATATCCTCTATTTTTTGTAAACGATAGATAAGCGTATTGCGATGGATGAATAATTCTTTCGCGGCTTTACTTATATTCAAATCTGCCTCACAATAGCCAATAAATGTTTTAGCTAATTCAGTAAAATTTTCATTTTCGATGAAGGCCTTTAGAAAGAATGTAAGTTTGTTGAGAAATGCTGAATTGATTTGTGCAGGCAGTAATTCCAATAATATATTTGAATCATGGAAACTATATATTTTAGGTGAGATATTTGCTTTCTTACCGCATTCAATTAAACCCACGGCTTCTTGAAAAGACTGATTAATTTTTTCAATTGTTGGTTGCAAATTACCTATTGCAATAGAAGCTTTTAAAATATGGTAGGAACGAAACATTTTTAGTAGTTCATTGCTTTGTTTTCTAAACTGTTTAAGTGCCAATTCATATTCTTCTTCATCCTTTACCGACTTTAATAGTATGATTTTTTCTGAGTTTAAAAAGGTACAAAGAAAATCGGCTTTACAATCGAATGCAGTACTTACACATTGTACTAGTTGTTGTTTAACTGAATCAATTTGAATGCTGTTGTCAGTATTTAATAAAGCTTCCTCAATATCAATTACGATACAGAAACGCTTTGCCTCATATTGAATCTCAAACATTTTGGATTGGCGTTCTATTTTTTCTCTATTAAGGGTATCATTTAATAAAATGTATTGTGCAAATGCCTCAAGTGTTTTCAATCGTAAATCTTCTGTTTGCCAACTGATTATTTCTTGCCACGTCATTTCAACATGTTTTTTTATTAGGTAAGCATATGGTTTTACTTGATCTGGAGGACCAATGATACCAAGGACGCCGATAGGCTTGTTATTGAATACCAATGGGGCAGCAACGCCTGGTAAAACATTCTCCATGTTTATGATTTTGATTTCATCAAAATAGATAAATGCATTTTGATCTAATACTTCTTTAGAAGGAGTGTGTAATGTTCCTATTCGGTTAGGGATTGTTGATCCAATTATGTAACCATCCTCGTCACTTAAACTAATTGGAAATGGTACGATATTAGATACGGCATCGACCACCTTTTGTGCAAATTGCACTAAATCATTCATTCTTATTCCCTCCTAATAATTGCAGGCAATATGATATAATTCCTACTCAATTATAAATCTGATTATTATAACAATACAATATATTTAGTTATATTGTCCATAGCATTTGAATGATGTCCACGTTATAACTAAAGATAAGGTAAACTACCCTTGGTAATGATTAAAATGTATGTTTGGAGAGGGTGTGTTTTTTTGTTGAAAAATACAGATATAATTATTGTTGGTGGTGGTGTAATCGGTTCTAGTATTGCATATAATCTAATGCAGGATGGTTATGAAGGAGAAATTACCATCTTTGAAAAGGATAGAACCTATGAATTTGCCTCAACACCAAGAAGTGCAGGTGGGATTAGACAGTTATTTACAACGGCAATTAACGTGCAAATAAGCAGGTATAGCTTACAAAAATATTTAACATTTCCAGAGGATATGGCAGTTGGTACGGAGAAAGCTGAAATTGACTTTAAACAACGGGGTTACCTTTTCCTTGCAAAGAGAGGAAAATTAGAACAATTAAAGAATCAACATAAAGTTCAAGTCAAATGCGGGGCTGCTTCAGAATTATTATCTACAGAAGAATTGTTACACATTATTCCCGAATTGAATACTCATGATCTCCAAGGGGGTCTTTATTGCGGGGAAGATGGCTACCTTGATCCATACTCAGTTATGCAGGGATATGTACGTAAAGCTAAACAATTAGGGACTAATTATATTTATGAAGAAGTAGAGCAAATTCTTAATGAACGGGGAAGTGTCACCGGTGTCCAACTAAGAAATGGTGAAATTTATAAAGCAAAGATTGTTATCAATAGTGCAGGTCCTTGGGCTCCAATACTTAGTGAAAAATCGGGATTCCCAATTCCTGTTGTTCCATTGAAACGGCAAATTATTCAATTCGATATAGCCAAACCATTAGTAAAAGAATTACCATTAACCGTTGATCCTACAGGGGTATATTTTCGTCATGAAGGAAAATCGCTTATTGTTGGATTTTCTGAAAAAGTAAACCCTGGGATAGATTTTAAATGGACGAGAGACTTTTTCACTGAACAAATGTGGCCTATATTAAGTAATCGGATTCAAAATTTTCAAGAAGCAAAAATTGTTAGTGGTTGGGCTGGAATATATAGTTTTAACACGAAAGATCAAAATGCAATTATTGGAAAGCACCCAGAATTAACAGGGTACTATTTAGCGGTTGGTTTCAGTGGTCACGGAATGCAACAAGCCCCTGCAGTTGGTAAAGGAATATCTGAGCTAATAGGAAAAGGTCGTTATGAAACATTGGATTTAACACCATTAAACTTTGAGCGTTTTTCTACGAATAATTTAATTGTTGAAGAGGCTATTGTTTAGCCTGTTATGAAAATACTTTTTACAAAAGGGTGAGTAATACCAATGTATGCTTCGAATAAAGTGAAGAACATGCCAGAATATGTGTTTTCTGCATTTCAGAAAAAGAAAAAGGAACTACAAGAAAAAGGGGTTGATGTAATTGATTTAGGGATTGGTGCACCGGACTTACCAACACCTAGCTTTATCTACAATTCGTTGGTTGAAGAAGCAAAGGATCCCCAAAATCACCGCTATTCAAATTACAATGGGAGTGATGAATTTCGACAAGCAGTAGCGGAATTTTATAAAAATCATTTCAATGTAGATTTGGATCCGGAAAAAGAAATTTTAACATTAATTGGTTCCAAAGAAGGGATTGTACACTTAATTCAGGCCGTCATAAATGAAGGAGATAAGGTGCTTATCCCGAATCCTGGGTATCCAACATACAAGATGGGAGTCCATTTGGCTGGCGGTGAGAGTGTAAATCTACCATTGGATGACAATGATTTTGTTCCACGATTTGATATGCTTTCAGAAGAGGATAAGGATAATGCCAAGTTAATGTTTCTAAATTATCCTAGTAATCCGACCACAGCGACAGTTGAAATAGATACCTTTATGGAAGCAGTATCGTTTGCAGGGGAAAATAATATAATTTTTGCACATGACTCTGCCTACAATCTCGTAACATTTGATAAGTATAAATCTCCAAGTGCTTTACAAGTGCCAAATGCAAAAGAATGTACCGTTGAATTTGGTTCACTTTCCAAAAGTTTTAATATGACGGGTTGGCGGATTGGTTATATTGCTGGAAATGAGCAAGTAATAAAAGCTTTAGCAACGTTAAAAAGTAATCTTGATACTAGTCAATTTCTTCCGATACAGAAAGCTGCAGCAACTGCTCTTCGAAGCGACTTTTCCAGCGTAGAGGAGAATAATTCGATTTTTAAATCGAGAATGGAGAAACTACATCAAGCGCTAAATAAGTTAGGGATTTATTCTGAAAAACCAAGAGGAACGATTTTTTTATGGGCGAGGGTTCCAAAGGGGTATACCTCTCTTTCCTTCGCTAACAAGTTATTGGATGAAGCTGGAATTATTGTGACCCCTGGAACAGCATTTGGTTCTCGAGGTGAAGGATATTTTCGTATTTCCTTGTCTGTAACAGAAGAGCGATTGGATGAGGTCATTCATAGACTTACTCTCTTGAATATAGTGAGGTGATTTCTTAATGAATATTGAAGAAAATATTGTTGGTCGAGAGCGCAATTTGACTGCTGCTCAGGGAATTGTAGAATGCATCAGAAGAGAAAATATTAAAAAAGTATTTTGTGTTCCAGGGGAAAGTTTTTTACCAGTATTGGATGCTTTATATGATGAAGATGATATTGATGTAATTTCTGCTAGGCATGAAGGTGGAGCTTCTTTTATGGCAGAAGGATATGCAAAAGCTTCATTAAAGCCTGGAGTGGTCTTAGCGACAAGAGCAGTGGGGGGGAGTAATTTAGCTATTGGTGTTCATACAGCATTTCAGGACTCAACACCAATGGTTGTTTTACTAGGCCAAGTAAGTCAGGAATTCAGGGGTAGGGAAGGATTTCAGGAAGCAGATTTAGACAGATACTTTCAACATATTGCTAAATGGACCGTCGAGATAAGAGACTCAAAACGTATTCCTGAAATTGTCGGACGTGCGTTTCGAGTTGCCAGGACGGGGAGACCTGGACCAGTTGTCATCTCACTACCAGAAGATATTTTGGCCGATGAAGCAGAAATGCAGTTTGGGCCTCCAATAATTATACCAAGACCATCCCCGTCTCAATTCGAAGTGAAAAATGTTGAAGCAAATCTTTCACATGCAAAAAAGCCACTCATTATTGCTGGTGGAGGAGTGAAAAGTGCACAAGCGGAGGATCGATTGGTTACGTTTGCGGAGAAGTTCCAACTACCAGTCATTGCTGCATTTCGTCGCCATGATGTTTTCCCGAATGATCATCCATTATATGTTGGGCATCTTGGGCTTGGTACAGAAAAAGAAGTATTACAAACGGTGAAGGAATCGGATCTTATTTTAGCCTTAGGAACAAGGCTCTCTGAAGTGACAACACAAGACTACTCGATTATAACACCTGATAAAAGGCTGATTCATATCGATATCGACTTTGATACCATTGGAAAAGTCTTTGCACCACATGTTGGTATTGTTGCTGATGTCAAGGAGGCACTTGCTTTACTTAATAGTATGACAGTAGATGTCGATTGGCATACTTGGAGAGCGGAAAGACGGAAACGATATGAAAAAGTTGCTAGTTTAAGTATTTCAGAGAATGATAGTATTAACAAACAAATTATTGCAATATTGGAGAGGGAATTACCAAGTGATGCAATATTGACGAATGATGCAGGGAATTTTGCTGGATGGCTACATGCCTTCTATCCGTTCCGTGAGAAGCATACATATATAGGACCAACATCTGGTGCAATGGGATATGGTATGCCTGCAGCATTAGGAGCAAAGCTTGCTTATCCAGAAAGACATGTTGTTTCTTTATCAGGTGATGGGGGATTTATGATGACGGCACAGGAAATTGAGACTGCTGTACGCTATAATATTCCAATCATCAGCATTGTTTTTAACAATAATATGTATGGTACGATTCGGATGCATCAAGAAATGCATTATCCAGAAAAGGTAATTGCAACAGAGTTAGGCCAAGTATCTTATAAAAATTTAGCGCTTGGGATGGGTGCTGTAGCATATCAAGTTGATTCGGCGGAATTATTTGAAAATGTATTTGACGAAGCGTTAAAGAAGAATAAGGTAACTGTAATTGAAGTGATAACAGGGAAGGAACAAATCTCTGTCTCATCAACTATTACTTCAATTCGCGAAAAGCATTCGAAATAATTGTTAGGGTCAGCATGTTTGTTTTATTGATATGGGATTGATATAAACTATGAAGAAATAAAATAAGAATATGCTAGATTTGGAGGAGGAAGTTCGGATGACTGCTTTATTAGATGTGAGAAAACTAGCAAACTTTATTAACGGCGAGTGGGTAGAAGTGAATAAATCTACTGAGGTGATTAATCCAGCAACTGGTGAGGAAATCGTTCAAGTTCCTTTATCAGATTCAAGTAGTGTAGACGCGGCAGTTGCTGCGGCGAAGGATGCGCAGAAGGAGTGGGCGTTAGTACCAGCCCCTCAACGAGCAGAAGTACTCTATCAGGTTGGTTACCTACTAAAAGAAAACAAAGAGAGGTTATCGAAATTATTAACGATGGAAAATGGGAAAGTACTTGAGGAAGCTCGTGGAGAAGTACAAGAAGGCATCGATATGGCCTTCTATATGGCCGGAGAAGGCCGTCGTCTTTTTGGCCAAACGACTCCAGCTGAATTAAAGGACAAATTTGCGATGAGTCAGCGTGTTCCTGTTGGTGTGGTAGGATTAATCACGCCATGGAATTTCCCTATTGCGATTGCAACATGGAAGTCATTTCCTGCAATCGTTGCTGGGAATGCCGTCGTCTGGAAACCAGCTACTGAAACACCAATCATGGCGTTTGAGCTGGCAAAAATATTTGAAGAAGCAGGTCTACCTAAAGGCGTTGTCAATGTTGTATTTGGATCAGGTTCGGCAGTAGGAAATGCGATGGTTCACCATAAAGATATCAGCGTGATTTCATTTACTGGTTCAAATGAAACAGGAAGAAATATCGCAACAGAATGTGGAAAGCAATTAAAGAAAGTATCTTTAGAAATGGGCGGAAAGAATGCTGTTATCGTAATGGATGATGCAGATATTGATTTAGCTGTTGAGGGGATTTTATGGAGTGCATTTGGCACAAGTGGACAACGATGTACGGCGTGCTCACGTGTGATTGTACATGAAGCGGTGAAAGGTAAATTAGAAGAGAAAATGCTAGAAGCGATGGAAAAATTATCAATTGGAAATGGACTTGACGAATCCAATAAAGTCGGACCGATTATCAATCAATCTGGACTAGAAAAAATAAAAGACTATATTGAAATTGGGAAAAATGAAGGAGCAAAATTGCTTGCCGGTGGGTATGAATTAGTAGATGGTGAACAAAAACAAGGAAACTATTTTGCACCCACATTATTTACAGATGCAACTGCAGATATGCGGATTGCTCAGGAAGAAATTTTTGGTCCTGTTGTTTCGTTAATTCCAGTTAAGAGTTTTGAAGAAGCGATTAAGGTGAATAATGGAGTAGAGTTTGGACTTTCTAGCTCTATCTTCACTAATGATGCAAACCGCGTATTCAAAGCGCAACGTGATTTAGATACAGGAATTGTATATGTCAATGCAGGAACGACAGGTGCAGAAATTCATTTGCCTTTCGGTGGAACAAAGGGAACAGGGAATGGACACCGTGATTCTGGAGTGCAAGCTTTAGATGTGTTCACAGAGTGGAAGGCAGTTTATATTGATTACAGTGGAAAACTACAACGTGCACAAATTGATGTTGAGTAATTAAAAAGGCTACAACAGTTGGCGAGGTATTAAAAAAAGTTGCCCGCTTGTCTCAATACAATGTGTTTCTTTATATAATTCCACAAAGCATAAACAATAAAAAGAGTCCCAAAACCTTAATATATCTCAAGGGTTTGGGACTCTTTAGTCGTTGCATTCTAGACTGAAATGTTATTAACGAGAGTAGAACTCTACGATAAGTGATTCATTAATTTCAGCTGGAAGTTCTGAACGCTCAGGTAAACGAGAGAAAGTACCTTCCAATTTGTCAGCATCAAAAGTTAAATATTCAGGTACGAAATTGTTAACTTCGATAGCTTCTTTAATGATATCAAGATTTCTTGATTTTTCACGAACGCTAACTACTTGACCTGGGCTAACAGAATATGATGGAATATCAACGCGACTTCCGTCAACAGTAATATGACCATGGTTTACCAATTGGCGAGCTTGTCTACGAGTACGAGCAAGTCCTAAACGGTAAACGATGTTATCAAGGCGAGAATCAAGTAAAACCATGAAGTTTTCACCATGAATACCTTTCATTTTACCTGCTTTATTGAATAGGTTGCGGAATTGACGTTCATTCAATCCATACATGAAGCGTAATTTTTGCTTCTCTTGCATTTGCATGCCATATTCAGACATTTTTTTGCGTTGGTTCGGTCCATGTTGACCAGGAGCGTAAGGGCGTTTATCTAATTCCTTACCAGTTCCAGTTAATGAAATGCCAAGACGACGTGATTTCTTCCATACTGATCCAGTATAACGTGACATAGGACATTTCCTCCTTTGTGTTTTATTTGCATAAAATAAAACGAGCGTGATTCAGTCGCATGCTCATTTTGTTTTCATGTACCATCGCTCTGGCAGCAGAGAGTTACACGATACACCTCGGTGACGAACATTTTCGTCACATCAAAGGAACAAAATGAAAACAAACGCAGTTTCACTTAGGCTACCAATTATTTTACACAAAGACTAGTATATAATTTATCATGTAAGTTGTCAATAAAAAATCTTGTTATAGGAAAATGGAATCATTTGCAGTATAATTAATAGATAGTAAAAAAATAACATGAAATGTAGTAAATAGGGTGATCATATATGGAAAAACTCACGGTTAATCTACAAACGATTTACTTCAATTTGTTTTCTGAATTTTTAAGTGATTCACTGAAAAGAGAAGATTTGCTAGCGAAATTAGTTGATCAAATACATATCATTCTGGACATCTCTTATGTTGCACTTTATCGACTTAATTTAGAAAACCAAAACTATCACTTATTGGCGGAAGCTTCCGTTCTTCCTAGCCAGTCAACTGAAAAAACAATACCATATAATGCAATACATCGTACAGAGGAAATTCTCTCAAACTATTTATCGCCCGGTTTGAATAGCCTTTATTTTGGGGAAACATTATTAATTATTAGTAATAATGACGATTTCAACAATGAAATACATATTATTATAGAAGAAACAGACAAATTACTTACACTAATTGACAAAGTGGATAAATTGAAGAACAGTGAACACAATCATCGGACTTTATATCATTTAAGTACAAGGCTATTTTCTGAAAACGAAAAGGAGAAAGTTTTTATTCAAATCGTTGATGCACTTGAAATGCTTTATCCGAACGCCTCCTATTATTTATTGTTGGCACAGGACAACGAAATGATAAACACTACTTTACCGATAAAATCCTTTGAAATTAATGATGATATCACCAAAAGTATGTCCACGAAGGCATTTATGACCGGTGAATTTCAGATGGAGGACTGTCTAGAGGAGAATAATACGTATTTATATGCACCTTTAAGTGGCAAACAAGGAATATATGGTGTTCTGCAAATGATTATACCATTAAATAATTCTAATTCATTGCAACAAATCGAATTTATTAAGCAGTTTTCAAGATTGGCTGGCATTGCTATTGAAAGAGCAAGCCTGTATGAAAATTCGAAGCATCAAGTATCCTCGTTATCATTGATAAACGAGTTCTCAAGACAATTAAATGCAAAACTCGAATTACCAGAGATTACCAAGCTTTTAAAGAAGGAAATTATGGACATCTGTCAGCCAACAGAAATAGGCTTTGTCTATTTCGATGAGTATAAGCTTGCCGAATTGGAAATCCAATCAGAAAGTACAGCGTATTTTAAAACATTAGAAGGAAAGAAATTTGTTCAGCAACTTTTTGAAAAGACCTTGATTGAATCTGAATCTATTTTTAGCGGGAAGTTTGACAAGAGTATACAGTCATCTTATCAATCGATTATGGCTATACCAATGAACTATTCTGGTTATAGGCATGGTCTTACTGTAATTCTACATAAGGATATGTATTATTTTACATTTGAACTATTTAAATTAATGGAAGCTTTTATCCAACATGCGACACTTGCAATGATGAATGCGCACTTGAAGGCAAAATTACATAAAACCGTTATTACGGATTATTTGACAGGTCTTTATTCGAGAAATTATTTTGAAGAAGTAATTAATAAAGACATGGAGCAGGGAGAAAAGGGAGTGTTATTATTATTTGATATTGATAACTTTAAAAAGGTAAATGATAAGTATGGTCACCACACTGGGGATCAAGTAATAAAACAAGTTGCAAATGTCATGCGCTCCTTCAGCCGGGAAAAAGATATTCCTGCTAGATGGGGAGGGGAGGAATTGGCAATATACTTACCAGCCATTTCTATACAAGATGGTATGAAAATAGCTGAATTTGTAAGAAAGCAGGTTGGCGAGGTAACTGACCCTCACGTAACGGTGTCTTGTGGGGTATCTTCTTGGGATAAAAAGGAGAATGACTCCATTGTTAACCTTTTTCTACGTTCCGATAAAGCACTCTATAAGGCAAAACAATCTGGGAAAAATCAAATAATAAAAAACTAGCAGTATGATATACTGCTAGTTTTTTTTATCCTGGTTATTACAGGAAATTCTCTAATGAACGCACAAATTCCTCAAGATATTTCTGATCTATTTCATCAAAACGGTTCTTGCTCGGACTGTCAATATCGAGTACACCGTAGACTTGATTGTTGATAATAATAGGTACGACGATTTCCGATTTACTGGCACTATCACAGGCAATATGGCCAGGGAAAGCATTAACATCACTAACCCTTTGTGTCTTTCTTTCTTTTATAGCTGTACCGCATACACCTTTTCCGTATTGGATATGTACGCATGCTGGTAACCCTTGAAATGGTCCAAGTAATAATTCGTCTTCCTTCCATAGATAGAACCCAACCCAATTCACATCATCTAGAAATTGATTGAGTAAAGCAGATGCGTTAGACAATATTGCGATGGCATCTTTTTCATCCTCACTTAGTGCTACAAGCTGTTTAATCAACAACTCGTAATCTTTTGTCTTATCACCAGAATATAATTTAGTTTCAAACATTGATTGTTTTCCCTTCTGTATTAAATTTGCTTTTATGCCTCGCTCGAACGATTCACGTTTCGACAAGGCATACGTTATTTGTCGAGCGAAAAAGGCAGGATAAATCATTTCGATGTCGTATTTATGAAATAAGGAGTTGATTATGGTGAAAAATAACCCATCAAAGGAAAAAGTGATAAAGGCCGCTTCTTCATTATTTTTTCAAAAAGGCTTTAATGGGACCTCGGTACGTGATATTGCAAATAAGGCATCGGTAAATATTTCGGCTATTAATTACTATTTTAATAGTAAACAGGGACTATTGGAATATGCTGTTACGAATTATTATGAAAATTATTTATCATCCATTGAAGATACAATCAAACAATCCGAAACGTTAACTCCACTTGAAAAATTACATGCATTAATTTTAGCAATTATACATTATAAACAATCAAATTATCAATTGTCTTGTTTTATCCAACGTGAACTTTCATTAGATTCAGTCTTTGTGCGTGAAATTACTGTTACCTACCTGGCGAAGGAAAACTTCTATCTTAAGAAGTTCTTTTTTGATGCACTTGAAGGGCGTGTTCGAAGTGATACAAAGCATTATTTACTGATGCAATTAAAAGGAATGCTTATAACACCATATATTTTACATAAGGAATGGAAGGATCAAGTGATTGGGGATTATTCCCATCGACTTTTCGTAAAGAATTATACAAAAATCATTCAAGATTGGATTCAATTAATTAATCAAAATGGCATTGGAACAGAAAATAAAGTTGCTTATTAACATCTTGATGACGAATTATGAATTTATTTGTATAATTTTAGCCATAAGTGGGGAATCCGTGGTATCATATATGTATAATTTTAAAAAATACATATATAAGAAAAGTGCATGTGTCTTTAGCGATATACTTCCAGGCCTTTAGTCGTATGAAATCTTAGGGAGTCGATGCTCACCTTAACGTATCATGAGGTGAGGGAAGTCTCGTTAAGCTTCCGTGCTAGAGAAAGACATCGTAGCACAAAATATCTTTTGAAAAAAACTTGCTAAAAATTAAGTGAAAATATAATGACACACCCTCTTTTTTGGAATTTGGTTGGGAGGCTTTTTATGGAGTACATCATAGGAATCATTCTACTTGTTATCGTATTATTAGTTATTGGTTTAATTTTAAGAAAACGAATTTATGACATTGTGGACAAACACGAAAACTGGAAATTGGATATTATGGGAAGAGATATTGCATCCCAATTAAGCCGGATTAAAGGTTTAAATCTTTCCGGAGAAACACAGGAACGTTTTGAGGCGTGGAAAGAACGCTGGGAATCAATCATTACAAAAGAGTTACCAGACATAGAGGAACATTTATTTGATGCTGAGGAATCTGCAGACAGATTTCGTATAAAGAAAGCAAAACAAATTTTAAAAGATGCTGAGAATATCTTACAATCCATTGAACAAGATATTGAGCAGCTATTGAATGGTCTAGAAGAGCTGTTAGAATCGGAAGAAACAAGTCGGAAAGAGGTTGAAGAACTAGAACCGACCATTAAGTTACTACGTAAGACGCTATCGCAAAATCGTTATCAATATGGAAAAGCGGAATTACACTTCGAAGTGGAGATAGACAGTTTGGAAGAGGCGTTTGGTAAATACCACGAACTTGTAGATTCGGGTAATTATTTAGAAGCAAAAGACTTAGTAATTGAGATCAGAACGAGGGAAGAAGAATTAGAAGAGCAAATCGAAAAATTTCCAGCAATTTATAAAAACTGTAAACATGAATTGCCTGCACAATTAGATAATCTTTCTGTAGGTATTAAAGAAATGAAAGAAGAAGGCTATCGCGTTAATCACCTTGCATTTGAGAAAGAAATCCAAGCCTACCAGGCTAAATTAAGCAATCTCATGCAATCTCTTGAGAAGGGTGATTTAGAAGAACCGGAAAGAATGTTAAATGAAATTGAGGAACGGATCTCAGAGATGTATCAATTATTAGAAAAAGAGGCCATTGCGAAGAGCTATTTGGAAACAAAAATGCCAGGCTTTCAAGAAACGGTTTATTACCTAAGTGATAAATTCGATGTTACAAAGAGTGAAGTAGAAGAATTGAAAAAGGCATATTTTCTTGAAGACAGTGATATGGAGAAGTATCTATCACTTGGGAAGGGAATTAATGCTTTACGGGAACAATTGGAAGAAACAAGTGCAGGTATGAATGATACGGAAATTGGTCACACCGAATTACGTGACCGATTGGATAGCGGACTTGAAAAAATTGAGCATCTAGAAGTGGCACTTGAAGAATTTAAAGAAGGGGTCCGCACCCTTCGTAAAGATGAATTAGAAGCACGTGATAGGCTTGATGATATGAGAAAACAATTATATAATCTAAACAGAAAGCTAAAGAAGAGCAATATACCTGGTGTGCCATCTTTTATTTGGAACAGTATAGAAGATACAACAAATAAAAACAGCAAGGTAATCGATGCCTTAGGTAAGAAACCACTGGATATGAATTTTGTTCAACAAGCTTTAACGGAAGCAAAATTTGCTTTAGATCAAACAATGGAACAAACCAATGTCATGCTTGATCAAGCATTTTTAACGGAGCGAGTTATTCAATATGCGAACAGATATCGAAGCAATCATCCGATCCTTGCCGCAAAATTGTTAGAATCGGAACGCCTCTTTCGTTCATACGAATATGAATTGGCGCTTGAAACAGCAGCTAAAGCGATAGAAGAAGTGGAACCTGGAGCATTAAAGCATATCGAGGAAACTGGGGAATTAATATATAATTGAGGATAGGGCTGTCGTTAAGAAATGGATTAGATGATTCCTTCTTAATGTTCAGCCCTCCATTTTGTATTGGTACAAACGATCAGTAAGGAGTTTTATAATGATATACCTAGATAATAGTGCAACAACACAACCAGATCCTTCTGTACTTGAAAGCTTTCAGCAAGTATCGGAACAGTTTTATGCAAACCCCTCATCCATCCACCAGTTCGGAGGAACAGCAGAGAAACTTTTAAAAACAGCAAAAATACAAGCTGCTGATATTTTACAAGTTGCCCCCCGTGAGATAGTGTTTACATCTGGAGGAACAGAAGGAAATAATATTGCAATTAAAGGGATTGCGCTTGAGCATCAAAGTAGAGGGAAGCATATAATTACAACTGAAATTGAACATCCATCTGTATATGAAACATGTAAGGGATTAGAAAAATTAGGTTTTGAAGTTACTTATTTACCTGTCAATCAGCAAGGTGTCATTTCAATAGAAGATTTAAGGAATGCTATTCGTGAAGATACGATTTTAATTAGTATTATGCATGTGAACAATGAGCTGGGTTCCATTCAACCAATACAGGAAATTGGCGAAATTGCTAAACAACACCCGAAATTATTCTTCCATGTAGATGATGTGCAGGGTCTAGGTAAAGTGCCTTTAAAGCTTGACGGAAGTGGTATTGATTTATGTTCTTTCTCAGCACATAAAATTCACGGTTTAAAGGGTACAGGTATGCTATATGTTAACAAACATACAACCTTATTCCCATTATTTCATGGTGGTAATCAAGAGCATGCGATCAGGTCTGGTACCGAAAATTTAGCTGGTATTGTTGCAATGGTAAAAGCACTTCGTTTAATTGTAGAGCGGGAGAAAAAAGAAGTAGGCAGGCTTTATGAACTGCAAGCTTATCTCGTAAAGGAGCTCAAAGAAGTAGACGGTGTTTTCATTAATACGTCTAAGAACGCTGCACCACATATTGTAAATATTTCAGTGCCAGGTATCAAACCAGAGGTTATGATTCATATGCTTGGTGAGCAGAATATATTTATCTCAACGAAATCAGCATGTTCATCCAAATTAAAAGATGAAAGCAAAGTTTTAGCGGAATGCGGATTTTCATTAGAGAGATCGACAAGTGCACTTCGTATTAGTTTATCGTATGATAATACGATGGATGAAATAAAAGTTTTTCTGGAAGCTATAAAGAAAGCAATCAAACAATTTAAAGAAGCAATGGAGTAGATGCAAGTGGAATTTGATCATATATTAATTCGTTATGGAGAAATGGCATTAAAAGGAAAGAACATTAAACAATTTATTAACAAGCTTCAACATAATGTCGGGCAGAAAATTAAAGAATTTCCAGATGCAAAGGTAAAACGAACACAGGGAAGAATGTTTGTTTTATTAAATGGAAATGATCCAAAAGCTGTCATGGAAAAGTGTAAAAAAGTATTTGGAATTCAAAGCTTAAGTCTCGCTATTAAGGTAGAGAATGATGTTGAAAAAATAAAAGATGCTGCACTTTATGCCTTAAGAAATGCAGAAGACGTGAAAACATTTAAAGTGTCTGTCAAACGCATCAACAAGGATTTTGATGTAAGGTCCCAAGCATTAAACCAGATGTTGGGCGGTCATCTACTGTCCAACACGGAAGGCTTTACCGTGGATGTTCATCATCCAGACGTTGAAGTAAAAGTAGAGATTCGTAAAGAAGCGACATATATCACATCAAGTATCGTACCTGGCTTGGGTGGGCTTCCAGTAGGAACCTCTGGTAAATCGCTATTATTATTATCAGGTGGTATTGATTCTCCTGTGGCTGGATACTTAGCAATGAAGCGTGGTGTAGCAATTGAGGCGATTCATTTTCATTCCCCGCCATTTACAAGTGAGCGTGCGAAGCAAAAAGTGCTTGATTTAGCAAAACAATTAACGAAATATGGGAAGTCTATTAACGTTCACATCGTTCCATTTACGAAATTGCAGCAGGAAATATTTCGTGAAATGCCAGATGAATACGCAATGACAATTATGCGCCGAATGATGTTTCGTATCGCAGAAAGTGTGTGTAGGAATGAAAATATTCTTTCTCTTACGACAGGGGAAAATCTCGGGCAAGTAGCTAGTCAGACGATGGATAGCATGCATACCATCAATGAGGTTACAAATTATCCAATTATCCGCCCGCTCGTTACGATGGATAAATTAGAAGTAATTAATATTGCTGAGAAAATCGGCACATATGAAACTTCAATATTACCTTTTGAAGACTGTTGTACGATTTTTGTACCAAAATCACCAAAAACAAAACCAAAGCGTGAAAAAGTAAATTATTATGAATCAACCCATGATTTTACCGCGTCAATTAATGAAGCAATTGAAGGTATTGAAACAATTAAAATTACAGATAAAAAAGAAATTGAAGAATCGTTCGGTGATCTTTTTTAGAGCGATGTCTTGGGACTGGTTTGTGTACGCTTATAAATCATGGGGGCGCCTTATTAGATAGATAAGCGATGAGCGCCCATAAACCTGAATTAGCGCTCATAAATCAACCCCATGGAAGAATTTTGACAAACTGACAGCAACTTCCAGGAAGTAAAGTGTATTGTTTTTCCCCTTGGTGCACATTCTATAAGTACCAAGGAGGTGAACAAACATGGCAAACAGTAATAACTCAAATCAATTAGTAGTTCCTGGTGCTGAACAAGCACTAGAACAAATGAAGTATGAAATTGCTCAAGAATTTGGTGTTCAACTTGGTGGCGAAACTACTTCTCGTGCTAACGGTTCTGTTGGTGGAGAGATCACTAAACGTCTTGTATCTATGGCTGAGCAACAATTTGGCGGTCAACAACATTAATTAAAACTTAATAAAAAATGGCTCGGGCTATTCCTTCATAGGAATAGCCCATTTACTTTTTTTAATAAAAACCTTGTAGTTGAACTTGATAAGCCTTCTCAAGAATGAAATAGAGCAAAATTCTCTTCAAATGAACTTGATAAGCCTTCTCAAGAATGAAATAGAGCAAAATTCTCTTGAAATGAACTTGATAAGCCTTCTCAAGATTAAAATAGAGCTAAATTCTCTTGAAATGAACTTGATAAGCCTTCTCAAGATTAAAATAGAGCAAAACCCTCATGAAATGAACTTGATAAGCCTTCTCAAGCTTAAAATAGAGCAAAATTCTCTTCAAATGAACTTGATAAGCCTTCTCAAGATTGAAATAGAGCAAAACCCTCATGAAATGAACTTGATAAGCCTTCTCAAGCTTAAAATAGAGCAAAATTCTCTTCAAATGAACTTGATAAGCCTTCTCAAGATTGAAATAGAGCAAAACCCTCATGAAATGAACTTGATAAGCCTTCTCAAGATTGAAATAGAGCAAAACCCTCATGAAATGAACTTGATAAGCCTTCTCAAGATTGAAATAGAGCAAAATTCTCTTCAAATGAACTTGATAAGCTCTCTCAAGAAAATTTTCCAAATTATTGTTACTTCGCAGTTTATATCTATTACGGTTACGTTGCAGTTAGGATCAACTATTGTTAAACTTTAAAAAACACAATCTTCTACAAATACCCTTACAAAAACATCCGCTTCACTCGGTCCCAATAGGAATTGTTTTTTAATTTAACAGTTTTAACTACGATGTCATCCATTGTTACTTCAACTTCATTAATTTTTCGGATTGGAAGTGCTTCATTGTCAAAACTCACAATCGGGTGATCATTCCCATCTTCCACTTCTTTTAGTGTTAATACACGCCCCTTACTTAAGACGAAGGAAGATCCAAGTGTACGAAAGTTATTATTGTTCATGGATGCTATTTCAGACACTTGAAAACAAGGAAGCAGTGGATCGATAACAGCACCGTTATTCGATTTATTGTAGGCAGTGCTACCAGTTGGTGTGGCAACAACCATTCCATCGCCGCGGAATGTTTCAAAGTGCTGGTTATCAATGTAAACATCGATTACAATCGTTTTTACAATTGTCGAACGAATCGTCACTTCATTTAGGCAGTAAAAACTGTTACCGTTATTAACTTTCGCTTTGATAACAGGAAATCGTCTTACTTCTAGTTCCTCATGTAATACTGCTGGTAATAATTCATTGAAATTCTCTAAAGTGAAGTCACAATATAAACTAGATACATTCTCAGGGGTAATTCCCGCGTATATAGCATCTTGCCTGTAACCAGTTTCCCGAATAGCTTGCAAGAACATACCATCTCCACCAACGCCAATGATAATTGTTGCTTCCTTATCATCATCTACCACTTGAAAGCCATTTTTATTTGCTAATTTAAATACAGGTTCTAATTTTTTCTCTGTATCTTCATCTTTTTGATAATAGAAGTAAATATTGTTTCTTTCTGACATATGTATAACCTCCGCCTAACAATTTGTCTTTTCTTTCATCTTAACACCATATGATCTGTTCTCCTAATGTTTAAAAAACGAATTTATGACTAAAAATGGAAATAGACTCTTTTTATGAAAGTATAAAATTTTGTGCATTGCTGTCTAGCTCCAGCGCCCAGCGACTAGCGAGACTTCCCTCACCTCCGTACGATAAGTCAACATCGACTCAGGTTTTAAGGAAGGCCGACTAAGAACAGGCATTCGCCAACGTCGGCATACCCCATAAAGGGGCATGTTTCCTTTATCTCCTACGGCTCAGTCCAGTCCGTACGTCGCTAAACGGGCGCTTGCGCTTTTCTAATGTTGTTCACTGTAAAGTAGGTGTTTTGGGTCATGCTGATTCTTATCATAATTGTATTATGCTTCTTCTTACTGTCACTTTTTCTAAAAATATATATTTCTATACATTATTCATTTACAAATCAAGAGCAGGAACTAAATGTTTCTATAAAAATTCTTCATATTCAACTATCAAGGTCCATTGACTTATCTGATAGGGAGGAAGAAATCCCATTCACACAGAAGTTCGACGTTTCTTCGATTACAACTAAACTAGACAATTTCCATACCAACTTCAAAAAGGGAAATAAAGCGATAACTACTCTGCTAAATCGAACGAAACTACATCAACTGGATTGGTCAACGAATATAGGTACTGGGGAAGCAAGCTCGACTGGAATAATCAGTGGTGTCATTTGGGCAATAAAAGGGTCGATTCTTGGATATATTATTGAAAAGATTAGACTAGGTTGTCAACCAGCAGTCAGGGTGAATCCATTTTTTCAACAAGCGTGTTTTCAAACGAATATAGATTGTATGTTTTCTATCAGATTGGGACAAGCTATACACGGAATTCTTAAAGTAATTCGGTTATTAAAATAGGGAGGAAAAGCAAATGAGTGAGCATCCAATTCAAGGTCTAATGACTACAGCAATGGAAAATTTAAAAGATATGATTGACGCGAATACCATCATCGGTGATCCCGTAGAGTCACCTGATGGAAGTATAATTATACCAGTATCGAAGCTAGGATTTGGATTTGCTGCAGGTGGTAGTGAATTTGGACAAGGTGATTCAGAAGGAGAACTACCTTTCGGTGGTGGTAGTGGTGGAGGCGTTTCTATCACGCCGATTGCTTTCCTAATTATTGGTAAGAACGGTATTAAGATGGTTCACTTAGACCAACATACACATTTATATGAGAAATTATTAAATAACACGCCACAGCTTATGGAAAAGATTCAGGCAATGCTTAAAGAATCAGGAATAGGCAAGAACAAAGAAGATAAAAAGAACGACAAAGGTAAAAAAGAAGATTCAGGTAATGGTAATGAAGAGAAGAAAGAAGAGCGAGAATCCTCTAGTTATGATATTTAAGCCTGATTATTGGACAGGGCGTTTTACTTTCTTCATAATAAAATTGTAGAAATTATTATAGAGAGGGATGAAATTGAATGGCAAATGTTACATTTCATAATGAGCCTGTCACATTAGTAGGTAATGAAATTAAAGTTGGGGATAAGGCGCCTGATTTTACCGTATTATCAAATGATCTTAAAGAAGTTTCATTAGATAATTATAAAGGAAAGGTTAAATTAATTGCAGCAGTTCCATCCGTGGATACTGGTGTTTGCTCTCAGGAAGCCAAACGTTTTAATGAAGAAGCAGATAAACTTGAAAATGTCCAAGTATTAACGATTAGTATGGATCTACCTTTTGCTCAAACACGCTGGTGTGCAGCTGAAGGTGTTAAAAATCTAGATACCCTATCAGATCATCGTGATGCATCATTTGGTGAAAGTTATGGTGTCTTAATGCAAGAAAATCGGTTATTGGCACGTTCAGTGTTTGTTGTAGATTCGAACGATCAGGTTACATATGTCGAATATGTTCCAGAAGTAACAACACATCCAAATTATGAAGCGGCACTTCAAGCAGCAAAAGAAGCCAAATAAGAAATAAATGATATAATCAGTTGAATTCCATCGGGATTCAACTGATTTAATGTTGGTTCGAGTTTTTCCTTCAAGTATATCAGTTACATAATACGGTTTCTTTTGGTACAATAAGAAAGTTGTAGAAGAGGATGTTCACACGTAATAGAAGGAACGATTGGAGGATTAACTAATGGATAAATCAAATGTTGAAACCTTATTTGAATGGTTTAATAATACAAGTGAAATGATTGTTCAACATTCAGATGAACTTTACATAGATAGTTTGGCAATTGTGATGGAAAGTTTATTCTATCAAAGTCCACCAGAAGATTTAGATGATACCCTCGCCAAGAAAATAGAGAAATCACTAGAAAAAATAGATTTATCTACACATAAAACGGATGAGATTCGTAAAGCTATTCAATTAGCGATATTGAAAGGGATGAAGGATTCTACACAACAGCAGCATCTGATGACTCCAGAAACGGTCGGATTAATTGTCGGATATCTTGCTGATAAATTAATGGAAGGGAAAAAAGAAGTAAGCGTCTTTGATCCTGCTGGTGGAACAGGTAATCTACTTACAACCGTTCTAGAAAAACTGAACCAAGATGTGAAAGCTTTTGCTAGTGAAGTTGATCCAACATTAATTCAACTAGCAGTACTAAATGCAAATTTACAGAAAAAGCAAATTGAATTTTTCCATCAGGATAGTTTACGACCGTTTTTATTAGATCCAGTAGATTTAGTGGTTGCAGATTTACCAATTGGCTACTATCCAGATGATGTACAGGCTAGTGGATATAAATTAAAAGCAGATGAAGGACATTCCTATGCACATCATTTATTTATTGAGCAGGGTCTGAAATATACGAAAGAAGCTGGCTACAACATCTATATTATCCCCGAATTCCTGTTTGACAGTGAGCAATCGAAACAGTTAAATCGATTTCTACATGATCATGCACATATAATTGGTTTGATTCGTTTACCAGAAAGTGCATTTAAATCGAACAACAATGCAAAAAGTATCCTAATACTGCAAAAGAAAGGGAAGGAAACTTCAGGGGTTAAACAACCACTACTTGTACAGATGCCTTCCTTTAAAAATGCAAACCAAATGGCAGATATATTAGGACAAATGAATCTTTGGTTTAAAAAGAACCATAATAAACAATAGAAAAGAATTTAGGAGTTGACATCAATGAGTAACAATATATTAGCAGTTAATGCAGGTAGCTCATCCTTAAAATTTCAATTAATTAAAATGCCAGAAGAAAACGTTGAAGCAATTGGTTTAGTAGAACGTATTGGTTTAAGTGATTCGATCTTCTCTATAGAAGTAGATGGAAAAAAGGACAAGACTACAACAGATATTCCAGACCATGCTGTGGCAGTTAAAATGTTATTGGATTCACTAATCTCTACTGGAGTAGTAAAATCATTTGATGAAATAGATGCAGTTGGACATCGTGTGGTACATGGTGGAGAACACTTTAATGATTCCGTTGTTATTGATGATGATGTTATCAGGAAGATTGAAGAAACATCAGAACTTGCACCATTACACAACCCAGCTAATCTAACAGGAATACAGGCTTTCAAAGAAACGCTTCCGTCTGTTCCAATGGTAGCTGTGTTTGATACAGCATTCCATCAAACAATGCCTAAATCTTCTTATTTATACAGCTTACCTTATGAATACTATGAAGAGTATGGAATCCGTAAGTATGGTTTCCACGGGACATCACATAAATATGTATCCGAACGTGCAGCTGAATTAATTGGTGTACCAATTGAGAATTTACGTTTGCTTTCATGTCATATTGGTAATGGCGCTAGTATTACCGCAATTGAAGGTGGAAAATCAATCGATACATCAATGGGATTCACCCCACTTGCTGGTGTAACAATGGGAACACGTTCTGGTAATATTGACCCTGCATTGATTCCTTACATTATGGAGAAGACTGGTCAAACGGCTGATGATGTAATAAATGTGTTAAATAAAAAGAGTGGAATGCTTGCTTTATCTGGTTTTTCAAGTGACTTGCGTGACATTGAAGAACAAGCAGACACAAATGAAAGAGCACAACTTGCGTTGGACGTTTTTGCAGGAAGAATTCATAAATATATTGGTTCGTATGCAGCGAAAATGTCTGGCGTGGATGCAATCATCTTTACAGCTGGTGTTGGTGAAAACAGCATTACGATGAGAGAGAGAATCTTAAAAGGATTAGAATTTATGGGCGTATATTGGGATCCTAAACGCAATAATGTGCGTGGAAAAGAGCAGTTCATAAACTATCCACACTCACCAGTTAAAGTAATTGTTATCCCTACAAACGAAGAAGTAATGATTGCAAGAGATACCGTACGTTTATCTAGTCTATAATAAATGCCTTTCTAAAGCATTATGTTTTTCTTAGATATAGGTTTTGACGCAAAAGAATAAAATTCGATGCATCTTATATCAATTGCAATAAACAATACAAAACAAAAGACTTATATGAATACAAAAAAAGGGGAGCTTGTGCAGCTCTCCTTTTTAAATTATATATTTAGCGAACGACAAGGACATCACATGAGGCATGTCTAGTTATATTTTCAGAAACACTACCAATTAAGAATCGTTCAACTGCACCCATTCCTGTTGCACCACAAATGATTAAGTCTGCATCAAAGTTTTCTGCAACTGTTTTTGCTATTTTTACCTTCGGGGATCCATATTCAATACAACGAACGATATCAGTTACGCCAGCTTCCTTAGCACTATCCACATAGCTGTCTAGCAATTCCCTTGCATACGCTTCTGCACGTTCTGACAACGTACGATCATATGCTTCTGCTGTTGCAAATGTTCTGGAATCTACAACATGTGCCAAGATTAATTTAGCGTTATTTCGTTTAACAATATCGAGGGATTTATTAAATGCCTTTTCTGCAGCTTGAGATCCGTCAACTGCTACAATAATTTTTTTATATTCCATGGTATCCTCCCCTTTCAAGTTCCATTATATACCAATCATGAAAGCGCTACAATGCGTTAACTGGAAATAATAGTTACAACATTGTTACGATTTTTTGGACATACTACTTATATGGAGGTGAAATCCTTGGCTAAAAAGAATAGCATTAAAGATAAGATACCAAAAAGCAGATTACAGCTGTATGAAGATAAAGATGGTGTTCAGGCAGTACAAAACCAATTGTTTGAAAGCTATCAAAGTGGTGTAGTAGAAGATGAATTGAACAATAATATAGGGGTTCACCATTTTAATAACCGAAAGAACTAATTGATTTGTCCCGCATCTTGAAGTGATGCGGGATTTGTTTCTGAATTAAATATGTCAACAATTTATATCAGCAGCACATTCAATACGAAAATAGCATTTATAAAAAGTGGACCCTTTCATATAAGATTGAGATGATTAAAAATTGTTATGACTTTTACATATTATTTGTTACAATGGTCGTAAGAAATACCAATATATAAAAGTTGATTGGGGGATTTATGTAATGAGAATAGGGGTACCAAAGGAAATTAAGAATGGTGAAAACCGAGTGGCGATTGCGCCGTCTGGTGTACTAACATTAGTTCATGCTGGACATAAAGTATCTGTAGAAACAGGAGCAGGGCTGGGTTCTAGTTTTACGGATGAGCAATATACGGCTGCTGGAGCAAACATAGTATCCTCTGCAAAAGAAGCATGGAATCAAGAAATGGTTATGAAGGTCAAAGAACCTCTACCAGAAGAATATGGATATTTCTATGAAGGTCTTATATTATTTACATATTTGCATTTAGCAAATGAGAGAGAATTAACGAAAGCCTTGGTTGAGAAGAAAGTTATTGGTATTGCCTATGAAACGGTTCAACTCCCTAACCGTTCGTTGCCTTTATTAACGCCGATGAGTGAGGTTGCTGGTCGAATGGCGACTCAAATTGGTGCTCAATTTTTAGAGCAACCAAAAGGTGGAAAAGGTATTCTTCTTTCAGGGATTCCAGGAGTAAAACGAGGGAAAGTTACGATTATTGGTGGTGGAGGTGTAGGAACCAATGCTGCTAAAATAGCAGTAGGACTTGGTGCTGACACAACGATCATTGATTTAAGTCCAGAAAGATTACGTCAATTAGATGATCTTTTTGGTTCGTCAGTAAACACATTAATCTCTAACTCACTTAATATTCATGATGCAGTCGTTGATTCTGATTTGGTTATAGGATCTGTTTTAATTCCGGGTGCAAAAGCTCCTGTATTAGTAACAGAAGAAATGATTAAAGAAATGAAAGATGGATCGGTTGTTGTCGATGTGGCAATTGACCAGGGAGGAAACTTTGAAACAAGTGATCGAATTACAACACACGATGATCCTACCTTTGTAAAACACGGAGTTGTTCATTATACCGTTGCAAACATGCCTGGTGCTGTACCGCGTACTTCAACAATTGGCTTGACTAATGTAACCGTTCCTTATGCACTGCAACTCGCGAACAAAGGATACAAACAAGCATGTCTAGATAATGAAGCATTGTTAAAAGGAATTAACACATTAGATGGTTATGTAACATTTAAGGCAGTGGCTGAAGCACATAATGTTGAATTTAATGATGCACATGAATTGCTTAAATAAATTAATAAAAAAAGAAATCGAGAAGAATACTCGATTTCTTTTTTTTTAACCTACAATGACAAGTTCCTTAGGAAATTTCGTTAGAACTTCCGCACCCTTATCAGTAGTGAAAATCATATCCTCGATACGAACACCGCCGACATTTGGTATGTAGATTCCTGGTTCAATGGTATAACACATGCCAGGTTGAAGAGCTGTTTCGTTATTTGCATGCATAGACGGATATTCATGGGTTTCAATTCCTAACCCATGGCCAATTCGATGGGTGAAATATTCACCAAAACCAGCATTGGCTATGGTATCTCTAGCAGCTTTATCAATTTTCCCAACAGGCGTTCCTAATGTAGAAGCGTTAATCGCATGTTGCTCAGCTGCAAGCACCGTATCATATATTTTCCTTTGCTCCTCTGTAATTGACTGGAAAGCTACGGTCCGAGTGATGTCAGAACAATATCCTTCATAAACTACACCAAGGTCGAAAAGCACAAGGTCACCTGAAGTAATTTCCTTAGACGAAGGTGTGCCGTGTGGAGAAGCGGTCTTTGCACCTGAGAGTGCCATCGTTGAGAAGGACATTTGCTGCACACCCTGTTTCTTTAGTTCGTATTCAATTTGTGCAACTAATGCAAGCTCACTAACGCCCTCTTTAATCGCTTCAACCCCTGTTTTAACGCCAAAGTCTGCTAATGCTGCCGCCTCTTTTAGTAAGGTATACTCTTTTTTAGTCTTAATGACACGTAAATTTGCGAGCATTTCCTTTGCATCAAATATTTCCACATCTGGAAAAATACCTTTTATCGCTTTATAGCGCTCCAATGTAATATGATCTTGTTCCATTGCAACAGACTGTGGAACCTTTCCGTTTTTCTCCAAATACTGTAATAATAGCTGCCATGGATCTTCATGGTCATAATATCCGATTATTTCAAATTCCCAACCACAAGCTTTCGCATCATTTGCTTCCATTGCTGGTAGCAGTAAAACGGGATCAATGTTGGCTGCGACATACACCGCGATTACACGCTCATGTGGGTCTGTATAATAATTGCTTAAGTAATAGAAATTTGCTGTTGATGTAACAAGTGCACTATCAATTCCTTCCTTATTAAGCAATGCTAAAAAATCTGTCATTCGGGTTGCCATGTTTACCACCTCATATGTTAGAATATAGAAGAATGTTCAAAAAGTCCGGTAAAACTGACACATCGAGAAGGGAGACTTCTCGGTCCTTTTATCCTCCTTTTGAACAAACAATATAACTAGTATATCAAAAGAAAAATAACTTAACATTTTTTAATACTTTTTGAAACCTTTACGAATCATGTAACGTACTAGTATTATACGCACCGAATAAATAGATGGACTGAGGTGAAGTTGTGGGGCTGTTTTCAAATTTATTTTCAAAGAAAAAACAAAATAAACCTGTACCAAAAGAAAGAAATGCCCTGAACATAGAAATTGGTGACATTGTGACTTATGACCTTCGTGATTTTGAAGTTGTTGGTAAAATCACATACAGAGATAGTGGGTATGAATGGTTAAGCTATCAGCTCCTTGAAGATGGGGGTCATGATACAATCTGGCTTGCTGCTGAGATGGATGATGAATTAGAGTTAGGCATCTACAAGAGCGTGCAGCTCCCAGTAACTTCTCCATACCCGAAGAAGCTTGAATTCGAAGGAAAGACTTACTTCCTAGAAGAAGAAGGCGTAGCAAGGGTACAAGGGCAGGGTAGAAGTTCGAGTTTGCAAGGGAAAGAAACACACTATGGTGATTACGCCGATGAGGATGATGAAAGTTACCTTAGCCTCGAATCTTGGGGAACAGAAATCGAAGTTAGTGTGGGGTATTCGATTGAGCCTTATGAATTAAAAATAATAGCAGGATCATTTTAAAGGAGGAATTTAAATGTTTAAATTTTTTAAACGCGTATCAACAGTTGTTAGTTCAGAATTAAATTCAATGCTTGACAAGGCGGAAGATCCAGTGAAATTACTTGATCAGTATATGCGTGATATGGCAGAGGATATTCGTGAAGTAGAAGCTGCAGTTGCTAAGCAAATTGCAAATGAAAAAATGTTAAAGCGCAAAGCAAATGATGCACTTGCATTGGTAGAAAAACGCCAAGACCAAGCAGTAAAAGCAATTGAAGCTGGGAATGATGATTTAGCTCGACGTGCGCTTCAAGATAAGAAAGACCATGATGCGACTGCAACAGCATTAAATGAATCATGGGAACGTGCTAAAGCAGATGCAGATATGCTACGTTCGAAATTAGACGAAATGAAGAAAGAATACCAAGAAATGAACTTAAAGAAAGATTCATTAAAAGCTCGTGCTGAATCAGCGAAAACAAGAACGAAAATTAACCGTACCATGTCATCCATTGGCGGAGATGATTCAAAACGTGGATTTGAGCGCATGGAAGAAAAGGTTCTACGCTTTGAAGCAGAAGCAGAAACTTCAGAAGACTTATCCCAAGCAAGCCGTACATTAGATGATGAATTTGAGGATTTAGTCAAAAATGATGTGGATGATGAATTAGCTGCTTTGAAAGAAAAATTAGGTAAATAATAAATAAATTCCATTATTAGTACGTGTTCAAAAAGGAGGATAAAAAGGACCGAGAAGTTCGAGGCAGTTTAGCTGCCGGTACTGGAACGTATGCAATTAATACGTGAGGAACGGAAAAGCAAGCTAACGAGCTTCCACAGGATGTGGTGACTTCTACGTTGCCCACAGGACGTGGGCGGGTTTAATAGAAGTTCCTCTTCTCGATGTGTCATTTTTACCGGACTTTTTGAATATCCTCTATTAGGAATAACGATATCTTGTTTACAGTATATATGAATGGTGGGGCAGGTAAAACTGCTCCATTCTTACTGTTTTTCCCTTAAAAGGTTAAGGAGAGGGGGATTGGTTTGCGCAAAAAAATGTTTTTTTCAATTGCACTTTTATTTAGCATTATATTTTTGAGTGCGTGTTCATTAGACAGTTCAAGCAGAGGGATGTCACAAGAGATATCAATTACGGCAGATGAGGTACCAGGTGAATTGGATAAGCAGACGATTATTTCTTCGATTACATCTAGTCCAAGCACTGAAATTGATGATATCATTGAAGTGAATTTTCCGTTAGTGGATACATTCTCTGATAATAATGAATCTGCTGAAATCTATGCGACAACACAATTTACACTTTCTGAACTCGCAAATGTTTTAGAGGAAGCAACAAATCCAACAGAAGTTAGTGATGAAATTGATGACCAGCAAATTTTTATCTATCCTGATGCGTTTTTAACACTTGCTCCAAGTGTTGATGATGATAAAGTGCTACTCATTGAAGTAGCTAGTGAAACATATGTTAGAAATAATTATTCTCCAAGCTTTTTGCAAACCTATTTTGCGATTCGTTTATTAGACGATATGTTTGGAAGTAATTGGAGTAGGAGTAAAAGTAGTGATTCTTCAGGATCGGGTTCCACGTTGAGGGGTAACACAACATTTCGAGGTGGCGGTTTTGGCTTTGGAAAATAAAGGAGGTTGAAGGAAGTGGAAGCATTTATTGCAACAGTGGCGTATTTTGTAATATCGGTTGTCATTGTATATATTGGTTTATTGATTTTTGAAGTAATAACAACCAAATATAAGGATTATGAAGAAATTGAGAATGGCAATGTAGCCGTTGCATTATCAATTGCAGGGAAAGTTATAGGTATTTGTATTATTCTTGCGTTTTCAATTTATCATAGCAATCATATTTATGATAGTGTTATTTGGGGTGCAGTTGGTATCGTATTGCAAATGGTTGCATATTTGTTAGTAGAATTATTAACTAGAAAATTTTCTGTGGAAGAACAGATTAAGAACAATAACATTGCAGTAGGTATATTTTCGATGAGTATTTCCATCGGACTTGGTCTAGTTGTTGGTGCATCAATTACATAGAATAAATAAATTTTAATGACATGGCCTGGCAGCAGCTTGGCCTTATTTTTATCGTTTCGGAGTGTGAATAATGAATAACGAGGCAATACGTAAGTCAAGCATTATCTATTGGTCTAGTGGCATTGTGTCGATTTGTGGAATTATTTTTGAAGTTTTGTTTGGTGCATTGGGGTCTTACATATTAGGTGATGGTGTTAAGCAGTATACGTTAACGATTTCACTATTCTTAACTGGGATGGGGATTGGAGCGAGTCTTAGTGAAAAGGTAATGAAAAATTTAATCCTTGCTTTTGTCTGGATTGAATTTGGTGTGGGACTGATTGGTGGGTTTTCCAGTTTTACGATGTTTGGTATTACCGCTTTTGCACCATCAGGAACAGATGCATTCTTTTTATACTTTATCACTGTCTTAATCGGAGCCTTAACAGGGTTTGAACTGCCAATACTTATTCGGAAGGCAAATGATATTGGTGTTGAGTTAAATCGAAGTACGGCAAGGGTTTTATTCTCGGATTATGCTGGGGGATTAATTGGAGGTATCCTATTTGCGTTTTTACTACGCCCACAGCTAGGACTTGTGAAATCTGCCTTTTTAATCGGTTGTATTAATGTCATTGTCGCTCTAATCGTTTTATGGTTATTCCGAAAAGAGATACGTAACTTTACTGTGCATGCTATATTTGGGATTCTTATCTTAATTATGTTAATTATTGGATTGTTTTTTGGAGAAGAAGCAGCATTTAGCTTTGAGCAAAAGCTCTATCAGGACCCAATAATGCATATGGAACAAAGTAACTATCAGAAAATAATTCTAACTCAAGATTTCTATGAGGAAGATGTAAGGTTGTATTTAAATGGTTCGTTACAGCTAAGCTCAACTGATGAATATCGCTACCACGAGGTGCTCGTACATCCTGCAATGACTTATGCCGATGAACGGGAGAATGTATTAGTATTAGGTGGTGGAGACGGAGTTGCAGTGAAGGAAATATTGAAATATGATGACGTAAAGCAAATTACTTTAGTTGATTTAGACCCTGCTGTTGTACAGCTTGCGAACACGAATGCGGAAATTTTAGGATTAAATGAGGCTTCGCTTAAAAATGAAAAAGTAGAGGTAATACATACGGATGCCTTTCAATTCCTAGAACAGTCTGATGTGTTCTTCGATGTAATCATAGTCGATTTACCAGACCCGAATAATGAAAGCTTAAACAAACTCTATACATGGGAGTTTTATTCCTTAATGAGAAATCATCTATCTCCTGGTGGTGCTGCAATGATTCAAGCTACGAGTCCTGTCTTTGCAACAGAAGTGTATTGGACTATTTCGGAGACGGTAGCATCCACAGGTCTACATGTAGAAAATTTCCATGTTGATGTACCAAGCTTTGGAAATTGGGGATTTATCATGGCTAGTCGTGATGAAATAAATGCGGCCAGAATAGATATCGACGTTTCAACAAGATTTCTAACAAATGATGTTTTGCAAAGCTTGACGACTTTCGGAAAAGATGAAGATGCAGAGATTGAAAAGGATGGTAAATTGGTAGAGTTAAAACCGAATACATTAATTGACCCACATTTAATTGGTATATATGAGAGTTCTTGGAAAAACTATTAAGTGTTAGAAGGGATTCGGACCTTTTTGTCGAAATGATTACGTAGACTATTTATAGAAAGGAAGAAATATCATGAAGGTTTCTTATCATGGACATGCGGTTGTTAAAGTAGAGACAGCTAACCATACGATTCTTGTTGATCCATTTATAAATGGGAATGGTGCATGTGATTTGGATGCATCCAAGGTTAAAGCGGATGTAATATTGCTTACTCACGCACATAACGATCACGTTGGTGACACGTTAGAAATTGCGAAGCGAAATGATGCGCTTGTTGTAGCACCAAATGAACTTGCAAACTATTTAGGTACAAAAGGATTAAATGTTCATCCAATGCATATTGGAGGTTCGCGGGAATTCAATTTTGGGAAAGTGAAATTTACGCAGGCTTTCCATGGTTCATCATATACAGAAGAGGATGGAACGGTTGTTTATGGTGGGATGCCTGGTGGGATTTTATTAACCGCTGAGGGGAAAACCATTTATCATTTAGGGGATACTGCATTATTCTCAGACCTTAAGATGTACGGGGAAATGCATGATATTGATCTAGCATTCATCCCGATTGGCGATAACTTTACAATGGGACCAGAAGATGCACTTGTTGCAGCAGATTGGGTGAAGGCGAAAGTAGTTGTCCCAATTCATTATAATACCTTTCCTGTAATTGAGCAGGATCCGAATGATTTTGTAAGCAAGGTAAAGACAGGAGAAGGTAAGGTCTTAGAAATAGGGGAAGCATTGGAAATATAAGCATTAAAAAAGTGAGCTCATGTGGCTCGCTTTTTTAGTGTGCATTGATATAATAGACATGGTAGTCTAATAGACATATGACGAACGGATTAGGGGTATAACGTATGGAAATCTTTTTTATAATCTTCTTTTTTATTGTTGGTATTGTTTTTGGGTCATTTTATAATGTAGTCGGCCTGCGTTCACCAAAAAATGAAACATTTGTAAATGATCGTTCATACTGCCCGAATTGTAAACACCAATTAGCATGGTATGAGTTGATTCCAGTTCTGTCCTTTGTTATTCAAGGTGGAAAATGTAGACATTGTAAAGCTAAAATTTCTTACATTTATCCAATGGTAGAGGTCTTTACAGGTATTTTATTTGCATTTAGTTATGTGAAAATTGGAATGGAAGTTGAGTTAATTACCGCACTATTACTTGTTTCCATGTTAATGATTATTTTCGTTTCAGATATTACATATATGCTTATCCAGAATAAAATCTTACTGTTCTTTCTCCCATTTTTCATTATTATGCGCATATTAAATCCACTGGAACCATGGTGGTCGCCCATCTTAGGTGCAGTCGTAGGAATAGGGATTATTGCGCTAATTATAATCGTAAGCCGTGGTGGTATGGGTGCTGGGGACATGAAATTGTTTGGTGTTTTAGGGATTGTTTTAGGAACGGAAAAAGTGTTACTTGCCTTTTTCTTATCTTGTTTGGTAGGTGCAATTATTGGGATGTTATTAATGGCATTTAAAGTGATTGGTCGCAAACAGCCTGTTCCTTTTGGTCCGTATATAATCTTTGCAGCATTGATTACTTATTTTTATGGAGAAAATTTAATTGATTGGTATTTCAACCTTTTGTAATGGGTGTTTTGGGTGAAACTACAAAAATAGTGAAAAAGTATGATAATTTTGTAAAAAATGCGTAAAAATCTAGTACGAAATATCGAAATGCGTTGACACTTCAATTTGCAATTGCTACTATTTAACTATGAAAGTAAGAAAATACGATACATTTTTATAAGGGAAGCTATGAAATACGATTCGTTTACTGGGCATCTGAATCGTGTGGAGCTAGTGATGCAACCGACCTTTCATTAATTGCATAATGCATGCATTTTTTGAGAGGTTTTTTATTTGGCTGATTAGATAATTGCGTTCGATATATTGAATATCGACCCAAATAAATAATACATATCTTTTGCGGAATAATGATAGTTGAAGGTGGGGTCCATCATGAGATTACTCAAGAAATTTTCTATTCTTATTATTATATGCCTAATCATTATTGGACTTTCTCGTGGCTTAGTTGTGGAAGCTGCTGGCGCAGTGTCACAAGGTTCATCAATTGGGGGTGTTTTACTTGAGGATTTATCCAATGATGAAGCAAAAATGTTACTGCAAGAGCAAGTGGCTAACTGGTTAGCTGGCGAAGCATTGATAGCAGAAAGTGAACATGAAATCTTTGAAATACCACGAACTATTTTTGAATTTGATATTGAGGCTTCACTTGCATCTTTAAATGAAAAAACGAAGCGGTCATGGTCTTCCTTTTTCTTGAAAAAGAAAAATGTGCAAATTCCTTTTATTGTTAATGTGAAAGAAATGGATGTGTTGGATTGGCCTGAGCATATTGATGTGGAAAATACCCTTTCAAGTGTTTCGACGATAGCTAGCAATCTTGGAGAAGAAAGTGTGGAAATCACTTATTTAGAAAACCAAACCGTAGAACAAGAAGAGTTGGCAGAGGTCCGCTTACCCCTTCCAGATATTTCAAATGCAGTAACGGGACATCTTGCTGAAGAGCTAAATGGCTACGTAATGCCAGCAAATAGCTCGTTTTCCTTTTTAGAATCGGTAAAACTTTTGGATGGAATGGCCAATTCAAATGCGGAAAGAAGTTTTGTAGCAAGTGCCCTCTATGCTTTAGTTTTACAGACAAACTTAGAAATTATTGAACGATTTTCGCAAGGTGATATCCCTGGCTACACGGAAGCTGGTATCGAAGTAGAAATAAATGAAGGGGAAAGCAAAGACTTCCTTATTTATAACCCAAACGACCAACCTTTTACAATTACTGCTGAACTGATTGAGAATGACCTATTAATGACAATAGAATCTGTTCCTACACCAAGAACGTATCGTTATGTGACAGAAAATGAAGTAGAAATTGAACCAAAAACAATTTATCGTTATAGCCCTGATCTTCCGTTGGGGGCAGAAGAATTGATTCAAAGTGGTGAGAGCGGGTTACAAATTGAAGTGTACCGTATATCAACACATGAGGATGGTAGTTCCGAACAAGAATTGGTGAGCCGAGATTTTTATCCTCCAACACCAGAAATCATACTTGTGTCTACAAAAGAAGGCATGCAACCTGAGTTAAATGACATGCTTGATTCGGAGCTGGAAGGATTAGAAATCCCTGAAAATACGAGTGGTCTTGATTTGAATGGGCTACTAAATGGCACGGAAACAACAGATGATGAAGCATCTGAAGAAAATAAGATGAATACTTCTGAACTCCTATTGCATTGCATCATGAAGAATAATGCAGAAGATAACAACAGTGAAGAAACAAATGAAAACCAGGAGGATACAAATGAGGAAGACCAAGTCGCTGATTTATGTGACGTTCTATTCCTTTATATGTTGAGCAATATGGCAGACGGTACAACTCCTGAATCCGAAGAAGATGGAAAATCAGGTTATTCCCTGGAGGAATTATTGAAGAAGTTATCCAGCGAACTAAATGAAGATGAGGTCGATACAGAGGAAGAGGTGCTGAAGTAATGGCTAGAAAACGGCTTGGTGATTTGCTTGTTGATGCAGGATTACTTACGAATGAGCAATTATCCCAAACGCTTGCTACGAAAGCAACAGAGGAAAAGCTAGGTGATGCGTTGTTAAGGGAAGGGTATATAACCGAACAACAACTTATCGAAGTACTGGAGTTCCAGCTAGGGATTCCCCATGTTAATTTATTTCAGTATTCCATCGATCAAGACATCGTACAGCTCGTACCGAAAGACTTAGCCAAACGCTATAATTTAATGCCAATTCGTATTGATGATAATAAATTATTCGTTGCCATGGCAGATCCAATGGATTATTTCGCAATGGAAGAACTACGAATGGCTACCGGGTTCCAAATTGTACCTGGTATTGCAACAAAAGATTCACTATATCGAACAATCACGAAGTATTATGACTTGCAAGAGTCGATTGAAGAAGTGATGGGTGATTTTACACCTGATGAGAATATCGAGGATTTAGGAATAACGGATGAAGATTCCCCAATTGTTCGGTTAGTCAATCAAATTATTACGAACGCTGTGGCACTTAGAGCAAGTGATATTCATTTTGATCCACAGGAAGCGGAACTTAGAGTAAGGTACAGGGTCGATGGTGTTTTAAGAACAGAACGAGAACTTCCTAAGTATATGCAGAACGTGCTTATTGCTCGTATTAAGATTATGGGTAACTTGAACATTACCGAAAATCGTGTTCCACAAGACGGAAGGATTAAGATGGAGGTTAATCATAAACCTGTTGATATTAGACTTTCTACATTGCCTGCAGTACATGGTGAAAAGATCGTTATGCGCATCCTTGATTTAGGGAATGCATTAAATGACATAAAAAAGCTTGGATTTACAAATGATAATCAAATGAAATTCAAAGCGATGATTGAAAAACCGAACGGCATTGTACTCATTACTGGACCAACGGGTTCTGGGAAATCATCTACATTATATGCATCACTAAATCAATTAAATAACGAAGAGGTTAATATCATTACCGTTGAAGACCCAGTCGAGTATCAGTTATTTGGTATTAATCAAGTGCAAGTAAGAGAAGAAGTAGGGATGACGTTTGCAAGTGGGTTGCGTTCGATTTTACGTCAAGATCCAGACATTATTATGATTGGTGAAATTCGTGACTTTGAAACGGCACAAATTGCTGTGCGAGCTTCATTAACTGGTCATCTTGTATTAAGCACACTACATACGAATAGTGCTGTTGCTGCTATATCGAGGCTCCTTGATATGGGTGTTGAACCGTTCCTGATTTCTTCATCATTAAATGGGGTTGTTGCACAACGATTAGTGCGAAAAGTTTGTCGTGACTGTGCAGAAACAGTACAGCCAACAGAAAGAGAAAAAGGAATTTTTACAAATGCTGGTATTGAAATTGACGCGATCGAGCGAGGAAGAGGTTGTCCGAGCTGCGGAATGACGGGATATCGCGGGCGAATTGCTGTTCATGAAGTTCTTCCGATTGATCAGGAAATTCGTGGGTTTATTATGAGTGAAACGAAGCGTGGGGAAATTAATCGCTATGCCCGTGAATCTGGAATGTTATCCCTGCTCCAAGACGGGTTATTAAAAGTGTCCCAGGGCTTAACGACAACAGAAGAAGTGATGCGTGTTGCTACAATTGATTAGGAGGGGAATTAGGTGGCATATGACATCGACCAACTATTAAGAAAAGCATATACAATGGGTGCCTCTGATTTGCATCTTACTGTAAATTCTCCTCCCATTTTACGTATTAATGGAAGGCTTGTGCCTGAGGGAAATGAGGCCCTTACAAAACTAGACACAGAAGAAATGGCGGAACAATTAATCCCGAAATATGATTGGGGTCGTTTCATCGAAGTTGGAGAACATGACTTTTCCTATTACTTGGAGAAAATCTCCCGTTTCCGTGTTAATGCCTATCATCAAAAACAGCAAATCGGTATTGTAGCACGTGTTATTCCAAAGGAAATTCCGACCATTGAACAGTTAAGAATGCCAATGATTTTAGAGGATTTAGCGAAGAAGCCTCAGGGACTTATTCTTGTTACTGGTCCAACGGGGTCAGGGAAATCAACGACACTTGCTGCAATGATAAATTATATTAATCATCATGATGCAAAACATATTATTACCCTGGAAGACCCAATTGAGTATGTACACAAACATAGAAAATCAATCGTTAACCAAAGGGAAGTAGGAACAGATACGAAAAGTTTTGCAAATGGGCTTAGAGCTGCGTTAAGACAGGACCCGGATATTATTCTTGTCGGAGAAATGCGTGACCATGAAACAATTTCAACAGCGATTACAGCTGCAGAAACCGGACACCTTGTACTCGCAACCTTGCATACAAATAGTGCCGCACAAACGATTAATCGGATTATTGATGTATTTCCACCGCATCAGCAGGGACAGATTCGTATTCAGCTCGCATCTGTACTTTCAGGAATCATTTCACAACGTCTCATGCCAACAGCTGATCGAACAGGAAGAATTGCTGCAACAGAAATACTGATCAATCTTCCGTCTGTTGCAAACTTGATTCGCAATGAGAAAGTCGACCAAATCAACAATATTTTGCAAACGAGTCGTGCTTCCGGGATGCATACGCTGGAAATGTCTGTGCGAGAACTGTTGAATCGCGGAATGATAAAAGCTGATTATGCAAGAAACTTTTTAACTGGTGAAGGTGATGCTTAATGCCAGTATATAAATATACAGGTCGAACACGAAGAGGAAATATGAAAAAAGGCACAATTGAAAGTGTCTCCCGCTCACAAGCAATTGTTGAACTCAGGGAAAAAGGAATTAGGCCGCGTGAGATTGAAGAAACGAAAGCAACTATCTTTAACAGAGATATTTCTATTGGTGGGGATAAAGTTAAAAATGAGGATTTTGTCATTTACTGTAGGCAGTTCGCAACCTTAATTCGTGCAGGAATCTCGATTGTTAAAGCTACAAACATTTTAGCAGCACAAACGGAAAGTAAAGGATTAAAAAAAGTGCTGTACCTTGTAGAAAATGACGTAAAAGAAGGACATTCCTTCTCTGATGCAACAGAGAAACATCCAAAAGTATTTCCTCCACTATTTGTCAACATGGTACGAGCGGGGGAAATGTCAGGGAGCATTGATGAAACACTGGACAGGCTAGCTGGCTATTTTGAGAAACAAAATAATCTTAGGAAGAAAATCCAGTCAACAATGGCTTATCCAGTTGTTTTACTAATTGTTATAACTGCGGTTGTTATCTTTATGATGGTATCGATTGTTCCGAGTATAACATCCACCTTTGCCGATATGGGTGGAGAATTGCCAGCAATTACAGTCATGGTTATGACGATGAGTGATTTTGTTCGGGAATCATGGTGGTTAGGAATTCTTATTGTAGCGATTGTCGTTGTCGTGTTCATGTATTTATATAAAAATAATAAGCAATTTAATTACTATACACATATGGTTTTATTTAAAGTTCCAGTGTTTGGAAAATTACTACAAAAATCGGCAATTGCTAGAATGACAAGAACATTAGCATCATTATTTGCTAGTTCCGTACCAATCTTACAGTCGCTCACGATTGTGGACAAAGTCGTTGGGAATCCAGTCATTGGGAAAGTTATTTTACAATCACGGGATAGCTTGGAACAGGGGAAAGCCTTGTCAGAGCCACTGGAAAGAAGCTGGATTTTCCCACCACTCGTTTCACAAATGACTGCAATTGGTGAACAAACCGGGCAACTTGATTATATGCTTGGTAAAGTTGCTGATTTCTATGAGGAAGATGTCGATCGCTCGGTCGACACGTTAAAATCCCTAATTGAGCCACTTATGATTGTGATTTTAACTGGAGTTGTCGGATTAATAGTCATGGCGATTATGGTACCGATGTTTTCAATGTACGAGCAATTTTAATGAAAAGTGACTTTTAAGGAGGTGAGGAAAGACAAAGTTACGGTATTGCTATTATGAATTTGTTTTTCCATTATAAAAAAATTCAGGAGGCAAAAAAATGATTAAAAATTGGTTAAGAAGACTAAAAGAAGATGAGCGAGGATTAACGCTTGTTGAATTACTAGCAGTTGTTGTTGTTTTGGGTATTATTGGTGGGATTGCGTTTGTTTCGATTGGGAATGTGATTGATAATACTAAAAAAGATGCTCATGTTGCTAATGCGCAGCAACTAATTTCTGCCGCTAAATTGTATGAAGCTACTCAAGGGAATATTCCTTCAGACGGTGTAACTACAGGTGAACTTTCTGGAACACAAGCTATATTAGATACTATTGAAGGGATTACTGATCCATGGGATGGTGAAGGAGACTCAGAAGATAGTTATGTTGGAACCGTTATTAAAGACAGTGCTGGTTATAAGGTTACAATAACTGGTGGTGATTCTAGTTGTGAGGTAGTGACTGAATTAGAAAGTGATATTAATGATGGAAGAGATGCAGTATGCGGTGCAGGTACTGATGCATCTTAACCAATTCCCTGTATTATAGGGGTAATATTAATAATATTCTCGGTGCATTTAGGTTGCATCGAGAATATCTTAATTTCATATATTTTCATTGTTTAGTTAGTAAAATTTATTTGTTTTTTTCACCATTGCACCATAAATTTATGGTGCAATGGTGAAAGGAATTAACTACATAACTCCTACATACACAGGATGGTGACAACACAATGTTAGGGAAACCGAAAAGAATTATCAATATGGTAATTGAAGATTACGTAATTCGCGTCATTGAAAATGCAGGCCAAGTAATTTCTGCAATTCGTTTATTAAAAGAGAAAGCACTTCCACTTGGCTTAATTGAAAACGGTAAAATTACCGACGAAATTGGCTTTTTTGAGTTTTTGCGAGATTTGGTGAAGGAATTGGGAATTAAAAATCGATATGTACGATTTTACGTACCGAATTCACTGGTTATTATGCGTGAAGTTGAATTTCCAGCAAATCTGAAAGAGAAAGATATAAAAGAACATTTTCAATATGAAATAGGTAAAAGTATTCATCTGCCATTCAAGGAACCTGTATTTGATGTGCATTATCTATCAACAGCTGCTGAAATTTCTGATGAGAATAATTTCGAAAAACAAAGTGAAGTAAGAACTGGTACCCTTTTTGCAGCACCTGAGGAAGATATGGTGAAATATACTGATGTATTAGTGGATGCTGGCTTAAAGCCAATTGTTGCCGATGTTGAAGCATTGGGAATCTATCGCTTTATCGATTTTCTATATGAATTGAGTCCAGAAAAGGTCTATATGGTCGTACAGCTAAACGTAACAGCACTAAACTTAAGTATATTTTATGACGAACAATTGGAATTCATGCGTTATCAAAAACTTGATGTTGAGCTTAAGGGATGGCATGTTGACAATGAAATAGAGGAAATTAATTGGGAATATGTTGAAGATGAAACACAGCAAATGGGGATTGTAGAGGATCAGTTGCTGGAGCTTGAGCGAATTATGAACTTTTACCGATTTTCCATTAAAAAGGGTGATCAAATGGTAAATGAAATCCTTATATTAGGCGATCATCCACTAGTAAAACAATTTTATGAAAAAGTTAATCAGCAACTTGATATTCCTGTAAAACTGTTAAGAGGTTATACAACCAAAGAAAAAGATAAAGAAGTTAGAAGTGAGTTTATTCCTGCATTAGGCTTGGCACTAAAAGGAGGAGCAAAAGATGCTTCCTGATATTAATCTACTACCGAAATACGAAAGGGAAAGTTCATTATTATACATATTATTTATCATCGGCACCTTTATTTGTTTAAGCTTGTTTGCTGTAGTCGTCTATTTTTATTTTACAACGAAAGGTACGTTGGAGGATACAGAAACCCAGGTAGAACAATTAAATCAAGAAAAGACACTTTTAGAAGTACGTTTAAATACAGAAACGACAGTGGAAGAAACAGCTACACTAGAAGATGCCGTTACATATGCAGAACATCATATTGTACCAACATCCCACTTTATTGATGAACTATTATTGTTACTACCTACGAATGGGTATTTAAGCAATTATACCTTTAATTATCAATCCGTAAATGTCGAAACGCAATTTGAACAGATGGGTGATGCTGCTTTATATGTTGCAGAGCTTAATGAATCTGAATATGTTCGAGATGTACAAGTGAATCAAATAAGCACCTTCGAATTATCGTATGGGCAACCAGCAGAAGAAGTAGATATAGAAGAAATGTATGACATTATCCCACGATACAATGTGAGCTATTCGATCATCGTGGATCAAGCATATTTAATAGAGGGGGCTGAAACTGTTGAATAATCTTTTTCAAGAGAATAAAAAAGCCTTCTTTCTATTATTAGGGTTGTTAGTTGTACTATTACTAGTTGTATATTTTTTGTTTTTTCAACCAGTAACAAAAGACTTAAAAGCAAATGAGAATGAACGAATGCAGTTAGAAAACGAAGTGAAAATTCTTGAGATACAAATTGATAACAATGAGAATCCTGATGTTGGAGAAGAAAGTATAGAAAATATCAAGCTTGCGAAAAAGATGCCACTTGATCCAGAGCTTGAAAATCTTATTTTAACACTTGAAGAAATTGAGATAATCAGTGATAGTCGGTTTGATAACATTAGCTTTTCTTATGATGGATCTGTTCCCCAGCGTACGATAGAAGAGGAAGAAACAACAGACACAGAGGAAACAGCTGAACAAAATAATGTAGAAGAACTTGAAGTGGATATTGAAACAACGGAAGAAGCACCAGAATCTGTTATCGATATGGAAGCAAAACCTGAAGATTTACATGTGATTACCTTAAACATGAGTGTTACATCACCAGATTATGAACATTTCCAAACCTTCATCCAAGAAGTTGAAAAACAAGAACGAATGATGATGGTAAGTAGTTTGGACTTTCAAAAACCTGCTGAGAGTGAACTATTATTTACCGAAGAACCTGATGAGTCGATTTATTCGGATGTAAGCATTACGACATTTTATTACGAGGAATAACAAAATATATAAGGGGGAGTAACCGAGATGAGAAGAAATAATGCATGGTTTAATAATGAACAAGGCTTTACACTCGTTGAAGTACTTGCATCATTAACAATCATTTCGGTTATTCTTGTTGGTTCTTACAACTTAATTATTTTCACGAATCAAGCAGCAGTTTCTAATAATGACCGGCTTGTGGCAATTAATTTGGGGAAGGCGACGTTGGAGAGGGTAAAGATTCAGCCAACGGATTATTTTGCATTACCTACTGACGTTATAGATGACACAGAAACCTTTTCTAATGCTACTGGTGAATGTGATCAAAGTGATGCGGAAGATTCAGAGAATCCCTTTTGTGTGAAAGTTAATGACAAAATATATAGTGTAACAGTCGAAGTAAGTCAGACTGGTGAGGAATTTAACTATAATTTAATTGATGTTACAGTAATCGTTGTTTTAGAGGATGAAAACATTACACACCAACTTGAAGGGTATGTTAGCTATGATTCGAATCAGCTGGAAGAATGAACATGGTGTAACGTTAGTAGAATTATTAGCAGCTGTTACAATCGCATCAATCATTGGAATAGTTGTATATTCCCTACTAAATGCTGGATTAAATACATATGAACGGGTAAAAGTAGAAGCAGAACTACGTGATGAAGCTGATTATATTATGGCATCGATGATAAATGAACTTTATACTTTAAAAATAAGTGAAGTCAATAGAGAGGATTCAACTAACAAATACATAATGTTGAATAATGGTGCACAAATTGGATTTGATGATCAGAATGTAATTATTGGGGATAGGGAAATTTCACTAAATAATAGTAAAATCAGTATTTCAGAAGAAACTAAGATACTACCATCTGAAGAGTTCGGTCTTGAATACTATGAAATTACACTCGTTCTGGAACATGAAATTTCTGAAAAACTCGAAACGGAAAGTGGTATAAGATTAATAAATGATATTGGGAGTGAGGAATGATGAAAAGTCTATTTAATAATGAAAAAGGCTACACATTATTCCTTGCGGTGTTAATTGGGTTGCTTTTTATGATTATGGCTACATCATTAGTGACGATGACGATGAATGGGATTGCGAAGAATGATAGTCGTGAGGATGATATTCAGGCTGTTGATTACTCTGAGAAGGGGATAAAGTATTTTACAAACATTTTAAATGAGGAAATTCAGAATTCAGTAATTGGCAATGGAATCTCAGGTAAAGAGTTTCCTAGAGAACTGAAAGAAGAGTTAGATGAATTTGAAAAAAGGTATTCATGTGATTCCAATAATTTTTTTCCAAATAACGTGTCTGACGTACCTAAAGGTGATAAAGGAAAATATAAAGTATGTATTGAAAGTGTTGATTCTAACCCTGCCGATAATAATGAATTAGGTAGAAATGTTTTGATTACAAGTATCGGGATTGTGGATGGAAAACAAAAAGAAATTCAATCTGAAGTTGAATTTGGAGCACAAGCAGTTCCAGAAGTGTTGAATTATGCAGTAGCAGCAAATAGATGTATAGAGGAAGCTGAATGTTCATCAATTAGTGGAGGTAATCTGGCTTTATTAGGTGGTGTAGATATAGAAGGGGATGTAAAAGTAGACGGCGACCTTATTACATTTAATCAGGCTGATGCATTTGAAGGTGGTAATAACTGGGTTGATTCGATTCTACCTAGTATATTACCATACAATAACTCTGGAGAAGAAAAAGCAAAGCTTGTACTTGATCCTAATAGTAATATCTATTCTTACAATCGTTTAAATGATTATAGAAACAAAATTGTAAACGATACAACGTTAATTAATGAAGATGAAATAAGTGATGCCTTTACTTATTCTCCTGAATTAATCTCACGAAGTCCTATTTTTGATCCAATAGATATTGAAGGAAAGATAGATGAACAAGAATATAACAGAAATAGCGCAAATGAGACTTTGAATAATTCAGTTATAGAGGGTGAAAGTAGTAAATTAAAAGTTTTCGCAAATAATGATACTTGTGTTTATCGTCCTTTCTTTTGGAATAAATGCGAGTATGAAGCTATAACATTTAAAGGAAAAAATCAATTTAATCAATTCTCTACATATTCTAATCTTATAATTGGTAGTGATTTCATGAGTTCGTTTGAATGGTTTCTTTATTGGATTTTGGGAATTGGGGATCGGAAAAATGAAATTCAAACAACAATTGAAAATGGAATGTATGTTGGTAGTGATTTAATTATTGGTAACCCAAATATTACTTCATTCGACTATGACATATTTGAACTAAATGATCCTGAAAACTATGACAATATCAAATTAACTGGACCTATCTATGTTAAAGGAGATTTAAAAATTATTGGCGCTAAATTGAATGTAGATGCTGTTATATATGTAGAGGGAAATGTTGATATTCAATTTTCAGAGATTAATGGTTTAAAGTTAGAAAACAATAAGGAAGGTTCACTAATCGTTTTTTCAGATGGAATAATAAATTTCGTGGACAATAGCGTATATGAGGATGAACCGAATACCATAAGGGGATTTTTCCACTCTAATAACTCTATAAATATGTACGGAGTAGCTTCTAATATTAAAATTGATGGAGGTATTTCTGCTGGAAATATTTATTTGAATGCAATAAAAGGTAGAGCAAAAGAAAACTATTTTAATACCGCGCAAAAGGTTGAAAGTAAAAGTTTGTTGCAAAGACTATTTCCTTTCTTATCTCCTATTAAATTTTTCTCTGATTATGACTATTACGAAAGTTCATTTGGTCAAAATCAGATTGATAGGAAATCTCGCTTAAACATAAGATATAATCATGATCTTGTTGAAACATATACAAGGTTAATTCAATCTGATACTGTGATTTATGAGGTTGATCCAGTAAGATTAACTGATCGCCCTACTAATAATGAATAGAAAGTAAGGAGCAATGTAGAAAAGAAGCATTTAGATAAATACAAGCTAGTTTCTATACCGAGCAGTGCCTGGTATAGTTCGAATAAAAATCTTAAAAAACCAAAATTAATAGACCGTCCAACTGAGTGAAATAAAAGATTAAACTATCAATTTAAAAAAAGATTAACAGAAAACAAGAATCTATCTTTTCTGCTAATCCTTTTTTATTGGAATCCTTTCTTGAAACATACATTTTAATCGCCTTTTATGGAATGACTAATAAAGGAGCAATTATTTATCTTTTAAGGAATGGATTACATGCTAAAGAACTTAGCTAAAAACGAGAAGGGATATACTTTATTTCTTTCAGTACTTATTAGTGTTTTATTTATGGTCATAGCAACGTCACTTCTTACGATTACAATGAATGGCATTACGAGAAACGATTTTCGTGCGGATGATATACAAGCAACGGAATTATCGGAAAAAGGATTCGTTTATGCAACAAATAGGATTCAATCAGAAATTCAGAAATTACTAGGAAATGAAGGACTCACCACTAATGAATTTGAGACGGATATAATAGGCGAGAATGGACTATTAAGTCAATATGAAGAAAGGTATGCATGTCATAGAAATAAGTATTTACAAATACCTAACCAAGAGGAATTTCAAGTATGTATTGAGGATATAAGTAAAACGGAAGGGGAATTAGGTGCTTCCATCACATTTAAAAGTATAGGAAAGACTACCGAGAGAGTGAATGAAAGCTATTCTACGTATGCATTTACTGCAAATGCCGTTCCAGATGCATTGAATTATGCAATTGCAACAAATAAGAAATGCCAGGGTAGAGAATGCGACATGAATGGAGAAGGGAATCTTTTTCTGCATGGTGGTGTACAAATTGAAGGGGATATGAAGGTGGATGGAAACATCATAACGACGGATCGTGGTTATTTTGATTATCCACGTTGGTCAGAAGATAATGAGTCGGTATTTAGTGATTTATTAAGAGATATCTTTGGAAATCTAGGTTGGTTAGGGGAAATCTTATCGTGGTTACTAAGTTTATTTATGAATGACGAGGCGTTTATCGATGAGTGGATACCTACTGTAAAACCAATGATCCTTCCAGCACCAGACAGTGGCTCAAATACCTCGAGATTGGTATTAAATGAAAATGGAAAAATTTATACCTTTAATCATGAGCCAACATATGAAAATCATATTAATAGCGGAAATTTTTCATCTGCTCAATATAAACAGATAGATAATAACAATTTAAGTGAAGCTTTTATCGGTAATCAAGAAATGATGTATCGGTCCACAAAGCAGGAAAATATAGATATTGCAGGTAAGATAACACAATCAAAGTATCGTATAAATGATGCAGGAGTAAATGCGATAAATTCGGGTTCAAACCGTACCTTCCAAAACATCCAAATGGCTGGTAGAAAAACATTTGGATACTTTAACAAAAAAGTATCCGATTATGGATGTGGTTTTTTATGGTTTCAACCATGTTATGAGAATGTGACGGAAGGTAATTTTAATATGGTCGGCAATAACAGGTTTGGCGAATTTGCAACGGATGGAAATTTAAACATAAATAACTCAGACGTCACTATTGAAACTGGAATGTATGTAGGCGGGGATTTAACCCTTGGTAATATGGAGAGTTCAAATGACCCTGAAGACTATGATTCGATTGAAATTGATGGACCAATCTATGTAGAAGGAGATCTTGTGATTACCGGTGTTGAAGCCGATTTCAATGCGCTAATCTTTGTAGGCGGTGACGTGGAAGTTTACAATTCGATAATTAATGGCAAGGAATTTTCAGATGGAACTATAGGAACTTTAATTATTTTTGCTAATGGGGAAATTAATATACTTTATAACAGTGTTTTTGAGAATGAGCCGAGTACAATTCGTGGATATTTTTATTCGGATAGCGTTTTTGAAATGGAGGGCATATGGTCAAACATGAAAATTGAAGGGGGAATATCAGCTAGGCGAATTGTCTTAAATGGAATTCGTGGTCGAGTTACACAAGATTTGGAGTTTGGTTTATTTAGAAGAGAATTGGATATTAACTATCATGGTGAGAAAAATATTGGAAGTAACTCACGACTCCAAGTCATATATAATCCAGATATCATTGGAACATACTCTGATTTAGAACAGTCGGAAACGAGGATCACTCATATTAATCCGCCGAAACTTATAGAGCGATCTGAAACACATAAAAATAATTAAGACTAGTACATGGTATGTTGAAGATGTGATAACCTGTAGAATTAATTGCTGAAGTTACAGACCTTGATATAGAGAAGATAGTGAAGATAAAACTGACTTTATAATTAATAATAGTGCCACAATGTAATGAACGAGCACATTGTGGCATTTTTTACTTTAAGTTGGACAAATTCTCCCCAAAGTATCACTTCTGAAATCCACCACTCCCACATAAACTAATACAAAAAGAAGGGAGGCACCACCCATGCGCCACTACACCATCCTACGCTTACTACTAGCAGCTTTTTTCCTATACATCGCCTGGCCGATGATTCCTAATGCATCATCAAATTTGGAGCTAATGTTTTGGGGTTCTTGGTTATTGTTTTTCTTACTAGTTGTTGGGTCAAATTTTGCAACACTTTTGCAAATTTCACGACCGCCAGTTATGGAACAGGAAGAGTTAAGAACGAGACAATACGATTAACATTGAGTTTATTCACTTTCAACTGTATAATATTTAATAAATATAGGTATAGTACAGTTGAAAGCTGGTGGAGTTAATGGCAACAAAGCACGAACAGATTATCCAACATATTATTTCACTTGATGTAGGCCATAAAATTTCGGTGCGTCAAATTGCGAAAGAACTAAATGTTAGTGACGGCACTGCATATAGAGCGATTAAAGAGGCGGAAAATCAAGGGTTAGTAAGTACAATAGAACGTGTGGGTACGATTCGTATTGAAAAAAAGAAAAAAGAAAACTTCGAACGGCTGACATTTGCTGAAGTTGTCAATATTATTGATGGACAAGTCTTAGGTGGACGAGACGGTTTATATAAAACATTGAGTAAATTTGTCATTGGAGCGATGCAGCTTGATGCGATGATGCGCTACACTGAAGCGGGTTCCCTGCTTATTGTGGGTAATCGAACAGAGGCACATGAGTTGGCATTAAAAGAAGGTGCTGCTGTATTGATTACAGGTGGCTTTGATACAAAAGATCATATTAAAGAGCTTGCAGATGAAAAGGAACTACCAATTATATCGACAAGCTATGATACATTTACAGTAGCAGCAATGATTAATCGAGCAATCTATGATCAATTAATTAAAAAAGAGATTGTTTTTGTTGGTGATATTGCGACGCCAATTGAAAATACAGCATATCTCAAATCAAAGGAGCCAATTGGCACATGGTATGAATTAAATAAGCATTCATCTCACACAAGATTCCCTGTAGTAGATGAGAAAATGCGGGTTATTGGTATGGTCTCATCGAAAGATATTGTTGGAAAAGATAGTGAGTTACTCATTGATAAGGTAATGAGTAAAAAGCCACAAGTTGTCCAATCGAAAACATCGCTTGCATCGGTCTCCCATACGATGGTTTGGCAAGGGATTGAACTGGTTCCTGTTGTAGATGAGTCGCATCGTCTACAGGGTGTTGTTTCAAGACAAGATGTTCTGAAAGCTCTACAACAAATTCAACGTCAACCTCAGGTCGGAGAAACAATTGATGATATCGTTTCTAGCAACATAGAAACATCGAATGAAGGTGAGTTAGTTTTTCAAACGGAAGTTATTCCACAAATGACGAATCAATTAGGTACGTTATCCAATGGGGTATTTACGGCACTCATAACAGAAGCAAGTTCTAGATTAATGCAACAAAAGAAAAAAGCAGATATAACGATTGAAAACTTGACGGTATATTTCAATAAACCTGTTCAGATTGAAAGTAAACTTATCATAAAACCAAAGTTACTAGATGCTGGGCGCCTTTATGCAAAAATTGATGTAGAAATATACCATGATAAAGTGATTGTTGGTAAAGGATTGATCATGGCACAATTGATTCACAGATAAGAAAGCTGAATAACGCGTTTAGTGGGTTTGCAGTTCAATTAGCATCGTAATTGGACTGCTATTTTTTTATTGAACGACATGAAACGGGGCTTTCCTTCATACTATATGTTGGGGGTGTATAAAATGGCAAGAGTAGCTTACAACAGTGCAGACGTTGACCTAATGGCAAGGTTGATGAGAGCGGAAGCGGAAGGTGAAGGAGTACAAGGGATGCTGTACGTTGGAAATGTAATTGTTAACCGAGCTGTAGCAGATTGCTCCGATTTTACAGAAGTGCGAACAATAAATGATGTTATTTATCAAATACAAGGGGGAAATTACTCATTTGAAGCTGTTCAAAAAGGGAATGTTTTTTATCAAAGATCAAGAGAATCGGAGAGAAGATTAGCAAGACAGAACTTGGACTTTTGGAGAGAACACCCAGCAAAATTTGCTCTTTGGTATTTTAATCCATATGCTCCGTGTCCTCCAACATGGTATGGGCAACCTTTTAGTGGTCAATTTAAATTACATTGTTTCTATGAACCTGCAGCTGGAACGTGTGAGAGTGTTTATAGTGGATAAACTTAGTAGAAATCAGAATAATTGTAATAGATAAAATAAACATTCACCATGAATACGCAATGAAAAAAGGGTGGGAATCGTATTGTGATTTCCACCCTTAAATACATCTATACGTATTTTCTCCCTTAATACAGCTAGCTTTTTTATTTACCCGTTTGGATGTAGTCTTCTCCATTCTTTGCGATAATGTTTTACTTCTTTGAATCCATCGTATGCTTGATATCCGCCAAGCAATAAGAAAATAATACCGATGAAAAGTGAGATAGTTGTTAAATAAAACAAATATTGGTTAATTCCAAAAAGAAGGACGAAGCTTCCAAGACATATACGTGATCTTGCATTGAAATAGTGTTGTGTTAATCCGTCTTTACTCTTCAGGATAGCAACTTTATAATATACATATAAAATAATGGAGATAACAATTAATATTGGAAATATGACCATGTAATCGCTCCTAATTATGTAGTGTCACTTTAATTGTATCTTTTTTTTGATATTATTGCTAGAAATAATTACTAGACTATCATTGTAGAGGAGAATTGCAGTTGCCTACGAATGAAATTATTCAATTAATTAAAGAATACGAAACCATTATCATCCACCGTCATGTAAGACCAGATCCGGATGCATTGGGGTCACAGGGTGGACTGAAGGAGATGATAAAGGCATCATTCCCGAACAAGAATGTTTATGCAGTTGGCGAAGAAGACCCTGGCTTAACTTTCCTCACTTCCATGGATCAGATTGATGATAAGGTCTATAACAATGCACTTGTTATCGTCTGTGATACAGCGAATGCACCCAGAATTGATGATGGGCGCTATCATCTTGGGGAGAAGTTGGTAAAAATTGATCATCATCCAGTTGTTGATACATACGGTGATTTGCGTTGGGAGGATCCATCTGCAAGTTCTGTGAGTGAGATGATTTTTGAATTATATTTAAATGGGAAAGATGAAGGCTTAACAATGAATGAAGAAGTAGCTCGTTTGCTTTATGCAGGAATTATTGGTGATACTGGCAGATTTCTTTATCCAAGTACAACGAAGAAAACATTTGAGTATGCTTCAGAGATTGTTACATATAATTTTGACCGATCTGCTTTACATACAGCGATGTATCGTGAAAAAGACAATATTGCAAGGTTGAAGGGTTATATTCTAAAGGAATTTAAACTTTTCTCAACTGGAGTTTGTATTATTAAAATTACGAAAGAGATTTTAGCTAAGTATGGTATCACGTCAAAGGAGTCAAGTCAATTAGTTAATGTGATTAGCGACATCGAGGGGATAAAGGCATGGGCTTTCTTTATTGAAGAAGAAGATCAGATTCGAGTAAGAATTCGTTCAAAAGGACCTGCCATAAACAAAGTTGCGGAAAAACATAATGGTGGAGGGCACCCACTTGCTTCGGGTGCAACAATTTATGCTTGGAAGGAAGTAGAACAAGTTACAGCGGATTTGGAAGAAGCGTGTAGGTTGTACGATGGACAAGACTGAAGCAGTTTAGAACAATTGCAAGAACCAGTAAGAAGCCATGCCAAAAAAAGAGATGATTCCAAAATAGGAAGTCATCTCTTTTAGCTCGTTTTTCTGTTGTCGGCTGGGATGAACCAGCATCCTGTATCTGTATGATCAAAAAAAACTTGTAAATGTTGTCTCTCTATATCTCGTTTAATTAAGCGAATGAGCTCTGGTGATTCTGCATAAGCGTTACGTCCTAGTTTAAGATTTGCTATCTTCTCATCACGTAAGCGAATTGTATTGATAATCATACCCCTCACTCCTTTTTTATTTTAAATAAATTCTTTCTTAGATTATTATATACCAACATTTGGCACGGCTCTACACATTATAAGTATCTTTCATTAAATGTTCACAGAATATTTTATAAAAGTAATTCCTCTAAACGATTAATTTGTTAATTTCGCATCTAATGTAAGCTCTAATGTACTTGATATTAGTTTCAGTTTTCGAATATCAAAGTAATACGTGAAATCTTCAATCGTAAACCCTTTATTTTCGATGGCTCGTTCTAATAGGAAGTCACTTTTGGCGATAATACTAATATCTTCACCAATTAAATGATTTATTTCTTCTTTTATCATTTCTTGCAGTTCGTGCATGATCAAGCGGTCTAATTTCAACTTCTCGCCGTTAACAATTTCTACTTCAATGGATTCAACGGTGGGCTCTTTATTCGTTTCTTCATTTAAATTTTCATTGTCTGCTAAGAGGGCCTCGTTTTGGGTATTCAAATCATTATTTTCAGATTGTAATTCTAAGTTTTCCTCCATGAGCGCTTCGTACATAGACCCATACATATAAATAAGTACAAAATAAGAAATAATTGCACCAAAAGCTGCACCAACAATAAATAACTGCCAGGATGGTTTTTTATGATAGGGAGGGATATGCATTAAGAAATATCCTCCTGTATAAACCAATCTATTAGTAACATCGCAGTTTTTACGCCACCCATTGCTGATAATATAAGTAATGCTTGTTTTACGATGTCCAACGTCGTTCCATCAGATAGACCTCTTTGAATATTTTCAATTGCATCAAAGGTACCACCAATTGCAGCGACAATTGCCCAAATTTGCAGGCTTCTTGCAATGCGAGCAATGGATGTGAGTGGTGCATCACCAACTAGAAAGGCCCCAATACTCCCAATAAAGGATCCACCAACAATAACCCCAAACGCGATAAAGAAACATTGGATAAATGACTCAAAAAAACGTTCTTCCATTATATGCCTCCTCCTTAAGGAAGGTTCTTTACATTTTATGAAGGAGACGGACAAGTTATGATTAGATAACATACATAACCGTATGCATGTTCTGTATTAATTGTTATAATAGGTATAGAAGAATGAAGGCGGGATGAAATATGGGTTATACACACTTAATGGTTCGAAGCGGCTATAGCCTGATGGACAGTACCATCACAATTGAAAAGTTAGTAGGTAAGGCAAAGGAACTTGGGTACGGTGCCCTTGCACTGACGGATGAACATGTTCTCTATGGTGCTGTGCCTTTTTATAAAGCCTGTATCAAGCATGGAATCAAGCCAATCATTGGAATGATTGTTCAAGTTGAAATAGATGAAGTGTTGAATGAGGTAATTTTGTTAGCAAAAACCAACAAAGGTTATCAAAACCTAGTTAGGCTCACGACAGCGATTCAAATGGATCAGCAAGACAAAATAAATCTTGAAACGTTACATTATTATGCTAGTGATCTCATTTGTATCTTACCTGCAACAAATGAAACTTTAGCGGCGTTATTAATTAATTCCCAGCATGATGAGGTATTGTCTTATATTCATGAATGGAAGCAAGGCTTTGAGACTGATGCCTTTTATATTGGTATTCAGGATGACCATGGACAAGAAAGCGTAAGTGAGGCACTAAAAGCTTTTCATGAAACATATCAAATGCCTGTTGTCGCAATTTGTGATGTTCATTATTTAGATGAAAGGGATGATATCGCATATGATCTTCTAAAAGCAATGCATAAGGGTGAGCAGTGGGGAATGAAGCTGTCAAGTCCCGACGTTAGAAATAAACATTTGCGTTCACCATTTGAAATGGAACAGAGCTTTCGGGCGTTTTGGCCGGAAGTACTCGAGGAAACGGAAGTCATTAAAGCGATGTGTAATGTAACCTTCGACTTCACGAAACGCTTATTACCTTCTTTCCCAGTGCCAGATGGAATGGATGCTAATACCTACTTAGAGAAGCAATGTAAAGAAAATATCAATCAAAAGTACGACAATCTTACACCGACGATATTAGAACGGCTAGAATATGAGCTTCGGGTCATTTCTGCCATGGGGTTTAGTGATTACTTCTTAATCGTTGCAGATTTTATTCGATATGCGAAAGAGCAAAATATATTAGTCGGACCAGGTAGGGGTTCGTCAGCTGGGTCACTCGTAGCTTATGTGCTCGGAATAACCGATGTGGATCCGATCAAATATCATTTACTATTCGAACGTTTCTTAAATCCCGAGCGCAGGACGATGCCAGATATTGATGTTGACTTTTCGGATATAAGAAGAGATGAAGTAATTGACTATGTGAGAGAGAAGTACGGAGATAATCATGTAGCACAGATTATTACCTTTGGTACATTTGCTGCCCGTTCACTTATACGGGAACTAATAAAGACAATGGATGTGGATCAGCAGGATGCATTTTTTATTTTAAAGCAAATCCCATTACAATCTAAGAAAAGCCTCGCAGATATATTACAAGATTCAAAGGATTTAAGTGAATACGTCAAGCAGTCACAAAAACTGAAAGTGTTATTTGCGATTGCTATCAAGCTAGAGGGTATCCCGAGGCATATCTCTACACATGCAGCAGGTGTTGTTATTAGTGAGAAGCCGTTAATCGAACATGTTCCGCTTACACGCGGCGTGAATGATACGCATTTAACGCAATTTACAATGAATGACTTGGAATCATTGGGATTGTTGAAAATGGATTTTCTTGGGCTACGGAATTTGTCCTTATTAGAAAAGATAATCCGTTCGATTAATTATACGACGAAGAAGCAGGTAAGTCTTGATACGATTCCAGAGGAAGATGAGAAAACGTATGACATGTTAAGGAACGGTCTAACAAATGGTGTATTCCAGTTAGAATCCCAAGGGATGAAAAACGTACTCACTCAGTTGAAACCAACAGCATTTGAAGACATTGTTGCCGTAAACGCACTATACAGGCCAGGTCCAATGGATTTCATTCCTACCTATATAGCTAGGAAACATAAACAAGAGAAGGTTACGTATTTGCATCCAGATATTAAAGCTATTTTAGAAGATACGTATGGGGTGCTAGTCTATCAGGAACAGATCATGCAAATTGCTCATCGAATTGCAGGATTTACTTTCGGTCAAGCTGATATCTTAAGGCGTGCAGTGAGTAAGAAAAAACAAGATATCATGGAAGCTCAACAGGAAGCATTTATAGATGGGTGTATTGCTAGTGGGTATACGAAGGCTGTAGCGGAAGAGATTTTTAGTTGGATTGTGAAATTTTCTAATTACGGATTTCCGCGTAGTCATGCAGTTGCCTACAGTAAAATTTCGTATCAACTCAGTTTTTTAAAAGCGCATTTTCCTGCAAACTTTTTCGCAGAATTACTTAGTTCTTCACGAAACCAACAGGAGAAGTTAAATCTATATTTAAAAGAAATCAAAGAAACGAATATCGCCTTATTAGCTCCTTCTATTAATAAAAGTTTTGGGAATTATTCGGTGGAAAATAACCAGATTCGCATGGGGCTAAGGCAAATTAAGGGTATGGGAAATCAAGCAATTACTGAAATTATTCATGCTAGAAAGGATCGACGCTTTAAAAATTTATTTGATTTTTGCATGCGTGTTGATAGAAAACTTGTGGGTAGAAATACGATTGAAAACCTGGTCATGGTAGGGGCGTTCGATGAAACATATACGAATAGAGCAAGCCTACTCGCTTCTATAGATCAGGCGATCGACCAGGCTGAACTATTTAAAGAGTTTAATGACCAATCTAGTCTTTTTACAGATCAGATTGAACTAGAGGCAGAATATGTTAAGATTGAAGATTTTACTGTAATGAAGAAACTAGCAGATGAAAAGGAACTACTTGGTATGTACGTTTCTAGCCATCCACTAAAAGAACATCGCCAGGCTTTGCGTAATAATGGATATATTACGATACAGCATGCTCGTAGACAGGTTGGTAAGCGGAATGTAAAAAGTGTAGTTGTTATCGAGTCGGTGAAGGTTATACGGACAAAACGTGGTGATTCGATGGCATTTCTAACAATTAGTGATGAAACAAGTGATATGGATGCTGTTATTTTCCCTGATTTATATCGGAAGACGAATCGGTTCATGAAAGAAGAACAAATCATTACAATTACTGGTAAAGTGGAATTAAGAAATGATCGCCTCCAATGGGTTTTAGATGAAATAGAACCCTTTGAAGAAGGGAAACTAGAGCCTATATCGAATCAGCGTCTGTTTATAAAGGTTACACGTGACAAGACGAGCGGAGCAATCGAGAACATTAAACAAATAGCTGATTCGTACCCAGGTAGTACAGTGATTTTCGTTCATCAAGAAAGTTCGAAACAAACCTACCTTCTAGCAAACGAATACTCTATTTATCCAAGTAACGAATGTATAAAATTATTAAGAAACTTTTTTGGGAAAGATAATGTGATTTTGCAGAAAAAGTAATGCTTTTGTGAGGGTTCTTTCGCTGTGCTTATGATATTTTACGTCACAGCTTCATCTTGGTACAATCAACAACCCATAGAATATAGCTTAATATAAAATGTATTTGCTCCGTTAAACAGCCAATCGTTCTTTTGTTGTTATCCACATATAGAGGATTTTATCGAAACATGTTACAATATAACTTATTAAATAGTCTCCGGGGTGTAAAAGATGTCTATAAAAAATTTGGTATTAAAGTATTTAAATAATCATGCAGAAACAAGTGAAAACCATAGAGACGATACATTGCAAACGAAATATTATAAAACATCAAAGGATAAAGCGCTCTTGGCATTAGAAAATTACTTTAAAAATAATACTGACTTTGAGATTACTTCTATTTCTAATGAAAGAGGAGAAATGAGCGTCATTACAAAGCGTGGTAAAAAGGCATTTATTGTTATTACAGTGATTATGGTTAGACCATTTCAAACAGCAATTGATTTTTCAGTAACTGCAGAATCAGCATTTCCATTTGATTTTGGGTTTAGCACAAAATTGATTCAAAAACTGTATAATCAAATGTCTAAGGAATTACCATTAATTTCAAATAATCACTAATTTGGTGTAATCGATGAATGGGGTTGAATGAAATGAGATGTCCCAATTGCCAAGATAAAAATACAAAGGTTTTTGATTCCCGTCCAACAGATGAAGGAAGGTCTATTCGTAGGCGGAGGGAATGTGAAGAGTGTGGATTCCGCTTCACAACGTTTGAACGAATAGAACAACCACCATTAATTGTTGTGAAAAAAGATGGAACAAGACAAGAATTCTCTAGGGAAAAATTGGTAAGAGGATTAATTAGAGCATGTGAAAAAAGGCCAGTACCACTTGAAAAAATTGAATCGATTGCATTAGATATAGAACGAGACTTAAGAAATTCAGGGTTTTCGGAAGTGGATAGTAAAGATGTCGGTGAGAAAGTTATGGATTTATTAGCGGATGTAGATGAAGTTGCATATGTGCGCTTTGCTTCTGTTTATCGACAGTTTAAGGATATTAGTGTGTTTCTAGATGAATTGAAAGATCTCATTAAAACAGATAATAGTAAACTTTAAACAATACGGAATCCCACTGTATCGTTATTTTGCATTACATGGAATTTCATTTGTGTCGAATTACGTTATATTGAGGGTGGAATAATATTGAGATTTATTGGACAAGTATTACCAGTTGATGGATATTTTGTTACTTTAAAACATCATTTAACAAAGAACTACTCAAAGTCATTAACACATTTATATCAACCGCTTATTGGTATACAGGCAGTGATGTTGTATCAAACATTGCTGCATGAAATAGAGCTCGAAGAAGAAATTTCGCCTCAAACACATCATACGTTAATGAACTATTTGAACATTCCGTTAGATGAGATTTATAAGGCAAGGTTGAAACTGGAAGGAATTGGTTTACTTAAAACGTTTAAAAAAACAAAAGAGAATACAACTATTTTTACGTATGAATTACAGGGGGCTTTTGCTCCGAGTGACTTCTTTCGAGATGCCATGCTATCTCAATTACTTTATCATCAAATAGGTGACCAAAAATATAACATGCTGAAAAACCATTTTGTTAAGACGTACTCAGAAAATGTTGGAGAGGATATCACGGTATCTTTCCATGATGTATTTCAGACATTTACCCCAACACTTGAAGTTGTGAAACCTATTCGAAGTGAGGAAGAAAGTCCACCTGTACAAACAGCTGATTTCTCCTGGTTGATCCAAATGTTAACGCAAAGGATGATACCAGTTGGGCGAGTATTAACGGCCTACAATAGAAAATTAATTTCGCAAATGCAGCTATTATATGATTTAGATAGCTATGAAATTGAGAAATCTGTCTTATGGGCTTTAACGGAAGAGAATTATTTGAATACGGAAGAGTTTAAAACAGCATGTCATGACTTATTTAAATCAAAACATCATGATTCTAAAATAAAGCTAACAGAAAAGGTTGAGAAGAACCAAGCGTTACCTAAGTCCAAACCTGTAACAAAAGAAGATATGCTGATACATGAATTAGAAACAATCTCACCAAAGCAATTACTAGAAGACTTGTCTGGAGGAAATCAAGCTTCTGAACAAGATATGAAAATTATTCGTGAAGTAATGACTTCTCAAGGACTTCCATCGCCAGTAATGAATGTGCTTATTCACTATGTATTGCTGCAATCAAATATGAAGTTATCGAAAGCATATTTAGAAAAGATTGCTAGTCATTGGTCACGGGCAAATATTAAAACTGCAAAAGAAGCAATGGAATTTGCTAAGAAGGAAAAAGAGAGATTCCAAAAAACACCGCAGAAGCAGCAACAGCGAACTTCCTATAAGCGGAAAGACTCAAAAGAAATTGTTCCAGATTGGTTCAAAGAAAGAAAAGTCAAACAAACGAAAACAGTACAAAGCACTCAACCTGTTATCGATTTAGAAAAAGAGAAAGCAGAACTAGAAAAACTCCTTAACCAAAAAGTGCAGCATAATAATCGATTTTAAGGATGATTTAAATGGAACCAATTCAAGAATCGCTATCAAAATGGATGAAGGAAAATAAAAACTTCAAAGAAAACTATGAAAAGGTTAGAAACGAAGTATTGAGTGATCCCGAAATAAAGGAATTTCTATCCTTCCATCCTGATTTAAGTACGCGAGAAATAAACAAAAGCTTAATCAAACTATATGAATATAAATCTCAGTCAAAACAGTGTGATAAATGTTCATCATTGGATTCATGCAAAAACATGGTAAAAGGTTACTCGCCTGTACTGCATGTAGACCGTGGAGAAATACATTTAACATATGAAAAATGCCACAGTAGAATGATGTATGAAAAAGAAGCAAAACAGCAAAAACTTGTACAAAGTGTTCATGTGCCAAAAGAAATTCTCCAAGCATCCCTGAAGAATCTTGATGCTGATAATGATAGACGGGAAGGTGTCATGGAGATCATTCAATTTATTAAGCAGGCAAACCATGAATTGCCGAAAAAAGGAATTTACTTTTATGGACCATTTGGTGTCGGGAAAACGTATTTTTTAGGTGCAATTGCGAATGAATTAAAGAAGTTGAATATTTCTTCAATGATCATTTATATGCCTGAGTTCGTGCGAGAAATCAAAGGCTCCTTTAAAAATGATACAACAAACGAAAAAGTGGATTACTTCAAAAAAGCTGATGTACTAATGCTTGATGATATTGGTGCGGAGATGCAATCTGCGTGGTTTAGGGATGAAATTCTAGGATCGATTTTACAATATAGAATGATGGAACAGCTACCTGTATTTTTTACTTCCAATTATAGTATGGACCAATTAGAAGGGTTACTAGCCACAACAAGAGATGGCATTGAAACCGTAAAGGCAGGTAGAATTTTAGAACGTATTAAACAAGTTAGTAAAGAAGTATCTCTATTTGGAGAAAATAGAAGAAGGTAGAGAAGACTAGTATCAATTTAGATACTAGTCTTCTTATTTTTATTTGGCTCTGCTAATTATCTTTATTATTTCTTAATTCCCGCAGTTGATATGAACTGTGAGGTAACAATAATTTGGGAAATTTTCTTGAGAGAGCTTATCAAGTTCATTTGAAGAGAATTTTGCTCTATTTCAATCTTGAGAAGGCTTATCAAGTTCATTTCAAGAGGGTTTTGCTCTATTTTAATCTTGAGAAGGCTTATCAAGTTCATTTCAAGAGGGTTTTGCTCTATTTTAATCTTGAGAAGGCTTATCAAGTTCATTTCAAGAGGATTTTGCTCTAGTTCAATCTTGAGAAGGCTTATCAAGTTCATTTCAAGAGGATTTTGCTCTATTTCAATCTTGAGAAGGCTTATCAAGTTCATTTGAAGAGAATTTTGCTCTATTTCAATCTTGAGAGAGCTTATCAATTTCATTTGAAGAGGATTTTGCTCTATTTCAACCTAGATAAGGCTTATCAAGTTCATTTCATGAGAATCTTGCTCTATTTCATTCTTGATAGCTCCGTTGAGTATTGGCATTCATAATTCTTTATTGATCTTGAGAGTACAAGCAAGGTATTTTTTAAGTTCGATGTTACCTCGCAGTTTATATCTATTGTAATTTTATGGTAAAAATAAAAAACTATTGTCTGGGACGAGTAAATGCATTCTCAATCTTCTAGAATATCCATTATTTTTAGTAGATTATCAGGTTTAATCATTTTTTAGACTCTTTGTCCATATAATTGTAACAGTTCGGTTGTGGATGAGGGTGATGTTTATTTATGCTTGTGGCTTATTTTGAATCCGATAAAGAAGTACTTCGTTTTTGTGAGCAGTTATTTCTACATTCTAAACAAATTAAGTTACATTGGAAAATTCATGAGGAATGGGGGAATTATATACAGATAGAAGAAAATATTGCGAGTAAGCAGTTAAAAGAAATTATAGCAAAGGCGATGACAAATGTTTTTATTACCCATCGCTTAGGTAATATGATTAAGATGATTATTGAGAAATGCTATTATTTTACGAATACAGATGAAATCGAACGAATACATGATATTACCAACTGGATATTCGCAGGTGTTGATGAGGATAGTCTGCAAGTTAGAAAGAAAAAAAGTGAAGATCCGAGCGGGCTGCTCTTTTCGTTATTTATTGCTAATATTAAAGACACCCATGCAATTCACTATGACTCAATCATCAAATTTAGTTTAAGCGTTTTTAAGGATCATTTGATTCATTATGTTGGACTTGCAATTGATGAATTTAAACGGGAAGAAGATCATCAAGAATTTGTAGATATGTTACGTAATTACATTTCCCGAAAAGAGCCAAGCTTCCCAACGATTCATATTTTACAAGGAGATACCTTTACGTTTTATAAAGAGAGTGGGAAGGTATTTTCGAATATGGAATTACGTACGATTATGCAGGAAGAACCATTATACATTGTTGGCTTAGATGAGAATGAAATGAACTTGGCACCGCTCATTGCAATGGCGCCAGAGAAAATAAAGATATATGGTGATGACCCTGCTGAACCAAAAACATTGACTGTTATTAATGTATTTCAAGAAAAAGTGCAATTTAAAGGAACGAATCAATTTCCATTTGCATATTATTTGAAAAATGAACAGAAATAAACTTGCATTTATGAATTCTCGAGGCTATAATACAAATTATAATCATTTTAAAATATAAAGGTATTGATAAGGACATGATTGTTTGAATTCGGTCGAAAAGAGATTGGAAGTCATCTGGCTGAAAGCTTCCTCGAGTCACGAACAAATAATTACCACCTTTGAACCCTACTATGGAAATAAAAGTAAATAGTAGCGTAAATCTGCGTTAAAGATATAATGAAGCCGTAAGAGTATTTTACGGAAATTAGGGTGGAACCACGACGTATCCAAGCGCTCGTCCCTTTGCTGAAAGAAGCAGAGGGATGGGCGCTTTTTTATTTTTTTAATATATGAAAGGAGCAATAAACATGGCAGAAGAAATAGTAATTAAATTCCCAGACGGAAATGAAAAAGGATTTCCAGTAGGAACAACAGGTGAAGATATTGCAGGTTCTATCTCTCCAGGACTAAGAAAACAAGCAATTGCAATAAAGTTGGATGGGGAGCAATATGACCTTCGACGTGAACTTCATCATGGTGGAGCAGTTGAAATCTTAACCTATAAAAACGATGAGGCAATTGATGTGATGCGTCATTCAACAGCACATTTAATGGCGCAAGCAATTAAACGCTTGTACGATGATGTTAAATTCGGGGTTGGTCCTGTCATTGAGGAAGGATTTTACTATGACATGGATATGGCGCATAAAATTACTCCAGAGGACCTTCCAAAGATAGAAAAAGAGATGAAACGCATCATCGATGAAAATTTGGAAATAAAACGTGTGGAAGTATCACGCGAAGAAGCTATCGAGCGCTTCAAAGCAATTGGTGATGATTTAAAATTAGAATTAATCGAAGCAATCCCAGAAGGTGAGCAAGTTACAATTTACGAGCAAGGCGAATACTTTGACCTATGTCGTGGAATTCATGTTCCAACAACAAGTAAGGTAAAAGCATTCAAACTTTTAAGTATTTCTGGTGCTTATTGGCGTGGCGATAGTAATAATAAACAGTTACAACGTATTTATGGCACAGCATTTGAAAAGCCTGCTCAACTAGAGGAACATTTGAGAATTTTAGAGGAGCGTAAAGAACGCGACCATCGTAAACTTGGTAAGGAATTAGATATTTTCACCGTTTCTCAGAAAGTTGGTCAAGGATTACCACTATGGCTACCAAAGGGTGCAACCATTCGTCGTACAATTGAACGTTATATTGTTGATTTAGAAGAACGCCTCGGGTATGACCATGTGTATACTCCAGTTCTTGGTAGTAAGGAATTATATGAAACAAGTGGACACTGGGATCATTACCAGGATGATATGTTCCCACCAATGGAAATGGATAATGAGACATTAGTATTGCGTCCGATGAATTGCCCACATCATATGATGGTATTCAAGAATAAATTATGGAGTTATCGTCAAATGCCAGTTCGTATCGCGGAACTTGGAACGATGCATCGCTATGAAATGAGTGGTGCACTTGCAGGATTGCAGCGTGTACGTGCGATGACACTGAATGATGCCCATATCTTTGCTCGCCCAGATCAATTAAAAGAAGAATTTGTACGTGTAGTTGAATTGATTCAACACGTTTACAAAGATTTTGGTATCGAGGATTACTATTTCCGACTTTCTTATCGTGATCCTGAAGATAAAGAGAAATACATTGATAATGATGAGATGTGGGAAAAAACACAATCTACATTGAAACAAACAATGGAAGATCTGAATTTAGAATATGTGGAAGCAGAAGGGGAAGCGGCATTCTACGGTCCGAAACTAGATGTTCAAGTGAAAACTGCACTTGGTAAAGACGAAACGCTATCAACTGTACAATTAGATGTACTCTTGCCAGAACGTTTTGATTTAACATATATCGGAGAAGACGGGAAAGAGCATCGCCCAGTTGTTATTCATCGTGGTGTCGTATCAACTATGGAGCGTTTTGTTGCTTTCTTAATTGAAGAATATAAAGGGGCATTCCCAACTTGGCTTGCGCCTGTACAATTGAAAGTAATACCAGTTTCACCACAAGTACATCTAGATTATGCGAAAGAAGTTGTCGACAAATTAAAATTCCAAGGTGTGCGAGTTGAATTAGATGAGCGTGATGAGAAGATTGGTTATAAGATCCGTGAAGCACAAACACAAAAAGTTCCATTTATGCTTGTGTTAGGTGATAAAGAAATTGAAGATAACGCAGTAAACGTTCGTCGTTACGGGGAACAAAAATCAGAAACATTTGCGTTTAGTGATTTTGAAGCATTAATCAAAGCAGAAATTAACGAGAGAAAATTGCGTAAATAACATGTAGCTCCCTAGTTGGTTTATCCAATTAGGGAGTTTTTTGTGAGAAAAAGGTTGGGTCTTAAGTTAAGGAGTAGTTGATTAAACTGTGGATATGTTTAATTCAGAATTGTCCTAAACACGTCGTTCCGGAAAGACACTTCGCTTTCCGTGGGCGGCTGGTGAGCCTCCCACAGGAGTCTACGTGTCTTTCCTCCACTAAGTACCTGCTCTACTTGTATACAAACTAGAAATTTATATTATTTAAGGAAGAACGACTGTCCAAAACGGGATTTTATAGACTACAACCTCAAAAATATCTAGTGCAGCTATCATAGCGGAGGCAGAATGCGTAGACTCCTGGAGCGACCGAGCATAGGTCGTAATATATAGCGGGTGGGATTCCCGTCGAGAAAGAACTAGCCATTCACTCGTAGCGAGTCTTGGAGGGCAGGTGGTAACACGCTGCCTT
>NZ_RBZO01000001.1:0-236109 GCF_003628445.1 Oceanobacillus bengalensis
CGCCATTTGAGAAGGAAAACTCAATGTTGCCCAATTTGATCGTACAAGTAGGATGTAACGAAGTTACTGCTGGATTAGATCCAGTAGTGTTTTCATTTTTTGGATGGAGTGTAACGGGGACGATAGTAAGTTCTTGGCTTGGCATAAAAAAAGCACCTCCTTGAATTGATATGTCTATCTTAACAGGAGGTGTTGGTATTTTTATATGCGTTGTTTGAATACGGGTTTACTGAAAATCAGTACGATGACTCCCAATACTTGTGATGAATTGATGTAGGTAGACTTTAGAAAAAATAGACAGATGAAACGAAACGTAAGGCTGGTACTCTTCGTATGATGAGAGTGAGGTATGTTTTAGGCTACGGCTTTACATACCGTTCAAACAATATGCAAAATGAAAAGGTCTATTCCAATTTTTACCCCATTATTAGATTGTGTCTAACAATGGGGGCAGTTTAATTTTTCTCTGCTATTTTACATTTTCTAAACGTTATGCATTGTCCAAGCTTACTTCGGGATATAAAAGCTAATGGTCGTACCCTTGTTTGGTGAACTTTCAATGATTAATCCTTTTCCATAAAATTGTTTTAGACGACGTTCAACGTTTCTCAGTCCCACACTCGTACGTTTTGAGGAATGCTCTTCCGTAAATAACTGCTTCATTTCTTCTTCGGTCATTCCTTTCCCATTATCGATAATGGAAAACTTGATTTGATCTGCTTGTTCTTTCAATCGAATAATAATTTTTCCACCATTTGCATATTGCAAAACGCCATGTTTTACTGCATTTTCGACGAGTGGTTGAATGGATAAAGGCGGAATTAATATTTCCATATTATCATCTGTATCCCATTCAATTGATAATCGATCTCCAAACCTCGTTTTCTCTATATATAGATAGGAACGAACCAAAGAAAGTTCGTACGCTAGGGGAACAACTGGATCAGCATTATGAAAATCAAAACTTAGTCGTAAATAATGACTGAACTCCTCAAGAAGTTCGTGCATTTTAGTGATATTGATTTGACCAAGTGCAGCAATTGAATTTAATGTATTAAAAATAAAATGTGGTTGAATTTGTGATTGTAGCCATGCACCTTCCATACGGATACGTTCTTCTATGGTTACTTTAAGATTCGTTAAGGCATGTACTCTTGCTTTTAATTCCCATGAATCAATTGGTTTTGTAACATAGTCATTCGCCCCCGACTTAAAGCCAGCTAACACATCCTCCGTTCTTGTTCTTGCAGTCAATAGCAACACAGGTAGCTCTGAAGCGGAAAAACGTTTTCGTATCATACGTGTTAAGTCATAGCCAGAAACTTGTGGCATCATGACATCTGAAATAACAAGATCATAAGGTTCTCGTTCAATTCTCTCGATTGCTTGGGCCGCACTTGTCACACTGATTATTTGATAGTCTTCCCTTTCTAAGATTGTGCGAAGTATATCTAGATTAATAGGGTCGTCATCTACTATTAATATTTTTAGTTTTGTTTTTACAGAGTGCTCCTCGTTAGGAGTGATGAAATCAACTGTTGCTGCTAAATTTTCGTTGATTTCTTCCATCACGAAAGGCATATTTGTTTCTTCTATGTCATCCGCACCTTTATATATTGGCAGGGTAAAAGTAAAAACAGAACCTTCTCCTTTCGTAGACTGAACACGTAATGTTCCATTTTGCAATTCAACTAACTGCTTACAAATATTTAAGCCTAATCCAAATCCACCACTCGCTCGTTCTGCATTAATTGCTGCTTGTTCATAAGGATCAAATATTTTATTTAATTCACTTTCTTGAATCCCGATTCCAGTATCTTCAATGTGAATATGTGCCATTTCTTTAGCTATTGTTGCACGAACCGTAATGGTTCCTTTATCAGTAAATTTTATAGCATTATGAATTAGATTAAAGAGTATTTGAATCAATCGATTTTCATCTGCCAAGACTGCAGGAAATGTATCTGGAATATGTATTTGTAATTGGACTGGTTTACCCTCTGTCATTAATTTGGTCATATCGATTACACCTGCAACTACAGACTGTATATGCGTTCTCTTTAGATGCAGTTGAAGTGTCTTTTCCTTTAATCTCGTGACATCAAGTAAATCATTTAACATAAAGGACATACGTTTACTTATATTAACCAAAGTTGACAGACGTTGTTTTTGTTCGTCCTTTAATGGGTTTGTCTTATCATCTAAAAGTGTTTGCGTGATATTTGAAATACCATGCAACGGATTTCTTAACTCATGTGATGTGTTTACTAAAAACTCATCCTTACGCTGGTTTTCTAATTGCAACTTTTCAGCAAGTTGTTTGGATTCTAATGTGATGCGAAAGAATCGTTTAAACCAAAAGGCTGTAAAGCAAAGTAGTGTAATAATAAGGTCAAACGGATAGTGCATCATGTCTATCAATGTATTACTGTTGACAGTAGCCCAAATAATGTTTATTCCGATGCTTAAACAGCCAAGAAGCAGGAAGATGCTTTCGTCTCTATCTATTTTGGCTTTCCGGAAATTTATAGTCGAAGTTAAAATGGAACCTATAAGTACAATGACGAGTAATATTTTGACCGTTTTTAAAACGTACGTCAGTGGTGCAACTAACATGAAAAACATGTATAACAAACAATAGATGATAAAGTACCGTAAAGCCTTTTGGTTTACAAGGTTTGGAAATAATTGATTTATGACCAGCGGAATAAGTGCACCTACACAGATATATGATAAGTAAGCTACTTTTATTTCCCAATCATATCCGACGGAAACAAAGTTAAATAATATCTTATCGTCAGAACTGAGGACTGTAATAATGCCACTTATAAATAATAAAGTAAGATAAAGTAGGCTCTTACTTACTGCTGAACGCATAAAATATAAAATAAAGACGTATATGCTATGTAGTAATAGAACGATACAAAGTATAAGCTGTAATCCAATTGATAAAAGGTTTTGATAGTGAACGGCTTCCACCGTTCCGAATCGAATAGGTTTAACGATACCACCATTGTTCCTACTGCTGGAGGCATGAATAAGGATTTCAACTTCATTCTGGTCTGGATTAAATGCAACAGTGTAAGGGACACTGCTTCCTTTATGTTGTTCTTCAGTTGTTGCAGCTTGCCCAGAACCCCCGACGCGTTCTCCATTTACATATACAGTGGATGCATTATTCAATTTATTTAACCTCAATCCAAACGTGTGTAAGTCTTCAGCATCAAGGAATATCCGTAATCGATAGGTTCCGAATGTAAAGGATTGATCATCCTCAAATGCTGTGTTCCATTTATGAGGAGTATCCAATTGAATAGGGGACACGCTGTCATTTGGTTCGTTTGGTGATATGAATTTTGAAGGATAAAATTCCCAATCACCAGATAATTGAAATGTTTGTTTATTATTAAATTCATGGCCTCGTAAATCAAGTACACCGTCATTTATCGTTGGACTGTCAGCGTAGTCTAATGTGGTTAAAAAAGAAAACCATATTAAACGTATACCGGTTATGACTACAAGGAAAATAACGATAATGAGTGTCCATTTAGATGTTTTTATTCTATTTATCATTGATTTATATTTTCTCCATCCTATGTCTATTAATCTAATAATAGGCGAAGGGGGGAGAATTGTCATCTGGAAATTATCTAAGGATAGTGGAGAAGGTTCCGTTCTTTTAAAGTGGAGGAAGTTGCTCGTCCCATGGTTTTTAGAAGAAGCAGAAAAACCGTCTCCACACCTTGACTAATATTCATAATTATGTCAAAAAATAATGATTAAATATGTGAATTAGTGACGGGCATCACATTCTATTTTTTTGTACATGCTATGATTACTATTGTATTAGTAATGTTTTTGTTACCTATTGTGAAATTGTGAACAAAATACTCGCAAACAGGAGTGAGATAGCATGATCATGAATTGTATTCGAAGCAATAGAATAGTAGCTTGGTTGTTAGGGATATTAAGAATATATATTGGTTACAAGTGGGTAACTGCAGGATTTGGAAAGATAACGAGTGGTGGTTTTGATGCGGGTGGTTTCATCCAAATGGCTGCTGAGAATCCCGCAGTTCCAGGTTGGTGGTCTGCATTTCTAGAGACGGTGGCTGTTCCGAATCAAGGATTATTTTCTTTCATGGTGATGTGGGGAGAGTTCTTGGTTGGTATCGCATTAATAGTAGGTATATTTACTAATTTTGCAGCACTAATGGGCGTTACAATGAATTTGTCATTCCTATTTAGTGGAGCAGGAATGTTAGATGCACAAATGGCAGTGATGACTGTATTTGTTGTTATAGCTGGTAGTAATGCAGGAAGATATGGGTTAGATAGATGGGTTCTTCCTTTCTTAAGAAATACAGTGCTAAGTAAAATGTACAAAAAGCATGAAAAAGATGGTATGGTTGCAGTTTAACGGTTAACAGTGCAATTCAGTTCTTGGGGGAATGTAAACTTGCATGCTAATAAGAGGTACTAGTCACAATGTGATTAGTGCCTCTTATTAGTTAATCTATCAATGTTTACATAGTAATTCGTATTATGAAATAGGCACTTATGTTTTGCAACGTAAAAATGTCCTTCTCAAGTTGATTACTTATCTTTACATATCTTCATTATCTTTATCATCATTCTTATTATTACTTAGAACCAGAGCAATATTATTATTGTTTATCAATGGGTCTACATCTGGTTCATCATGATTCTCCCTGTAAAAAGCTTTATTTAACTTAATATTTGCTTCTTCTGTTTTACTTTGTTTTTTCTTCATGTTATATCCCTCCTTAGCTTACTTTTTCCAAGAATATGTAAGCTATTCGCGAATAATGAATTGTCGGGATAGAGGTTTAGTGTCACAGTTCTGTTTTTTAGTGAACTACATTTTCTTTCTCTGCACCGACCAGTCTGTCATTCCGATTTTTCCCAAATCTTCAGCAGCTTCGAGTGGACTCATTTGAAAATTATTCCTTACCCAAAATGTTAAATATCCAATCGTACCAAAACTAGCAAAAATGGCATAGCTTTGATCTTCATATACTTGGGTTAATTCTTCAGCTAATGCATTTGAAAGTTTTTGCGTATATTCAGGTTTATCAAATTCATGCTGGTAGAAATTACGGTATTTAAAAATATGCTGACATATTTTATATGTAATTGTGTTTATCGATAATGAAGGATCTATCTTTTCACCTCGATCTATTGTATAAAATGATAAAAATTCGGTTGTTATATGTTCGCGAATATGCACCATGAGTTCATATTTATCTTTGTAGTGTATGTAAAAGGTAGAACGGCTTATACCTGCTTTTTTCACAATTTCTTTCACGGTGATCATTTCGAACGTTTTCGATGCTAGAAGTTCTAGGAATGCTTGAATGATATACTCTCTCGCTGAACTAATTTCATCTAGAATATACATAGTAGCCCCTCCTGGAAATGGACATTTTAAGGTAGATTGTCGTTTGTAGTTAATAGAATTATACCATACGATTAAAGTGTAACTTAATAAATATAGGGGGTATAACGATGACAAATGTTTATGTAATTACTGGTGGTTCTGGCGGAATGGGGAAGGCGATTGCAGAAGCGGTTGGTAATAAAGGAACACTTCTTTTAGCGGATGTTAATGAAGAGCGTTTAGCGCAAACAAAAGAAGAACTAGAAGGAAAAGGAATTACTGATGTACACTATCAAACGGTAGATATTACAGATAGAGTAAATGTAAGGGCTTTAGCTGAAAAAGCTGCTTCATTAGGATCGTTAAAATCGGTTATTCATACTGCAGGATTATCTCCTACGATGGCAACTTCTAAGCGAATTACGGAAGTGAATTTAGTAGGAACAGGCATCGTGCTAGACGAATTTATTAAATTGGCAGAACCAGGTACAGTAGCAGTATGCATTTCTTCGATGAGTGGGCATTTTGTACCGAAAGAAGGGCCGTATACAGAAGTGTTAAAGACCCCGTTAGCTGAAAACGTTGTGGAAACAATGGAACAAATGACAAAAGGTGATTCTGGTGCTGCTTATAGTTTATCGAAATTAGGAGTTATTTTAATTGCAGAAGATCAAGCTTGGGCTTGGGGCCAAAAAGGTGCTCGAATCGTTTCTTTATCCCCAGGAACAATTAATACACCAATGGGACGAAAGGAATCCTCCGAACAAGCTCAGATGAAAGTTATGTTAGATAATACCCCACTTAAGCGGGAAGGGGAAGCAAAGGAAATTGCAACAGCAGTGGACTTTTTAATTAGCGATGCAGCATCATATATTACTGGTACAGACCTTCGAGTGGATGGTGGTACGACCGCAAACATGGCAAAACTCCGGGCTGCTCAAGGTAAACAACAATAAATTGAAATAGACATCTCGCCTTTGTAACTTAGGCGAGATGTTAAACTGTAACCTAAAAAACTCTATACCTTTTCAATACACTCATTAAAATATGATTCATTTCATCAATTGACTTTTCAAAACCTCCATAGTACCACTCCATAATAATGCCTAATATTGCATTTGCTTGATAGGATACTTCAAAATCGTTTATTTCGTCTATAAAATCCATTGTTTCCATCGAATTTCTTACAAGTACTTTAATACGTTTATAAAACATTTCATAATAAGCAAAGCTTGAATTTCTACTAAATATAATGTGATAAAATTCCTTGTTATTATAAACATGTTCAAAGAGATAAATCATTCTAGGATCTAATCTTCCGTTTGTCGTCAGTCGATAATCTGTCGTTCTTCTCATCGATTGTTCTAATTCATTTAGGAGGCTTTCGATAATTTCTTCAACGTATTTTGTGACGTTTTGATAATGGAGATAGAATGTTCTCCTAGTAATACCTGATGACCTACAAAGCTCAGAAACGGTGATTTTGTCCAATGTTTTTTCCTGGAGTAACTGAATGAAAGCTGTTTGTAAGGTCCTTTTTGTTTTTACTACTCGTAAATCCTGATTCATTTATCATCAACCTCCGACTTATAATAAATTATTTTAGTAAATATTACATATTTCTTGGCAAGTTATTATACATATGTATAATATAACCAAACTATTTATCCGAATCTCAGGTATGTCAATCTACCAATAGCTGCTAAAAATATCCTACTATCAATCCTATTATGAATCTACGGATAAATAAGTATTAATTTTAAAATAGGAGGGATATGATGAATTGGCAGGAAGAATACGACGTTGTAGTTGTAGGTAGTGGAGCAGGTGGTCTCGTGGCAGCTATTACTGCTGCACATCATGGACTAAATACTGTCATTATTGAAAAAGGAGAGGTATGGGGAGGTTCCTCAGCTCTTTCGGGTGGGGGATTGTGGATTCCCAATAACCACGTATCGATAAATGCTGGTCTAGAAGATAGTGAAGAAGAAGCACTCACGTATATGAAGGGAGTCATTGAGGATACTGGTCCAGCTTCCACGTACGAACGAAAAGTAGCCTATGTAAAAAACGGACGTAAAATGGTTAGATTTCTAGAGGATTTAGGTATGAAATGGGTTGCGGGCCCATTATATCCTGATTATTATCCAGAAAAAGCAGGAGGAAAGATTGGTCGATCTATTGAAGGAGAAATTTTTGATGTAAAAAAATTAGGCGAATATAAAGATACATTAAGAAAAGGGGAAATAGAAGCACCTATACCTTTATATTCTGGAAAGGTTGCATCCTTACCAAAGGCATTTACAAACGCGAAAGATTTTAATTCAGTGGTTGGCATGTTTTTAAATGGATTTAAACATAAGCTCAAAGGAGCCAAAGCTTTATCGATTGGAGCAGGGTTAGTAAGTCGCTTATTGAAAATCGCTCTTGAAAAAGGTGTAACCCTCAAACTATCCACACCCTTGAAAGATTTGGTTTTTGATGATGAACGGGTGGTAGGTGTTCAAGCTGAAAATGGCGGTCAACCGTTATGGATTAGAAGTAGAGCAGTCATCTTAGCGGGTGGTGGGTTTGAAAGCAATCCAGAGCTTCGTAAAAAATATCATAACGTAGGTACGGAATGGACATCAGCAAGTACAGATAATACAGGAGATATGCTATTAATTGCACAAAAACATAACATTGATACAGCATTATTAGATGATGCATGGTGGGGCCCAACTACATTAGATGAAACTGGTGCAAGAAAGTTTTTAGTTTATGAACGTTCCATGCCACATTCTATCATTGTCGATCAAACAGGTAATCGTTTTTGCAATGAATCCCAATCTTACACGGATGCTGGACACGCAATTCTTGAAACAGAAGAAAAGAATGGGAAGGCAATTCACTCTTGGATGATCATGGAAAGTAGACATCGAAATAGATACTTATTTGGTAATATGTTGCCAAGACGAACACCTAAGCAAGCGATTGAAAGCGGTTTCTTAGTTAAAGCTAACTCCATAGAGGAGCTTGCAGAGAAGTGTCAGATTGATTATGAAGGATTAAAAGCTACTATTAAAAGGTTTAACCAATTTGCAGAGAATGGGGTAGATGAAGACTTTGGTCGTGGGAATTCAGCCTATGATAATTATTATGGAGACCCTAGATATGAAAACCCAAATTTAGGTGCAATTGAAAAAGCACCATTCTATGCGTGTAAGATTTTTCCTGGAGATTTAGGTACAAAGGGTGGTATTGTCGCGAATGAGCATGGCCAAGCACTAACCAATAACAAGCCGATTGAAGGATTATATGCAACTGGAAATTGTTCAGCATCTGTAATGGGCCGAGTATATCCTGGTCCAGGCTCTACCATTGGACCAACGACTGTATTTGGATATATATCAGCAAATCATATTAAGGAGAATATAGCTACGTCGGAAAAGCCAGAATCAGAAATTAGTTAGATTAAAATGGTTAGATGCTAGTTTTAGATACTCTGCTTTATGGATCGGTAGTGTCTGTTTGGTGTCAGTCCAATTCCTCTATTACTCTAGTGTTGTAGGGACTGACACTATTTGCCTGTTGAAACTTGAGATAAAATACATTTCTATTTAAGTAAAGTCTTTTGCAGGACAACTGTAATGACTTAACCCAAAAAAAAATTACATTTCTACTCTGACTAACTGATGGAATCATCTTACATCAAGATACTATTAACCTCTTCAATATAAAGTTTGGCTTCTTCGGAAAGCTTATAATCAAACTTTTTAATCCAACCAAATTTAAAAGATGTATCAAATAAATCACCAGTATCTAAAGCCTTAACTCTTTTAGAAGATAGAGTGGGATGTTGAAATTTTGTAGAAATATCATGTCCAATTGTTACTGCACCATGTTCTACGACAGCTTTATTAATTATTTCTAAATTCGTTGTTTGGAAGAAAATATCAATTGGTCCAAATAATCTTTGGAAATTAGAAACAAAGTCCAGAACATATTCATCTTTATATAAAACAAATTGTTGTTCTTTCAGTACATCTGGAAGAATACTTTTGTTTGAATGTGTTAATCCAGATCGTTCAGAAGCATAGACTAAGAGTTTCCCCTCTGTAATCGGAGTAAATTGTAGTCCAGTAACAAGGTCGAAATTCCCTTTATTTACAGCGATAAACCCTGTGTCAATTTCATCATTTTTTATATCTTCAACGATTTTCAAACTTGCTTTCTCATTTACCTCAATCTTTAAGTTTGAGCCCTTTTCCTTGAATGATAAATATGTATCTACTATCGGACTTATTAGGCCGGGAATTAAGGATATTCGAAGTGAATCATTGAAGTTGTTTATTTGATTCGCTTCTTTCTTTAATTGAAAAATTGAATATAGTACGTTTTGTGCCTTTTCTATTAAACGATCTCCTTCTCTTGTAGTGATGACTCCGGCCCTAGAACGAATAAAAATTTTCACATTTAGTTCGGACTCTAACTTTGTAATAGCCTGACTTAAAGCAGACTGACTAATGTTTAAGTTTTTTGCAGCAGCAGCTAATGATTTAGATTTTGCTACTTCAACAATATAGGTTAATTGTTCGATACTCATTCCATCATTCCTTAAGTAAAAGTTAACATATATTAAATTATATTAACTTTTACTAAATATTTCAAATTGATATAATAGAATGGTAAACATAAAGAGGGGGAGTAATGATGAAAGCAGCAGTATGGCATGATATAAAAGATTTACGTGTTGAGGAAATACAAGAACCCAACGTTTCATCTGGTCAAGTAAAGGTGAAAGTAGAATGGGCAGGTATTTGTGGAAGTGACCTTCATGCGTATTCAGATGGATTATCTTTGGAACCGCATCCAATTAGCGGTCAAAAACCACCACTTACACTAGGACATGAATTTTCAGGAACAATCGTGGAAGTTGCAGATGATGTTACTAGCCGTCAAGTAGGTGAAAGAGTTGCTATTGAGCCTTTAATTTACTGTGGGGAATGTGATGCGTGTAAAAGAGGATATTATAATCAATGTGGCAAAGTTGGATTTGTCGGACTACAACGTGATGGCGGTTTTGCTGAATATGTAATTATTGATGAGAATATGGCACATGTACTACCTGAAAATGTATCCTTTGAAGAAGGAGCGTTAGTCGAGCCTACAGCAGTTTCTTTTTATGCAGTTAGAGAAAGTAAATTAAAAGCAGGGGACTCTGTTGTGATTTTTGGTGCAGGTCCAATTGGATTATTGACTTTGTTATCTGTTAGAGCAGCTGGAGCAGCAAAAATCATTGTTGTTGATCTATCAGAAGAGCGTTTAGAAAAGGCAAAAGAATTAGGTGCTACAACTGTTATTAATGGAATGCGTGATGATATTGTGGAAACTATTCTTGGGCTAACAAACGGTGGAGTTAGTGTTGCTTATGAGTGTGCAGGTGCACAACCGACAATGACGCATGCCGTTGCATCTGTAAAACAAGGTGGACAAGTTATGGCAATTGCTGTTTTTGCAAAGCCTATTGCAGTTGATATGGGACAGCTTTTGTTTAAGGCGGCAGATATTACATCAACACTTGCTTATAGACATGTATTCCCTGAAGTGATTGATATGATATCAACTGGCAGATTAGATGTAAAACCTGTTATTACGAAGAAAATTGAACTTGAAGATATCGTTGAAGAAGGATTTAATCAACTAATTAACGATAAGAAACAAGCAAAAATTTTAGTAAAGCCTTCAAATAATTAATTCATTTAAATCAAGGAGGAATTGTTATGTCTAATGAATCAGGTAAAGTTGCAATTGTCACTGGTGGAGCTTCAGGAATTGGTTATGCTATTGTTCAACGCTTATTAAAAGCGGATGTAAAAGTAGCTGTTGCTGATCTAAATCTGGATAAATTAAAAGATATGGAAGAAAAGCACAAAGGAAATTTGATTGGCTGCGTAACTAACGTAACAAAAGAAGCAGATATTCAAAACTTAGTTCAAAAAACGGTTGAAACATTTGGTGGACTGGATTATGCATTCAATGTTGCAGGTGCTTCTAAATCAGGTGCAATTGTTGACCAGAGTGAAGAAGATTGGGACTTTACGGTAGATTTATGTTTGAAAGGTGTATTTTTATCTGTAAAACATGAAGCGAAATACATGAAGGAACATGGTGGTGGTGCCATAGTCAATGTGGCATCCTTAAATGCACACGTTCCAATGTTTTATGGAGCTGCTTATTCTTCTGCGAAAGCTGGCGTTGAAATGTTGACGAAGAATGCTGCTTTAGAATTATCACAACATAATATACGTGTAAATGCTATTCTTCCTGGATTAGTATCGACTCCTTTAACAAGTGGATTGACCCAAGTAGAAGCAATTAATGATGCCTATATGGAACGTATACCTATGCGGCGTGCGGGGGATCCAGATGAAATGGCAGGTCCAGCAATGTTCTTGGTCAGTGATGATGCTACTTACGTGAATGGTGCAAGTTTAGTAGTGGATGGAGCTTGGGCTGTAACTGGATATCCAGACTTAAGTAAATTTATGTGAGAAGCAGTAGTAGATATTTAGCGACTATTTTATTTGAGGTTCTTCTCGACAAATTTCAACAAAATTCGAGGAGTGACAGGCACCTTAAATAAAAATCCCTTAAGTTGTCGAAAGATTTATGTTCCATATTACGTTAAATGTAGTAAAATGAGTTGGTACTTACTAAATGAAGAGGGAGAAAGGGAGAAATTTTGAACATAGAGAAAAATAAATACCAGGATCAGTCATTGTTTAGTATCACATGGCCGCTTTTTATAGAAATATCACTTCATATGAGTATGGGGATTATTGCTACCCTAGTCTTAAGTGGATATGCAGATAATGCGGTTGCTGGGGTTGGTGTAGCCAATCAGATTATCAACATATTTATATTAGTATTTAACGTCACTGCAATTGGTGCTACCATTCTTATCGGTCAAAACTTAGGAGCAAATAATATCGCACGTGCTAGACAACTAGCCCGCTCTGCTTTTGGTATGAACTTCTGGGTTGGGATTGTGATGACCATTGTTGTCGTAACCTTTGGAGGTTTACTATTAAACTTTTATGGGCTGAGTGGAGAAGTTTATGAGTACGCGCATATATTCCTTACTATCACAGGGCTATCGCTTATCCTTGAATCGGTTTCGTTAGCATTGAGTGCCGTATTACGTAGTTATGGGCATACAAGAGAAACGATGTATGTAACGGTTATTATGAATGTAATTAGTATCTTTGGTTATTTTATTGCCATTAAAGGGTGGTTCGGGATTCCAGTCACTGGTGTTGCCGGGGTTTCCGTATCGATTATAGTAGCTCGAATCTTCTTAGTTACAGCATTGTTATATTTTGTGTATAAAAAGCTCGCAATAAAATTCCATATAAAAGACGTACTTAAGATTGATAAAACAGATGTGAAGGGACTTCTTCAGATTGGAGTACCATCTGCCGGTGAGAATCTTTCTTACCAACTGTCTCAAGTAGTTATCACAAGCTTTGTCGTGATGATTGGGGATGCAGCCTTAGCTGCTAGGGTATACATTTTAAATATATCCATGGTCTGCTTCCTGTTTTCGATGGCTATTGCACAGGGGACACAGCTACTTGTAGCACGTTACATTGGTGCCAAGCAGTATGAGCGCGCACTAAAGCGTGGATTGAAGACTTTAAAAATTGCCATGATCGTTTCAACCGTTGCATCACTTGCTGTTGCGTTCATTGGCGACCCAATATTATCGATCTTTACTACCAACCCGGAAATTCTTGTTATCGCCATTCCGGTGTTATGGGCAATTGTGTTTATTGAGCCAGGTCGAGCGATGAATATCGTATTAATGGGTTCCTTAAAATCTGTAGGGGACGTTCGCTTTCCCGTTGTTATCGGTGTGATATCGATGTGGGGAGTAGCGGTGTTACTTAGTTACTTCTTCGGAATTACACTTGGGCTAGGTTTACTTGGTGTGTGGATAGCACAAGGTGTAGACGAATGGTTTAGAGGATTATTTGCGTTAAAACGTTGGAAATCACAACCTTGGTTAAAGAAAAAAATGGTAAGGCAAGCTGCAGAAGCATGAGGGACGGTTCTCATGCTTCTTTTTTGTCTGATGGAAGCAAGAACTGTCTTCATAATCTTGAAACTTTCTAACAGATGTAATCGTATTTCTAATAACAGGAATATTTTAGGTAATGGCTAGAGATCATACGTACCTAATATAACAATTAATAAATGAGGAGATTGCTATTTATGAGTGCTAGAAACTTAGAACATACGTTATCATCTTCTTACCCAAAAATTCGTATGATATCTGATTCTATTGGCAATATGATTGGATTTTTGGTACTAGGGGTATTGTTTGGGTTGGATTTTAATTTGAATGGCCAACATGGGTTTTTTGGCTTTTGATTGGCTTAGTCGTACTTAACATCTTAGGAACAATTTGGTCATTAATTGAACCAACCTATCTTTACAAAAGTTGGAGTTACCAGTTTGATGATGATTACCTTCAATTAAGTTATGGAATTTTAAAAAGAGAATGGGTAACTATTCCGATGACGAAGATACAATCCGTTTCAACGAGTCAGGGCCCCATTATGAAACAGTATCACGTGCGCCAGGTCAAAGTAGAAACAATGGGTTCTTCCCATGCTATTCCAGCTTTAGAAGAAGAGATTGCACTTCGGTTAAGAAAAAAGCTAGCCGAATATGCAAAGCTTAAGGAAGTGGATGACAAATGAGGTATCATCCGTTAACGATTGCTTTTCGAATCTATCAATTGGTGAAAAGTAATCTATTATTTGCGCTTATTTTATTTGTTTTTCAGAAGGATTCGGAATTCTGGCTTTGGAAATATGGAAAATATGCATTTTTATTATTTATTATATTGCGCTTAATTTATATTGTAACAGCTTGGTTCGTGGAGAAATATGAATGGAAAGACCTTATGTTCCATATACATAAAGGAATTTTTGTGAAACGTACAAGTACCATTCCGTTTTCCAAAATTCAAAATGTGACGAGGAAGACAACCGTCTTTCATAAGCTTGTTGGACTTACTTCCTTAACATTTGAAACTGCGATGGACGGGGAAGATGATGCAATCCATTTTGAGGTGTTGACTGAGAAGCAAGCGAATGATTTGATAGATTTAGTACAACCGGGGAAACAAACAATTCTGCAAAAGGAACAAGCTGATATAGCGCAAATGGATGAGCAAGAAAATGAAGATTTAGAACAGGAAGCGGTGCAGCAAAAGAATCGGATGGTTCATTTTACACCAAAGCGAAAAGACTTATGGAAGGCAAGTTTTACATCTTTAAGTTTTTTGGCAATTATTCCAATTGCAGTTGGTGCATTCGATTATATCGGACCATTGTTACCAGAAACAGATCAGGTTGAGGGCTTGTTTCAGGTGTTCCTTAATAGCAAGTGGCTGCTTTTTGTAATTATAATATTGGCCGTTATTGTTGCCGTTTCTTTTGGTGTTGGTAGAACGTTTATCCGTTATGGTAAATATAAAATCTCCTCTGATGCTAGCTATATCTATATTGATAGAGGAGTACTGGATGAGAGTTATTTTGCCATTGAAAAGCGAAAAATTCAGGGGCTTGAAATTGAGCAAACATGGATAAAACGAATATTTGGCTTAGCGGAAGTAAAATTAATTAGCACAGCCAATCCAAAAAATGTGGACGGCTCCGTAAATGTGAACTCACTATATCCATTTTTGCCTGTGAATAAAGCGTACCACTTAATAAAGGAATTACTGCCCATCTATCAATTGAATGGACAGTTAGAAAGGTTACCACGCAAATCATTGTGGGTTAAATTGTTAAGACCTAGTTGGATATGGATAGTGGCAACAATTGGTTTGGCCTATTTTAAGCCTGCTATATTTCAAATTGATCAAGCATGGTGGATCGTTAGTCTACTTTTATTATGTTGTATTCTATTGCACCGGATCCTTGATTATATTCATACAAGATATGCAGTTTCCGAGGACCAGGTACAATGGTGGCACGGAGGTTTGACAAGTCGCATGTTCATTACCAAAAGGAAAAACGTGGTTGAAATCACGAATTCCCAAACGTTACTACAAAAATATTTTCAAGTTGCTTCTGTTACAACGACGAATCGTTCTGTTCCAGCACATAAGGAAAAAATCAATGATATTCCGTTACCATATGCAATTGATATTGAAGATTGGTATCTTAAGCGTAAGGAGGATGTGGAATTTGAAGAAGCATGAGGGACAGTGTGATCCTGTCCCTACTGTACTACCTTGGATGTTTCTGCTTCAAATCCCATCTTATTAATACGCTTAATGATATCGGTAATACTTGTTAATTCCTTGACAAACGTAACAGATGCCTTTTCTGTTTCATAGTCAACGTTTACGTGACATACTCCACCCAATTTTGAAACGGACTTTTCTACTTTTTTTGGGCAATTTGGACAATGCATTCCTTTTATATCTAAGTAGACCATTTCTTTCATTTAATCATTCACCTCCACTCAGCTATTTTATCTTACTAGCATCAAAAGAAATTTATGATAACTCCAGTATTTATTTGGATATAAATTGTGTTCAAAAGGGAAAGAAATCAAGAAAAGGCCACTCACCAAATTTATGGGAAGTGGCCTTTTTGTGTACTGTCTATTCGTGAGACTGTAATGAAAATGATAAATGGTTCAGCCTTGTTTACTATCCCTTTACAGTATTTTCTACTACTACTTTGGAAGAAACGAGTTCGACTGTATTTGCGATAGTGTCGCCAACTGGACAATGGTTTTCGATGAATGCTTTATATGCTTCAACCTTTTCTTCAGAAGCATCTGTTTCAATGTGAAATGTATAACGAATATTAGAAAAACCTGGTCGTACATCCGATTTTCCTAAAAATCCATCAAGATCAATATCTCCTTCTAATTCCACCCAGAACTTTTGCAGGTTAACTTCAAACTTATTAGCGTATGTTCTCGCTACGATAGACTGGCATGCACCTAAGGCAGAAAGAAGCAGTTCAACTGGATTCATTCCTTTATCGGTTCCTCCAAGATTCTGTGGCTCATCTACAATCACCTTGTGTCCTCTTGCCTCTGTTTCTACCAACACGTTTTCTTGTAAAACTGTTTTTGCATGAATAGTTGTTACAGCCATCTAGCATCTCTCCTTTTATTTAAATTAAAAACCCTTCTCAAAATAGAGAAGGGTTCACAAAACATGGGCATAAAAAATAAGTTTTGTTCGCACCTTCTCATCTTTGGAATCTTCGTTCATTCCTCTGAAATTAGCACCATGCTATGGGAAAAACTCATTTCGCCTTGGGCTGGTTGCCGAGAGTTCACAGGGTCAGTCCCTCCCTCTCTCTGGATAAGAAGTAATTCGTATTATTTTAATCGGATTTATATTATATAATATCATAAAATATAATGAAGTCAATATAACTTTCTGAATTATTGTTTTTTAATGTGACAGTTACTTCATGCTTAAGAAACAATCCATTTTTGCCACAATTATTAACAAAATATGTTGCTGAACGTTGATAGACTCCTTCAATTTTCTTATATATACTTAAAACAATGAGGAGTTGAGGATATGATTGGTATGAATATTCGTGTTTTGCGTAAGAAATATAAGTTGAGTCAAGAGGTGCTGGCGGAGCGGGTTAATGTTTCACGGCAAACGGTTGCGAAGTGGGAAAGTGGAGAGGCTTTACCTGATATTTATAAATGCCAATTACTTGCGGATATTTTTCAAATAACATTGGACCAACTGTCTAAAGATATGAGTAAGGAAGAATTAGATCATCTGGCACCAAAGGGGAAACATTTTTTTGGCGTTGTAAAAGTAGGTGAGCGCGGTCAAATTGTTATCCCAAAGGAGGCGAGGAAATTGTTTCAGATTCAGGCTGGCGACAAGCTGATGGTTTTAGGTGAAGATGATTCAAAAGGTTTGGCGATTTTAAAGACAGATCGATTCCTAGCATTTGCAGATATAGTACGTGATAAAGAACAAGCAGAAGAGGAGTTAGAATAATTATGAGTAAAATAGTATTCTTTTCAATCCCAGCACATGGTCATACAAATCCGACAATTCCAGTGGTCTACGAATTAGTACAGAAAGGCCACGAAGTCTGGTACTACTCATTTTTAGAATTTCAAGAAAAAATAGAAGGTGCTGGAGCAACGTTTATACCTTGTGATGAATATTTACCTAAGGTATCACAGGAGGAAATCGATCGGAAGGCTGGGAAAGACTTTGCGGCATTAATCGAAATGGTTGTTGATACGACGATTTCATTGGATGAAAAGGTATGTGCCGACTTAAAGAAGTCTAAGCCTGATTGCATTGTATCTGATTCGTTATGCTTTTGGGGAAAATTATTCGCGATGAAACTTGGAATACCTTATTTTTGTTCTACTACATCCTTTGCATTTAATCAGTATACAGCAAAACTGATGAAACCTGGCTTCATAGAAATGACTAGAATGATTGTTGGCATGCCTCGAATTAACAAAAAGCTGAAGTTGCTCAGGGACCATGGGTATGAAGTTGATAATTTTGTATCGATTATACAAAATGATAATGATACAAATACCGTTGTGTATACATCAAAGGAATTTCAGCCAATGGTAGAAACCTTTTCTGACAAATATGCGTTCGTCGGTCCTTCAATAAGAATGAGTTCAGAAGTAATCGAAGCGAAAAATGACAAGAAACTTATATACATTTCTCTAGGAACGGTTCTTAATCAAAATATAAAGTTCTATCAAAATTGTATGAAAGCCTTTGAAGATAAAGAGTATGAAGTAGTTGTGTCAGTTGGGAAAAGAATAGAAATTTCGTCCCTTGGCCATATACCAGATAACTTTGTGATAAAGAACGAGGTAGATCAAATTGCGATATTACAAAAGGCAGATATATTTATTACGCATTGCGGAATGAATAGTGTGAATGAAAGCTTGTATTATGGTGTTCCAATGGTTTTATATCCACTTCATAGTGAACAAAGAGTAGTAGCTAATCGGGTTTCCGAGCTTGGTGCAGGAATGAAATTAAAAAGAATGCGAACGAAAAATTTGGCAGAAGCGGTAGAAACGGTGCTAGCAGATTCAAAATACCTAAAAAATGCAGAGAAAATATCTGATACATTCCAAATAGCTGGCGGCGCAAGAAAAGCGGCTGATTTTATTTTGAGCAACTTGGAATAAATAGTGTTGGGACTACTGGGATAGTTTCAGTGCACAAGTTTTTATTATAAAAATGTAAAATGGTGCCTGCCTCCACCGTTTCGAGAAAAAACTTTTTCGTTGCACAAATATAATAATGTAGTCTGTCAATTGTCGAATGTTCAATTTATGGATAATAGTACGGGTAAGGTGCAGGTACAGGATATGGATTAGGGGCTGTAACTGCTGCTCCAAGTGCCAAACCTGTAAGTGCACCTAAAGCGTATCCTCCTGAATTGTATCCACCATGATTCCATTTTCCGCCATGTCCCCATGATGCATGAGTTCCACCGCTGTGATGTTAATTCATTATATTTTCCCCATTTATTTTAAAATCTCTATATCATATGCTTATACTAAATTGATATTTTCATATGGGACAATAGGTAGAGTCATCTCCTACTTCTAAGTCATTGAAGTGGATCAAAGTGCCTGCCCAGGTAGTTCACTTGTTATAATAGAATTATAAAACCTTAAGAAATTCTTAAGAATGTTATGAGCTGAATGTTAAGAATTAACGTTTACGATAGAAGCAAGCAAGAAAGGCTGAAAGAAGGGTAGAGATGGAGAAGTATAATGTGTTGGTTGTAGATGATGAGAAGGAGATTCGGGATGCGATTGAGATTTATTTGAAAAATGAAGGGGTGACGGTATTAAAGGCAAAGGATGGGGTTGATGCGTTAGAGATTCTTCATGAACAAGAAGTACATCTCATTATATTAGATATTATGATGCCGAGGCTGGACGGGATTTCGGCTACCTATAAAATTCGTGAAGAGAAGAACATCCCAATTATTATCCTAAGCGCAAAAAGTGAAGATACAGATAAAATCCTAGGGTTACAGGTGGGCGCAGATGATTACATAACGAAGCCGTTTAATCCGATGGAGCTCGTTGCTCGCGTAAAATCCCAATTAAGAAGGTATGTTACATTCGGGACGTTTGAAGGCGCGAAAAAGGTGATTGACCTCAATGGACTTACTCTCGACCAATCTGCAAAAGAAGTGACAGTCCACGGAGAAGTGGTGCGGCTTACACCAATTGAATATAAGATTGTAGAGCTATTGATGACGAATGCAGGACGAGTTTTCTCCATTAATGAAATCTATGAACTGGTGTGGAAGGAACCGAATTATAATGCGGAAAATACTGTTGCCGTTCATATTCGGAAAATCCGTGAAAAGATTGAGATAGATTCTAAGAATCCAAGATTTCTGAAGGTGGTGTGGGGTATTGGCTACAAAATGGAAAAGTAGTTTATTAATTATCACATGTACAATCTTGTTCACATTTGGCTTAACCGGACTTATCTTATTAACTAGCCATGGTACTTTTTACGCACATAAAGATTACTTCCATACTTCGGAATTTCTCCATGGTGATTTAGATGAATTTGCTAGAAATCTAGGTACATATGAGCTGAACAACATATCGCTAACGGAGGCGAAGGAAGCGATTACCATAACAGAGGAAGAGATATATGAGCATCGCTATCGGTACGGTGATTTACCTGAACAAACGGATAGCATTACTCAGCAGTATGAAGAACGAATTAGGCAAGCATTGGACAGAGACGATGAAGAAGCAGCGGATGCTTATTATGCGGAAAGAGATGCAAAAATAGAAGATATTACACTTAATTTTGAAAGTGATGCATATGTAGAAGCAAAGATTATCAAAGAGAAAGAAGCAAATGTAGAAAAATATTATGTTCAGAAAGAAAATGGACGAAATACTTTTGAAAATGAAAGTGACACCTTCCAATATTATTTTACCGATTCTGACAGTGGAGAAGCATATACAAACCTTCCTGAGGAGAACGCATCACTAGAAATGATCAGCGATAAGAATATGATTTTTGTAACAGACTTCACCATTACTCCAGATTACATGGTTAACTATGAAGCTACAGGATCTGATGCAATGATGGACGTTTTATATCAATCTGACAAGACGCTAGATGGCAAAATTGGTATATCTAAATCATTGCCAGCTTCAAATCCATTAATGCAGGAATATGAAGATTATAAATGGGAGCAAATCCTATTTTGGAGTGTTGTAGCGATTAGTGTCATTGCGCTGCTTGTATCCATTTTAATTTTGAAAAAGGCGAAGAAATCACGTGCTGAGGTGAGTAGGTGGAGGAGTCATTACAATAAACTTCCAATTGACGTAAGAGTGCTGCTATTCGGACTGGCATGGCTATTTACTTTTATTGCCATGCTAATTCTATCGGGTAATTTTCACCTCATCTTTGTATATAGCGTTGCAAATATCCTCCCGCTCGTGATCCTGATGGTGGCTCTAGTGGTTGGAGTAACGCTAACAGTAATCCAAGCTGTTTTCTTATTCGATGCTTTTAAGGATTGGGGAAACCTGGTGAAAGAGTGGCAGGAAAGTCTTTTGTATCGAATACTTAAGATTTTGAAGCGTGTATGGAAGAAAATGATGGATAGCCTAAAAGAGGCATTCTTAGACCAGGCAACAGGTATACAAGTCATGCTTGTATTTGGAGCGATTTTCGTTTTAGGTTTAGCTGTATTTCTCACGGTGATCCATCCGATTTTTATTATTTTCTATATCCTGTTACTTGGTGTTGTTGGGATTCCACTTTGTATGACCATCATTCGAAAGGTTGGATATTTTAATCGAATTGTTGAAAATACAAATGAATTAGCTGCTGGTAACTTAAGTCAAGATCTGAAAGTAACTGGGAAATCTGTGTTCGCTACGCTTGCTAGCAATATTAATTTATTGCGTCAAGGTGTGAAAGTATCGCAAAATGAACAAGCAAAAAGTGAGCGCCTAAAAACCGAATTGATTACGAATGTTAGTCATGACTTACGAACACCGCTGACATCGATTATTACGTATACAGAGCTCTTAAAAAAACAACAGGACACGAGCGAGGAGCATGCTGCATATTTGGAAATTATCGACCGAAAATCGAAGCGATTAAAAGTATTAATTGATGATTTGTTTGAAGTATCGAAAATGGCAAGTGGGAATATCGAATTGAAGAAGGAACAAGTTGATCTCGTCCAGTTGTTACAACAAGCTTTAGCCGAATATGATGATTTGATTCAGGAATCAAGTTTACAATTTCGTGTAATAAATGACGCACCACCAGTACATGCTGTGATAGATGGACAAAAGTTTTGGCGTGTATTTGATAACCTAATTGGAAATATTTTGAAATATTCATTAGCGAATTCGCGTGTATATATTAATCTAGCAAGTAAAGATAACGAGGCAATCATTACCTTTAAAAATGTCTCGAAATATGAACTAAATGATAATAGTGAAGAATTATTTGAACGATTTAAGCGTGGTGATGTGTCACGTAACACAGAAGGAAGCGGGTTGGGCCTTGCGATTGCCCAGTCCATTGTTGACCTTCATGATGGCAGTCTTGATATCGAAACAGATGGCGATCTGTTTAAAGTAACTATTCGTTTAAGGTTGTTAAAAAAGGAGAGGTAGGTGGAACTCGTGTGCACCCTTGATTTTTCCGAAATATACCGTGCACATTATAAACGGTTATTTCAAGTTAGCTATTCAATCACAAAAGATATCTATTTGGCTGAGGATGTCGTTCAAGAAACGTTTATAAAGGCGCTGAACAAATTGCACACTATCCAAGTGGAGGAAAAGCTTACCTCTTGGTTAACTGTAATTGCCAAACGAACAGCAATTGACGTCATTCGTATAGAGCGTAATAAGAAAGGTGTACCAATAGAGGAAGATGAACTTGTTAGCATTGGAAAAGAAATCAATCAGAATGTGGAACAAGAAGTGGAGATTGCCTTTCTTATGGAGCAGGTAAGCGAGGCGATTGGGAGATTAAGTTATGTTTATCAGGATGTGATGGTGCTTAAGGTAAAATATGATTTGAAAATACAAGAAATTGCTAGTCAATTAAATATAAACCCATCCTCAATAAAAACAAGAATTCGCAGGGCGAGGAAACAATTGAAGGTGTTGTTTGAGGAGGAGAAGTACTGGGACGGTTCTCATACTTCTTATTTTAGTGAGAGTAGAAGAACCGTTCCCTTGATTCTTAATTCTCTTTCAGAGTAGCAATCTCCTTTTGGATGGTAAAATGATGGTAAATGGTCAAAATAATAATTACGAAATTGAGGACATTTGTCAACGTTGTACTATCAATGGAAAAACGATTTTTGCTTGATTGAGTCATGTTATCACCACTTTTTTCATTAATATGGCTAAACATCGAATTATTATACTAGAAGAAATGAGCGATAGATTTCCTTCTGCATAAAAGCCCCGGCTGAGGTTAACCTAATACTGCTTTTTGCTGTTAATGTTTTTGATACAAATGAAAATTGATAATGAAAAAGATTATAACGGAGGGAAATAACATGGTTAAAGACTCACATGCACCAAAGGAAAAAAGCAATAAGGCGAAACGACCAGACGAACAAAGAAGGTCTAAAGGTAAATCCAATGCACGAGGTGGAAGAAACTAATCATTGTTAGATGGTTTAAAAGAAAAGAGGATGGGACAAAAGAAATTTAGTAAAGAAAAATCCGAACGATAAGTTTAAGTCCTCCATTAAATTCAAATTAATGGAGGACTTTGTATAGAGTGTTGATCTCTTTAATTAAGTATAGTTTAGCGCTCGCTTACACTTATTAATGTTATGTGCTGCAATTCGCTGCGGCAGAATGCTTCGCTTTCCGCGGGCACGGCCTCAGCCCTCCTCGGAAGAAGACCACTTCCTGTGGGGTCTTCAGACACGTGCTATTCCCGCAGGAGTCTACGCATTCTGCCTTCGCTATGTAAAGTGTCTAGATGTTATTAAAGCTATCGAACATAAAATTACGTTCTGGGCAGTCTTTCCTCGCAAAAGCAGCCTTTTTTTAGTGGAAATCAAGTAGAGAAGGAGCTTAGTGGAGGAAACACACGAAGACTCCTACGGGAGGACAGGCCTAGGTGAGACTATGGAGTGCGATAGCACGTAGTAGGCTCACCAGCCGCCCGTGGAAAGCGAAGTGTGTTTCCGGAACGACGTGCTTCACACAATACTGAATTAAATAAGTCCATTATTTTCATCAACTATGAATTAACATTCAATTGTAGAAAGTTAACATTCCGAGATTCCTATGCTATAATATTCGTCTTTTGATTGGAAGGTTTTCGTTTTGTCCCAGCCCCTTTTTCTATATTCCTTTTCTTTAAAGAAAACCGCTATAACTGTTATACTTAACATATCAAAACAAGGAGGGATAACATGCAACTAGAGGATAAAAAGGTGATTGCTCTCATTGAAGATGATTTTGAAGATTTGGAGCTATGGTATCCAGTTCTACGTCTTCAAGAAGAGGGGACACAAGTGGATTTAGTTGGAAAAGAAGCGAATAAAAAGTATATTGGAAAATACGGTGTGCCTGCTGAATCTGCATATGCTTTCTCTGATATTAATGCAGCAGACTATGATGGGATTCTTGTTCCAGGTGGTTGGGCGCCAGATAAATTAAGACGCTATCCAGAAGTATTGGAAATGATTCAAGACATGGATGCGGAGAAAAAGCTAATTGGACAAATTTGTCATGCAGGCTGGGTACTAATTTCAGCAAATATTCTAGAAGGAAGAAAAGTAACGAGTACGCCAGGAATCAAAGATGATATGACAAATGCAGGAGCTACCTGGAGTGATGCGCCAGTCGTTGTGGATGGTCATATTGTGTCTAGCAGAAGACCTCCAGATTTACCTGAATATGTGAAGGTGTTTGCGGATAAACTTCGCGTGCTATAGAGGGAGTATGAAAGCAACGGTGTGTAAATAAAATAATCTATTGATACAAAGGTCTAGGGTAGCAATTTGCCTAGACCTTTTTTGCGATTTAAATTGATCTCACTGTTCCTGTGAAAAATTTATCTGAATTTATTAAATTGTTGTTACATTCTTATTATATTTGTGATATAATTTTTTTAAATTCGCTTGCCTTCTTTGTATATTATGGTATTTCATTCCATAATTTCTTTAGGCATCTTTAGGAGGGATAAAAAGGAAACCGGTTTCCTTATTGATTTATATTCAAATGCGCTTACAGTTAAAAATTTTAAACAAGATAAATCAGGAGGTGCTGGAAATAGCTATTATTAAATTTCCAAAAGAAATGAAATGGGGTAGTGCTACGGCATCCTATCAAATTGAAGGAGCAGTTAAGGAAGGGGGACGTGGCCCGTCGATATGGGATACATTCTCTCATACACCGGGGAATGTAATTAATGGGGACAATGGTGATGTGGCTTGCGATAGCTATCATCGATATGAAGAAGATGTGAAATTGCTAAAGGATTTGGGTGCAGATGTTTATCGGTTTTCGGTATCGTGGTCTAGGATTTTCCCTGATGGAACAGGTGAGGTTAATCAGGAAGGGCTGGATTACTATCATAAATTAGTAGATGCATTGCTTGATGAGGGAATTGAACCAATGTGTACACTTTATCATTGGGATTTACCTCAGAAGCTTCAAGACAACGGCGGGTGGAATAATCGTGAGAACATGGAAGCATTTGTAACCTACGCTGAAGTTATGTTTCGTGAATTCAACGGTAAAATTAACTACTGGATTACATTGAATGAACCTTGGTGTGTAGCATTCCTATCGAATTACATTGGTGCTCATGCCCCAGGGAATAGAGATTTGAATCTAGCAACACAAATTTCCCATCATATAATGCTTGCTCATGGAAAGGCAGTAAAGAAATTCAGATCGTTAAATGTGAAAGGTCAAATTGGTTATGCTCCAAATACAACATGGCTCGAACCATACAGCAATAAACAGGAAGATATTGAGGCTTGCAGGAGAGAAGTTGGCCATTATATTGATTGGTTTATGGATCCAGTTTTTAAAGGTGAATATCCTCAATTTATGTTGGATTGGTTAGGTGGGAAAGGTGTAAAGCTGGTCATAGAAGACGGGGATATGGAGACGATTCATCAAGCCATTGATTTTCTCGGCATTAATTACTATACAGGGCATATTGCTAGGTATAAAGAAAATGAAGGGTTATTTGATTTCGAAATCGTTGATAGTGGTACGGATAAAACGGATATTGGCTGGGAGATTTATCCGGAGGGCTTGTACAAGGTTTTAACAACGATAAAAGAAAAATATGGAGATATTCCTATCTACATTACGGAAAATGGGTCCTGCTATAATGACGAGCCAGAAAATGGTCAGGTGAAAGATACGAAGCGAATTGATTATTTACAAAGACATTTAGTCGCTTTGGATAGAAGTATTCAGTCAGGTGTAAATATTAAAGGATATCTAACTTGGTCACTACTGGACAATTTTGAATGGGCTTTTGGCTACAGTATGCGATTTGGGATTGTTCATGTAAATTATCGAACACAGGAGCGAACAAAGAAGGATAGCTTCTACTGGTTAAAGCAAACCTTCGAAAATAATTGGTTTGAAATGTAGAAGAGGAGGAATAGTTTTGAAAAAAGTACGGTGGGGAGTTTTAAGTACAGCGGGTATTGCACAGGCTCAACTCATTCCAGCGTTTCAGCGAGCGAACAATGCTGAAGTGACAGCTATTTCTAGTGGAAGCGGAATAGAAAAGGCTGCTACAGTTGCCAAGAAATTATCAATTGAAAAATCGTATGGCAGCTATGAACAATTGTTGGACGATTCGGATATAGATGCCGTTTATATCCCACTGCCAAACCATTTGCACAAAGAATGGGTAATGAAAGCGGCAGAGAAAGGAAAACATATTTTGTGCGAAAAACCTGCTGCACTGAATATGGAAGAATTATTGGAAATGGAACAGGCATGTGCCAAACATCAGGTTATCTTTATGGAAGCATTTATGTATTTTTTCCACGCACAACATGAACGTGTGAGAGAAATAATCAATTCCGGCGAAATCGGCGATGTGAAGCTAATTCGGGCAGGATTTTCGTTTCCGCTACATGAAGAAGGAAATATCCGCTATCAATTTAAAGAAGGCGGCGGAAGTATGTATGATATCGGCTGTTATACGATCCATACATTACGAAATATTCTAGAAGCCGAACCACTAACTGTACAAGCCCATGCAGTAATCCATCAGAAATTTGCAGTTGATACGGATGTTGTTGCGTATTTGCAATTTCCGAATGGAATTAGAGCAATGTTTGACATCAGCTTTGGGCTAACCAACCGCAGTGAATATGAAGTAATTGGAACAAAAGGGAAAATTACAGTTCCTCGAGCATATCGACCGGACAATCAGGGTGGAGATGGAATTATTATTGTTGATGTGGAAAATGTCTGTCGTACCGAAACGGTTAACAGTGACCAGTATCGTAACCAAGTTGAGCATCTTTCAAATGTGATTCTGGAGGACCATCATCCTATCGATCATGATTGGAATAACACCATAAATAATATGCGTACGATAGATGCTTGTTTCGAGTCAATCCAATCTGGAAAGCAAGTAAATGTAAATTAAACAAACCACCTTTTTAGTTATTTTAATTTACAGAAAATAATTGATTATGCAAACTTTTTGTAATATACTATGATTTAAGAAAACGTTTACAAGCGAAAACGGGATAAAGTTCTTTTTTTTAATCCATTTAGGAAACCGGTTTCCTTGTAAGGTTATCCATCCTTTATTGAATACAAAAAGGGAGGAGGAATGGTTGTTCAATCGTTTTTTATGTATAAAAATATGAAGATTACAGGGGGTAAAACATGAAAAAGTGGTTAATGTTCGTTGTTTTCTCAGCACTCATCGTAACTTTGGTGGCTTGCAGTAATGATGAAGCAGGAGATAGTGATGGTAAAGTGGAATTAGACTTTTGGGTTTTTGGAAGTACTGGGTATGATGTCTTGGTTGAAGAATATATGGAGGAGCATCCAGATGTGAAGATTAATTTTAATGAAGGTGAAATGGAGGATATGCATAACAACCTATTTACCTCCCTATCAGCTGGAAGTGGTGCGCCTGACATTGCACAGATTGAAATTAGTGAAATTACTAAGTTTATGCAGGCACAGGATCAGTTTTATAACTTAAATGATTACGGTGCTGAAGATGTAGAGGCAAACTTTTTAGACTGGAAGTGGGCACAGGCTAGAAGTGTTGATGACTCTTTCCAAATCGGATTACCAACTGATATTGGACCAACTACATTGTTCTACCGTACCGATGTAATGGAAGAGGCAGGATTTCCTACCGACCCAGAGGAACTAGCTGCGGAAATTGACACTTGGGATGCTTATTATGAGGCTGCTTTGACGATTATGGAGAAAACGGGCAAGCCTATTACGGACAGCCCTGAGATGTTGTTCAATGCAATCCGTGACCAGCAGGAACAGCAATATTTTAATGAAGATGATGAGTTGATTATTGAAGATACGGTAAAAGCCTCTTATGATTTTGCAACGAAGATGATTCAGGAGGGCTTAGTTGGTAAAAACGAACTTTGGAGTCCTGAATGGGGAAATGGAATGGCAGAGGGTAGTTATGCTACGATGCCTGGTTCACCAGCATGGATGATTGCTAATGTAAAAGGAAATGCACCAGATGCCGGAGGGAAATGGTCATTGACCACTATTCCTGAAGGTGCTGGAAACTGGGGAGGATCATTCTTGACCATTCCGAAAGAGTCGGAACATCCAGAAGAAGCATTTGAATTCATATCTTGGTTAACGTCACCGGAAATACAATTACGATCTTTTCATAACAATGGCCTATTTCCGTCGACACCAGATGTGTATGAGGATGAAGAATTCCTAGCAACTTCAGATGAATACTTTAACGGTGCAGAAACGGCAAAAATATTTGCTGAAGCAGCACAATCTGTAAAAACAGTCTATATGGGTGTGAATTATGCAATTGTTAACAACGAGCTTGCAACAGCACTGATGAATGTCGCAATTGAAGGTGCGGATCCCCAAGAAGAGTGGGATGCAGCAGTAGAACGAATCAATACCCAACTTGAAAGGCAATAAAGAAAATGAAAGCGGTCTATATTGTCATAAGAAACTTATATACTGGAATTAACGGCAAATAGACCGCTCAACCTAATGAAAGGAGCGAAAAGATGGAGCAAGCGAATAAGGCAATTCATACGGAGCCTGATTGGACACCACCTGGGAAACCGAATCGGCCAAATAAAACAAGGAAATCTTTCTTTACTGAAAAGAGAAAAGAGGCCTTATCAGGTTATCTTTATGTTTCACCATTTTTCATCCTGTTTATGGTTTTCGGCTTATTTCCTATTCTTTTCAGTTTTTATCTAGGATTTCAGCAATGGAATGGCATTGGTGGATTTGGTTCGATGGAATTTATCGGTTTACAGAACTTTAAATGGATTTTAACCGATCCCATTTTTTGGAAATCGTTATTGAATACTTTAATTATTTGGGTACTTGGAACAATTCCACAATTGATTATCGGGATCATTTTGGCTTACGCATTAAATTCGGTATTGATTAAGATGAAAACCTTTTTTCGGGTTTCAATTTTCTTGCCATATGTTACTTCAACGGTTGCTGTTGCTATCGTTTTTGGTATCATTTTTAACTCACAGGAATTTGGTCTAATTAATGTAATCTTTGGTATATTTGGCTTTGATCCAGTGAGTTGGGAAACGTCTGAATGGGGTGTGAAGATTGCAATCTCCACGATGGTATTCTGGCGTTGGATTGGTTACAATACGATCATTTACTTGGCTGGTCTTCAAGGAATACCGAAAGAGTTATACGAAGCAGCTGAAATTGATGGTGCAACGGTTAAACAGAAGATTCAATTCATAACCATTCCAATGATCCGACCAATCATCATTTTGACGGTCTTTACATCAACAATTGGTGCTCTCCAATTATTTACCGAACCAATGATTTTCCTTGGTCGCGGTGCTAGAGAAGAAGGAATTACCGTCGTTCTCTATTTATATCGGGAGGCATTTTCTAATCTTGCCTTTGGACCTGCTTCAGCAGCAGCCATTATTTTATTTATCATCATTATGATTTTGACCTCAATTAATGTATTTGTTGCAAATAGGATTGGGAAATAAGGAGGTATAGCTAATGAGTGAAAAAATCCAACGAAAAAAATTACAAATTTCAAAAGGCTTTATTTATGTGCTTCTTGCCATTGCTGCCTTCTTATCCATTTTTCCGTTATACTGGATGTTTGTCATGGCAACAAATCACAATAGTGCAATAAACAGTGTTCCACCTGCATTCATTCCGGGAAAGGAGCTTGTTACAAATTTTAGTAATGTATTGAATACGATTGATTTCTTTGGAGCGATGTGGAATTCATTTGTCGTTTCGACGATAACTACAATTGGTGTTTTATTTTTATGCTCTCTAGCTGGCTTTGCGTTTGCCAAGTTTCAATTCAAAGGAAAGAATGTTTTGTTCCTACTTATTCTGATTACCATGATGATTCCTCCACAGCTTGGATTAATCCCACAATATTTTATCATTACGGAGCTAGGATGGCTGAATGATTATAAAGCAATAATTATACCGGGCCTAATTGATGCATTTGGGATATTTTGGATGAGGCAATATATCAGTAGCAATGTGCCAGATGAGTTGATGGATGCTGCAAGAATTGACGGATGCTCTAATTTCCGAGTGTATTGGAATATAACGGTACCAGTAATTATTCCAGCATTTGCAACACTGGCAATTATTAAGTTTATGTATGTCTGGAATGATTTTCTCTGGCCGTTGGTCGTTTTGCGTGAGCAAGCATCGCAAACCATTCAGGTTGCCCTTCGTTTGTTAATTGATAACTATGTGCGGGATAATGGTATGATATTATCAGGAACATTCTGGGCAACAGTACCATTGATTATTATATTCATATTCTTAAATCGACTGTTTATTCAAAGCCTTACTGAAGGTGCGATAAAGAGTTAGTAAATATTGAGATAGAGGGATCAACATGAAGCTTACAATCGAGCAGATAGCAAAAATGGCTGGAGTATCAAGAGGGACTGTATCGAAGGTCATCAATAATACGGGGAGCATCAGTCCAAAAACAATAAAAAAAGTAAAAAGAGTGATTGAAGAAACAGGATATCAGCCAAGTTTTTCTGCGAAGACACTTGCTACGCAAAAGTCGAATCTCATTGGATTGATTTTTGCTGGGAACATCAATGCAAGAATTAATCATCCTTTTTTCACAGAGGTAATTAATGCATTTAAGACGACAATTGGAAAACTTGGTTATGACCTGCTGATTTTCTCGAATAATAATTTCAGCAAGAATGAACAGGATTATTTGGCAAGAAGCAAACACTTTCATTTGGATGGTTGTTTAATTATTGCGGGGGAAAAGGTAGAACAGGCAGTTCCAGAACTGGATCAAAGCAGTATGCCATGTGTAGGTATCGATATTAAACTAACGGGACCGAACTCAGTTTATATCATGTCAGACAACATAAAAGCTGCCACCTTGGTTGTCGAGTACTTTCATGAAAATGCCATTAATAATGTTGCCTTTATCGCCGGTCCAGAGGATTCGATTATATCTAATATACGAAAGGATGCTTTTATCGAATCCATGAATCGCTTTGGAATGCCTGTGCGAAAAGAGTGGATACAGCATGGTGATTATTTTGAAAAGAGTGGATATGAAGCAATGAAACGAATACTTGCGGAACATCCAATTCCAGATGCTGTTTATGCCGTATCTGACATGATGGCAATTGGTGCCATGAAAGCAATAAAGGATGAAGGACTGTCCATACCTGATGATATCGTACTGATAGGTACTGATGATATTGAAGTCTGCAAATTTACGGATCCACCACTGGCGACAGTTATGCAAAATAAAGAAAAAATGGGAACAGTGGCAGCACATATGCTATTTGAACTTATTAATGGTAAAGAAACGTCAGATCAAGTACTGGTAGATCCAGAGTTACTGATCCGGGAGTCAGGTCTTATCCAAAACAACCATATGAAAAGGTGATTGTAATGCAAAAGTCGGAAAATATTCTGTTTCGTGTGCTGGATATATTTGCTCATTTCGTATTGCTTAATTTACTATGGGTTCTTTTTTGTATTCCTATTATAACGTTTTTTCCGGCAACAGCTGCATTGGTTGGTGTTTCCAAGAAATGGGTAACTGAGGGGATAGAAGTAGGAACAGTACGTATATTTCTGCGCTCTTTCAAGGAAAATTTTAAGAAGAGCTTGGTCATTGGAATCATCTGGATGTTAGCGGGATTGATTTTATATCTCGATTTTTCAATTTTATTGCATACAGAATTTCCAATGAGGACAGTGGTATTTAGTTTATTGGTTTTTGCCAGTCTAATCTACTTGTTCATGAGCGTTTATGTATTATTGATTTTGGTAGAGAACCAGCTTTCTATCTTACATACCATCAGGAATACGTTATTTTTGTCTATCGGATATGTATATTACACAATAACTTTTCTCATAATCATTGCGGTGTCGTTGCTGCTAACACTTAAATTTCCAATCCTTTTCATGGTTTTTGGAAGTACACTGGCGTTTATTGTATCAAGCATCTTTCAACGCCTAACATTGAAAATAAGTAAATAAGATTGAATATTCAGGGTTATATGAGTAAATATATGAGTAAATATAGGAGGAAATAGGATGGGAAAAGCAGGGTTTCAGCTTTATACGTTAAGGGAATCAGCAGCAAAAGACTTATTAGGTACCATTAAAAAGGTAGCAGAGATGGGATATCGTGGTATTGAGTTTGCTGGGTTTTTTAAGGTTTCTGCCGAAGATGTTAAACGAACATTGATTGAAACGGGAATCAGTCCAGCAGGTGCACATGTTCAGCTTACTGATTTACGGCATCATTTGGAAGAAACGCTGGCATACCATGAAACAATTGGCAATCAACTTCTTATTTGTCCATTCCTGCCAGAGGATATGCGAACGACAAGGGATGATTTCGAAAAGACAGCTGAATTGCTAAATGAAATCGGCAAAAAAGTAAAGCAGGCAGGATTTGAGTTCGGTTATCATAATCATGCATTTGAATTTGCGTCCTTTCAAGGGGAAACAGGATTTGATATTCTCTATGAAAATACGGATCCTGATTATATGAAAATGGAATTGGACTGTTATTGGGCGGAATATGCTGGTTACGATACTCTTGAAATAATTGATAGGTATGGGGATCGTTGTGTCTCAATCCACATGAAGGATATGAAGAAGAATGGGGACGAAACGGTTTCGACTGAGCTGGGATTAGGATCTCTTGATTTAGATTCTTTCGTAAAAAAGGGGCAGGAACATCAGGTGGAATGGTTTATTGTGGAACAAGAGCACTTTACGCAGAAACCAATTGACTCTGCCCGACTTAATGCCGAGAAAATAAAGAATATCATGAATCGCGTGGAAAAAATACGAAACGTAAAAGGAGAAAATTAAGATGGATTGTTTAAGAATTGGAGTTATCGGATGTGGGAGCATTGCAAGGCGACGCCATTTGCCAGAATATGCAAACAATGACAAGGTGGAAATCATTGCTGTTTGTGACAGCTATGATGTTCGTGCAAAGGAAATAGCGGAAATTTATGGTGCAAAGGCCTATACGGATTATCATGAATTACTTCTCGATCCAGACCTTGATGCTGTGAGTGTTTGTCTGCCGAATTCCTTTCATGCACCTGTTTCCATAGCAGCATTGAATGCAGGGAAACATGTACTTTGCGAGAAACCAATGGCAACATCTCATGAAGAGGCAACGCAGATGATTGATGCAGCAACAAAGAATGATAAGAAATTAATGATTGCTCATAATCAGCGATTTGTGTCTTCCCATAGAAAAGCAAGGGAGCTAATCGGAAATGGAGAATTAGGGAAAATCTACAGTTTTCGTACCGTATTCGGCCATGGTGGACCTGAAGGGTGGAGCATTGATGGAAGAAATAGCTGGTTCTTCGAGAAGGAAAAAGCCTTTATCGGAGCGATGGGTGACCTGGGTGTTCATAAAACCGATCTGATCCGCTATCTGCTCGGTGAAGAAGTTACCGAAATTGCTGCATTTGTAGAAACAAATGCTAAGGAAAACACGAATATTGATGATAACGCGGTATGTATTTTAAAGATGGAAAGCGGGATTATTGGTACATTGGCTGCGAGTTGGTCCTACGTCTCTGAATCGGATAATTCAACCATTATTTATGGTGAAAATGGGATTATTCGATTAGAAGATGACCCAGAACATTCTCTAATCGTTCAGTACAAAAATGGGGAAGTAATAAAATATAAATTAGATAAGATACAGACGAACGATGCTGATGGACAGCACACCTCCCATATTATAGACAGTTTTATCAATGCAATTATAAAGGATACAGATGTGCCGATAACAGGGTCTGAAGGGTTGAAATCACTTCAAGTTATTTTATCAGCATTGGAGTCATCCCAGCAAAAAGGGATTGTCCGAGTTCCAATCTGAAAATATAAGCACATGTTTTACGATACGCTTATTTTTTATAAAACCTGGAACAGTAGTAATCCCTATGGTCCATATCAAGAAGTTGAGAATCCCAATCTGAGCTCTCGATTCTTGTTGTGAAAAATATAAATTATTGATTGACTATATTTTAAATTTTTGGTAAATTTAAATAAATAAAATACAAGCTGCTTAATCTATTAGACTCTATTGTAGAAATAGGGCAAACCCTTAGATAAAACCAGTTATATGTTCAGGAGTAATGCATACATGCTTTCCTGTTTATATTGCTGGTTTTTTTCTTTAAAAAACGAAGGAGGAAGTTATTTTGGAAAAATTAATTGAATTAGACAAGAAACATTTTATTCACCCAACATCATCGATTCAGCAACAGCAGGAGAATGGAGCGAAAATCATTGTAGATAAAGGGGAAGGGATTTATATAACGGATGTTAATGGTAACGTTTACATTGATGCCATGTCTTCTTTATGGAACGTGAATGTTGGTCATGGAAGAGAGGAGCTTGCTGAAGCAGCTGCTGAACAGATGAAGAAGCTTGCATTTAGCTCGACCTTTTCTACGTTTAGTCATAAGCCAGCAATTAAGCTAGCAGAAAAAATTGCATCCATTGCTCCAGAGGGCTTAAATGCAGTCTTTTTTACATCTGGTGGTTCTGAGTCAAACGATACGGCAATTAAACTTGTTCGACATTACTGGAGAATACAAGATAAACCCGAACGTAGAAAAATTATTGCATTGAGGCGCGGATATCATGGTGTAGCTGCTGCATCAACAAGTGCTACAGGTATTCCTGAGTTTTGGAATATGGCTGGAAATATGATGACCGATTTTCATCATGCTAATACTCCATATGAAAATGGTACAGATAAAGCAATTGCATCTCTTCGTCAGGTAATTGAGGCAGAAGGAGCCGAAACAATTGCTGCTTTTATAGCTGAACCTGTTCAAGGTGCAGGAGGCGTTTTAATTCCTCCAGTAAATTATTTTAAAGAAGTTCGGAAAGTTTGCGATGAATATGGCATTTTACTTATTGCAGATGAAGTAATTACGGGATTTGGCCGAACAGGGACAATGTTTGGAGTCGAAAATTGGGGAGTCAGACCAGACTTACTTTCATTTGCGAAAGGTGTATCAAGCGGCTATGTACCACTTGGAGGAGTCATCGTATCGGATGAAATCTACAATATCTTGAAGGAGAAATCAAAAGGTACATTATTCCACGGTTACACTTATAGCGGACATCCAACCGCAGCGGCAGTAGCACTGAAAAACATAGAAATTATCGAACGTGAAGGCTTAGTCGATAACGCAAGGAAAATGGGAGATGAATTATTAAAGGGATTCGGGAGGATTAAAGAAGAGTTAGATATTATTGGTGATGTTCGGGCGATTGGCCTTCTAGGTGCGATAGAGCTTGTCGAGGACCCTAAAACAAATAAACGGTTTTCACCTGATTTACAAGTTTCTGCAAAAGTTATAGAAGCATTACACAACCGAGGTGTTATTTGTAGAGCCGTAACGTATGAAGGTACAGACATTATTTGTTTTGCTCCCCCGTTAATTATGAATCTGTCACAAGTAGATTCATTGATAGAGAGAGTTTATGGGGCAATTAAGGAAATACGTGAAGAACTTACAATTGTTTTAAACAAATAATTTGAAAATGGAGGGAACTAGATGAAGGATGACCAAAAATTACTAAAAATCCTTGGTAATAGAGATGTCATTGCACTTGCTTTTGGTGCTATGATTGGTTGGGGGTGGGTTGTAACAACAGGATTATGGATTACAGAAGCTGGATCTCTTGGTGCAATTTTGGCATTTGTAATTGGTGGTATTTTGGTATTATTTGTTGGTCTTACGTATGCAGAATTAGCTTCAGCACTTCCTCTTGCAGGTGGAGAGCATGTTTATACATTTAAAGCAATGGGAAGGGTTGCTTCTTTTATCGCAACATGGGCAATTATATTTGGATATGTATCTGTTATTGCTTTCGAGGCCGTTGCTTTACCAACTGTTTTTGAATATTTGGTACCTAATTTTAGCCAAGGCTATCTATACACCATTGCGGGTTGGGATGTAACGATTACTTGGGCTGGTACCGGAATTTTAGGATCGATTATTATTGCCTGGATTAACTATCGTGGTATAAAGTTCACTTCAGCAATTACGTTCATCTTTACATTGATGATTTTATTATCGGGGATATTACTTATTACTGGTAGTACCTTCTCAGGAAATACAGAGAATATGCAGCCATTATTTGAACATGGGATGACTGGTCTTTTAACCGTTATTATGATGACCCCGTTTATGTTTGTCGGGTTTGATGTCATTCCACAAGCAGCGGAAGAAATCAATTTACCACATAAGCGAATTGGGCAATTATTACTTTTTGCTGTTGCTTTGGCTGTGGTTTGGTATATTGCCATTATATTTGGTGTGTCACGTATATTAAATCCAGCTGAGCTTGGTGCGTCAGAATTAGTAACAGCAGATGCAATGGCGAAAGCTTTTGGTGGAAGTGACTTAATGGGGAATATCCTTGTCCTCGGTGGAATTGGTGGAATTCTAACGAGTTGGCTTGGATTCTATGTAGGGGGAAGCCGTGCGATTTATGCACTTGCTAGAGCTGGAATGTTACCAAAATCGCTTGGACAGCTTCATCCTAAATACAAAACGCCACACAAAGCTATTTTATTAATTGCTGTCCTATCAACTGCTGCCCCATTATTAGGACGACCCGCTCTTGTCTGGTTTGTTGATGCAGGAGGTCTAGGCTTAGTCGTTGCATGGACGATGGTTGCTATATCATTTATTATTCTGAGGAAAAAGGCTCCAGATATGAAACGGCCATTTAAGCTTCCAGGCGGTACAATACTCGGTTGGATTGCTGCTGTTATGGCTCTTGGTGTAACAACGCTTTATTTACCAGGCATGCCATCTTCACTAGGCGGACCAGAGTGGATTATTATTGGTTCTTGGATAATTCTTGGTATTGTTCTATATAATGTATCGATGGCTAAGTATGGTAAAGCGTATGCAGATAAACATATGAAGGATGAAATTGATCGGATTGCTTAAGATGGGATACTTGCATGACAGTATTTAGGTAAAACAAAAGCCTTGCAGCTAATGATTGTGTAAGGCTTTTTGTAGTTTTAAGGTGATAGATTGGAAAAATTTCATGGAGTCAGTCAGGGGGATAGAAGGGGACATGGGCTTCAGGGAAATTCGTCATTATAGAACCCCTCCAGTTAAAGGCTTACCTGGAAGTACGTCACTAAACGGGTGTTTGCGCTTTTCCAAGCAATTCTGTTGCTGATACCGATTGTCAACGACGTAAGGAGCAAGAACCCGATCGCAAAGGTAGAAGAAAGAGGCTATCAACGACGTAAGGAGCAAGAACCCGATCGCAAAGGTAGAAAAGAGAGGCTATCAACGACGGAAGGAAGAACCCGATCACAAAGGTAGAAGAAAGAGGTTGTCAACGACGTAAGGAGCAAGAACCCGATGGCAAAGGTAGAAGAGAGAGGCTATCAACGACGTAAGGAGCAAGAACCCGATGGCAAAGGTAGAAGAGAGAGGCTATCAACGACGTAAGGAGCAAGAACCCGATGGCAAAGGTAGAAGAGAGAGGCTGTCAACGACGGAAGGAACAAGAACCCGATGGCAAAGGTAGAAGAGAGAGGCTATCAACGACGGAAGGAACAAGAACCCGATCACAAAGGTAGAAGAAAGAGGTTGTCAACGACGTAAGGAGCAAGACCCCGATGGCAAAGGTAGAAGAGAGGGGCTATCAACGACGGAAGGAGTGAGGACCCGATCGCAAAGGTAGAAGAAAGAGGTTGTCAACGACGTAAGGAGCAAGAACCCGATCGCAAAGGTAGAAGAAAGAGGTTGTCAACGACGGAAGCATAGGGTTGATCCATGTTACGTTTTACCCGTGTGCGCTAAAGAGATTGCAAGTGCTTTATTGTATTTAGAAAGTAGAGATTCAGATTTTGTTCATGGAGTTGTTTTACCTGTAGATGGTGGTTGGTTAATTAAATAGCTAAAAGAGATACTGATAGTGACGACGTTTTCAATGTCTTGTATGAAGTAGAACTTTATCCGCTCTATCTTAGGTGAAAGCATGTTAATTAGGAAGTAATAATATACACTCACAAAAGAATTTTAATGTCTGTGAGTGTCTTTGGTTTGTCGGGAAATAGGATGAAAAGCTGTCTCTTTTTCTGTGCAAATGGTTATCTTTTTATATGTGAATTTCTAAGATAATAGTAAGATAATTTAGAATTAAGTGGTAAATGGAATTGCAAAAAGATATACTTAAACGAAGGGAAAGTTAGGGAATATACATAAGAAAAAAATAAGGAGGAAGAAGATTGGGGAAGAAGAAAGTAAAAAAAGAATATAATACTCAAAGAACGGTTGGCGTGTGGTTAGTTTATATTGGTGTTATTATTTTTATTTCTGCGATTACTGGTGGTAACTTATTCATACAACCATTTATCATGGGAATCGGCTTCTTCATTGGTTTTTTTCTAATATTTGGTTTGCCATTTGTAAATAACAAACTATCATATGGTATGAATTCTAAGTTTCAAGATAGAATGGACAATATTTCGATTGCTGTAACTATCATTCTCTGCACACTTTGTGGGTTAGTGATAGGCTTCGATGATTTAAGATTACTTTGGCTAAGCATATTTATCGTAATTGGCATACATTTCTTTGGTTTTTATTTTTCTCAAGGGAAAATTATGCTCTTGTTAGGTACATTAACAGCCTTGAACTCCTTGGCAGGAATACTATTAGTCAGTGTTCCTTTTCTATTATTCGCAGGGATTGATGCTATTATAAAAATTATTTTTGGATTCAAAATGATATTTGCGAAACATCAGTTGCGTAGTTCCGATCTGAATTAAAACATAGAGAAATTTCAAATAAACTGCTGCTTATAGTTGAATAAAAGATGTGGAGTTGTTGCGTTTAAGCGGTGAATGTTAATAGAAAGCGAATACCATAAATGTAATTAGCTACAAAGATGTTGTGGTCTTTTTTTTTATTCTCTATTATATTCTTTTTAAGGTTGGTGATCGTGTAGGTAGTAGTTAAAGGAATTCCGTATAAGGAAAGAGGGAGACTAGATTTTAACTATCTTTTTTGTTATTTAATAGTTTTCGGGATTAGTAACTTAGGTTCTTCCTTTTCTCACATGTGATAAAATTGTAATAGGAGAATTATTTTAATACCTTCTCTTGTGTTGTGAAAAACCTACACTATTATCATAGAAAATCAGAAAAAATCAACTAACTTTCAATTCATCAGGAGGATTTCCATGAAGAAACAAGCATATTTCTATAAATTTTTAGAACCTGTGTCGTATGAACTAGCACTTATAGCCAAGGAACTAGAAAATAGTATATTTACAAGTCCACGTGTGATGTTGACACATTCAAGGATTTTTATTGAGCATTTGTTACGACAAGTTATGGAAAAGGAAAAGGTATTAGAATCTACTCAAGCAACACTTATTGAACAAATTAATACACTTGATGCTCATGGCTATATCACTCCGGAAATTCGTGATGCTTTACATGAAGTCCGTAAGACAGGGAACCAAGCTGCACATGACCCACGTAAATTCCGTTATTCGGAAGCATTGCTTTCTTGGGAGGCTGTCTATGAAATTGTGAAATGGTATGTAGAAGTTTATGGTGACTTAGATGTAATCGTACCTGCCTATCAAGACCCAATACCCGCTGATAAACAAAACTATGACATCCAAGAATTGATAACGAAATTGGAATCACTGGAAGGGAAACTATTAACTGCTATTGAGCAGCCATGGGATGAAGAAGGCATTTCAGAAATTGCAACTACCATAGAAGAAGTCCCAACTCATGAAGCACTACCTGGATATACAGCCATTCGGAAAATTACTTATAAAGATCGATCATTAGAAGTACCATATTTTCTTAGGGATACCTTTCTTTTACCACAGCGATTTGATAAATCAGAAACATTTCTCATCCGACTTGGAGCAGAACAACAAGCAAGAATTATGAGTGAATTGCCGAGTAATATGGAAGGTATTTCAGATTATGTGAAGCGATTTAATGAAAAAAACGAAGAGACGTTGTTTGATGAATTAAGTACATTCATCGATGAGGAGAAGGTACGTAAAGAGATTGAAGCGGAGCATCCCGGGGAATTGTTTTTATTTTATAAGACTGATTATATTATCGTGACAAAAGAGCTATCTTCCATTCCTTTGACAGAGGAGCATTTCACAAGCATACCGAATCTTTTAAGGCAATTACATGATGACCAAATTAATAAAGTTGGGCAATTACCAAAGGAACTTGTAATATTAGCTAAATATGATCGTGTTGGTGTAGGAACGGTTGAGAAGTTGTTTGAGCAGTTAAAGGGGAGGAAAGGCGGTTGAGTTTGGTAGGTTTGTTACTTTTGAACAAGCGATAGAAATAGGGGAGAGGTTTGTGAAGATGGGCTTTTGACCTGTCCTTTTTTAATGGATACAAAGCGGTCGATTGGAGCCATTCGCACATCCATTCGGTAAAGGTACCATGACACCCCAAAGGAAAACCACCTGGTTATTATCGATTGCTTACAGCTAATCACCTCGACGACAAACCGAAAAAAACGGCGAGATTTGGAGATTAGTAAGATTACGAGAAAACTAAAACTCCTTGCCGTTGAATTGAAAATTCCGTCCATTTTTGTGGCATAGGTGTCTGAATATATTGGCTCAAATCGCAATAGTAAACCAATTAAGTAGCAATGGTTGTCTGTGAAGGTTGTCAATTTTTCCATAACTCAATATCAATTAAAGATCAAGTTGGGCTATTTTTTTGAAGAACAACAAAAGTTAAATGTTTGCATGGGTTATTTCTAGTGTATCCCTTTACCTAATGTTTAAGCTTTTTAAGATTTGCAGTTTTTAATGCTGAAGATTTACAAGAACTAAGCTGGTTAGGTATACTAAACATTAATATCTATATGTTGTAAAAGAAATAATAGGAAAAGAGGTTTGAAAATGGACGTAAGATACCCAATTGGCAAATTACAAGTTCCTGAAAAGATAACACTTGAAAACGTTCAAGAAGGCTTAAAGCAAATCGAAACTTATACGATTCGATTAAGAGAAACTGTTGACTCATTAAGTGATGAGGAATTAAGCAAAACTTATCGTGAAGGTAGCTGGACAGTTCGCGGGCTTGTTCATCATATTGCTGACTCTCAGTTGAACATGTATCAACGGTTGAAGTTAGCTTTAACAGATGAGAGTCCAACAGTACCAGCCTTTGACCAAGATAAGTGGGCTATTCAACCAGATACAGAACTTCCTATAGAAAGTTCTGTTAAAATGCTAGAAGGTATAAATGAGCGCATCGTATCTTTGGGCCATAGTTTAACTGAGGAGCAATTAAATCGAGCTTTTATTCACCAGGAAAACGGTAAAATAACAGTTGCAACAAAGGTTGCAAAATTAGCATGGCACCAAGAGCATCACTTAGCCCACATTAAAATCGCATTATCAAAATAGCATAATATTTAGGGAATTGGTTTATCAAATCTCGGTAGACCAATTTTAAAACAATAGAAATAGATTGCTAAATCACTAAGGTATATATAATGGGTTAATCTTTATTCAACTTGAAATAATTGTCTTTTTTTCTTGGAAAACAATTTTATAGGTGCACTGGACAGGTCCCTCGTCCCAACTTTATCCTTCTAGTCGGACAAGGTGCCTGTCCATTTATTTGAAATACCAGCTAAGCGTCTGAACCTTCAACTTTGTGGGAAGGACTGTTAGCAGAAATGGATACCGTCATGACTGTATGGCTTGAACCACTATCTGCCGTTGCTTTAAACACTTTCTCCAGCCCTTGGAATATTTCAAATGCCTCTCCGTCTAGTCGTGTAGAATAATGGGCAGGTGATACAGACACATATTCCTTCATTGCTTCAATTTGGGCATAGATAACATCCATGTAATCCCCGCCACCAAGTGGGTAAAGGGAAAATTTCGCTGCCACCTGTTGTTTGATGTCTTTAACACTATCGGCATTCAACGGCACATCATCGACTTCCATAAAAGCATCTCCCTGCGAATCCCCAGGACAGCCTAGTGAGTACGTTGCTTGGAATGCAACATGTTCTCCCGTTTTTGCAGCATGTAGAAAGATGGCCTTCGTTACATCAAACACATGGACAAGTTTTCCTCTAACGGTTGTCGTTACATCATCCGTTTTCATATGTACCTTGGATGTGTCCGCCTCCTTTAAAGCATTTTTGATAATCGTAATAAATGCATTGCTCATTGGATGTATCGAAAAACTTACCCCGGCAATATCACTTTTCGTGCAAGCTTGGTTTTGATTTGTCATACTAAATTCCTCCCAAAGTTCTTTTAGAAAATAAAAAACTGCATCCCAAGAGGGAATGCAGTCTGTATGAATAAGAATGTTCTGTTCTGAAAAAGTAACAAACAGAAAAACACGTCGACCGCACTTCCCCACGCTGGTATTATCCAGATCGGGTGAAAAGGGTCAGAACGAATCTGTTCTTCTCAGCCATTTATAAGGCCCCCCTAGTGCTAATGCATATTAAATTTTCTAACTATAACTTAGCATAGGGTAGTGGATATGTAAATAGTGAATTTTCATTTATCAAATTAACCAACGTACTTACAAACCTTATTTTTCACTTCGTACGAGAAATTGCTTTGTCAAGAGTAAAGATACAATGAAAATAAATTCCAACACATTCATAATTGGAAAGTTTTTAATCCAGATGACTAATACACTGCCTAATATCATGATGACTGTACCGATAAAAAGCCAATAAAAGCGAAACTTCACGATGAAAAGAATACCAACGATTGCAAGAACGATGGCGATAAGTATGACCATGAGAGGACTAGCTGACTGACCAACACTATCATAGGTTAGCACGCCGTTTTTCCAGTTTGGTCCTAGCTTCAGTCCCTTTACAGAAGTGAGCAGTTCATAGAGAATTAACCCGATAGTCATGAGATATGCGAAGACTTTCCAGAACGCTTTTTTTGCCCATTGTAAATCAGCCCTGAAACAAATATTCCAAGCGAAAAGGATTAGAGTTGGGGTAAATAGAGCATGTAACCAAAATCGGGCATAGCTTAAACTTTCAAGTACGTTCCCTTCACCAATAAATCTACCGAAAGCTATGATGAGGTTATCATATATCAGTCCAATAATAACGAGCAGCAGTACATTGGTAAGATTGAACAATTTATGATTTCTGGAAAGTGTTAGCCCCCATATGAATAGACAAACATAGCCAAACCCAAGAAAGAAGTAAAGAAACGTATCCATTTGTACCCATCCTTTTTTAGTTACTCTTGTTGTTCCTCCATATTTAACAGTAGGAGCCTGTAAAGAATGTAGATTCCTATGTAAGATCCTGCAATTAAGAAATAAGGGTTTAAAAATACCCCATGAATAGCTGTCATGAAAACTGTATTATCATTAATAATTTTATAGATCGATAAGGAAGCAATATTTCCAAATACGAGTACGGCTATTATTGCAATAACGTTATAAATAACTCTTAAGCCTACCCATTGTTTCTGCGTATAGAACATCATTAAAGGAAGGATGACACTTCCAGCAATTAGCATGATCCTCACATTATCACCTACAAAAGATTTGTTTTCTTACCTAGAATGTACGCTGTATGAGTTTCTTATACAGTAGAAAATGAGAATAATCTTTTCGTTTCTCTTCGTTGGAACGAATCGTTTCTTCTCCAAATTCTGTACTGTAATTTACACTTCCAGTACGTACGTGATTGTCTCTATTTTCTTCCATTGGGGCGAATAACATTCCTATACAAACGATTCCGCCTATGCCTACAAGTGTATAGACTACTGTTGATAGCGCATTAACCTTTTGTACCGCAATTGGTTTATGTAGAACCACGGGCATTGGAATATCCAAGTGGAATATTTTACATAATTCCATAAATACCGTACATTCAGCTGCAGTGCTTGCATTCTTTTTTTATGTATGTATTCTCCATGATTGTTAATAATAGGAAAAAGCATGTAAGGAGAATTCAGGATGTTACATTTAGAAACAGATATGGAAGGCAAGCAAATGACCTTTGGCCATGCCCAAAAAACACTTAGGAAGCACGGTTTTGATATGGGTGGTGGTTGGGATTATGATAGAGGAAGTTTTGATGGTGTGATGCATCGAGAAGGTGGAGAGTCAATTTATCTGAGAATGCCGTTTACCGTTCTTGAGGGTGAACTGGATAGAAAAGATGCATGGATTGAATTTCAAAAGCCCTTTGTAATCAAACATGTTGTTAATATTGGACTGGACAAAGACACGAACTCGTTACTCACTGCATCTGGTTTCAACCAATTTCAGGAACCCCTTGATAAGGACGGCCTAATTCGTGATAAAAGCAAATGGCAGGAATTTGGTGAAGAAGCAATTGGGGATTTATTAAATAGGTTGTGAGGAAAAGAAAAGCCAAGTTTACATAAATTTGGCTTTTTTGTATGAACAAAACTGTACTTCTACTAAGTATCTTCGTAACATATCTCAAATTTTATAAGTATGTAAAATGAAATAAACTTTTATTTTACATCACAGATAAATGTGTTGTCAATAATAAATTTGTAATTATTTTAAAGACATGTTACAATAATCTTACAATTATTTTTTCGATCGTATTTCAGATTCTGATGTAATCTTATTGCAGAATGAATGATGGATGCGTTTTTTTTATATCCTTTTTTAACATAGAAGAAAAAGGATATATGTATTGGAATTTCATTTCAAATATTGAACGATGAAAGGTATCCACCGCAGAGAAGGCTTGTTAGTCAAATGGAATGATCAATAATGGACTCTATTACAGTGAACCGTGTTTTCATATTACGAGGAGGATATAAATAATGAACCTGATTAATAAAGAAGTTACACACAAGCACTTTGGCAAGGGTAGTGTCGTTAAACATAATGATTCTTTCATAGAAATACATTTTGCATCAGAAAGTAAAAAGTTTGTCTTCCCTGATGCATTTGGAAAGTACCTAAAATTGCATGATAAAAGTGCTGCAAATTCACTTGAAAAGGTAATACAGGAAAAGGAAATGGAACGGAAAAAAGAAGAACAGGAGATAGAAGAAGAAAAAGAGCTACAACGTAAAGAACAGAAACTTCGCTTGGAACAGGAAAAACTTATGAAGAATCATAAACTTCATCCAAAATCACAAATGGTTTTCTGGTGTGACGAAGCGGAACGGAATAATTCCTTTTCAGAGTGGAAGGTTTTTACAGGTATAATAAAAAGCGGTAATAACAAAGGAAAGCCAAATAAACCTACCCGCCTACATCAAAACAGCGCTTGTCTTTTAACAGGAAGAGATTCCAGCATACCTGAAAAAGATAGGCGTATCTTAGGTATTTACATGGTGAATGAAGATTTTATCGGTAGTCTTTGTGAAGATGGATACATTCCTGCTCATCCAGAATATAGAATACAACTAACAGAACAAGAATCGGACAGGATGCTTTTTTGGAAATACTATGTAAATGAAAATTTCCCCAACAAAATGACATGGAATACAGGTAAATATCGTTATTTTGATAATTTATGGATGGCTCAAATTTTGTATGATATTGTCACTTTGAAAAGTGATCCAAAGGAACGTGAGCAGGCGCAACGATTTCTTGAGCATTTTTGTAAAATGAATCAGATAAGAGAACGAGAGTTACCAAAGCCTAATGGTGCATTAATGCGTATTTAGGTGTTTGTATAAGCATGGACAGATTGTATACAAACTCTAGAGGGACAAGAGGGACTAGGTACCTTTGCTCCGATCTTATCTATCACTAGTCGGACAAAGTACCTATATCCGTGGTTCAAATTAGATAGAAGTGATTTCCCCTTGGCACAAGAAAAAATCTCTAACCTGGAAGTGCGGATTAGAGATTTTTGTTTGAACCAACATTTGAAAGGAACAACAACTATAAAATATAGCTTATATTAAGATCTTGTTGTCCAACCACCATCTACAACTAATTCCTGACCTGTTACATATTTGGAATCATCAGATGCTAGATATAAGTAAGCATTTGCTATATCCAATGCTTCACCTGCATAAGGCTTTAATGCTGATCTTCCTTCATAATTGGAACCCATTTCTTCTTGTGATTTAATACCAGTCTTTTCAACCATTCCTGTATAAATAGCACCAGGATGAACGGAATTTGCTCTAATATTGTCATCTCCAAACCATTGAGCAGCATGTTTTGTTAATGAACGAACGGCCCCTTTGGATGCACTATAAGCAGCACCGTGGCCATCGCCAAATCCGCCAGTGATAGCAGCAATTGAAGAGGTGTTTACAATAGAGCCTCCACCATTTTTCTTCATATGAGGAATTACAGCTTTCATCCCTAACCATACACCAGTAGTATTGATCGCCATCACTTTATTCCAGTCATCTAATTCAGCTTCTAATATACCTTTTGCGATGTGGATACCAGCATTGTTAACGAGAACATCAATTTTTCCATACTTTTCAAGTGTTTGATTAATTACTACATCCCATGATTCGGCTTTTGAAACATCTAAACTGATTGCAACCGCATCGCCACCATCTGAAACAATTTCTTTCACTTTTTCTTCTAGCACGTCAGCTACAACATCCGTTGCCACAACCTTCGCACCCTCTTTTGCAAAAACTTGCGCACCTGCTAGTCCTATTCCACTCGCTGCACCTGTAATAATTGCAACTTTGTTATCCAATCTTCCCATATTAGTAGATCCTCCTTAGGTTAATGTTGTAATCGATTCCAAAAATGTTTTGGAATCTTATGATCTTAGTATAAAATAGATATTAGGGGTTAACGATGTACATTGTTAACCAAAACGTATAGAACTGAACACTTTTTAACCTTTTGTATATAAAAAGTTGGTGGGTGAAAAAATGGTTGAATTCCAATTATTAGATAGAAGAGTACATAGATCAAAGCATGCTCTCTGTAACGCCTTATTTGACTTACTTGAACAAAATAAATATGATCACATTTCTATAAAAGATATTATTGTTAAAGCAGGCTATAGTAGGGGGACTTTTTATTCGCATTACCGTAACAAAGATGACTTGCTTTATGAATGTATCGAATCCCTTTTTGATAAAATGGTAAAGTCATATCGCAATTGGTACATCGATAAGGATTTATTAAATATTAAAGAATTTCATAACGAACCGCTTACTTTTCTGAGTCATATGAAACAATACGGAAGGTATTATCAAATATTATTGGGTAAAAACGTGCAGATTGACTTCCGGCAAAAAATAACGGAAGTGTTACTTAATCTCTTTGTAGATGATTTCGAATACATCGGTAAATCAGAACAGAATCCGTTAGAGCAAAGTCTTTTAAACAGGTATTGTGGGTATGGCGTAATTGGTGTCATTTTAGAATGGATTAACGAGGATTTTCCAACTAGCCCTCAAAAGTTATCAGAAGAACTAGTCAAAACCATGCAAACACCATTAGGAAATATCCGAATCAAGAGAAAATCACAATGGAATAGTTATTATTATTCTGATACGATATCTTAGGAAAAGCCTGATAATAGTGAAGGGTAGACATATCTATCACAGTTAGAAAAGATGCCTATCCGGAGGGTTTATTCGTAGGAGGGTTATACCAAAATCTTCATCAATGGCAGAGGTAATGATGGCAGATTTCTTCCTCATTAGTAAACAAATATGGGAAAAATGTTGGAACTGGTGGCAACTTTTTTGAGAATGAACTAGTTGATCCAGATTCGGTAAAAGGAGAAACTCAAATGTCAATAGCTTCTTACTCAAAATTTAACCAATTCAAGCAGTCAATTCAATCATTATCTTCTATATCTGAAGAAATAATAAAAAGTGAACAATTCTTATTGGAAAAAGATGAGAAAAAACAGTTGGAAATTTATTATGCTCCTTTTGAATATATTAATGATCTTGCAAAAGTTGTAATTGTAGGAATTACTCCTGGATTAAACCAAATGAAACAATCATATTCAACAGTATTTCATGCAAAAAATGCAGATTATAACGATGAAAAGCTCCTGAGCCAGGTGAAAAATAAATCTAGTTTTGAAGGTGCAATGAGAAAAAACCTTATTCAAATGTTAGATGAAATTGGGCTACACGAACATTTAAATATTTCCTCTACTGCTAATTTTTTTGATGAAGCAAGCGAACTAGTACATACTACTTCCGTTATTACTTATCCAGTGTTTCATAAAGGGGCTAATTATTCAGGATCAACTCCTAATATGCTAAAAACAAAAATATTAAAAAATTATATTTTGAATCAATTTGTAACGGAATTAAATGAAATGAATAATCCACTTATTATTCCATTAGGAAAGAAGGTTTCTAATGTCTTTGATTATCTAGTAGAAAATGAACTCCTAGATTCTAAGTATATTCTTTCTGGTTTTCCTCATCCTTCAGGAGCAAATGGAAGTCGTAAAAAACAATTCGAAGCAAACAAAGAAAAAATGATAGAAATTTTACGTACTCATTTTCATAGAGTCATTTCCTACTAATTAATAGTTTATTTTCTAATAGATTGTTGTTAATGTCAGCATTTTTTCACGAAGATGTGATACTGTTGAATTATTCCTTGTCCTACGGTAACAGCACGTGTCCCGTGAGCAGCGGTGGAGGTTTGTGCAGTGCCCATGGAAAGTGAAGTATTCTGCTGGAGCAAATAGAGCACCTAACACAAACAGCCAATTAATAAAACAAATGGGAATACCAAATATAAAAAGAAAAACTCAGAGCTCCAATGAACTCTGAGTTTTTGGTGTTTATTTTCCACGGTTTCTGAATTCGCGCGCCAAGCCTGGAAACCGCGCACCACGCACAAAAATTCGCGCTACCGCTCTAAAATTCAAGCGATACAACCCTGAAAGTTGTACCACATTTACCCAAAAATGCCATCAATTTCCTGCACTTCTTCATTCGTTAACTGTACCTCTAAGGTTTTTAAGTTACTAAGTACTTGCTCTGCATTTTTTGCTCCTGGGATAATTGTGTCAATTGCGTCTCTTGTTAAATACCAAGCAAGTACGACGTGAGCAACCTCTACACCTTTTGCATTGGCGATTTTTCGTACTTTTTCAACCTTCTCAAGGTTTTGTACAAATGCTTCACCCTGGAAGTAAGGCAAACCTTTACGTAAATCATTAAATACAGTGTCTTTGGTATATTTACCTGTTAAAAGACCAGAAGCTAGAGGGAAAAATGGTACGAAAGAAATATTCTGTTCCGTTAAATAAGGGAAAAGAGTTTCTTCGGCACTACGATTTAGTAGGTTATACTCTCCTTGGTATACATCGATATAGGCGTCTTTATTTCCTTCCTTCAATTGATCAAGTGTGAAGTTGGATACTCCAATCGAACGAATTTTTCCTTCGTCTTTTAATTCTTTTAATGCGCCAACAGCTTCATCCTTTGGCGTTCCTTCATCAGGATAATGAATATACATTAAATCAATATAATCGGTTTGAAGTCGTTTTAAGCTTTTCTCCACTTCTGCCTTTAAAAAAGAAGGAGAGTTATCATTAAACATTTCATTACCTACAAATTTTGGAGCGACTTTTGTAGCGATAACTAAATCAGAACGCTTTCCTGTTTCTTTCACTACTTCACCAATTAATTCTTCGGAACGCCCTGGTCCATATAAAAGAGCTGTATCAATAAAGTTGATTCCGTGATTAATTGATGTGCGAACAAGCTCTTTTCCAGCTTCTTCATCTAAGTTCGGATAAAGATTATGCCCACCAACAGCATTCGTTCCCAGTCCGATCGGATTAACATATAAATCTGACTTACCAAGCTGTACTTGTTTTGCCATGTTTGTCATTTCTCCTTCTTTTGAATTTAATTCTGAACTCAATAGTAATGTTAGAATAGCTTGTTAAATAAATCAAATAATTCACTCACTTGTTGAAGTATCAATCGAAGTCACTGACGAACCAAGGGGTCTGATCCCTTGGTTCAAAAGGTAGGTAGTAAAGTTATATAAAATAATTTTATTATTGTTAAGACAATAGAGTTTGTAATAAAGTAATTGTATAATGTAGTTTCTTCCGTGTTGATGAAAGGAGAGATTGTATGGAAAACGAGTGGGATAAGGAGATGGTTTCTTTATCCAAAATTACTGTTTATTCAAATCCAAATAACGAGCCAGTAACCATAAGTGGTGGTTCTGATGATTTGATCTGTATAGGTGTGGGAACAGATGCGGCCGTTTTTCAATCTTTAAATGATCCAGCATATGCGTTTAAAAAATATGCTAAGGATAAAATAGCTAAAGTAAATGTTGAAGCGAATGTTTATGGGGTATTAGGAGATTCGCCATTCTTCTCAACATGTTTTGCCTCCTATGAGGATTACCTTGTTTTAAGCTACGAGGAAGGAAAAACTCTTTTTGACTGCGTTCTGCAAGGGATTCATATTCCAGAACAAGTTATAAGAGACGTGGAGGATGCAAGGGAATATGTTCGTACGAAGGGGCTTAACCCACGTGATATCCATTTAAAAAATATTTTACTTCAAAACGGAAGAGCAAAGATACTTGATGTCTCTGAATACATCCTACCAGGTAATGATTTCAGGTGGGAACATCTGAAAAAAGGATATGAACAATACTATCATTTAATTGATGGGAATTCAGTACCATTTTGGTTAGTAGAAACGATTCGTAAGTGGTACAATCAGCGTAATAAATATTTTTCTTCATATGAAGAGTTTGTAAAATCTATTATGAATTTTTTATATAAAAAATAGATAAGATCAGCCTCCTTCACACGAAGTATTTATAATACATGAATTGATATTCAACAAAAGGGTAGATTTTATTCAAAAAATAAACGGAACCAAGGGTCAGCCTCCTTGGTTCCGTTTTTATGAAAAACAAATTTAAGTAGAGAGCAGAAGACAAACGCATCATCACGTCAATGAAGAGGAAAACATAAGAAGAACAAATGCTATCACGTACAAAAGGAAGAGCAAGAGTCGAAGAAAGTCCGTGACAAAGGCTGATAATACTTTACAAGTGTAACAACCAAAACAAATACCTTTACAACCACACCTCCTTCTTGTATTATTTCAATTATAATAATTTACTGATTTTTCCAATTAAGAATTGGGGGAATGGTCGTGGATGATCGTCTTTTATACTTGATTCGCGGGAAAAAGCGATTGATGGTACCTGCTTTTGTTTTGGCATTATTGTTTTATTTTATGCTGCCGTTGTCACTGATTTTCTTCCCTGAAGTGATGAATCGGCCAAGCTTTGTAATGGGGCTTACATGGGCTTGGTTGTATGCATTTTTACAAATTCCGATGACATGGTTCATGGGCTGGTTTTATCACGTCATATCTAAACGGTTTGAAAGGCAAATGGAGGAAATTATACAGGAGGAGTTGTTGTGAACCCTACTTATTTTGTGTTTTTTATCTATATTATTGTTTGTACACTGATTATTACCTATTGGGCAGCAAAGCGTAGTAAAACTACAAATCGTTTCTATATCGCTGCTGGTAGTTTAACAGGTTTTCAGAATGGCATGGCAATCGCAGGTGATTTCATTAGTGCAGCGTCCTTTCTTGGAATAGTTGGGATGATTGCTATTCGTGGATATGATGGATTTTTGTATTCCATCGGTTTTTTAGTTTCCTATCTTGTTGTTTTATTCTTAGTAGCTGAACCTGTTCATCGTCTTGGGAAATATTCACTTGGTGATGTTATTTGTTCGCGTTTTCCAAGTAATCGTATGCGTCTAATCATGGCATTTGGTACGTTTATTATCTCAATTTTATATATGATTCCTCAACTTGTGGCCTCAGGATTTTTACTTCGATTACTCTTAGATATTGATTATTCTATTTCAGTTGTAGTAATTGGGGGATTAATGACCATTTATGTTGTTTTTGGTGGGATGGTTGCAACATCATGGGTACAAATTGTGAAAACGGTTCTACTCATGTCTGGAACGTTTTTACTTTCGTTGATCGTGTTTTCTAATTTAGATTGGGATATGTCTACGTTAGTTGAGCGTGTGAAAGCAGGGACACCATTAGGGGAGCAATTTTTCCTACCAGGGCATCTATTTGGTAATCCGCTGGAATTCTTTTCCCTTCAACTAGCATTAGTGCTCGGTACTGCTGGGCTACCGCATATCTTAATACGACTATTTACAGTTCGTAATACGTTAGAGGTTCGTCGTTCCCTAATTAGTTCGACATGGATAATTGGACTTTTTTACTTGATAACGCTTGTATTAGGTCTTGGAACAGTGGCATTGCTCGGGGTTTATGAATTAACGGCAGCAGACCCAACTGGTAATTTAGCTGCACCATTACTTGCAAGAGTAGTTGGGGGAGATTTCTTGTTGGCATTTGTTTCAGCCATTGCTTTTACAACCATTATTGCTGTTGTGGCAGGGCTTGTTATATCAGCAACAACGGCGTTTTCCCATGATATTTTCCACCATATTTTGAAGAAAGGAAAATCAACCGAAGCGGAGCAGTTAAGGGCTGCACGTTGGACTGCTTTAGCAATTGGTATTATTTCAACGTTATTCGCATTACGGCTGGAGACGATTAACGTGACATTTCTCGTTTCATTGACATTCATTGTTGCTGCATCGAGTAATTTTCCAATCTTATTATTAACAATTTATTGGAAGCGCTTTACCAGGAGTGGTGCGATTACAGGAATGGTTAGTGGACTTATTGCTTCCTTATTGGTAGTTATTTTGGGACCTCATATTATGAGGGAAGAAGCAGTGATTTCACTTTATAATCCTGGAATAATTGCCATCCCAATTGGTTTTCTTGGGGCATATCTTGGAACGATGTTTTCATTAAAGCATTCACAAACAAGAGCGGAATTTAAACAGTTCTATATCCAATCGCAGACTGGCATTGGGCCAAGGGGAGAAAAGACGTGGAAAACTTAACAATTATTTTGTTTGAACGTTTAGGATTATTGCTTGTTATCGCTTTTGTTATGACACGGACACCAGGTTTTAAGGCGTTATTGTACCATGAATATAGCGTGAAAATGTCACTTGTTCATGCGGTGGTGTTTGGGATCTTCGGGATGGCCAGTACGGTAACAGGAATTGTGATTACGGAAGAAGCAGAAATGATCCATCGTTTTGTTATTCTTCCAGTAGCTGATAACCAGTTAATTGTTAGTTTAAGCCTTGTTGCAATTGTGATTGCAGGTTTACTAGGTGGGCCTACAGTTGGCCTTGGTGCTGGTATCATTGCAGGGGTTCATTTGATGCTTCTTGGGGGAGTGGGCTCGTTAGCAAATGGCCTTGTTAATCCATTAACGGGACTTTTAGCTGGTATGACAGCACGTTTTTTTTCCAATGAGAGGGTTATATCTCCATTTAAAGCTTTATTTATTGGTGTTTTTCCACCCATATTGCAAATGCAATTATTACTTATCATATATACAGACGGCGTAGCAATCATTAAAATTGTAGACCAAATCGGCTTACCGCTTGTGCTATCCAATAGTATTGCGATTGCTATTTTCACGGCGATGATTGGAATTGTTATGCGTGAGCAAGAAAATGAGGCTGCATTGGCATCAAAGCAAGCATTGATGATTGCCGAAGAAGCCCTCCCATATTTGAAAAAGGATTCCCACCTAGAAGTCGCAAATGGCTTGGCAGATTTGCTCTATGACCGACTTAAGCTTGCTGCAGTATCTGTTACAAACAAGCATGAAGTGTTGGCGCATAAAGGCTTAGGAGATAAACATCATCAAGTAGGTGATTCGATTAAAGCACCACTTATCCGAAAAGCAATCAAGTCTGGGGAAATTCAGGTAACATACGTAAAGTCAGATTTAAAATGTCATCATGAAAATTGTCCTCTTGAGGCTGCAATTATAATCCCGATCACAGAAGCGGACGATGTAACGATTCTCATCACTTTTTATTTTCGTAAAGCACAGCATATTTCAGTCGTTGAAATGATGATGGCACAGGGTTTAGGACAATTCATCTCAAATCAGCTAACCGTACTTACAACAGAAAAGCTAAAAGCCCATATTCGGGATGCAGAACTAAGAAACCTACAGGCACAAATTAATCCGCATTTTTTATTCAATACCCTTCAGTTGATTGCAGGGTTATTTCGAGAGAGTCCAAATGATGCACGTCATCTGACATTACAGTTAGCAAGTTATATGCGGTTTAATTTACGCTTGGTTTCGAAATCACTAGTGGAACTTGAGAAAGAATGTGAACATGTTGAAGCATATACTTCCATTATTCAGGAGCGTTTTAAAGGTCGTCTACAAATCGAATTTATAAAGCTAGATGCTCTATCCAATATTTATATCCCACCTTCAACAATCCAGCCCTTGATTGAAAACGCTGTCCAGCATGGCTTAAAGAATGTAACAGATCAAGCCAGGGTGAAAATTAAAATGGAAAAAGAGGATGGGGTGATTGTGGTATCGATACGGGATAATGGCTGTGGTTTTCCGAAGCATATTTTACCCATTGTTAGTCATAAACCGTTAGTAGGAACTAAAAGCAGTGGGACTGGTATCTATAATGTCAATCAGCGGTTAGTTCACTTAATTGGTGAAACAGCTAGACTGCATATACGTAATTTAAATGGTGGGGGTAGTGAAGTAAAGTTTCAGATTCCGATTCCAAATCAATTTGTAGAGAAGAAGGTGATGGAATGAATATACGCACGATGATTGCTGAGGATGAAATGATGGCCAGAAAGGAATTGCTTTATTTATTGAAAGATGAAAAGGGAATTATCCTCACTCCACATGCGGAAACTGGTGAACAATTAATTGAATTATATACAGAACACCAGCCAGATGTGATTTTCCTTGATGTTGAAATGCCTGGTTTTACCGGGATGGAAGCAGCTAGGTACATTACGGATCAAACTGTCGGGGATACGCCATTGTTTGTGTTCACAACCGCATATGATGAGTATGCAATGGATGCTTTTGAAATTGAAGCGGTTGATTACTTGTTGAAACCATATGATGAAACACGGTTTAAAAAGTCGATGATGCGAATAAGGAAAGCTATTATGAGTAGGGAAAAGCTTGAAAAGACAGTGAACGTGAAACCAACTGCCTCTAAATTATTGGTTGATGATGGAGAAAGGGTGGTTGTACTAGCGCCTGATTCAATTTATTATGCCGTACCGAATAAGCGTTTATTAGAAATACATACGGAAGATAAGGTAATAATGAGCCGTATGACTTTACAGGAACTAGAGGATGAGTTGTCTGGTCATTTGTTTTTCCGTACACATCGTAGCTATTTAGTTAATCTCAATCATGTTTTGGAAATAACGCCATGGTTTAATGGAACAAGTAATCTAACACTAAAAGATAAGAATCGAACGAAAATCCCAGTTAGTCGTTCGGCAAGTAAAAGCCTACTAAAAACATTTAAAGTATAAGCTGAAATGTGTATAGAGTGTTGATTTCTTTAATTCAGTATAGTGAGAAGTACGTCGTTCCGGAAACACACTTCGCGCACCTTAAGGCGGCTGATGAGCCCCTTCGTGCTGACGCACTACGGTGTCTCATCTAGGCCTCTCCTCCTGCAGGAGTCTACGTGTGTTTCCTCCACTGAGTTTAAGTTACTAACCATTATCTCCTGCAATACGGAAAGTCAAAAAGCATTGTACTACCTTACTAGGCCGGGTGAGTGGAGGGCGGTGACTCCTCGAAAATAAAGAGCCATTTTCTTCGTGCGATGTAACGCTGACGAAGCTTTCCTTGTCCTGCGGGAATAGCACGAGTCCGAAGACCCCGCAGCGGCGTTTTTTCCGCGAGGAGGCTCGGGCCGTGCCCTAAGGTCCGCATCCGCCCGGAGCGATCCCGGACGGCGAGACTTGCTCCGATTTAAGATATTCTGAATTAAATTAGTCCGAAGTTTACATCAACTACTAATTAAATTCCAATAGCGGGAACCATTCACCAGCAAATAAATGCCATTCAAACATAATTTTTAACCATTCAACCTAATTTTAACTTAAGATTGTTCAAAATTATTATAATAATCGGTAAGCGCTTACAAATGAAAGGGAATCACGCCGGGAAAATACATGAAGTAATGAAGGACAAATTGATTTTTGCATGGATACATGTAATTGCTTCGAGTCGAAGCTTGTTAAAAAAATTGAGGGGATGGTTTATTATGGGCCAGAAGGAACGGATAGATAGCCAGGAGAAGCGAAGGGTAGATTATGTGAATGTGGAAAGTAGCCCGCAGTTTAAACGATTTATGGCAAATAAACGAAAATTTATTGTACCGCTGACAATCTTTTTCTTGGTTTTTTACTTTTTATTGCCAATCTTAACATCTTATACGACATTTTTGAACACACCAGCTTTTGGTGATATTTCATGGGTCTGGATCTTCGCATTTTCACAATTTTTGATGGTTTGGGTTTTGTGTACGATTTATGTTAAAAAGGCGAATTCCTTTGATAAAGAAGCAGATCAAATTATTGAAGAACAGATTAAAAAAGGAGGTAAGAGCTGATGGATTTAACTGTAGTTGTTCTTTTTCTAGCCATTGTATTATTGACGCTCGTTATTACTTACTTTGCAGCGAAAAACACAAAATCCACTGGTGATTTTTACACGGCGGGTGGGGGGTTAACAGGATGGCAAAACGGACTTGCGATTGCAGGTGACTATTTATCCGCCGCCTCCTTCCTTGGTATTGCGGGTGCAATTGCATTAAATGGTTTTGATGGTTTCTTTTATAGTATCGGGTTTCTTATCGCATACTTAGTTGTGTTGTTCTTAGTAGCGGAGCCATTACGTAATCTTGGTAAGTATACGCTCGCTGATATGATTAATTCACGCTTTGATGCAAAAAAGGTAAGGGGTGTTGCAGCACTTAGTACGATCACGATTGTATTGTTTTACATGATTGCACAGCTTGTCGGTGCAGGGGCACTTATTCAGCTATTATTTGAAATTGATTATTGGATTGCTGTGTTAATTGTTGGGGTTATGATGACCATTTACGTATTATTTGGTGGGATGATGGCAACAAGTTGGGTTCAGATTACGAAAGCAGTACTCTTAATGGCCGGAATGGTTATTATTTCTTTCCTAGTTTTAATGAAGTTTAACTTTAACATTTCTGCAATGTTTACGGAAGTGAAGACAGCAACAGACCATGGTGCAGCATATTTAAATCCTGGAATTCAATATGATAATCCGCTAGGCACTATTTCCTTAATGCTTGCTTTAGTACTTGGTACAGCAGGTCTGCCACATATCTTGATGCGTTTCTTCACGGTGAAGGATGCAAAAACAGCAAGAAGTTCGGTGATAACAGCAACATGGACAATCGGGATCTTCTATATTTTAACGCTATTCCTAGGTTTTGGTGCAGCAGCATTCGTCGGTCAAAGTGATATTTTAGCAGCAAATCCTGGTGGGAATATGGCTGCACCGTTACTCGCAGAAGCGATTGGTGGAAATATTTTATTTGCGTTCATTTCTGCTGTTGCATTTGCGACAATCCTTGCAGTTGTTGCAGGGCTAGTACTGTCAGGGGCTTCCGCTTTCGCACATGACATTTATGGGCAAATTATTAAAAAAGGAAAGGTAACAGATAGGGAACAGATGCTAGCAGCAAGGTATGCGTCACTAGCGGTATCGGTGTTATCAATTTTACTCGCATTGGGTGCTCAATACCTAAACGTAGCTTTTCTCGTTTCACTAGCATTCTGTATCGCAGCAAGCGCTAACTTACCAGTTATTCTATATACCGTTTATTGGAAACGTTTTAATACGACAGGTGCCGTTTCAGCAATGTTATCCGGTTTGTTGTCTGCATTAATACTCGTTTCACTCAGTCCAAGTGTATTCTCACCAGTGGAAGGTGCTGCTTTATTTGTAGGAAATCCAATCTTCCCATTAGAAAATCCAGCACTTGTTAGTGTTCCATTAGGCTTTATTGGTGGATACCTAGGCACCATGTTCTCGAAAGAAAATGACCTCGAGCGGTACGCCGAAGTAAAAGTAAGAGCAAACACAGGGTATAGGGAAGAAGCATAGGGACGGTTCTCCTGCTTCCATTTATATAGAAAGAAGCACAAGAACTGTCCCCATTATAAGGAGGAGAGATGATGGATCAAAATACTGTTATTTTGAATGAAGAAAAGTTAGCAAGCTACCCACAGCAGCCGCATGGGGGGGAATTAATTAATCGTGTACTTACTGGGAAAGAACGCACAGAAGCGCTGGAGCGTGCTAAACAACTTCCAATGATTATGGTAGATTTGGAGGCTGTCATTACACTTGAAATGATTGCTACTGGAGTATTATCCCCGAATGAAGGGTTCATGATTGAAGCGGATTATAAATCTGTACTTACAAAAGGTCGCTTAACAAATGGAGTCGTCTGGCCTGTGCCGCTGAGCTTTGCACCAACTGGTGATCGGAATAAACAAATCATAAAATCCCTATCTGTTGGGGATGAGGTAGCGTTAGCAGATGAAACAAAAGAGCCTGTTGCCATTTTGAAATTGGATGATATTTTCCATTATGATAGGGAATTTCGTGCAAAGCATCTTTTCGAGACAACCGATCGTAACCATCCGGGTGTAGATTCTATATACCGAAGGATGGGGGATACTGCCTTAGGTGGACCGATACAGTTGCTTCGCAGAGTACATTGGGGCCCATTTGAAAGTCTACGAATGGAACCGAAAGATACGTGGAAGCTATTTTACGAGGATAAGAAGTTTCAGTCAGTTGGTGGCTTTATCACGGGAGCGAATCCGTTACACAGAGGTCACGAGTATATTCATCGCAATGCATTAGAAGAGATGGACGGTCTATTTGTCCAGCCTTTAGTAGAAATGGCAAAACGAGAATATACAAGACATGAGTTCAGGATGCTGTCTTATCGTAGTGTACTAGATACGTATTATCCAAAAGAAAGAACATTACTTGCACCCCTAAGAGTGACGTATATTTTTGCAGGTCCTCGTGAAGCGGTTTTACACGCACTCATTATGAAAAATTATGGTTGTACCCATGCACTAATCGGTCGAGATCATGCGGGAATCGGTGATTTTTATGACAAATATGCAAGTCATACGATTTTTGATACGTTTACGCAGGATGAATTAGGGATTGATATTCGTTTGTTCCATGAGGTATTCTATTGTACCCGATGTGATAATCCAGCAACAGAGCAAACCTGTCCACATGATGAACGCTACCGAATCAATATCTCTGGTACAGGGATTCGTGAATTGCTACGCTATGGTATTTTGCCACCGAAAGAAATCGTAAGACCAGAATCAGCTCGTATTGCGATGCAAGGTGTTCAACCTAAGGGGGTTGATGACAATGGTCTAGCAATTGCGCCTGTCGGAAAGACGATTAAAAGTATTTTTCCTTATTATTTACATTCGACCCGAATTGGTGGTCCAAAGCGGAAGAAGGCCTTAGAAGTGGAAGAACTGACAATTGAAGACTTAGAAGAGGCAATCATGGATGTTCGTGCCAACGCCGATCGAATCTATAAAGATATTTTCGGGGAATTTAGCTATGTATCAGATACACGAAGAACTGTTCAAGCTGACTGGGTTGCTGGTGCTCGTGAGTCTATCCACCACCAACAAGAAATGGTTGTTGAGTATCTAGAGGAAAAAGTAGATAAAGCTCTGGATAAAGCATCTGACGAGTTCATGTATCAAGATAAAGGGGAAGCAGAGCGTGAGCTAGAGGTAGCAAAACGCATCTTTAACGATATCCCATCTCCATTGCGTTCTGAAGAATTGGAATATCGGACCTGGAATCCGCTACCGTATAAGCGTTATCGTGGAAATGATGAGGAAGCATGAGGGACGGTTCTCATGCTTCTTTTTTTTGTCTGAAGGAAGCGGAAGAACCGTCCCCATGATTCCAAAGTCTAATTTATAGGCAATTCAACAACAAAGGTGGTTCCTTCATTTTCTTTGCTATTCACATGAATCTTCCCGGCATGTAGCCTAACGATGGAAGCAACGATGGAAAGCCCAAGCCCTGTTCCTTCAACAACTTGCGAGCGTGCAGTGTCTACACGATAAAAACGGTCGAATATTCTTTCTATATCTGTTTGCTTCAATCCTATTCCTGTATCTTCAAAAGTTATAAATACCGATTTGCCTCTTTCTTCTATAGATATTTCAATAGTGCCACCGGGTTTACTGTATTTAATGGCATTTGTTAGCAGGTTATCCCAAATGGTATGAAGCAATGATGGGTCCCCGGTAATCTCAATATCTGGTAATGAATAGCTAAGCATAATGCCTTCTTCACTTATGAGCCATTGATAGTTTCGTACCAATTCCTTCATTTGTTTTCCAAGATTAAACGGGCTTTTTTTCATAATATCCTCATTTCGGTCCAATGAGGCAAGTAGTAATAATTGTTTCGTTAAGGACGAAAGCCGATTAATTTCGCCATTGATAATGGAAATGTGGTCAGCCCTTTCTTCAGCACTTAAGTTCTCGTTTTCTAGTAAGTTTGTATATCCCTTTATATTGGATAGAGGAGACCTTATATCATGGGAAATGTTCGAGATAAACTCTTTCCTCATTTCATCTGTTTTTTCCAACCTTCTTGCCATTCGTAGGAAATTCATTGAAAGCTCACCTAACTCATCATGACGCTTAATATCGAGTTCGACATTGAAATCACCATTAGAAAGTGACTTTGTGGCTGTTGTAAGCTTTGAAATTGGTTTTAAAAAATATTTTGTACTAAAAATCACAATAAAGATGCTCAAAGCAATTGTTAAAGCTAGTAGCCATCCAAATAAAATATGCATTTCATTAAAAAGCAGTTTTATATCTGGCCGAAGAAAAAGAGCATAGTTTTTCCCATTATGTGTTAACGGTACACCAATTGTATTCTTTAATTCATTTGCAAAAAAGCCTGTTACAAATGTTTCCTGTGGGAAATGAAGAATACCATGGTATATATTGCCATTTAACACATCCTCTATCGTGGATTCAGAAAGTGTCTTCTCTCGATAATCTGCACCAAAATAAGATTCCTTGCCAGCGTTCTCAACTAAGTAGAGTTGGTACCCAATTGCAGCAATATTTTCTAAGTACGCTTCCAAATTTAGAGTTGGATTATCATTAGCAAACGTAGCAATATCTAATGCAATTTTTGTATTTTTCTCATCGTTTAGAGGTTTTAATTTCTGCTGATAATACGTATTGGATATTAAAAAGGCAAGAATACTACTTAAAATCATAATTCCAATCGTAATGACTATAAATTTCACATAGAAAGACCTCATCCTTGTTTTGCCTCCAATAAATAGCCGACCCCACGGACTGTTTTTATTTGAAAATCATCGGTCAATTTCGAAAAGCGTTGTCTTAAACGCTTGATGTGAACATCCACTGTTCGCTCATCCCCCTCGAAATCGATACCCCAGATTTGCTCAATCAGATGGTCCCGTGAGAATACTTGCATCGGATGCGACGCTAAAAAATAGAGTAATTCAAATTCCTTTAAGGGTAAAAGAATCGTCCGTTCCCCAATGTGGACTTCATAGTTATTTTTATTGATCGTCGTATTTCTGAAGTGAACTAAGGATCCCTCTACTTGTTTGTCATATCTTCTAAGTAAAGCCTGGATCCGAAAAATTAATTCTTTCGGTTCGAATGGTTTGACCAAATAATCATCTGTCCCAGATTTGAATCCAAGTTCTTTATCCTCAATCTGACTTTTGGCTGTTAACAGGATGACAGGAATATCATACTTTTCTCGAATTTCTTTCGTTAATGCATACCCATCCATAAAAGGCATCATCACATCCACTACTGCCAAATCACATGCTTGTCTATTGAGAATACCTATAGCTTCGGTACCGTCTTTTGCTTGGGATACGTTGAAACCAGCTTCAGATAAGTGGATATTCAAAAGATGTAAAATATGGATGTCATCATCTACAATTAGAATGTTTTTCATTTTTTAATCTCCTGTTACATTAAATAGAATTAATCTTCATGCTCCAAAATCATTCCATCACTCATTTTGATGATTTTATCAGCATAGATAAGCATTTCTTCATCATGGGTAACCATAAGGGTAGTTACGTTTAAGGCTTTTGTTAAATTTTGGATTAGAGACATTACTTCTTTAGATTTATTTGAATCTAAACTTGCTGTTGGTTCATCAGCAAAAAGGACTTTCGGTTGATGGATGATTGCACGTGCAATAGCAACACGCTGCTTTTCCCCACCAGATAAAGAGCCCGGATAGGCATTTTTTCGATGATTCATTTCAACTAATTTAAGTATCTTATTTATTTCCCCTTTTTGTTCACGTTTGTTTCTTTTTGATTGTGATACATCCAACATTAGCATGAGTTGTTCTTCCACTGTAAGAAAAGGAACAAGATGCGCGAATTGGAAAACAAAACCAAATTGACTTGAGCGTATTTTTCGTACTTGTTCAGCATTCATTGTAGACATATTATTGCCATTAAATATAATTTTCCCGTTTGATGCAGGTTGAAGTCCAGCAGCAATTGTAAGAAGTGTACTTTTACCAGATCCAGAAGCCCCCACTAATGCAGTTACTTCTCCTTCTTTTAGCGAAAGGTTAATTCCTTTTAATATTTCTTCCTTTACATCACCGTTCATAAACGTTTTTCTAACACCATCTATTATAAACGCGTTCATCTTAAATCTCTCCTTGTTGTATGGCTTGTAATGGTTCAACTTTTTTAATTTGCATTCCTGATAATGTAGCACCAATAAATCCTATAATGAAGAACACCAATGATAATTGGATTGTCGTCTCAAAAGTTAAATGAAAAGGCATTCCACTCGGGGCTAGCCGATTGAAAATTTGACTAAGTCCAGCGGATAGAAGGAGAGAGAGGATGGTAATAAAAGCCATCTGTGTCCACATCATTTTAAACAAGGCGCTCGTTTTCAAACCAATTGCTTTTAGAATGCCATATAGAGCCATTTTTTGAACGTTCATCATGTAAAAGAAGATTGCAAACAACATACCACTGATAACAACTAAAAACCAAACAATCATATTTAATGACATCTGTTCTGCCTTATAGCTTGGGATGGTATTTAGAAATGCTTCTTTTGAAAAAGCTTTTAATTCTGCTGGTACTTCTGCTGAATCCTCACCTGGAGCGAAGATTAACTGCATTTTACTTGTTCGGTACATTTCTTGATAATCTTCTGTATTGATATAAGCTACAGGTGCATGGCTGAATTTACTTTGATCAATAAAATCTTTCACAATCAACTCGCCACTATATTGGTTATTTGTGAATGTATCACCAATTTCTATACCATCATCTTCCATGGAGCGATCAAGCACAACTTCTCCTTTGTTTACAATTGGAAATAATTTTGTATCGGTAGATGTTACAAAAGCAACACTATGCTGCTTGTCAGTACGATCATTCAGGAACCCCATTTGGATGGAAAATGCGATGGCATCTTTCTGTTTGGTTAATACTTTATCTTGGGTATCCTTATCTAATTTTGAAAGATTATAGGTTTCTTCTGCATCCTTGCTCATATAGAATTGTCCATTTGGTAAATCTTTAATTAATGCAGCATTGTCTTGTGATAATCCATTTGCAAGCCCAGATATAATAAACGTTAATAAACTAACGAGAAAAACGATGGAACCTAAGATCAAAAACCTTCCTTTATTTTTCCTTATTTCCTTCCATGCAATGTTCATATGAATTCCTCCTTGTTTCTTTATTTAGAGTCTATAATTCATATGTGAACAGAAGATGAACAGGAAGTTACATTTGAAATGGATGCTTTGGGTGAAAAGGAGTTGAAGACCATTGGAAAGTACGGGATAGAGGTACTCACGGACGAATGAAGTCAAAAGAAAAGTCCGTGATAAAGACCATCACGGACAAAGGGAGTCGCTTTTTATAACTAGGTAATTCCTATAAATAATCTCTTCTTAATTCCTCTGCAGAACGTGGTGAAATATAACTAGGTGCAACATCATAAACTGTTTTTGCACCAAATTGATTTTCATTACTTAACCGATATGCCGCTCTCGCATATGCGACTAATACACTTGCAGTAAATTCAGGGTTACTGTCTAATTTAAGGGAGAATTCGTAAATTTGATTATTGTTTTCTCCCGTATTTCCACCTCGAATAACGAATCCACCATGTGGTGCTTTGGAGTGGTCACGTGCTAGCTCTTCTGCTGAAATGAAGTTTACTTCTGTGTCATAATCAGCGAAATAATTTGGCATTGTTTTGATTTCATTTTCAATTGCAGCTTTATCTGCTCCGTCTTCCGCTACAATATAGCAAACGCGACGGTGTTTTTCAGAAGTTGTTAATTCTGGGTTTGCACCACTACGTACTTTTTCAATCGCTTGTTCAGCTGGAATCGTGTATTGTACGCCATTTTTTACACCTTCTACTCTTCTGACAGCATCAGAGTGTCCTTGGCTTAGGCCTTTGCCCCAAAAAGTATAGGTTTCTCCACTAGGTAAAATTGCTTCAGCCATTACACGATTAATGGAGAATAGACCTGGATCCCAGCCTACGGAAATAATTGCTGTTTTATTATGTTTTGTTGCGACTTCATTTACAGCTTGATAAAACTCAGGGATTTTTGCGTGTGTATCGAAACTATCCACCGTATTGAACATACTTGCAAAATGTGGGGTTTGTTCAGGTAAATCGGTTGCTGATCCTCCACAAAGAAGCATTACATCAATTTCCGCTTGGTAATCACTTGCATCTGATATATGTACAGCTTTCACACCTGGAATATCAAGAACTAATGATTCAGGATCTCTTCTAGTAAAAACCGCTACTAATTCCATGTCAGGAGATTGTTTAATCGCTTCAACTGCACCTTTTCCAAGATTACCGTACCCAACGATTCCTAGTCTAATCTTACTTGTCATATACATTTCCCCTTATATTTTGAAAATTTACTATCTACTTCTATTACCTTAAAGAATTTTAAAAGAGAAATCAATTAAAACATGAGTATAGAGAGAAATTTTGTATATAATAGTAGATATTTTATTACATAAAATGGAACTTACTATCAGCACATCATAACGTAACGAAAGAGATGCCGATCGAATTAACTTGAAGCCAAATGTACGTATAAAGTTGGAGACAGATTCCGCGTCCTTGGTGGACGGGAACCTGCTCTCCTGTTTTTAGGAACGATTTCGACGATGTCTTTCTTTATCACCTTTCATGGCGTTTAATTCTTCTTTATTCTTGTTTTTTTTCTTTTTCCCTTTATTTGTACTCATGGAACTCCTCCTTTTCGTATAGTTTAAGCTAAACTTTAGAAAAAATGTAAATGTGCCCGTTCCTTTTTACTATAGAGGAAGAATTCGCTATATTACGTTAGCGAATGGCCTCAGGTTCCAATTCTAAGTGGATAGTGGTATAATACTGCTAGATTTTCTCGTCTTGTAGGAGATGGTCGGATATTTTTAAAGGGGACAGACTTTATGTTTTATGTAAGAAAGGCTCTAAACAATAATGTACTAATAGCGGAGGATGACAAGGAAGCAGAGGTTATCTTGATTGGTAAAGGAATTGGATTTAACCGAAAAAAAGGGGAATCTATTCCTAATGATATGGTTGAAAAGTTATTTGTCCTTCGCAGTGAAAATGAACGGCAGAGTTATATAAAATTACTTCCTCAACTCGATGATGATTTATTACAAACAATTATTGATTCAATCGCAATTATTCGTAATAATTCAAAGTCTATTTTAAATGAAAAGGTGCATGTCGCTTTAACGGACCATATCCTTTTTGCGGTAACAAGGTTAATGAAAGGATTGGAAATTAAAAATCCTTTTTTAGTTGAAACGAAAGCGCTTTATACAGCTGAATATGAAATTGCCGAAGAAGTGGTTGATTTTATTAATCATTCATTAGATATACATTTGCCAAAAGGAGAAGTTGGCTTTATTGCGCTGCATATTCACAGTGCCATTTCAGATCGAACGATTTCGGATATTAATAAGTATTCGGGTTTAATAACGAAATTAATCAAAGTAATTGAAAATCAACTGCAAATTGAGATTAAGAAGGAAAGCGTTAATTACATTCGACTAATCCGGCATTTACGTTACACCATTGAACGGGTATTAAATGATGAATATGTAGAAGAACCGATAAAAATAAAAAATCTCTTGAAAGAAGAATATCCCACATGCTATAATCTTTCCTGGAAGTTAATTAAAATTATGCAGCAAACATTAAAAAAAGATGTATATGATGCGGAAGCGGTTTATTTAACCATGCACCTGCAGCGTCTAAATAATAAATTTGAATCATAGATTTCTTACGTGTAACTGATTCGATCAGGCATGAGTAGAGAAAAACATGAAGAGAATAGTTTAAGGCAATCCCTTGCTATTCTACTTCGTGTTTTCTACTCATGCCTTTTTTATTTGTTTGATGGTTGTTGCTTGTACATTTGAGAGGAGGATTTATATGTTTAAAAAGGCTTTTGGTGTATTACAAAAAGTCGGAAAAGCATTAATGCTACCAGTAGCATTGTTACCTGCAGCAGGTCTATTGCTAGGATTTGGTAATGCTGCTCAGCAGGATGCAATGCTTGACTATCTTCCATTTTTAAGCGCTGATTGGATACAGCTAGTTGCGATGGTAATGGAAGATGCAGGTAATATTATATTTAGTAATTTGGCACTAATATTCGCTATTGGTGTTGCCATTGGTCTGGCTGGTGATGGTGCCGCAGGGCTTGCTGCACTAGTTGGATATCTTGTATTAAATCAGGTAATGGGATCATGGATGGGTGTTACTGCGGAAATGGTAGAAACGGATCCAGGTTTTGCTAACGTTTTAGGTATTCCGACGTTACAAACGGGTGTTTTCGGCGGTATTATTGTCGGTTTAATCGCTGCATTCTGTTATAACCGCTATCATGATATTGAAATGCCATCCTTTTTAGGATTTTTCGCTGGAAAACGATTTGTACCAATTATGACAGCTGCAACATCTTTTGTTGCCGGTCTTGTGTTGTTATTCGTATGGCCGACGATTCAGGATGCAATGAATACAGCATCTTATTGGCTTATTGAAGAAGGAACTTATTTAGCAGTATTCTTATTTGGTTTTATTAAACGTCTACTCATACCATTTGGATTGCATCATATATTCCATGCGCCGTTTTGGTATGAATTCGGGTCTTATGTAACAGCGGCAGGTGAGGTCGTACGTGGAGATATGACAATCTTCTTTGCGCAATTACGAGATGGTGTCGAAATTACGGCTGGTAATTTTATGGCAGGAGAATATCCAATTATGATGTTTGGTCTACCTGCAGCTGCATTAGCGATGTATCACGCCGCAAGACCTGAGAGGAAGAAATTAGTTGCAGGGTTACTTGCATCAGGTGCTTTGACTTCTTTCTTAACAGGTATTACAGAACCACTTGAGTTTTCATTTATGTTCGTATCACCATTGTTATTCTTCTTGCATGCGGTACTTGATGGATTATCGTTTATGCTGATGACCTTCTTAAATGTGAACATTGGCTATACGTTCTCTGGTGGAGGTATTGACTTTGCGTTATTTGGTATCCTACCAGGACAAGAACCATGGTGGTTAGTAATTATTGCTGGATTAGTCTTTGCAGTGATTTATTATGTTTTATTCCGTTTCTTTATCAAGAAATTTAACTTAATGACGCCTGGTCGTGAAGAAAGTAAAGAAGAAGGAACAGATAAAGCAAAAGACAGTGGTGACCTTGCATATAACGTCCTACAAGCAATGGGTGGTCAAGAAAACATTGCCCATTTAGATGCATGTATTACTCGTCTTCGTGTTTCAGTAAATGATATCGGAAATGTAAATAAAGATGAATTGAAGGAACTCGGAGCTGCCGGTGTACTTGAAGTAGGGGATAATATTCAAGCGATATTTGGACCTCGTTCAGACACCATTAAGAGCCAAATGCAGGATATTATTTCAGGTAAAAAACCACGTCCAGCAAAGGCTCAACATACTGAAGAACAAGCAGAATCAAGTCACGTTTCAACTGACAGCAATGAAAGTATCTTCGCACCAATGAAAGGAGAAATCATCTCCATCACGGAAGTACCAGATGAAGTATTTGCAGGTAAAATGATGGGCGATGGTTTTGCTATTAAACCATCTGATGGAACAGTAGTATCTCCTGTAAATGGAAAGATAATTAATATTTTCCCTACGAAACATGCGATTGGCATCCAATCTGAAGGTGGGAAAGAAATATTAATTCATGTGGGACTAGATACAGTGAATCTAAAAGGTGAAGGATTCGAAACGTTAATAAATGAAGGAGATACAGTGGAAGCTGGACAGCCTTTATTAAAAGCGGACTTAGATTATATTGAAAAACATGCGAAATCAACGGTGACTCCAGTAGTGTTCACCAATTTAACGGATGGACAAGCCGTATCACTGATAAAAGAAGGACAAGTAGATATGGGCGATATTATCATGTAACGTGATAATTGGTGCTGTTTAAAAAGCATAATCGATGAAATAGATGAGAGAGAGGTTTTTCTAATGGTAGAAAAGGAATTTACAATTATAGATAAAGCTGGTATCCATGCACGTCCAGCAACGGTATTAGTGCAGGCAGTAGCTAATGTTGCTTCTGAGGTATACATGACGTACAACGAAAAAACAGTTAATTTAAAATCCATTATGGGCATTATGTCTCTTGGAATTACACACGGAGCAAAAGTGAAGGTTACTATTTCTGGATCAGATGAGAATGAGACGATGGAAAACCTATCACAAGCGATGAAAAATCAGGGGTTGGCAGAATGACACAAATTCTAGCAGGTATTGGCGCATCTAGTGGGATTGTTGTTTCCAAAGCTTATCGTCTAGAAGAGCCTGAATTAAATGTAGAAAAAAGAATAATTGAAGCAACTGATGAAGAATTGCTCCGTCTGGACGAGGCATTAAAGCAATCCATATCAGAGCTTGAAATAATAAAAGATCACGCACAAAGCGAACTTGGTGAAGATAAGGCGGCAATTTTTGCTGCCCATCTTCTCATTTTAAGTGATCCAGAATTTATTAATGCGATGAAAGACAAAGTGACAAATGAAAAAGTAAATGCAGAATTTGCTTTAAAAGAAGTGGCAAATATGTTCATTGATATGTTTGAAGCAATGGATAATACTTATATGAGAGAACGTGCAGCAGATATTCGGGATGTCACAAAACGTGTGCTCTCCCATCTATTAGGTGTAACGATTGTTTCACCAGGTATGATTTCCGAAGAAGTAATTATTATCTCAGAAGATTTGACACCATCAGATACAGCACAATTAAATAAGAAATATGTAAAAGGCTTTGTAACAGATATTGGTGGACGTACATCGCATTCGGCAATTATGGCTAGATCAATGGAAATTCCAGCGGTTGTAGGAACGAAATCAGCAACTTCTACGATCAAGCATGGTACTTCAATTATTATTGATGGAATCGAAGGAAAAGTCATTATCGATCCATCTGAAGAAGTAATCAACGAATATGAAGTGAAAAAAGTAGCTTTTGAAGCCCAAAAAGTAGAATGGGCAAAGCTTGTTAATGAACAAACCGTTTCAGCGGACGGATGCCATGTAGAACTTGCTGCAAATATTGGTACTCCAGAAGATATAGATGCTGTACTAGAGAATGGTGGAGAAGGTGTAGGACTTTACCGAACAGAATTCTTGTATATGGGTAAAATGGAACTACCTTCAGAAGAAGAGCAATTTGAAGCATATAAAAAGGTACTAGAGCGGATGAAAGGGAAGCCGGTTGTTGTGCGTACGTTAGATATTGGTGGAGATAAAGAGTTAAGCTATCTGGACTTACCAGAAGAAATGAATCCATTTTTAGGTTTTCGTGCCATTCGATTTTGCTTGGAAAATGAAGAAGTCTTTCGCCCGCAACTCCGAGCATTATTACGTGCAAGTGTGTATGGAAACTTAAAGATTATGTTTCCAATGATTGCGACCTTGGAAGAATTCCGTCAAGCAAAAGCAATTTTACTAGACGAAAAGGAATCACTAAAAGTAGAAGGTATTCCTGTTTCGGATGATATTGAGATTGGGATGATGGTTGAGATTCCTTCAACTGCAGTAGCAGCGAAACAATTTGCAAAAGAAGTGGATTTCTTTAGTATTGGAACCAATGACTTAATCCAATATACAATGGCTGCAGATCGTATGAATGAGAAAGTTTCTTACCTCTATCAACCATACCATCCAGCTATTCTTACATTAGTTAATCATGTAATTGAAGCTGCTCATGAACAAGGGAAATGGGTAGGTATGTGCGGAGAAATGGCTGGGGATCCGATTGCTGTTCCTATTTTACTTGGACTTGGTTTAGATGAATTTAGTATGAGTGCAACCTCTATTTTACCGGCAAGAACACAAATTCGAAAGTTATCTAAGGAAGATCTTCATTCCTATAAGGATGAGATACTAGCAATGGGTACGGCTGATGAGGTTGTAGCGTTTATAAAAGAAAAAGTAGAATAGTAACGTTAGAGGCTATATCAAAAAGCTAATAAAAAATGTCAATAATAAAACTTCAAGAGGTAGGAATTCCTATCTCTTTTTTTGTTTGTATAGATTCCCTATTACTTATCGTATACAAATGTATACATAGGAAATAGAAAATAGCAAACCAATAGTGAAGGAAGTTCCTGAATTGGATTCGAATTAGGAGAAGGGAAATAAATCATTCTAATGAAGGAGTGCGTGTGATGAAGCAGATAAACCGTTATATTGATTCCATTTTTTATAAGCATGATGAGATTTTAGAAGAAGTTCTGATTTCTATAAAAGAGCATGGCATACGATCCATATCCGTATCTGTATCTGCTTCTACTGGCAAGCTTCTTACGCTACTTGTATCTATCTCCGGAGCAAAAAATGTTTTAGAAGTCGGTGCACTTGGTGGCTATAGCGGTATCTGCCTTGCAAGAGGACTCGGCAAAGAAGGAAAATTAACCTCACTAGAATTAGTGGAGAATTACGCAGATTTAGCGTATCAGAATGTAACGAAAGCAGGAAATTCAATGATACCGTTGCTGAGCATCCTCAATTAGAATCTATTCTTATTCCAATTGGCGACGGGCTGACAATTTCAAGGGTAAAAACGGTATAAGGTATTATTTTATATTTGTTGCTTAAAAAAAGTACACATAGTGTTCCAAGCGTACTTTTTTTATGTATATAGGTTAATTCATTTATCTCTTTTGCTACACCATAAACAATCAAATATAAATGTAGAAGAGGCTATGAACACACCTTTTTATAAAGAACCACCATTTTTTAAGAATCATAAAATCAGTAGTCAAAAACTTTTTTACACAATTAAAAGTATCGTTTTTAATGCGTTTTAATGAATGAGGAAGTCTAATTTACCATATTTTCCCAATGACTCCGCTTCCGTAAAATCGTTTACAAAAAATAAATCTCATGATAGTATACTTGTATACAAGTATTCATGTATTCAAGTGTGGAGAGGTGATGGACTTGAAAGGGCTTTATCCTGAAAAGCGATTGCAGGATTCTTCCATCGGGCAGCAGGTTGTTGCTGATTTGCGAATGAGGATTCTTTCTAGAGACCTGGAAAATGGAAGCACTTTATCTGAAAATAAACTGTCAGAAGAATATAATGTTAGCCGCTCTCCAATCCGAGATGCCTTGAAAGTTTTGGAAAATGAAGGTTTGGTCCAGTTAAAGAGAATGGGAGCAAAGGTCGTAGGGATTACAGAAAAGGATATTGATGAAATTAATGATGTAAGACTTATGATGGAGTCCTTCGTCTTTAAGCATTTATTGGAAGAAGAGAGTAACGATGCGTTGATTAGGGAATTAACTAAAATTGTAGAGATGATGAAAATCGCATTCAAATATAAAGATGCTGATGAAATTTCATTCAAAGATGTGGAATTTCATGAAACGATTATTAAGTCGATTCACCATCGTTATATAAGTATCTTATGGTCTAATGTAAAGCCTGTCGTAGAATGTTTCATTTTATTAGATATGAGACATCGAATGGAAGAAAACTATGAAGACTTCCATCGTGTTATACACAATCATGAGCTCTTAATACAATCTATACAGAAAAAAGATAAGAAATTAGTTGAGGAAGCATTTTATCTCAATTTTAGAGATGTAAAGAAAGGGTCTGACGGTTTATGGGATGACCCGGTATCGTTAAAGAAAGCGAGTGAATATCGTGGAAAACAATAAATATATGCTTGGTGTTGATATCGGTACAACCAGTACGAAGGCTGTGTTATTCCGTGAAACAGGTGAGGTTATAGCAGACGAGAATAATGGATATGAACTGTATACACCAGATATATCTACTGCAGAACTTGATCCAGAAGAGGTTTTTCAGGCAGTTCTTCTTTCTATTGGTAATGTAATGAAAAAGGCCGCAATTAATCCTAAAGATTTATCTTTCATTTCATTTAGTAGTGCAATGCATAGTGTAATTGCACTTGATGATAATAACCAGAATTTAACACGCTGTATTACATGGGCCGATAATCGTAGCTCAAGTTGGGCAAAGAAAATAAATGAAGAACGAGATGGAAATGGTATTTACTTGAGAACTGGAACACCAATCCATCCCATGTCACCATTATGTAAAATTACCTGGATGGAGCATGATGTACCGGAAATCTCCAGAAAAACGGTGAAATATATCGGAATAAAAGAGTATATCTTCTATAAGTTTTTCAATGAATTTGTTGTTGATTACTCGATTGCTTCTTGTTCGGGATTAATGAATTTAGAGTCCCTGAACTGGGATAAAGGAGCAATGGAGGTAGCTGGGATTACGGAGGATAAACTATCTCGGATTGTATCAACGAAAGAAGTTTTCACTGGATGTAACGCGTTGTACGCGAAGCAGATGGGAATATCACAAGAGACACGCTTTGTTATTGGTGCAAGTGATGGTGTGCTTTCCAACATTGGCGTAAATGCTATCAAAAAAGGGGAAGTTGCTGTAACGATTGGTACAAGTGGTGCAATTCGTACAGTTATTCCGAAACCACACACAGATCCAAAAGGACGTATCTTCTGCTATGCCTTAACGGAAGATCATTGGGTTATCGGTGGGCCAGTGAATAATGGTGGGATTGTCTTCCGCTGGATTCGCGATGAACTAGCAGCAAGTGAAATAGAAACTGCTAAACGTTTAGGCATTGATCCATATGACGTATTAACACGTATCGCAAGTCAGGTAAGACCTGGTTCGGACGGTCTGCTTTTCCACCCTTATTTAGCTGGAGAAAGAGCGCCATTATGGAATGCAGATGTCAGGGGTTCCTATATCGGCTTAACCTTAAGTCATAAAAAAGAACATTTAATTCGTTCAGCTCTAGAAGGTGTTATTTATAATTTGTATTCGGTATATCTTGCATTAACGGAAGTAATGGACGAGCCTGTTACATCGATTAAAGCGACAGGTGGATTTGCCCGTTCTGAATTATGGCGTCAAATGCTTGCTGATATTTTCGATTCAGAAGTAATTGTTCCAGAAAGCTACGAGTCATCTTGTTTAGGTGCATGTCTACTGGGATTATATGCTATTGGTAAAGTTGATTCCTTTGATGTCGTGGAAGATTTAATCGGTGAAACGCATAAACATGAACCGAATCCAACACATGTGAATGAATATCGCAAATTAATGCCGATTTTCATAAGTATTTCTCGAAAGTTAGAGTCAGAATATGAAAAAATTGCACAATATCAATCAGAATTAAAAAACTAAATAATTAATACATCACGATTGGAGCGTTTTAAAATGGAAAATATTCTTCCACTAATTATTGTTGCCCTAGGTGTTGGGGTCTTACTTATCCTTATTACGAAATTACAGTTGAATACATTTATTTCCCTTATTATTACGGCCTTCCTTGTAGCTTTAGCATTAGGTATGCCACTTGATGAAATTGTCGGATCGATTGAAGGGGGAATGGGTGGTACACTCGGTAGTATCGCGTTAATCTTTGGTTTAGGTGCCATTCTCGGCAGATTAGTAGCAGACGCAGGTGGCGCACAGCGCATTGCGGTTACATTAATTGATAAATTTGGTGAAAAACATATTCAATGGGCAGTAGTAATTGCGTCCTTTATTATCGGTATTGCATTATTCTTTGAAGTTGGATTGGTGTTATTAATTCCAATTGTTTTCCAAATTGCCAAACGCTTGAAGTTATCTCCACTATATTTGGGGATACCGATGGCAACAGCATTGTCGGTTACACACGGTTTCTTACCGCCACATCCAGGTCCAACAGTAATTGCACAACAATATGAAGCAAACATCGGAATGGTGTTAATTTATGGTATTATTCTTGCCATTCCAACCGTAATTATTGCAGGTCCTTTATTTACAAAAGTAATTAAAAAGATTATGCCAGATTCATTCAATAAAGCTGGAAATCTTGATTCACTCGGTGAAATAAAAACATTTAAAACAGAGGATACACCAGGTTTTGGAATTAGTGTACTAACATCTTTATTACCGGTTATATTAATGGCGATTGCAACCATTGTCGATTTAGTTCAGGATCTTGGGAATGTAGGAGATAACGTTCTTTTTGATATTATTCATTTAATTGGCGAACCAACAACTGCTTTACTACTGTCTGTCCTACTTGCCGTATATACAATGGGTGTGAAACGAAATATTCCAATGAAGCAAGTAATGGCTTCTGCTGAAGAATCGATTCGTGCAATTGGTATGATGCTACTCATCATCGGTGGTGGTGGTGTATTCAAGCAAGTATTAATTGACGGTGGTGTTGGTGATTCTGTTGCAGCATTATTTGCAGATACGAATATGTCTCCATTAGTATTAGCATGGCTAATCGCAGCAATTTTACGTATTGCGCTTGGTTCAGCAACTGTCGCTGCACTAACAACAGCTGGTCTTGTGATTCCATTGATGTCAGGAAGCGGCGTAGACCCAGCTTTAATGGTACTTGCAACTGGAGCAGGTAGTTTGATTGCATCACACGTAAATGATGCAGGGTTTTGGATGTTTAAAGAATTCTTCGGTTTATCGATAAAAGAAACATTCGCGACATGGACGTTACTAGAAACAATTATTTCTATCGTTGGTCTTGTCGGTGTCTTAGTTCTTAATATGTTTGTTTAATAAGGAAGTGTATCGTAATGAAAAATACAATTGGTTTATATGGTTTAGGTGTAATGGGAGCAAATCTTGCTAAGAATATGGCAAACAATCGTGAAAGAGTTGCAGTGTTCAACTATACACCTGATTTAACAGAAAAATTTGTCGGTGAATTTTCAAGTCAGAATGTGGAAGCACACTATGAATTAGAGGCTTTTATTCAATCATTGGAAACTCCAAGAAAAGTATTTTTAATGGTAACAGCAGGTCCTGTAGTTGATTCGGTTATCAGGTCTATTATCCCCTTTTTAGATAAAGGGGATATCATTATGGATGGTGGTAATTCTGACTTCCATGATTCGAATAGAAGGTTTCACGAATTGAATGAGCAAGGGATTCATTTTGTCAGTGTTGGTGTCTCAGGCGGTGAAGAAGGTGCATTGAACGGCCCGGCATTAATGCCAAGTGGTGATGCTTGTGCTTATTCACTTGTTGCACCTATTTTAGAAAAAATTGCTGCAAAAGTTGATGGAAAGCCATGTTGTACGTATTTAGGACCAGAAGGCTCAGGACATTATGTGAAGATGGTTCATAATGGGATTGAATATGCGGATATGCAGTTGATTACAGAAGCATATCAGTTTCTTCGTGAAAGAGTTGGACTTACTGTCGAGGAAATTGCAGATGTTTTTGCCCAGTGGAATGAAACAGACTTAAAGAGCTATCTGATTGAAATAACTGCAGATATTCTAAGGAAAAAAGATGACGAAACAGGTAAACCAATGGTTGATGTGATCTTAGACAAAGCTGGTCAAAAAGGAACTGGTAAGTGGACAAGTAAAGAGGCACTAGATATTGGAGCACCTTCATCGATTCTAACGGAAGCGGTGTTTGCTAGATATTTATCCGCGATGAAAGAAGAGAGAGTCCATGCTGAAAATATCCTATCAGGTCCGAAAGCTGTGGACGATAAGATGGACAAAGATTACTGGATAAACGTCGTGAAGGAAGCACTCTTCATGGGTAAAATTTGTGCGTATACACAGGGCTTTAATCAATATCGTACTGCATCAGAACATTACGGATGGTCACTTGATTTAAGTGAAATTGCACTCATTTTCCGTGGTGGATGTATTATACGAGCAGATTTTCTGAATAAAATAAGTAATGCATTTAAACAAAATAAGGAATTAACAAATTTATTACTTGCACCGTACTTTATTGAGAAAACGAATCGTTATCAGTCATCATTACGTAAGGTAGTTATGAAAGGAATGGAATCTGGTTTATCCCTCCCATGTTTCAGTACCTCACTAACCTATTATGATGGTTACCGTTCCTCCCAATCTGGTGCGAACATGATTCAAGCACAAAGGGATTATTTTGGGGCACATACGTACGAACGCAACGATAAAGAAGGAATATTCCATACAAATTGGTGAATCAAAAAAGCATGAGAGTGAAGCTCTCATGCTTTTTTTGTGATTAAAATTGAAGGGTAAAATGAGAAAACAAGTTAATCAACTCCTAAATATCTCAATGAAGCCATATGCGTCTGTGATAATTTAATAACCTCGTCAATAAACTCCTCCTGAGAAGTTTCGTAACCTGTGTTAATCCAGTTCGAGATGAGACCATAGAAGCCATATGCTGTGTAACGTGTAAAGTAATTCATATCAACTGGTAAATTATGAAGCGTTTTGAATTCGAACTTTTCCTGATAAATTTTTAAAATTGTTTGCGGAAATCTTGTATGTAATTCTGGAATCGTATCTTGGTAGTTAATCAAATCGAAAAAGTTACGATTATCATAAACATAAGAAATGATCTGAAAAGACCTTTTATTTAATTGATCCGTATGAACCGCTTGTATGGAACGATATGGTTTACCAACGGATTGCTCTAGTCCTTTTAACATCTCACACAGTAAGTCCTCGGCTAATTCAAATTTATCCTGGTAATGAATATAGAATGTACTACGGTTATATTCCGCATATTGAACAATGTCCTTAACACTGACAGAGTGGAACCCCTTTTCTTTGATTAAGGTAATAAGTGCTTGTTGTAAATGTCTTTTTGTCCGATTTTTTCGTGGTGTTGGATGAGCATGCATTTGTATACCTCCATAAATTTAATAGCAGATTTTCTATAAATAGACATTAAGTAAAAAGTGTCTATTTAATAGACGTTACATATAATATTGCTGATTGATTATAATAATCTATGTATTAAAATATAAATTGTAAGCACTTTCTATAAACGAATCGTTATATATATTATACAGGGGGAATCAACTATGGGTAAATTACAAGATAAAGTAGCTGTGATCACTGGTGGGGTGTCTGGTATCGGTGCTTCAACCGCTCGATTATTTGCTGCTGAGGGCGCAAAATTAGTTTTAGTCGATTTTAATGAAGAAAAAGGTGCTACTTTTGAGGCAGAATTAAAATCGGAAGGTGCAGAAGCTATTTTTGTAAAAGCGGATGTAACGAATGAAGAAGATGTTAAAAACATTTATACAACAACTCTATCAACGTATGGTAAAGTTGATATTCTATTTAATAACGCTGGAATTGGTGCTGTAAAACCAACAGAAGAATTAACGTATGCCGAATGGAGAAAAACGGTTGAAGTTGACTTAGATGGCGTATTTTTAGTAGCGCAGGGTGCAATCAAGGAATTCTTGAAAGCTGGTAGTGGAGTAATTGTCAACACCGCTTCTATGTATGGTTGGGTTGGATCACCTGGTAGTGCAGCATATAATGCAGCAAAAGCGGGAGTAATTAACCTAACACGTTCTCTTGGATTGGAATACGCAGAACGTAATATTCGTGTTAACGCACTTTGCCCAGGATTTATCGAAACACCCATCCTAGGAGAAACGGATAGAGAGTTTCTAACAAGTGCAACTCCAATGAAGCGTTTAGGAAAACCAGAAGAAATGGCTAAAGCTGTACTATTTATGGCAAGTGATGATGCATCATTTATGACTGGTAACTCTTTAATTGTAGATGGTGGATATACTGCTCAGTAATTAGAACGTGAAATGCTTTAGGCTGTCGAATTAAAATTTCGACAGCCTATTTATGTACTGAAATAGTAAAAAACTAATATGATTTAAAATGCTATGACAGGTTAGTAACTGTCTTCGTAATTCTAAAAAGGTAGTTGCATAATACTTGAAATATGTGATAGTATTATTAAATCAGTGTGTAGAGATATTGGTCCGTTTTGAATGACCAAAAATATATGTCTCATGATACGTCTGCCATCTGAAATACCTTATTTGGAGATGACGATTATGCATGAGGAAACAAGATTACCACGGAACGGGAAAGAATTTATATTGTTCTTAGCTATTATTTCCATACTATCTGTGAATATTATAGCCCCAATTATTATGGGATTTGAATTTGGATTCAAAAAGCAGGTTTATTTTGACACATTACAAGTTATTCCCTTTGTATGGATTTGTGTTATTTTACTAGTAACGCTTGTTGCGAATCCAATTGTAAGTAAATTGGTGCCAAAGTTCGTGCAACCTACAGATGGATTTAACGCGAGAGTACTATTCAATATATTGTTTAGTGTAACCATCTTGTCCATGTTATTGACAGTTATCGGGTCATGGATTGGCATGGGAGAAATTAGTGTAGAACCGATTCAAACATTCTTTTATTCTTGGCCACGTAACTTTTTCATTGCATTTTGGGTTGAAGCTTTGATTGCGCAGCCGATTGCAAGATTTGCAATGAAGAAACTACATGAAAGTCAGGAACGTAAGACGGTAAATGCATAACAAAGATAAAACCCCTAATGGTATCGTACTTCCAATACGATATTGTTAGGGGTTTTTGTGCAATTTTGTTCTTTATACGAGCATAACTTCATACTAAGGTAAAAGGGGTGGTTAAATTTCTTTTCTTGAGGGTAATTTAAACGAAAGGAGGAATGAAGTTTGCGTTATGTAATTATTGGTGGTGTTGCTGCTGGGATGAGTGCTGCAATGGAAATTGTCCGTAGCGATGAATCAGCAGAGGTAACGGTTCTAGAACGTGGTGAAGTTTACTCGTATGGGCAATGTGGTTTACCATATGTTATCGGTGGTGTCATTCCTTCCATAGGAGATGTTATTGCTCGGAGCGTAGAGACGTTTAGGGAAAAATATCATATCGATGCGAAGGTGAATACGGAAGTGACAAATGTCGATGTGGAAAAGCAGGTGGTTAGTGGTATTCAGACAGAAACCAATCAGCCTTTTCAAGTTACTTATGATCGTTTACTCATTGCGTTAGGTTCAGACCCAATTATTCCAGATTGGGAAGGAATCGATTTAGAAGGGATCCATACGTTAAAAACATTGACTGACACGATGGATATTATGAAAAATGTTAAAGAAGATGTGATACATGTAACGATTATTGGTGGAGGTTATGTTGGGTTAGAAATGGCTGAAAACTTTACAAAGCTTGGTAAGGAAGTCTCTCTCATTCAACGTGGTGAGCAGGTTGCTAGCATCTTTGATCAAGATATGGCAGAACATATTCATAAAGAAGCTAAAAATAATGGTGTAGAGCTAATACTAGGTGAGTCTGCTCAGGGTTTTTCAGGTGACAAACGGATAGATGCCGTCATTACTGACAAGCAATCATATCAGACGGATCTTGTATTGCTGGGTGTGGGTGTCCGACCTAATACAAGTTTTCTAAAAAGTACAGGAATCCATATGAACAAACAAGGTGCTATCCATGTAAATGCCTATATGGAGACAAATGTTAATCATATTTATGCTGCAGGCAATTGTGCAACGCAATATCATATTATAAAAAAAGTGGATGACTATATTCCGCTTGGTACAACTTCTAATAAACAGGGGAGAATTGCGGGTGCCAACATGGCTGGAAATACCATAACATTTAAGGGGATTGTCGGAACATCGATTATGAAATTCTTTAATTTAACCTTGGGAAGGACGGGGTTAACAGAAAAAGAAGCGAAACGATATAAGCTCCCATATGAAATACAGACTATCCAAGCGAATTCCCATGCGGGCTACTATCCAGATGGAGAAATATTAAATATTAAACTGGTATACCATAAACAGACCAAGTTGCTACTTGGAGGACAAGTTATCGGTAAAAAGGGTGTAGACAAACGAGTTGATGTGCTAGCTACCGCACTATACAATCAAATGAGCATTCATGACTTGCTTGACTTAGACCTTGCATATGCCCCGCCATATAACGGCGTATGGGATCCAATACAACAAATGGCGAGAAAGGCTAAGGCATGAAGAGGATGGTACAAAAGTGTTTTTACTAAGGTAACATCCGAACTATACCTCAAAATCTTCCATTACAATTCAAATTGATTTGGATTTTGTATAGACTTCGGATCTATTTAATTCAGTATAGTGCAAAACACATCATTCCGGAAACACACTTCGCTTTCCACGGGCGGCTGGTGAGCCTTCTTCGTGCTAACGCACTACGTAGTCTCACCTAGGCCTTTCCTCCCGTAGGAGTCTTCGTGTGTTTCCTCCACTGAGTTTAAGTTACTAACCATTATCTCCTGCAATACGGATAGTTAAAAAGCATTGTACTACCTTACTAGGCCGGGTGAGTGGAGGGCGGTGACTCCTGCGGGAATAGCACGCGTCCGAAGACCAGGAAGAAGCGTTCTTTGCTTCTGAGGGGGCTGAGGCCGTGCCCGCGGAAAGCATCCGCCCGGAGCGATCCCGGACGGCGAGATTTGCTCCGATTTAAGATAATCTGAATTAATTTAGTTCGGAGTTTACATCTACTACGAATTAATATTTAATTATAAAAAGTTAGCATTCTAATCTTCCTATCCTATAATCTTTCGTCTATAGTGCGGAAGGTTTTATTTATGTCCCGGCCTCTTTTTGATTGGGAGTGAAAACGTTCCTATGCTTCCTCAATTAATTAATCATTAGGGGGATATTTTCATGGCTTTTTAGTTTAAGAGAAGGTAGTGTTTTTTAGCACCTTTAAAAAAACTTGAAATTGTCTTATAATAGTAGATATATTAATCTATAAAATTTTATTGTGCTATGTTTATTTTTATGATCAAACAGAAAAGGTGTATGACTAGGTAGCTCCTTCTCTTGGTGTGACTCCTACATTTTTTCTGAAAATTTAAGGGGAAAAGGTTGATAAAAATGGGCAACAGAGAAAAGAAAACAGACGTTATTTTAATTGGCGCTGGAACGATGAGTGCAACGTTAGGAACAATCTTGAAGGAATTAGTACCGGAATGGGAGATTACGGTATTTGAGAAACTTGGTAGTGCAGGAGAAGAAAGCTCTAACGAATGGAATAATGCAGGAACGGGGCATGCAGCATTATGTGAGCTTAACTACACAGTTGAAAAACCAGACGGAACGGTAGATATTACAAAAGCGATAAAAATTAATGAACAATTTCAGGTTTCAAGGCAGTTTTGGTCTTACCTTGTAAATAGAAACCTGATACATAATCCACAGGACTTTATTCGATCATTGCCTCATATGAGCATGGTGCAAGGTGAAGAAAATGTAAGGTTTTTAAAGAAGCGTTTTGAAGCAATGTCAAACAACCCGCTGTTCAGGGGAGCGGAATTTTCCGATGATCCTAAGAAATTGATGGAATGGTTTCCACTTATTATGCAACAGCGTCCATTAAATGAAGCAATAGCTGCAACAAAAAATGAAGCTGGAACAGATGTTAATTTTGGTGCTTTAACACGTATGTTATTTAACCATTTAGAGAGTGAAAATGTCAATATCCATTATAAGCATCGTGTGGATAATATGAAACGTACAAATGATGGTGCTTGGGAACTTAAGGTGAAGAATCTTGAAAGCGGTACAATTGAACGTCACACGGCGAAATTTGTCTTTGTCGGTGGTGGGGGTGGAAGCCTACACATATTACAGAAGTCTGGTATTCCTGAAGGGAAACATATTGGTGGATTTCCTGTAAGCGGATTATTTTTGGTGTGTAATAACCCTGAGGTTGTTGCAAAGCATCATGCGAAGGTCTATGGAAAAGCAAAGGTTGGCGCTCCACCAATGTCTGTTCCGCATCTTGATACAAGATTCATAGATAATAAAAAATCATTGTTATTTGGACCGTTTGCTGGCTTCTCACCAAAGTTCTTGAAAACAGGTTCCGTGTGCGATTTAATTACTTCCGTAAAACCGGACAATCTTTTAACAATGCTTTCAGCTGGTGTAAAAGAAATGTCACTGACAAAATACTTGATTCAGCAAGTATTGTTATCGAAAGAACAGCGGATAGAAGATTTACGTGAGTTTATCCCTACAGCTACAGTAGAAGATTGGGATTTAGTGGTAGCTGGCCAAAGAGTACAAGTTATTAAAGATACGGAAGCAGGTGGAAAAGGAACACTTCAATTTGGTACGGAAGTAATTACTTCTGGTGATGGGTCCGTTGCAGCATTACTAGGTGCTTCACCAGGTGCTTCTACAGCCGTTCATGTGATGCTTGATGTAATCAATCGATGTTTCCCGCAGCAGATGAAAGAATGGGAACCGAAAATTAAAGAAATGATTCCTTCTTATGGCATGTCATTAATGGACAATCCAAAGCTTCTGTACAAAGTTCAGACATCAACGGCAGAAGCACTTGAACTAAATGAAAGAAAACCAATTGTAAGTTAATGTGGGGACGGTTCTCATGCTTCTTATTCTACCTAATGGAAGCGGAAGAACCGTTTCTTTATCTTTTATCCATAGTTTTAAACTATAGCAAAGTATAGGTTTTATGTGTTACCTTATATCAATTTTTCTATGGTAGACTAATCCTAAATCAAAGAACAGGATGGAAGAGGGGAAAGAAAATGATAAAAACACAACTTAAAGCACCATTTAGGGCAGACCAGGTAGGAAGTTTATTACGACCAGAAAATCTAAAAAAGGCAAAAAAGGATTATACAGAAGGAAAGATTACAGCCGAACAGCTTCGAGAGATTGAATTACAAGAAATTAAACAAATTGTTGATAAACAAGTTGAAGTAGGACTTCAGGCAGTAACAGAAGGAGAATTTGGTCGTGACTGGTGGCATTCCACCTTTATGGAACACCTATTGGGAGCAGAAGGATACGTTCCCAATCATGGGTATGATTTTGCACATCAAGAAACAGACCCCTATGATGTTCGACTTGTAGATAAAGTTGCGTACAATCCGAATCACCCATTCTTTAGCCAAGCGAAGGATTTAGTTGATATAGTTGGGAATCGAGCAGTGGTTAAATTTACTATCCCAAGTCCTAATCAATTTTTCCACCCAGACATTATTAATGGTCAATATAAAGACTTTGACGCGTTTGCGCCAGATATTATTGAAGCTTATAGACAGACAATAAAAACATTCTATCAAATCGGAGTCCGTTATCTTCAATTAGACGATGTTTACTTAGCAGTTATTGCAACATCTGATTTTAGTCCTGAAGAGAAGAAATACAGAGCAGAGTTAGCTGTAAGAGTTGTAAATAGTATTCTTGAAGACAAGCCAGAAGATCTAACAGTAACAACGCATATATGTAGAGGTAATTATCGTTCAGATTATTTCTTCGCAGGAGGCTATGACGATATTGCACCAATTATATTTGCTAATGAGAAGGTGGATGGCTTCTTTCTAGAATATGACGATGAACGTTCAGGTTCCTTTGAAGCACTTAAATACATTCCAGAAGGTGGCCCAAGAGTCGTTCTAGGACTGGTTACTTCGAAAACAGGAAAATTAGAAGACAACGAAGCAATAAAGGCAAGAGTACAGGAAGCATCAAAATATATTCCGATAGAACAATTGTGCATTAGCCCACAATGTGGTTTTGCTTCTACACATCACGGAAATATCCTTACAGAAGAAGAACAATGGGCAAAATTAGAATTTATTGTGAAAACAGCTAAAGAGATTTGGGAATGACAATTGGGAAGCATGGGGACGGTTCTCATGCTTCTTTATTGTATCGGAAGAGGAAAATCGTACTCGTAATCACGATGTTAAAAATGCTATATCTTCATTCGATAAATGCTCACCGTTTATCCGTATTTTTCCACCTTTACTACCTTCTAGTGCCACTTTTCCATCTACAAGATTCTCTTCAGGAAGGATACAAGGGATCGTTTTCTCCACAAGTTTCCCTTCATTATCATAAAATAAATATCCATCCTTTTGATCAAATATGAAAGAGTTAATTTTCATATTTGGTGTGATAAATAATGTTATCTTCTCTGTTTCATTCCACATGACTTTTACAAGGACCTTTCTCTTTATTTTCTTTTCTACCAACGTTTTTAAAGTACTTAACGAAGTATATTCTTCCATTACATTCCCTCCAGATGCTTTTTATAAAAGTATCACAACTAACCTATATACTTTATCATTTTAAAAGAATATATGTAAAAAAGCACCAACTACTGGCGCTTATTCAAAATATATCATACCAGGGTCATTTGTTTGATATTGCTTTGGAAATAGTAATCTTTCCGTATATGCTGAGGGTGTATTCTGTTTAAGGTACATATAAGCTGTCTGTGCTAAAAACATCTTTGCGCCTTCAACATCGCGCTTTCCTGTGACAATATCATTTAATACATTCAGAGATAAAATATTCATTGCCTCTTTATCACACATCGCACTTACCTCACCCTTTGTGCGGTCTAAGTAAGCACTGCCATCAAAAGCGGCAAGATCGTCATAGAGGTGGATAGGAACCTTGTAATCAATCGTTTGCTCTAAAAAGTCTTGATGTGGGTGTGGAAAGTTATGTGGGACGGTCTCGCGGTGTAAGATGGTGCGTTTCCATGGTCCATTATTGTACCAGGTTAGGGAATTCATTGTTGCTTCATGAGGATATCCATACTTTTGAATCATTTCTTTTGCAGTCTGTAAAGGTTGCCCACTCCAACTTCTCAAAATTTCCTGAACAAATGCCTCCATACAATTACCTCCAAATATTAGGCTAGCTTATTGTATGTAGAAGCATGAGAGACTGTTCTCATGCTTCTGTCTTTTTAGGTGAGAAAAGGTGGATTTGTAAACTGATATAGTAAAATATTCGAGATTACTGTGCAGTCAATCCACCATCAACGACAAACTCAGAACCAGTGCTATAGCTTGAATCATCTGATGCAAGGTATAAAACAAGGTTTGAAACTTCTTCAGGTTTTGCAACTCTTCTATTTGGTATATGTTTTGCGAATGCCTCAATTGCATCTTTTGAGTCTTCTTGTACAATCATAGGGGTTTCAATTACTCCTGGGTGAACAGAATTTACACGGATGCCATAATGAGCTAATCCAAGGGCAGCTGCTTTTGACATTCCTCTAACAGCAAATTTTGAATCAGTGTAGCCGATCGCACCTCCAACAAGACCATTAATGGATGAGATGTTTACAATTGAACCCACTTGTCCTTTTTTCATGGATGGGATAACTGCCTTCATGCCAAGAAATACAGATACCTGATTAATGTCAATGATTCTTCTATATTCCTCTTCTGTGGTCTCTTCGATGGATTTATTCATACTAATTCCAGCATTGTTGACTAATACATTAACTGGTCCAAATGCCTTTTCTGTTGCAGCAACAACTTCTTCCCAATTTGCTCCTTTTGTTACGTCAAGCTTTGTGAATTGCGCATTTTCCCCAAGTTCCTCAGCTAATGCTTGTCCCTCTTGTTCAAGAATATCTGCAATCATCACTTTAGCGCCTTCTTTAATGAATAAACGAGCGTGAGAAGCTCCCATTCCACGTGCCCCACCTGTAATAATTGCAACTTTTCCATTTAATCTACTCATGTAATTTCCTCCTAGTTGATTAATATCGTATAAAATTAGGGTTCATGCGATTTCTTATCTCGAATCCCCGTTATTAATTTTTCTTGAATAGTTAAATATTGTTTGATTTCTTCCTCACTCAGGACTTCAAAATGTTCCATAAACAATTCTTTCCCGATGGCTTTTGCTTCTTCCAATGCTTCCAGACCTTTAAATGTAATTTTTAATCGGACTATCCGACGATCGCTTTCGTCATATAAACGCTCAGCTAGTTCTAGATTAACAAGTTTTGTGGCAATATTTGTCATAGAACCCTTTGTATAGCCTAATATTTCAGCCAATTCCACCTGTTTCCTAGGTCCTTGCAACCTTAATTCAGCTAATACAAGTATCGGTGAAATCCCAAGTGGGTATCTAAATGCCTTTGTGAATCGTATAATATTTTCGTTATTCATTTTTTCAATCGCATGAATGAGTTTAAAAATATTGGTTTGTTTCAAAAAATCCTCTCCAAAATGCAAGATTATTAACGGAGCATAATGGAACCACCGTCAACCATAATCGTTTGGCCTGTAATATATTGTGAATCCTCTGAAGCAAGGAATACTGCAACACTGCCGATATCCTTTTCAACATCACCAAAACGTCCCAATGGTATTTTGTTCTTCACGGCCTCATAATACTCAGGTTGTGCTTTTGCCCATGCCTCCACACCAGGTGAATTAGCGATTGGGCTAATTAAGTTTACATTAATACCGAATCTTCCCCATTCATTTGCAGCTACTCGTGAAATTCCGCGAATGGCTTCCTTTGCAGCAGCATATGCAGCCTGAGTCTCATGACCATTTAAACCTGCACCAGATGCAAAATTGATAATATTTCCTTTTGATTCTTTTAAATAAGGAAGTGCAGCTTTCATTAAGTAGAATGTTGGATAAAATCCAGTGCCAAAAGATAAGTCTAAATCTTGCTGTGTTGTTTCTTCGATTGTTACTTGTTTGGATGCATGTGCATTATTTACTAGTACATCAAGTTTTCCGTATTTTTCAACCACTGTTGTTATAATTTGTCCAAGGTTTTCATGGTCCATTAAATTAGCTTTGAGAAACATTGATTTAGGGGAAATAGTTTGAAGTTCTATTTCCATTGCTTTACCCGTTTCTTCATTAAAGTCAACAATGGTAACAATTGCGCCTTCCTTCACCATTGCTTTTGCCATACCACTACCAATTCCACCAGCGCCACCAGTAATAATAACTACTTTTTCTTGTAATTTACCCACTACTATCATCTCCATAATAAAGTTTAGTGTTAAACTAACTTATTTAGTTTAACACTAAACTATATTTTTATATAGTGGCATGCATTTTTTGATAAATAAGTTCACTAAACATAGTTGACAACTAGGAATAATGGTATTAAAATGGAAGACAACAATTAATATAAAACTCTTATAAAGAGAGGTTAAGGGACTGGCCCAATGATGCCTCGGCAACCCTTGAATGTATATTCAAAAGGTGCCAAATCCAGCAGACAATATGATGTCTGAATGATAAGGGGTTTTGCTAAAGGATATAACTTTGTGGCGACCTCTTTCATCTGGGTGGTCTTTTTTTATGAAAGAAATGTGATAACCACATGAGTCTTTGAGAGAATCAAAAATGGAGGGATGAATATGAGTAATAATGAACTTTTATCGGCGGTGTTTGCTGAATTAGATGATAGTTTTGAAGATATGAAGGACTGGAGAAGATATATGCACAAGCATCCAGAGCTTTCTTTTGAAGAAGTACATACAGCGAAATATATTGAAGAGAAACTAGTAAGTTTTGGGCTAGAAGTAAAGACGCAAATTGGTGGTAATGGTTTAATTGGTATTTTAAAGGGAGCTGAAAAAGGGAAAACAATCGCCTTAAGAGCTGATTTCGACGCTCTTCCGATTGAGGACGAAAAAGACGTTCCTTATAAATCTACGAAACCAGGTGTTATGCACGCTTGTGGACATGATGGCCATACCTCTGCATTGCTTGGTACAGCACGTACACTTAGTAAATACCGTGAGAAAATAAAAGGAACCGTCCTGTTTGTATTCCAGCCTGCTGAGGAGAAGCCACCAGGTGGGGCAAAATTTATGATTGAAGAAGGCATTCTTGATGGAGTGGATTATGTATTTGGAGCACATCTCGCTTCAGAGATTCCACTTGGAAAAGTAGCTGTTGGTGAAGGATATCAAATGGCCGCAGTTGATAAATTTGAAATTACAATTAAAGGTCATGGTGGGCATGGTGCTAGACCACATCAATCCATAGATTCTTTAGTAATTGGGAGCAGTGTTGTTGACTCACTTCAAAAAATAGTAAGCCGTAGTGTTGACCCACTAAAATCAGCTGTCGTTACAATTGGTGTTTTCCAGGCAGGTAGTGCTTTTAATATTATTCCTGATACGGCAAAAATTGAAGGAACTGTAAGAACGTTTGATGGAGATGTTCGTGATCAAGTGGAAAATGAAATGAATTCTATTGTAAGAGGAATCACAAGTGCGTTTCATGCAAATTATGAGATTGATTATCTGCGGGGGTATCCTGCTCTGTATAACCATAAAGCAGAGACGGACACAGTGAGGGAAGTCCTTTCAGATGTATTTTCCAAACAAGATGTTGTCGAACTCGAGCCAACGATGGGGGCAGAAGATTTTTCATATTTTTTACAGGAAAAACCAGGAACATATTTTAAAGTAGGATCACAGAATGATAATGAAAATACGCACTACCCGCATCACCACCCAAGATTTGATTTTGATGAAAGAGCACTAGTCAATATTAGCAAGTCATTCGTTAAAATTGTGTCACATTATTTATTTTAAAAGAATGCTAGATTACGAGAAATGATGGAGGATTTGTCATGCAGAATAAAAAAATACATCAACTATTATTTGCGCTACTACTAACCTTATTCTTAATTGGTTGTGGTAATCAAAGTGCTACAGAAAGTGAAGGAAATGGAGAGGATGGAAGTGAACAACAAGCTTTGGAACCTGTACAAGGTGGAACACTGAATGTTGCCTTTTCATCTGACCCAGATACGATTGATTGGATGTCTACAGGTGCAACAGCAACACGTGACGTTGGCTGGCATATTTTTGAAACCTTATTTGCATTAGATAAAGATTATCAAGCTAAACCAATGATTGCAGAAGATTATACTGTAAGTGATGATCAAAAAGTTTATACCATCACGCTTCGTGAAGGTGTGAATTTCCATGATGGAACAACGGTTACAGCAGAAGATGTTATTGCTTCGATTGATCGCTGGAGAACAGTTTCTTCGGTTGGAACAGTGGCTAATGAATATATTGAATCAGTAAAAGAAATAGATGAGCGTACAATTGAAATTACGTTAAATCAAGTATATAACGCCTTTATGTCCGATTTAACTGCACCAAAATCGGCATTAATTATCATTCCAAAAGAAATTGCCGAAGAAGCTGGGGAAACGCCACTTGTAGCTGAACAGTTAATTGGTACAGGACCATACCAGTTTGAAAATTGGGAGCGGGGAAATGAAATTGTTCTAACACGCTTTGAAGACTATTCTGCACGTGAGGAAGAAGGCTGGGGCGGATTAACAGGCAAGAAAGTCGCATACTTTGATGAAATTAAGTTCTTGATTGTGAAGGATCCACAAGTGATGATTAATGGTCTGAAAACAGGAATTTATGATTATGCGCAATCAATTCCACAAGATTTGTATGAAGTTGTAGAAAGTGACCCAAGTATTGATCCAGTAACATATATTAATGGATACTCTGTTGCAACACCCGATAAATCTGAAGCGCCATTTGATGATTTGAATGTACGAAAGGCTTTGAATTATGCATTAGATAAAGAAGTGATTGCTGAGGCGACATATGGTAATTCTGATTTTTATCAGTTAGATGGTGCGTTATTTGATCCAGAACAAACAGAACTTTACAGTGATCAAGGAACAGATGACTATTTAGCTTATGATAAAGAAAAGGCTAAAGAACTTCTTGAAGCATCCGATTATAATGGGGAGCCAATTGAGATTATGTTCTCTAATGATTCGGAAACATATAAACGAATTTCACAAGTGATGAAACAGCAAATGGAAGAAGTTGGATTCACGGTTGAATTAGTTCCTTATGAATGGGCAACGTACCTTGAGAAATGGGCAGATCCTGCAAATTGGGATATCGTCGTAGTCGGATGGTCCACTCGTTTCTCACCTAGTGAACTAGGTATGCTCATCATGGATACGCAAAGTAGTGGTTGGTATAACAGTGAACGTTGGGGAAGCCTGCTAGATTCATGGGGTGTAGCGGAATCTGCTGAAGAACGACAAGAAATATTAGCAGAGATGAACCAAACAGTAAATGACGAACTTCCTTTCTTAAAAATTGCTAATGAAACAAAATTAGATATTAAGAGTGACAAAATTCCAGAATACGATAATTGGGTTGGTCAACGATTTTGGAATACGTGGAAGAGCGAATAAATAATAAATACATGCGGGAAGTCGTGTCAGGCGTTTGTATTGACGTGGCTTCCCTTTATCACTAAATACATTGAATGAATTAAAGGAGGGAAAACGTTGCTACAGTATACGGTACGCAGATTGGTATCAATCATACCTGTTATGTTAATTGTTAGTGTAATCGTATTTTTAATTGTCCATCTGACTCCTGGTAACCCTGCATATCTCATTCTTGGGGAAGATAGTTCACCCGAAGCAATTGAGCAGCTGGAAGCACAGTTAGGGTTAGATAAACCAATGGTGATGCAATTCTTTGATTGGATTAAAAATATTTTTACTGGAGACCTTGGACAATCGATTTATTCCTCAGAACCAGTTACACAGGTTATTATGGAACGTGTTGGGCCAACATTCAGTCTTATGATGATGTCAATGGCTTTAACATTACTCATTGCTATTCCAACTGCAATTTTTGTTGTATGGCGTCGAAATACGGTGCTCGATCCTTTGTTTACTTCGGCTTCTCTTGTAGGGGCATCGATACCTGAATTTTGGTTTGCCATGTTACTTGTACTTGGATTAGGTGTAGCAATTCCTATTTTCCCTGTTGCTGGCTATGTTCCAATTGCAGAAGGTTTTTTTACATGGTTTTATCACTTAATCTTACCTGCTTTTGTATTAGCAGCTGTGGAAATTGGACTAATAGCTCGTATGCTACGAGATGGGATGCTTGAGGCGGTTAATCAAGATTATACGAAGACTGCCAGAGCGAAGGGTGTAAAAGAAAGCATTGTTTTAATGAAACATGTATTCTCCAACGCATTAATCCCAACGACAACGGTTATCGGTGTAACGGTTGCTGGTTTGCTTGGGGGGACGGTTATTATTGAAACGATTTTTACAATCCCTGGAATTGGGCAACTATTAATTGATTCGATTCATCGTAGAGATTATCCCGTCATACAGGGAGTTGTTTTGTTTATTGCTGCCATTTATGTCGTCATCAATTTATTGGTTGACCTTTTATATGCATTCCTGGACCCACGGATTCGGTATGACTGAGTGGATTAAAAATATGAAAAGGGGGGTTCCAAATGTTAAAGAAAAAACGAAATCTTTTAGCTGCAGGTATATTGCTTCTTATTACACTAATGACAATAACTGCTTCCTGGTGGCTACCAGCGAATGCATTAGAAATTAATTCAACCGAGAGATTATTTTCACCATCGGGAGAGCATTGGTTTGGAACAGACCATTTCGGTCGTGATATTTTCGCTCAAACGATTGTTGCTGCACGTGTTTCATTAATTGTCGGTGTGACGGTTGCTCTAATTGCTACTATACTCGGGACAATTACTGGCTTAATCGCAGGATATTATAAAAAAGCAGATTTTATCATCATGCGCATTATTGATGGGATGCTCGCATTTCCGTCTTTACTTTTGGCGTTAGCCTTAGTTGCTGCGCTCGGAGGTAGCGTTACAAATATTATTATTGCCTTATCGTTCTCATTTTGGCCAGTAATGACACGAATTGTTCGTTCGGCTGTGTTACAAATCAATTCGGTTCAGTACATTGAAGCGGCGAAGACATCTGGAATCAGTGATCCAGTGATTTTGACCCGTTATTTGTTACCAAATGTGCTATCTCCTATTATCGTGCAAGGAACATTTATTTTTGCAAAGGCGATTTTGGCAGAAGCAGCACTAAGCTTTTTAGGTGTTGGTGTAGAACCTTCGACACCAACATGGGGAAACATGCTGCAGGAAGCACAAATCTATATTTCGATTGCACCTTGGTTCTCTATTTTCCCTGGGATTGCCATTGTGTTAACGGTACTTGCATTGAATATGCTTGGTGACGGGTTACGTGACGCCTTCGACCCGCATGCTAAAAGTACAAAGAAAACAAAGAGACGAAGAGGTACAAAACAGAAATACGCAGCATGAAGTGCTTTTTAACCTGAATAAAAAGGAGGATGCAAGCCGTGCTGGAAGTAAAACAGTTAAAAACACAAATTGACACGAATGAAGGGGTTGTCAAGGCAGTAGACGGTGTATCTTTTACAGTAGAAGCTGGTCAAACAGTTGGGATTGTTGGAGAATCTGGTAGTGGGAAGAGTGTTTTGGCTCATTCCATTATGCAACTAAATCCTGTACCACCTACCTTTTATCCAGAAGGTGAAATTATATTTGAAGGGAAAAATCTACTCAACCTCTCAGAACGTGAACTCCGTAAAATACGCGGAAATGAGATTGCGATGATTTTCCAAGATCCGATGTCCAGTTTAAATCCTGTTTTTAAAATTGGCGATCAGTTGGTTGAAGCAGTATTAACCCATCAAAAGATGTCCCGTCAGGATGCGAGGGCTCGTGCAGTTGAATTACTAACAGATGTTGGTATTCCTGATCCAGAGAGAAGAATGAATGATTATCCGCATCAATTTTCTGGTGGAATGAGGCAGCGTGTGCTCATTGCGATTGCCTTAGCATGTAACCCGAAATTACTCATTGCTGATGAACCAACGACCGCTCTAGATGTGACGATTCAAGCACAAATATTAGAATTAATGCGGGATATTCAGAAGAAATATGGCACGGCTATTATTATGATTACCCATGATTTAGGAGTAGTCTCCCAGATGGCAGACAAGGTGCTCGTTATGTATTCTGGGCGGATTGTTGAGGAAGGGTCTGTTGAGGATATATTTTATCGGCCATCCATGCCATACACATGGTCCTTATTACGTTCCTTGCCACGTCTTGATGCTGAAGCACATGAACGACTAATCAATATTGAGGGACAGCCACCGAACTTAGTCTCGCCACCGAAAGGCTGTAATTTTCATCCGCGTTGTCCGTTTTCTACTGAACAATGCTTGGAAGTTGATCCAGAGCTAACAGTAAGAGGGGACGGACATTTTGCAGCATGCATCTTATCTGGGCAGGAATTTGATTCGGAGAAAAAAAGAATGGAGTTTGCTGATAAGAAAGGAGTGCCACAATAATGTCTGAAGCCTTACTGGAAATACGCGATGTCAACATGCATTTCCCCATTAAAGAGGGTGTTTTTCAAAAAACGAAAAATCATGTGAAGGCTGTAAACGGTGTTAGCTTAACAGTGAATAAAGGAGAAACACTTGGAATTGTTGGGGAGTCGGGTTGTGGAAAGAGCACACTGGCAAGGACGATAGTAGGTCTGCTCGAGCCCACATCTGGAGATATTTTGTTTGAGGGGAAAAGTATCCTTGACCTTAACAAGAAGCAAATGCACGGGTTAAGAAGAGATATTCAAATGGTTTATCAAGATCCATTTTCAAGTCTGAATCCACGTATGAAGGCTGGGGATATTATTGCTGCCCCACTAAAAGCATATCGGATGACAGAAAACCTGGAACAGCGTGTGAAGGAATTGATGGATCTTGTTGGTCTAAAAGCCGCTGATTATAATAAACTACCACATCAGTTTTCTGGTGGTCAGCGTCAGCGAATTGGAATAGCCCGTGCACTTGCACTAAATCCAAAGTTGATTATTTGTGATGAGCCAGTTAGTGCGCTAGATGTATCCGTTCAAGCACAAGTTATTAATTTATTGGAAGACTTACAAAAAGAACTTGATTTAACGTATGTGTTCATTGCCCATGATTTATCGGTAATAAAGCATATTGCAGACAAAGTTGCTGTTATGTATTTAGGAAAAGTGATGGAAATGTCGGATAGTGAGTCCTTTTATAAGCATGCGTGCCATCCTTATACAAATGCCCTGCTTTCCGCCATTCCATTAACAGATCCTTTAAAAGAAAAAGAGCGGCAACGAATCGTTTTAAAAGGGGAACTACCATCACCTGCTAACCCACCAACGGGCTGTGTTTTTCACACGAGATGCCCATTTGCTACAGAGGCGTGCAAACAAGACATTCCATCACTTGAGGCAAAGGGGGATGCAGGACATTTAGTCTCTTGTTTTTACCCAATGAATGTAGAGAAGAAGTCTTCTATTGTTAATCACTAAAAATGAAATGGAGGATGAGAATATCAATGGAAGTAAATAAAATCTCATTAATGGATGCATATTTAATTGAAACCCTTCGTACGAATGGTGTTTCTAATCAAGAAATACTTGCACAAGTTGAAACAGGTGATGTTAAAGCTTGGCAAGAGTTTAATGAGAAATTTGATTATACGGCACTATTAGAACTTGCCAAACAAGATGCAGTTGCTTTCAGATCAATTATCTCGGATGGGTATAACATAAAATTTGTAACGTTTAATGGACTAAAAAATCTATTGAAGTTCCGTTTTGGAAAAGAGAAAGAAAAGGATTATCAGTTGACTGAAACAGGAATTCACCAATTAACTTTAAATGAACAGCAATTAGCAACGCTTAAACAAATGTTATCTAGAAATTGGATGATTGAAGAAACAGTAACTGCGAACAGGACTATAGTGAATATAGAGTTAGTGTAAAAGCATGGGAACGGTTCTCATGCTTCTTTTTTATGGAAAAGGAACTTAAAATTTTTATCTACATATGTACAAGGGTATATGGAGTTATAGATTGAACAGAAAACATGATTCATTGTTAAGGGATTCTCAGAAACTGGATGATCAACACGCAAAGAAACTTAATAAAGGCTCTTAAAATACATAAGAAGTACCTTATTAAAGAATTAAGTTCTATTTGTCTTGTTTTAGTAATAGTATTATAAAAAATATTTTATAAGCCTTTCAAAGTTAGAATGTTTTTTCTTCGGATTATTATGTAATCGTTTTCAAATTGTGGTGGAAAGCAGGGTATGGAGTCCAACAAATCAATCGGTAAGGGGGTGTTTTAAATTTTACTAGTGAACAGTCTATATACTGAGAGAAACAAGGATTTCCAGAAAAGAGAACTGATAAGCATTACAGTGTCACAATATTTTTCACAAAGAGAGGGGTCAGTTAAATGAGCTTAACTAAAAAGATATTAATCGCCCTTGTTCTTGGTGTGATTGTGGGTATTATATTAACATTTATACCAGAAAGTTTATTTTCTACTATCGATACGTTTGTATTAAATCCAGTTGGACAGATATTCATTCATCTGATTATGATGCTTGTTGTACCGATTGTATTTGTGTCAATTGTACTTGGAACAGCTGGTCTGGGTGAGCCAGCAAAGCTTGGCAAAATTGGAGTGCAGACGATATCTTTCTTCCTTGTGACAACAGCGGTTGCGCTATGTATCAGTCTTGCTTTAGCATTTATGATAAAACCTGGAACGGAAGGCGTATTTGATGTAAGCATGGCTGATTATGAGGCAAGTGAAGCTCCTCCCGTCATGGAAACAATTATTAATATCATTCCAACAAACCCATTATCCGCCATGTCTGCAGGGGATATGCTTCAGATTATAGCATTTGCCATTTTTATCGGAATTGCCCTTGCCTTTTTAGGTGAAAAAACGAAAGGGATCTATAATCTCTTTGAACAAGCAAATGATGTCCTTATGTTTCTTGTTAATCTTGTGATGAAAACAGCCCCATATGGTGCATTTGCATTGATTGCATCTGCAATTGGTGGCGCAGGATTGGATGCAATCGGATCGATGGGAGCATATATGGGAACAGTAATTTTGGGGTTATTTGTTCATGCAGGGGTTACGTACAGTCTTGCAATTTGGATGCTTGGAAAAGCAAATCCTTGGCAATTCTACAAAGGATTTTTCCCAGCAATGTCTGTTGCATTTAGTACGGCTAGTTCGAGTGCTACACTTCCACTCTCCATGAAAGCAGCACAGGAGAACCTTGGAGTCAATAAAAATATTAGTAGTTTTGTTCAGCCGCTAGGCGCTACCATAAATATGGACGGAACCGCAATAATGCAAGCAACGGCAGCGGTATTCATATCTCAGGTGTATGCAATTCCTCTTGAATTCACGGATATTATATTGATTATAGTAACAGCCACATTGGCAAGCATCGGTACTGCTGGTGTACCGGGTGTTGGATTGATTATGCTGGCAATGGTTCTGACACAAGTAGGCTTGCCTGTAGAAGGTATTGCGCTAATCATTGGTATTGACAGATTATTAGATATGCTTCGAACAGCCATGAATATTACTGGTGATGCAGCCTGTGCCTATATAATTTCTGAAAATGAAAAACGCAGGAGTGCTTGAAGCAATAAAATAAAGCCGCGTTTACTTGGAAACGCATAGTTTTAATTCAGTGATACTAACAAAAAAATAGCATATTAATTTACACGTTATTTTGCATTTGGAAATAGCGTGTTTTTTGTCATATCAGTAATATTAGAAGGGTGGTTGGGTAATAGTAACTTAAGGTTTATTTTTGCTATAATGACAATTATCTACTTTAATTTATAAAAAATAGGGGAGTGGCAAATGGAAAATAACGTATTTGAACAGTTGGCAAAAAGATATGATACAGAAGAAAGAATGGAATTAGCCAAAGTTATTGTAAACGAAGTAAGACCAGAATTACGAAATAGTAAATCAAAATCTTTAATAGACTATGGGAGTGGTACTGGTTTAATTGGTCTAGAGCTATCAGATTTAGTAGATTCTATTTTATTGGTTGATTCGTCAGAGCAAATGTTGGAAGTTGCTAAAGCTAAAATTTCTCACATAGGAGTTACCAATACAAAAGTACTTTTTTCAGACTTTACTCAAGAATCTCCTGAAATGAAGGCTGACATCGTATTAATGTCACTAGTCCTTCTTCATATTCCGGATACTAAAAAAATTTTACAAGAATTGTTCACCATTATAAATAGTGGTGGCAAGCTAATTATTATTGATTTTGATAAAAACGACAAAATAAATCATCCGAAAGTTCATAACGGTTTTTTGCATGAAGAACTGAAGAGTATATTATCCGAGGTGGGATTTAAATTAACTGAAATGAGAACATTCTATCATGGGAATCGTATTTTTATGAATCAAGATGCCTCAATGTTTATATCTAGTAGTATAAAGTAACTTTTAGCTCTTTTTTCTTGATTTTTGGATAAATAGGGGATTGACCTTCGAGATTGTGAAATATCATTGCTCTAGTTTATTGCTTTTGATATAGAAGATGATGATTCTAACCACTTCTAAGGAATACGTATGGTGTAGTTGGATACCTTATTAGAGAAACAAAAGAAGAAAAGGTGAACTTGCTATGGTATCCAAAAGACATTTTATATTTAATGTTGTCATCCTATTAATCCCGTGGTTATCGTTGTTATTTATTGGAAAGCAAAGTTTTAAACGCTTTTCCCTAGCTGGGATAGTAATTGTAGCATTTGAATTAATTAATCATAAGATTGGACAAAAGCGTAACTGGTGGTTTTTTTACGATAAGCGAAAATCATTCGTAACAAATGAGCTCCCATTTAGTATTGGTCCATATATGCCCCTCTCCATGTGGCTACTTAAACTATCCTATGGAAACTTCAAAAAGTTTATATGGCTTAATGTGCTCTTTGATGGAGCTTTTGCTTTTATGTTTATTAACCTTCTTAAAAAAGTAAAAATAATAGGTCTGAATAAGTTAAGTAATATCCAATTCTTCCTCTACTTACATTATAAAGCATATTTATTATACAGCGTGCAGTATTTGGCTGAGAGGAAGATGAAGGACGGTTCTCGTAATACTTTCTTACCTACAGAAGTATAATTCTGGCTGTTACAAAATGGAAGCGGAAGAACCGCTCCCATGTTTATAATTCAAAGCGTTCGCACAAAAGTCTTGCCGCTCTTTCTCCATATTTCGCATCAACTACATAGGAAATACTTATTTCTGATGTGGTAACTTGGTAGAAGGGAATATTTGCTTCAATAAGCGTTCGAAATACTTTTGAGGCGACCCCTGTCATATCACGCATACCAGAACCAATTACGGAGACCTTCGTAAATTGGTCTTCAATTTTAAAGTATAGTTCAGGATAATCCTGTCTTAAACGTTTAAATATTTGTTGGATTTGGTGTTCTTCCGTATCCTTCATCGTGAATGATAATTGAAGTCCTTCGTTGTTGGCTATCTGAGAGATCATGTCTACATTGATTTCTTCCTGTTCCAAATTGATAAATATATCATCTAGTAATTGTGGATAATATGCTGGGTGATTGAGTGTAATGTGAATCATATCCTTATCCACTGCGACCCCTGTCACCGCTTTTTTTTCAAGCATTTCAATTGTTGGCATTATCCAAGTTCCTTTCTCTTGTGATAGTGTTTTTCCCAGATAAATTGGGATATTATAGTTTTTGGCAATTTCAATGCTTCTAGATGTTAGAACTCCAGCACCGAGTGCGCTCATTTCCATCATTTCCTCATATGAAACTACCTTGAGTCGTTTTGCCTCTGGATAAATTCTAGGGTCGATACTATATACTCCCGTAACATCGGTATAGATTTCACAGGGACATTGTAGTGCTGCTGCAAGTGCAACAGCTGTCGTATCAGATCCACCACGACCAAGTGTGGTGATTTCATTCTCATCATTGAATCCTTGAAAGCCTGCTACAATTATGATGTCATATGTAAGAAAGAGATGATCAAATAACTTTGTATTAACCTTGGAAATTTTACTTTTTAAGTGATGGCCAACCGTCTCAATCCCAGCTTGAAAGCCTGTAAGTGGCTTTGCTTTGATGTCCCTATCATTCATGCTAATAGATAGGTAGGATATGGTCTGTTGTTCGCCAGTTGTTAAAAGCATAGCCAAATCCTGCTCATTCGGTGAATCAGTAATCGAATGAACGTGTGCCAACAGCTCATCTGTTGTTTTACCCATCGCACTAACAACAACAATGAGCTGTTCACCATCTTTTACTCGTCTACTCAAGTAGTTTGCGATATCTTTGATTTTGTCAATGCTTGCAACACTAGATCCTCCGAATTTTAATACAGTTCTCTTCATAAAAAATACCCACTTTCCTTCCGGTGCCTGTCACTTGTCGAAGTTTGTCGATTGGTACAAAGAAAAAACAAGCCGAGGGAATCCCGACTTGTTTTATGACTGTTATCTATACAAGTGGAAGCACTCCATTATTACTAAGAATAATGACAGACGGCATATTATTCATATGCAATCCAACAGCATTCCGTCTGCAAACGGAAAACCATTTCGGCAAATCTCCCTTTCACTTATTACAATTTGCAGCTTTATGTAACAAGGTACTGATGATTTTTGCTCCTCATCCATTACTTATTCAATTGTTGTCGAATACGACGTCTTAGATTATACGAAAGTTTCATAGAATTGTAAACTAAAATCTTTTATTTGTTCTGTTAGCCAGTATCAATTTAATTGGAAGGATGAAAAACAAAAAAGCAGCTTATCACTAATTAGTGGTGAGCTGCCATTAACTTGTAATATAACTTTTTAAATCTAGAATGATGAAAGCGGGAGAACCGACCCAATTATTCTGCCCCACGATTTTTATCGAATTCTCGATCGCTGCCTTTTTCAAGCTCCATGTCTGTTTCCCCAGGATTCTCATTATGTGCGCCAGGTTTCTTGTCTTCCATATAATCTTCATTAATTTCATTTGTGTTTGTTTCATCATCATATTTTACTGGACGATAATCAACATTATCTGGCTCATTCTCATCATTATTTTCATTAATGATGTTTTCTGATTCGTCCGTATTACATCCTGTCAAAAAAACAACAGAAAGAATAGATGTTATCATAATGATTTTCCACTTACTTCTCATAATTAGCCATCACTCATTTCTTATAATTGGTGTTACACCTTACTATTTACAAGAAATACAATTTTAGTCGGGAAAAAGTAAAAACCTGTTTCCATTTAGGAAGCAGGTAATATTGCACAGTGCGGTTCGACAGTTTGATTACACGAGGGAACCGCCTCCTTTAAGATATCTTTCAATGCCTTCTGACGCTCGATAGGCAAGGGCGCTGAGTGTTGCTGTTGGGTTGAAGCAGCTATTATGTGGAAAGGCAGAAGCACCGATAACAAAGACATTATCAGCATCCCACATTTGAAGGTAGCTATTAACTGCTGACGTTTCAGGATCAGCTCCCATAATTACTCCACCAGTATTGTGTGTATTTGTATCGACATTTACATTAAAGGCTGCTTGTTCACCAACGGTATCAATATGGTCTGGACCCATTTCTTCAGCGATTTTACGTGTCACTTTGGATATGTATTTTACCAGTTGTTTATCTTGTTCTGTATAATCATAGGTCATTCGTAACAAAGGCATTCCGTATGCATCTTTGTAGGTAGGGTCAAGGTCAAGATAATTATTACGATGTGGTAAACTCGCCCCTTGTGACTTCACTTGTAAAACACTATTTGCATATTTAATGGATTGTTTTTTAAATTCAGCCCCCCATGAAGGTGTTCCAACTGGAGCATGATTTGTTGCGATTGGGCGATTTCCATATTGTGTTGTACGAATTCCTGCCCCATGTAGAAAATTTAAATCTGAATGGTCAAAATTATCGCCAGTGTATTCTGGGATTTCAATCCCTAGTGCGCCCGCACCAGCATAAAGGTTCCATTCTTTATCATCATAGTAAAGTGTAGAGTAACCAGAACTTACTTGGTAACAGTAATTTTTACCGATAACACCTTCTCCTGTATCTGGATTGTAAGGTTTTCCAAGGTTTGAGTTAAGTAAAAGTCTAGCATTATTAAAGACATAGCTTGTCACGACAACGACCTCAGCTGGCTGTTCAAATTCTTCGCCAGTAAAAGTATTTACATAAATAACACCTGTTGCCTTTGTACCGTCGTTTACAATACGCGTAACATTTGCGTGTGTGCGAAGGTCAAGGTTACCCGTTTCCTTTGCAACTGGAATGACAGTCACAACTGGGTCTGCTTTAGCACCGTATTCACAGCCAAAGTTTTCACAATACGCACAGTATTGACAAGCTGCACGTGATATGCCATCTGGGTTTGTATAATTTTCTGAAAGGTTGGCTGAAGGCATGATATAAGGCTTGTACCCTAACTTTTTGGTAGCCTTTTCAAATTCCTCTAATACTGGTGTTTTTAGCATGGGTCCTGTAGGATAAGGATTTGACCGTTCACCATAAAGCTCTACTGTTTCACCAGAAATCCCTGCCATTTTTTCAAAGGTATCGTAATACGGTTCGATTTCATCATAAGTAATGCCCCAATCTTGAAGGGGAATTTCAGGTTTTATTTTTCCTGCACCATATCTCTTTTCCGTTAATGTTTTAATTTCAAAATCATATGGAAGGAAACGATAGGTTTGTCCGTTCCAATGACTACCTGCTCCACCAAGTCCATCACCAACAATGAATGTACCATAATGTCGCATTGGGAGGGCACGTATTTTTTTATTATTCCGGTGTGTAATGGTTTCCTTCGATAGGTCTTGCATTAATTCTTCCCTGTGCTGGAAACGGAGCTCATCATGCACCATTAAATAGTCACTCATTTTTCTTTCTTTTCCGCGTTCAAGGCCAACAACTTTAATACCAGCTTTTGTTAACTCGGCGGAAATAATACTTCCAGCCCATCCCATTCCAACAACAACAACTGGTACTTTAGGTAGTTTCGTTGTCATGTTTTCCACTCCTTGTTATTTTATACAGCAACTTTATCAATGTCCCATATGATTCCTTAGGCTTTGTGGCTCCAGTTCGATAAACTCTGTACTTTCTATTTCTTTAACATAATTCATACGTGTACCAGGATATTTACGCATTGCCCATCCATTCATTTGATTATTTCCACCATACATTGGGTCTGCATATACGCCTTCCATTGTTAACGTCCTGAGCAATTTGAAAAACTCAGAAGAAGATACACCTGATAATGAACCGGCTTCACCCTGTTCGAAGGCAACTAGTATCTCGTCTTGCTCACTTGCTTCGAGCGCAACAAAATCTTTTTGATAATTTTTGTTACTATAATTATCTAGTTCTTTTAACCCTAATCGGAATAAATCCTTTCGAAGTAGTTTAATTTGACTTCCCTGTGTAGGTTCGGGATTATACCATGGTCCTAATCGATAATCTCGTGCATTTACACCCCATTGACTAGCAAGTTGATGGTCAATATAAATTGCTACATTCAATTCTTTCGCACCAGGACCTAAATCATCTGCTGGAAAGATACGTTCAGCGGCAGCCATTGTTTTTTGATATTCATCAGGATAAAAGAACATCAATGCTTCATTTGGATTTTGGACTGGGGTTGGTTCTGCTTGCTCTGTTTTTACCCCCGTTTCTGGTTCACCTCTACCAAGGAAGGTTCCAATTGTCCCACCAACAACTAGGCCGCCGATGGTTAAACCTGAACTTTTTAAAAAGGCACGTCTTGTACTTGTCTTATCTGTTCCATTTCCTTTTTCATTATCTGGCATAAGAAAACCTCCTAATTAATCATTAGAAAAGGATGTGTACCTTGTTATTCCATACAAGCGAAATAAAAATTGGTTTACCATTTTTTTCAACAGTTTAGCCTAAATTTTTTTAAATAAACGTCCTACACTGAAGTTTTATTATTGATTTTAGTGGGGATAATTTCAGGTCAAAATAATAGCATTTATGAGTAATAAAACGAAAGTCTGGTAATTCTATTAACATTGATACTGAGAAATTTATAAAAAATGTACAAAAGGAGGGAAAACAAGGTGGCAACGATTGGTATTCCAGGATTAGTATTAATTTTAATCATTGCATTAGTCATTTTCGGACCAGCTAAGCTTCCGCAGTTGGGTCGGGCAGTTGGCCAAACGCTAAAAGAATTTAAAACTTCAACAAAAGGGATCGTAGATGATGTTACAGATGAATTTACATTTGATGAACAGGAGGAGGGGAAGAAGAAGGGATAAAATAATAACAAAAAAATAACAGTTCCCCCATTAAAACTTAAGTGGTGGAACTGTTATCAATTTTATTAGACCTTAATTAAAATAAATCCCAAAGTTTATCCCAGAATCCTTTTTCTTCTTTCACAGGTTCTTCGGTAGTTTCGGGTTCTTCAATTTGAATGCTTTCTGTTTTCAAAACAAATTGTACGGTGTTTATTTTTTCGTTGTTGTCAGATGAAACAAATGATTTAGAATCGAAATCTGATTTATCATATTCCGCAATCATTTGATCTACTTCGTCTTGCATTTGATCAGGTAAGTCATTCGTAGATTCATAGAGTTTTCCTGTGCCATCATGAAGTTCGGCAACACCATCCTCCAGCTCAGTTGTACCCCCTGTTAACTCCACAATTCCAGCATGTAATTCATTATAAGAAGTTGATAACTCGCTAACGCCTCCGGTATAGCTAACTAATCCAGTATGAAATTCCTTGTAGCTAGAAGAAAGTGTTGCTAATCCATCCTGTAACTTACCAATAGATTCGGTAACATCCATGTCTTCTAATGCACTAGAAAGCTCTGTTGCCGTTGTTTCCAATCCTCCTGCAATTTCTGAGATTGTTCCACTAATTGTATCTAATGTTGGTCCTACTGCATTGAAGCCTTCCTTTATACCAGTATAAGCTTCTTTGACAGCAGAAGTGGCATCATACGTATTAATTAATTTTTCGAGTGCGGCATTATCGGGGTTACTTTCTCTTAAGGTATCGATTTCTTCCTGCGTAATATCGTTAGCAGGAATTGCCTGGATTGCAGAATCAAACGTACCATAAGCAGTAGCGAAATTATCCTTAAGGGTAACTAGACCTGTTGCTGTTTCCTTTAGAGCCTTTGCAATTTGCGTTAGCCCTTCAGGCAAAGCTGTTAATTCGCCTAAGTCCATTTCACTTGAGTTTCCCCCGATCGAATCTTTCATCGTTACGAGCGCACTGTCAATAGATTTCGATGCATCAACAAGACCAGAGGAGGTGTTGCTGATACCAGCTATCCCATCTTTGTATTGTTTCGAACCATCTTGTAGGCTCACGACACCATCGTTCAAATCAGAAACGCCTGATTTCAATTCTCCAACACCATCATTTATCTCTTTGATGGCATCATTTAAGGTGTCCATGTCACCAGTCATATCATTCATATCAGGTGCATCAATAGCCATAGAAGACGGGATTGCTGTAATATCAATTCCATTAAGCTCGAATGCTTCCACGTCTGCTTCGAGGCTTAAGTCGCCATCCTTTTCAGGCATAACCGTAAAGGTGATCTGTTTATTTTTGCCTGCATTAGCAATTATTCCGTCTGGTGCTTCAATATTATGATAAAGGCTTGGATCAAGGGTAAGCGAAATTTGTAACATATAGTTTTCATAAAATACACCATCTACTTGCTCATTAGCTAATGTTTTAATATTTAATTCTAGATGTCCATCTTTTCCTGCAAGTTCACTCGGTGTAATATTTTCCCCATCAAGGGTATAAGAGATATTTATATCCCATGGTAGGGGCTCATTGTCTATATTTCCTTGATAGTAAAATTTTCCTTCTGGTGCAGTGAATTTCACTGTATTCTCAGCTTGTTTAATTTCGGATAAGTCTGTTAAGTTTTTCAGATTGGAATACGTTCCATAATCAACAATTTCTCCAGCTTTTTCCACTTCAAAATTGTTTACGACATATAATTCTTGTTCTTCACCAGATGGACTAAGTGTCGCGTACACTACTTCATCCTTGGAAGAAACAACGCCTACTTGTTCAGTTGTTTCTTCTTCCGATTCTTTTTCATTGGACTCCGCAGTTACAAGAAATGACGGAAGTACAAGAACAATAGCCATAAAAATAAAAAGTGTCTTTTTAATTCTACTCATTATCATTTCTCCTTGTAAAAGTTTGCTTTCCATGTTGTTCTACTAATTAACTTATCAAATACCAATAGCATGGCAGGTAAGAAAAGAATTACCATGATAAAGGCAAGTGATGCTCCTCTTCCTAACAATAGCCCGATTGAGGATACAACTGGGTTAGAAGAAGTAATCCATAAGATGAACCCTGTACTTGCCAGAATCGAAGCTGAGATTGTAATCGAGAAAAGCTTGCCATCGATGGATTTCTTAAGGGCTGCCAGTACGGGCATTACCTTTCGATTTTCCTTATAGTCTTCCATTAGGAGAATCGCATAATCAACCGTCGCTGCCAACTGCACGGTACTAATAATCAGGTAACCAACATAAACCAAAGAAGAATCTGTAAAGTATGGAATGGATAAATTGATCCACACTGCTGACTGAATCGTTAATAGTAATACCAACGGAATAGAAATCGATTTAAATGTTACAAGTAGAACAACCGCAATGGTAATAACCGTTAATAGATTTACAAGTGTGTTATCTTTTTGGACCGTGTTTTTAATATCATACAATGTCACACTTTCCCCAAGTGCGTAAAATGCATCTCCGTAATATGTTTCAGTTGTATCTTTTACCGTTTCGACTAAAGCAAATGCTTCGTCACCCTCCGTTTTTGTATCTGTTTGAAGAATGATACGACTATAATTTTCGGAGTAAAACTGCTCTGTAATTGATTCATCTAGATATTCTGGAGGAATCGCCTCGCTGACTGTATTGACGTAGGAAAGAACACTTGAAACATTTTCGGTGTTATCTAAATCGTGTACGAGTTCGATTTCCTTAGCGATATCTCCTTTTGGTACGAGCAAGACCATCGGTGTGTAACTTCCAAATTCCTCTTCAATTTTAATTGCATCACTACCAGACCTTGTATCTTCGGGTTGTTCACCAACTCCATACGTGAAGTTTGTTTGGCCTTGCCCTAGAAATGCAGGAACAATAAGAATGGCTACGAGTAATAAGACAGGTATTCTTATTTTTAAAATCTTGCTTCCAACATTTCTGAAACTAGGTATCCACTGTTTGTGCTCTGTTTTATCAATCCACTTATAGAACATAAGTGTTAATGCTGGTAAAAATACCATAACACTAATAAAGCTTAGTAGAATTCCTTTGACAAGATTCACACCTAAATCGGAACCAATCTCGAAATTCATGAAAGTTAAAGCGATAAAACCAAAGAAGGTAGTTGATGCGCTTGCTGCAATCGCTGGAAACGATTTTTTCATTGCAAGTTGCATTGCCTCCGATGGATCTGTTGTTTGCTTCCGATAATCTTGAAAACTATGCAGAAGGAAAATAGCATAATCGAGTGATACGGCTAATTGCAGTATTGGCGCAACCGATTGGGTAACGAATGATACTTCTCCTAAGAAGAAATTCGTTCCTAAGTTAATAAGTACTGAAACACCAATTGCTGTTAGGAAAAACAAAGGCTCCACCCAGGAGTTCGTTGATAGAACTAAAATTAAAATGATGATCGGTACTAATAGTGCTGCAGCATACAACGATTCTGAACCAGCCATCTGTTGGGAAGTTGCATTATCGAGTGCCTCACCGGTCATTGCATTTTCCTCGCCAATTAGATCATAAACGGCATTGGTGATTTCAACTTCATCCCCTTCTCGGATACTGAAGGAGAATAATGCTTTACTATCTTTATAGTAGGATTCAACCGTTTCTTGATCAGCCATCTCAATCGGAGTTTTAATATCAATGGCATCATCCAGCCAAGTAACATCAGATACGCCATTGATGGCAGCAAGCTGTTCTTTTATTACGAGTGCTTCCTGTATCGAAACATCATTGATCATCACTTGTGTATTTGGAACAGAGCCTTCAAACTCTTGCTCCATCACGTCCATTGCTTTTGTTGAAGGGGCATCATCAGGCAAGTAATCTACCATGTTGTAGTTTACAGATACCGTAAACTGAGCAAAAACGCTGATGATTGTAATAATCATAAAAGCAATCACAATGGACTTTTTATGTTTAATTATTTTTGATGCCATGCCTTTTCATTTCCATCCTCTCTCTTGCTTTAACTTAATTTCCACTATATTATTATATCGACACGGTGTTGGATTTACAACAAACAGTTCGTTGATAAACGTACAATTAACAACAAATTAATAAAATGTGTTGTGTTAATAACAAGTATGGAAGTGAATCTTTCGTGACAGAGAGGGGATTACATTGACTGATAATAAAATGGATCGACGCAAGAAATATACACGAATGGTTTTAAAAGATAGCTTAATGAAATTATTAAAGGAAAAGCAAATCTCCACAATTACGGTAAAAGAAATATGTGAACTGGCCGACATTAATCGTTCCACTTTCTATTCGCATTTCTCGGACCAGTTTGATCTTCTTAATCAAATAGAAGAAGAAATCATCGAGGACATGAACTCCTACCTTAGTCAGTACAATTTCGATAAAGAAGAAGAATCTTTACAAATGATTGAGAAAATACTGGAATACATCATTTCGAAGCATGATATATGTCAAACACTTCTGAATGAAAATGGGGATGCGGCCTTTCAAAAACGGGTAATGATTGTCGCGCAACGATTCCTAATGAAAAATTGGAAGGCAGTCAACAACATTAATGAAGATATTTCGGAGTATTTGAGTACATTTCTCATTAGCGGAAGTATTCACGTGATAAAAAGTTGGTTGGACCATGGAATGGACAAAGCTCCAAAGGAAATGGCTGAGATTATTAATAACTTCACGAATAAGGGGCTCTCTGCGATAAAGTGATGCGTTAGGTAAGGTGGGAATTCTAAAGAGAACGCTGATATCTCAAGAAGAAGCGCCGCTATCATAAGAACAGTATCTACATCCGAAAAAGACAAATTAAAAGCGCTCAGAAAACTAATTCTGAGCGTCTGTATCTACTTTATTTAGCATCAAATACCTGTTTCATCGCTTTAATTTTACCAAGTAACTCTGCTTCACGATGAGACAACATGATTAACAAATCTCCATGTGTTTCAATATGACCATAGGGTGCTTTAAATTTAACATTTGATTTCCAAAAGAGTTCATCAAAACTGTTAATTCGGTTTTGTTGATTTATTAAATCCTCTATTAACTGCTCAAGACTAGGTGCTTCAATTGACCAATCCGAAACATTTACATCAGAACTAAATAGCTCCGCATATTCTTCAGGGATTTTTTGAGACTTCTTCTGACTGACAAATAATAACTTTTCATCCATTAATAATGAATTTCCAATATGCCAGCGTATTGTATTATCAAAGAACTTGGACACATGATCCAACGAATCTTTATCCAAATCCTGTATAAATGTAATCAAAGAAGTTCTTGCTAGATTAAATTGTTTCAATGGTGACATGTTCGTTTCCTCCTATCAAATTACATCTTTTAGTATAATTGAATGTATCGATTAATGAAAGAAATGTGATTCTATGCTACAGTTGTCCTTCTTCTTTATTTTTATCATTGACTTAACTATAACTTGTGTATTAGTATATCTAGTATAACTACATATAGTACTACCGATAAATATGGTGTCAATATTTTTACGACTTAATAGGGAATCTGGTGTAAATCCAGAACTGTTCCCGCAACTGTAAGTGCTGACGAGTGAAGGAAAACCCACTGTCTAATTTTTAGATGGGAAGGGCTTCATGAGATTAAAGCACGAGTCAGGAGACCTGCCATACTTATGCCGTGTTATCTTCTTCGGGAGTTGGGGGGATAGAACGAGGGTATTTTTATGGACAGACCTTGAGTATATTACAATTTTTAATCTGTCTCTTTACATATCAACGTTTTATGAAAACCATCCTCTTCTTAGAGTGATGGTTTTTTTACATTCATTTTCAATTATTTCCCTAATTCCTCATTTCAAAAGAAAATGAGGGAATTCTATGAGTCAAGCAATATCTTCAAATGTTTCAAGAACGATTCAAACCAAACTAGTTTTACCTCCAGATACGAACCATCTTGGGACGATCTTTGGGGGAAAGGTTTTATCTTACATTGATGAGATAGCAGCAATTTCTGCAATGAAACATAGTAAGACGGCCGTTGTAACAGCATCAATTGATACGGTCAATTTCTTATCATCAGCAAAGATTGGGGATATTTTAATCCTTGAAGCGGTAGTGGTTTCTACTGGTACAACATCTATGGAAGTATACATCAAAGTAGAATGTGAGAATTTAAACACTGGAGAAAAACAAGTGACCACAAATTCATTGATGACGATGGTTGCAGTGGGAGCAGATGGAAAACCAACAAGTGTCCCAGGTGTCATCCCACAAACAGTAGAGGAACAAAAATTGTTTCGCCAATCACTTGAAAGAAAGCAAAGAAGATTAAAAATAATAGAATCAATAGGAGGAAAATAATATGACTAGTCAAATGCAGGTAACCAAAGAATTGGAAGATATGATAAAAATGCTAGATGACGCTTCAAAGAAATATGGAATCGATACGACGTCTGTAAAACAGCAAATGCTAGAACGGAGTGATTCCAGTCATTCCCCTAGACAACATGCGTTACTCTATACGTTGAATCAAATATCAATGGATCAACCAGATTGGACGTTTTTATCTGCAAAGCTATTTCTAAATGAATTATATGAAAAAGCAGCATCAAATAGAGGGTACAATGCCGAACAGAAATATGGAGATTTCTATCATCTTGTTGAAACACTTACAAATTATGGTATCTATTCCACTAGTTTACTAGAACATTACTCTAAGGAGGAAATTAATCATTTATCGGAGGAAATTGCAGCTGAAAGGGATGAGCTTTTTAATTATATTGGCCTATTTTTACTTGCTGACCGGTATATTGCAAAGGATTATGAGGGAAATATTTTTGAGCTTCCACAGGAGCGTTTTATGATTATCGCGATGACCTTAATGAGGAATGAACAGAAGAACAACCGTCTTAATCTTGTTAAAGAAGCATATTGGGCACTAAGTAATTTATACATGACAGTGGCAACACCAACATTATCAAATGCTGGAAAGAGCTTTGGTCAGCTTTCCTCTTGTTTTATCGATACGGTCGATGATTCCCTTGATTCTATTTATCTAAATAACTGGGATACAGCGCGCTTAAGTAAAGATGGTGGTGGGGTTGGCATTTATTACGGGAAAGTAAGAGCACTAGGATCTGACATTAAAAAATTTAAAGGGAACTCTTCAGGTGTCATACCATGGATTCGTCTTATTAATGACACAGCTGTTAGTGTTGATCAACTCGGTCAGAGGCAAGGTGCTGTAGCGGTTTATCTTGATATTTTTCACCGAGATGTGATGAGTGGATTTCTAGATTTAAAAACAAATAATGGGGATGAACGACGGAAAGCACATGACATCTTTACGGGACTGTCCATACCAGATTTATTTATGCAAAAACTACAAGAGGTCGATGAAAGTGGGCGGAGTATTGGAGAATGGCATACGTTTTGCCCACATCAAGTGAAACAATACATGGGTTGGAAAGACGAGAATGGTCAAGCGCTTGGTCTAGAAGATTTTTATGATGAAGAGGATGAGAAGTACTTTACGCAAAAGTATATGGAGGCAGTTAATCATCCATTGCTTCCCCGTAAAACGTATCGGGCCATGGATATTATGGCACGAGTCATGGTCTCGCAGCTTGAAACAGGAACACCGTATATGTTTTACCGAGATGAAGTGAACCGTCAAAACCCAAATAAGCATGTCCGTGGAAACGGGCGAACATCTATTTTTTGCAGTAATCTCTGTACAGAAATAGCACAAAATATGTCAGCAACAACAATAGAAAGGGAGTATGAGAACGAAGCTGGAGAAATCGTTATTATTCGAAAACCAGGTGACTTTGTTGTTTGTAATTTATCCTCCATCCATTTGGCGAATGCTGTACGGGATGGGGTACTTGAAAGGGTAATCGCTATTCAAATGCGGATGCTTGATAATGTGATTGATTTGAATACGATTGCTGTTCGACAAGCTGCAGTGACGAATCGGAAATATCGTGCAGTAGGACTCGGAACCTTTGGCTGGCATCATCTATTGGCTTTAGAAGGGATTTACTGGGAGTCGAATGAGGCAGTCGAATACGCAGATAAGCTTTATGAGGATATTGCCTATTTCACGATTCAAGCATCGATGAAACTAGCAAAAGAAAAAGGTGCTTATTCAGCATTCCAAGGATCTGAATGGGAGACAGGTGCCTATTTTAAAAGGAAAAGATATCGCTCGGTAAGGTGGCAAGCGCTGCAGAAGGAAGTATCCCGTTATGGTGTTCGTAATGGTTGGATGATGGCGGTAGCTCCAAATTCTTCCACGGCAAAAATCGGAGGCTCAACAGATGGAATTGATCCTATCTATGCTGTGGAGTATGCAGAGGAAAAGAAAAATTTTAAATTTAAAGTAACACCACCGGATTTAAATCACCATACGTATGCTTATTATCGTCGTGTACGGCATGAGCTTGACCAACATTGGAGTATCAAACAAAATGCAGCTCGCCAACGTCACATTGATCAAGGGATTAGTTTTAATTTGTATGTTCGCCATGATATTAAGGCTAAGGAGCTACTCAATCTTCATCTGAAAGCATGGGAGGAAGGTTTAAAGACGACTTATTATGTTAGAAGCACGTCACAGACAGAAATTGATGCATGTGAAGCATGCCATAGTTAGAGGAGGATCTAAATGGAAACATTAAAAAAAATAAAATTGCTTAATCCGTCTTTTCCAAATAAATCAACAGGATTAATTAATGGACAAGCATCAGGAATATTAAATTGGAATGATATTGCCTATCCGCAAATGTATCAGTTGTACCAAACATTATTATCAAATTTTTGGAAGGCACAAGAAATTAGTATGCAAGACGATATTAAGCAGTGGGATCATTTATCACCAAAAGAAAAGGATGTGTTCCTACGTATTAATACACAACTTGCTTCGTTAGATAGTTTACAAACACCGACGATGACACAAGTAATGGATTATGTTACAGATCCGAGCTTTAAAGCAATTTTTGCGGTTATTTCTCAACAAGAGGCTGTCCATAATGAATCCTATTCTTATATATTGAGTTCCTTAATACCCGTAAGTGAACAAATAGAACGCTTTAACGAAGCGAAAGATGACCCAATTGTAAGGAAACGTAATCAATTAATTTTAGAAAAGTATGAGAAATTCAGGAAGGAACCTACATCTCAAAGCTTGTTTGAGTTAGGAGTTCAATCGATTAATTTAGAAGGAATTTTCTTTTATGCTGGATTTGCTTTCTTTTATAATTTGGCACGGCAGCAAAAAATGTTAAAAACGAGCACAATGATTAGCTATATTCAAAGGGATGAAATGCAACATTGTTATTTTATTACGCAATTTATCCGAATCATGTTAACGGAGAACCCACATTTGAATACGGATGAGAATATTCAGTACGTCTATGATACCATCCAGCAAGCTGTACAATTAGAGAGTGAATGGGCACATTTTATATTAAAGGATATAGAAGGCATTGATCTTAAGGAATTTGAGGAATATCTGGAATATCTAGCAAATAAGCGTTTCCGTCAATTGGGGTTAGAGAATTTATTCCCTGAGCGAGAAAACCCACTACCTTGGATTAGAGTGTTCAGTGATGAAATGATTAATGAAACGAAATCTGATTTCTTTGAACAGAAATCACGAACCTATACGAAGGTATCTCAAGATAATGGCTTTGACGAATTGTAGGTTGTTCCTATGAGAGTTGGAATTGTTTATACGTCCGTTACTGGGAATACGGAAGGGGTGGCAAAACTATTAGAAGAACAATTTAAGCGACAGGACTGTGAGGTTTTTGTCTATCCAGTGGAAGAATTTTCATTTCAGTGGATTCATCATTATGATGTTTTCGTTATTGGCACATATACTTGGGGAAAAGCTGATATACCTAAAGAAATGCATTTACTCTTTGAATGGATGAAGAAACATGAACAGCCGCATCTCGTAACAGGGGTGTTTGGTACTGGTGATCGCTTTTTCTCACACTTTTGTGCTGCAGTAGATAAATTTAGAGATGTCCTTTATCAAAATACTAGATTAGCTGTTACATTAAAGGTAGAATTATTCCCGCAAGCGCAAGATAAAAAGAAATGTGTTACGTTTGTTGAAAAGTGTGTTGGGGTTCGCTCCAGTTAATTAACTGAGTTAAGGGATGGGCTAATCGTTGATTTAGCAAAAAATATTATTTTACATTTGAAACCAATCCTATATGAAAATCGTATTGTCAGATAGGTTACATAAAAAGGAGGAGTTTTAATGAAATCCATTTCGAAAAAACGTACGAAGGCATTTTTTATTGATCTAGCAATCTCAACAGCTGTTACTGCTGGAGTTGAATGTCTATTAAGAAAGAAAATAAAAAATGAGGCGTTTCATGCTTTGGTAACCCCAACAGTAGTGATGTGGTCACTTGAATATGCGCAGTTACGTAAAAGTGGACAAACGATAGGTTATAAAACAATGGGAATAGCTCTTGAGAGCGAGGAAGGCTCCGAATTAACATGTAATCAAATCCTAAAACGAATGGCTTATCGGGATACAGTTGCTACGTTTGATTTTATGAAAGATCGAGAAGGATTTGAAGGTGAGGATGGGGCGGAATTTCCGCACGACCGCTATGCAGGGACAGTGGTAAAGGAAGTATAACGGGATGGTAATTATCATTTCCTGGGGAATATTGGCGAATATCGGGAAGCGTATTTACATTTAATATCTTTAACCGTAATGAGGCTGGGAAATAATAACTATAACCTTCCACTTAAAGAAGAGCAATTAAAGGATAGGAAGCTTAGAATATTAACTTTCTACTTTCTATAACCAAATTTTAATTCAGAGTTTGATGTAAACTTCGGACTAATTTAATTCAGAATATCTTAAATCGGAGCAAGTCTCGCCGTCCGGGGATCGCTCCGGGCGGATGCTTTCCGCGGGCACGGCCTCAGCCCTCCTCGCGGAAAAAACGCCGCTGCGGGGTCTTCGGACACGTGCTATTCCCGCAGGAGTCACCGCCCTCCACTCTCCCGGACTGGTGAGGTAGTACAATGCTTTTGACTTTCCATATCGCAGGAGATAATGGTTAGTAACTTAAACTCAGTGGAGGAAACACACGGAGACTCCTATGGGAGGATAGGCCTAGGTGAGACTACGTAGTGCGTTAGCACGAAGAAGGCTCACCAGCCGCCCGTGGAAAGCGAAGTGTGTTTCCGGAACGATGTGTTTTGCACAATACTGAATTAAATAGATCCGAAGTCTATACAAAAATTGAATTATAATGCAGGAATTTGAAGCATTTTTCGGGTTTTTCAATAATAAATTACTTTTGTCCCAGTCTCATTATGCATTATTTATAGTCGTTCAATCATGCTTCTGGGTACACTGAAAACCTACGAAGCTCTCTAACCACACGGGAGATTGGTAGCCCAACGACGTTGTAGTAATCACCAATAACTTGTTTTACAAACATAGCTCCAGTCTGTTGAATGCCGTACGCGCCTGCCTTATCGTAAGGCTCATTTGTGGAAATATACCAATTTATTTCTTCTTCACGTAGAGGCCAAAATTCAACGTTCGTGCTTTCTACAAATATAAACTCATCATCTGAGGAACGAATCATCACAGCGGTAAATACCTCATGGATGTTGCCGCTTAGGGTAGAAATCATTTGATAAGCCTCTTCTTTATTTTTTGGTTTTTCAAAAATATCTTTTTTATACGATACAACGGTGTCACTAGACAACAATACTTCATCTTTGTTCTCAAGTTGAAGGTTATGACCTTTTCGTATTGCTAATTGTTTTACTTTTTCAAATGGGTCGGTTGTCTTAACTTGTGATTCATCGACATTAGGTTTTCGGATGGTAAAGGGAATCTTTACTTGATGTAATAATTCCTGTCTTCGCGGTGAAGACGATGCTAGAATAAGATGCTTTGTCATTTGGCATTCCTCCATGGTTGGTAAAAGTGTATCACTTCTTAAATTCATTTAATCGCTCATAGATTTCAAGTAAAAAATTATAAAATAATTGTTCTGTCGGGAGTAGCTCGCGTTGTGTTGGGTAGATGACACCGACAGTACGTGTTAGATTGGCATCTGTTAATGGGATCATGACAGTTGAGCGTGGTGTGTTATCCACTAATGTACTCTCTGGCATTAATGCGACACCTAATCCAGCAGAGACTAAACCTTTTAATGCATCAATGTCTTTTCCTTCAAAGGCAACTTGTGGTGAAAATCTAGCTACATTACAAGCTTGTACAACTTGATCCCTGAAAATAAACCCTTCCGGAAGTACAACGAATGGATCGTCTTTCAGTTCACGTAAGAGGATGGATGTCCTGTTAGCTAATGGATGGTGGAGTGGCAAGAGTGCGACTATATTTTCCGTGAATAAGGTTGTTCCAGTTATTTTTTTCTCATGTTCCTTAATTGGCATCGGTGCAATCATTGCTAAATTAAATTCACCGTTAACAACACCTTTAATTAAGTCTGGATAAAGTGCATTACTCATTTCGAATTGTGCTTCTGGATATCTTGTGCGAAAGGCATAAATAATGGATGGGAGTGTGTGTGCCGCCATGCTAATCGGAAATGCAATTCGAACGGTTCCCTTTTCTGGGTTCATATATTCTTTTACTTCTCTCTTTGCATCGTCCATCAAGTTCATTGCTTGCTTCATACGGTCATAAAATATTTTGCCTAGTGGGGTTAATTTTACCCTTCTTCCTTCACGAATAAAAAGCTCAACATCTAATTCATTTTCTAAATTAGAAATTTGTCTACTAACGGAAGATTGTGCAACATGTAAGGAAATTGCTGCTTCTGTCATATGCTCCATCTCAGCAACTTTTAAAAAATATCGAATCTGTCTCGTCTCCATTATTGATCACTCCATGTATTCATGCAAAAAACGCATTGATTTCATCGATTATACATATTGAAACTATCATTTATAAAATTATAAAATGAAAATAGAAGAAATAAAAGTAATTCGGCAAATTTTTAAAAAATTAGGGGATGATAATCATGAAAGTACTTGAAGAAATGAAAGCCACACCATTACAAAATGCCAAGGATTATGTGGATCGTTTAATTAAATATGTTGAGGAACGTAATCCGAACGAACTGGAATTCCAACAAGCTGTAAAAGAAGTACTTCACTCCTTAGTGCCTGTACTTGTGAAAAATCCAACATATATCAAACAGGCGATATTGGACAGAATCGTTGAACCAGAGCGCTTTATTTCCTTTCGAGTACCATGGGTGGATGACAATGGAAATGTAAAAGTTAATCGTGGTTACCGTGTTCAGTTTAATAGTGCGATTGGTCCATATAAGGGTGGGCTCAGATTTCATCCGTCTGTTAATACTAGTATAGTAAAATTCTTGGGATTTGAGCAAATATTTAAGAACTCCCTAACTGGGCAACCGATTGGTGGGGCAAAAGGTGGCTCTGATTTCGATCCAAAAGGAAAGTCGGATATGGAAATTATGCGTTTTTGTCAGAGCTTTATGACGGAATTAAGTAAGCATATCGGGCCAGATACCGATGTTCCTGCAGGTGATATCGGAGTCGGAGCAAGAGAAATAGGTTATATGTTTGGGCAATATAAGAAGTTAAAAGGTGCATATGAAGCTGGCATATTAACAGGAAAAGGCATCGGTTACGGTGGTAGTTTAGGTCGGAAAGAAGCAACAGGATATGGCCTCGTTTACTTTGTGGAAGAAATGTTAAAGGACAAGGATCTAAGCTTTAGCGCGAGTACGGTCGTTGTATCTGGTTCAGGAAATGTATCCATTTATGCAATGGAAAAGGCGATGCAGTTAGGTGCAAAGGTCGTAGCATGTAGTGATTCAAGTGGCTACATTTATGATCCAAATGGGATTAATCTAGATACGATCAAGCAGTTAAAAGAAGTAGAAAATAAACGAATATATGAATATGTAAAAGTCCACCCAGATTCGACGTTTAAAGTTGGTTGTGCAGGAATATGGTCCGTCCCATGTGACATTGCGCTGCCGTGTGCAACACAAAATGAGCTTGATAAAGAAGCTGCTGTAATGTTAGTAGAGAATGAGGTTAAGGCAGTGGGAGAAGGTGCTAATATGCCATCGACCCAAGAAGCCATTGATGTGTTTATAGAAAATAATGTTTTATTTGCACCTGCTAAAGCAGCCAATGCAGGCGGTGTTGCTGTTTCAGCTCTTGAAATGGCACAAAATAGTGCAAGGCTAGCGTGGACAGAGGCAGAAGTCGATGAAAAATTGCAAATCATTATGAAAGATATTTATAGTAAAAGTGTCAAAGCATCGTCAGAATATGGTGTAGAAGGTAATATCGTTGTCGGTGCAAATATAGCTGGATTTGTAAGAGTAGCAGATGCTATGATTGAACAAGGAGTTATATAATATAGGATGAATAAGTATTGGGCGCAGATTATAAAGTGCCTGATGCTTTTTTCTGGTGGATTTCAGATTATATCTTTGGTAAATATAAAAAGAATAACTGATTACCCTGCAAAACTTGATATAATTACCAGTTGATATCGTGATTTTACCGCTATATAATGAAAATATCTTAGAATACTAGTGATTTGAAGATAAGAGTCATTCCCGTTAAGTGCTGGACACACTTAACATGTGGGGATGGCTTTTTTGTTTTGGAGAATACTTTTCATCGTGGTGAATATATAGAGAATAGGAATCTAAATAGAGAGGGGAAAGATTATGAGTAGTTTCGTAAATGATAAGCTGCATGAGATGAGAAATAATCTTATTGAGGAGATATCTTCATTAAGTCTAGAACAATTTAATTTTCGTCCTGAATTGGATACGTGGAGTATCGCACAAATTTGCCATCATTTAGTTTTAGTGGAAAAGTCATCAACAAAGGCGATTGCCTGGGGATTAATAGAAGGAAAGAATACACATGAAGAAAATGAGAAAGTTCACCAAATTTTAGATAGATCTAAGAAGTATAAAGCTCCAAAAGTTGTTGAACCTGACGCTGGATCCTTTGAATTTCAGCAAGTACTTGATATGTTGCATAATTCCAGAAAAAAATTGATGACTTTTCTTTGTACGATAGAAGATAAATCAATCTTAGCACAAAAATCAGTAAAGCATCCTGCCTTGGGAGACTTACCCCTCAATCAGTGGATTGAACAAATCTATTTGCATGAACAACGTCACATTGAGCAAATAAAAGATATTAAATCCCTTATTTGATTATTCTTTTTTTATGTGGATTAGTTTCTCTTGTTGCGAGCACTTATGAAGCAGAAGAACCGCCCCTACTATTTCCCTCACCAAGTCATTTAATAGCTTCATAGTCAAAGAGCTTTCCTTCGTATATTAATTGAAGGCGTTCATTGTTTCGGAAATCATCTGGAGTAACCATTACAGGGAGCTTATCCCATAGTTTAATCCCCGAGCGGCGAAGGACTTCGGCAACAAATTGTGAACAAAAGTAGGAATTACTGAATTCAATCGGTTCTTTTAAAGAGACACCAATGACTCCTAGAATATTATAGAGAAATTTATTGTCATTTCTAATGAAAATTTCAAGAATTCTTTTCATTTTCTCAACTTCCCGATCGGTAACTTCCAGTTTATAAATGACACAAGTTGTTTCTCGATATCTACTAAATGTCCCGGTAAATACATTCTCTTTAACAAAACCACCGTTTAAAGGATTCTTTGGATTTTTTCTTCCAAAGCTGTACATTTCTCTTAATTCAGGGTCAAATGAAAGGGACGCATGATTATAAGGAGCCCTCGTATACTTTTTAATTATATTTGTAAAGATGGTCCCTGTATCAGAAAGCATAATATATACATAATGTTTATGACTCATATATATCCCTCTTTAAATAAGTTCTTCATCTTTTCATTATAAACGAAATCTAGTAAAATGAATGCAGTTTTTAATAAAAGATTGGGTGTGGACACATGTCTCAAACGATTTGGACATTATCTGTTATTTTTTTGGCACTAATACTTGCGACACTTGTATTTTTCATAGCGAGCAAAACACAGCCCAACAAGGATTTCTCAACCATTCAACTTCGGGTGAAAACGTGGTGGGGGATGTTTGTCATCTTTTGTTTTGCGACATTATTTAATCCAGCAGTTTCTCTGCTTTCCTTAATGGTGCTTTGTTATTTTTCATTAAGGGAATATTTTTCGATGATGAAAACAAGAAAATCGGACAGACGTTTATTTCTTTGGTCATATCTCATGATCCCGCTACAATTTTATTGGATTTATATTGGTTGGTACGGGATGTTTATTGTTTTTATTCCTATTTATGTCTTTTTATTTTTACCATTACCACGAATTATTGGTAAAGGAACGATTGGATTTCTCAGGTCAGTAAGTTTCACGCAATGGGGATTAATGCTTATGGTGTTTGGTCTTAGTCATTTAGCATATTATCAGATAGCATCTCCAGAATTTGGTTCGAATTTAGTGTTGTTTTTAGTTCTATTGACTCAGCTGAATGATGTCATACAATACCTTGTATCCCTATACTTTGGGAAACGAAGAGTTGCTCCGTCGGCCAATCCGAATATTACGTGGGAAGGATTTATGGTGGCATTGTTTGTGACAACAGGTATTTCCTATGTTCTTTACCCATATCTAACACCATTTGATTTGAAATTTGGAATTCTATCAGGAGTAATCATTAGTATTGCAGGTTATTTTGGAAGTTTAACAATCGCCGTTTTAAAGCGGGACCTTTTAATTGGGAATAGTGAAAAACAAGCTGTACTTAAAGATAGTCATTTAAGTCGAATTGATAGTTTAACTTATACCTCACCCGTTTTTTTCCATATTATTCGGTATTTCTTTGACTTCATGTGAGGGGAAGTTAGTTTTTTAATTATTAATGAAATAATATGAAAAATAAATTATTCATAAAATGTTCGAACAATTCTATTTATATTGTGCTTATTTGGGGTATAATAAAAGTAATAACATAACAAGGAGAATGTAACATGAGACCCAAGGCATTAAATTTTGAAAAATTGGTTCAACAAAATAAACAGGAATTGTTAGGAGATAAAAGACGAATATCTCAAATCGAGTTGCGTTTGGAGAAGAAGCATACAGATATAGCGAAGGAAAAACAGTATCATTAATCAAATAACAGTGCCTGTTCCATACTTAGTGGGAACAGGCATATTAATCTACAAAACCTTATTCAAGAATTCCTTCGTTCTTTCTGATTTAGGGTTTGAGAAGATTTGCTCAGGATCGCCTTCCTCCATAATTATCCCTTCATCCATAAATAGGACACGGTCAGCCACTTCTCTGGCAAATCCCATTTCATGTGTTACGACAACCATCGTCATCCCTTCAAGTGCTAGTTGCTTCATTACTTCCAGCACCTCACCAACAAGTTCAGGGTCAAGTGCTGAAGTTGGCTCATCAAATAACATTAACTTTGGCTCCATTGCGAGTGCTCTTGCAATGGCTACCCGTTGTTGTTGTCCACCGGATAGTTGAGATGGATATTGATTTTCCTTTTCTGCTAATCCAACTTTTTCGAGTAGTTTTATCGCACGTTCTCTTGCGTCACTACGGGAAATTTTACGTACTTTTTCAGGTGCTAGCATAATATTTTCAATCACGCGTTTATGCGGGAATAAGTTGAATTGTTGAAACACCATGCCGACTTCGGTTCGAACCATATTGATATCTGTTTTCGAATCATTTAAGTTGAAGCCATCGACAATAACCTCGCCTCTTGTTATCGTTTCCAGCATATTTAGGCAACGAAGGAATGTACTTTTACCAGATCCACTTGGACCAATTACGCAAACAACCTCTGAAGGCTTAATCTCACAATTAATTCCTTTTAACACTTCATTATCACCAAATTGTTTATTCAAATCATTCACTGTAATCATTGGACATCCAACCTTCTTTCAATATAGCGTAGTACAAAGGATAGGGTTAAGGTAATCGCTAAATAGAAGACTGCTACAGCTGTATAAATTTCAACAGCGTTAAAATAGTTTGAAGCAATTAACCTTCCCTGAAACATAAGTTCTGGAACAAGAATAACAGATAAGAGAGATGTATCCTTAATACTAATAATAAACTGGTTACCTAATGGTGGAATCATTCGTTTGAATGCTTGTGGCCATATAATATAACGCATTGTTTGGTTATGTGTTAGGCCAAGGGAACGTCCAGCTTCTACTTGTCCTTTATCAATGGATTGAACGGAGCCACGAACAACTTCCGCAATATAAGCCCCAGAATTTATTGCAATAACAACGATACCAGCTGTGATAGATTCCATATTATAACCAGTAATTAATGGGAGTGCGAAGAATATCCAAATCGCTTGCACAAGTACTGGGGTACCACGTATGACTTCGATATAAATAGATGAAATTCCAAAAAATAGCTTATTCCTAGATATTCGTCCTAGACCGAATATAGCACCTAAAACAAAACCAATTAAAAGTCCGACAATTGATATTAATAATGTATAATAGAGGCCAGTCCCAAGCTCTGGTAAAAAGTCAATGATACTAGCCCAATTAAATTTCCCTTCCATGTTTTCACCTCTTGGAGCAAAATAAGACTTATCTTAAATGAGATAAGTCTTATTTTGATTGTATTTTACTTCGTAACGGGAATGTTAATTTTGAGAACCAAACCATTTATTATAGATTTCATCATAGGTTCCATTTTCTCTCAATGTCGCTAAAGCATCATTGATTGCTTCAACGAGTTCTTCATTTCCTTTTGTAATAGCAATTCCATAGTCCTCAGCTTGATATAAGTCACCAACTACTTTTAGTTTTCCAGCTCCAGTAGTTGCAATGTAGTATTTTACATTTGGTGCATCGTAAAGGATGGCGTCTGCACTACCATTTTCAACAGCTAAATAGGCTTGGTCAAGTTGTTCGTATTCATTTGGCTCAGCACCTTCAATATTTTCCTTTATAAACGCTGAACTGGTTGAACCTAATCGGGTAGCAATTGTTTTACCTTCTAAGTCTTCTAATCCATTTATTTCTTCATTATCACTTTGTACTCCAATGGCTAAGCCAGATTCATAGTATGGATCACTATAATCGATAACTTGTGCTCTTTCTTCTGTTATACTAATCCCCGCGATTGCAATCTCGAATTGACCAGTTTGTAGCCCTGGAATAATTCCATCGAAATTCGTTGTTTCAATTTCACCATTTGTGATTTCAAATCCTGCTTCTTCTGCAATTGCTTTGATAAGCTCGATATCAAAGCCTACCAATTCTCCATCCTCAACGAATTCAAATGGTACAAATGAATTATCACTAACAATGGTGTAAGAATCGTTTAAACTATTTTCATTTGAGTTTGCTTCTTCATCGGTCGTCCCTTCACTAGCAGTTGTTTCATCATCTGTACTTCCGCCACCTCCTGATGTTTCCTCCGTATTCCCGCCACATGCTGCTAATAGAAGAATAAAAGCAAGAGAAAACACAATAAAACCGAACTGCAACTTTCTATTTTTCATTAAAAAGCCCCCTTGAATAGATTTTTGTTTTCTTTAAAAACTGTATGGACAACTAGCGCATCTAAATAGTAGCAAACTTAATACTTTTTAGAAAATTCAATTCAAACTAGTATTTCGTGAAAATAACCAAAAAAAGGTGTTTAGAGAAGAATAAGACTTGGATACGTATATATCTTCTGTCATGCTTACGTATTCTTTAAATTAGATTATGCTTTTAGACTTAGATATAGAATTAAAAATACAGGTGACTTGATAAAAGACGCAATAATAGATTAGAATAATCTTTTTCTTGATATTTTAAAAATAATTCAGTATATTATAAATAATAAGAACTATATTTTATTAAAGGGGGTAGATACTTTGTCAGAGGTCATCTTAGAATTACAGGATTTAAGCACACATTTCTTTACAGATTATGGAGAAATTCCTGCTGTCGATAGAGTTAGTATCAAGGTACATAAAGGTGAAGTAGTTGGTATTGTTGGAGAATCTGGTTGTGGGAAAAGTGTAACCTCTCTTTCTATCATGCAATTAATTCCTAGTCCCCCAGGTAAAATCGTCGGAGGAGAGATTCGATTTAAAGGTGAGAATCTTGCTTTAACTACCGAAAAGCGAATGAAGAAAATCCGAGGAAACGAAATTTCAATGATTTTTCAGGAACCGATGACTTCATTAAATCCACTATTCACGATTGGTAATCAAATGATAGAAGCGCTTCGTATTCATCAGAAAATAAGTAAAAAAGAAGCAAAGGAACAATCGATTAACATGTTAAAGCGTGTAGGAATTCCCCGTGCAGAGCAAGTAATTGACGAATATCCTCATCAATTGTCAGGTGGAATGAGGCAACGTGTAATGATTGCAATTGCCATGTCATGTGAACCAGAAATCCTCATTGCCGATGAACCGACAACTGCGCTAGATGTAACCATTCAAGCACAAATTTTAGACTTAATGAGAATTCTAAATGACGAGAAAGAAACAGCGATTCTATTAATAACGCATGATTTAGGCGTAGTAGCAGAAATTTGCGAGAGGGTTGTTGTAATGTATTCGGGACAAGTAGTTGAGGAAGGAACAACAAGAGAAATATTAAAAGATCCAAAGCACCCGTACACACAAGGATTAATTAAGTCTTTGCCTAAATTACATGAAAAAGAACAAAAACTCTATTCCATTCCAGGTACAGTACCAAAACCGAAAATGGATCGTAAGGGTTGCCGTTTTGCCTCTAGATGTGAGCGTGCCTTTGATCGTTGTTTTCAAGTAGATCCAGAATTGTTTTTAATTGAAGGGGAACGAAAGAGTAGATGTTTCTTATATGACGAGAAGAAAGGGGATGGGATAGATCGTGCAGCGTCCTCTATTAGAAGTTAAGTCCTTAAAAAAGTACTTTCCTATAAAAAGTGGAATCCTTGGTCGTAAGGTTGGACATGTAAAAGCGGTTGATGATGTTTCTTTTACAGTGAATAAAGGAGAAATACTAGGGATTGTCGGTGAATCTGGATGTGGTAAATCTACAACAGGAAAATCAATTCTGCGATTAATTGAACCTACAGAAGGTGAAATAACCTTTAATGGACAGGATATTACAAAACTAAATACGGAAGAATTACGAAAATTAAGAAGGGATATGCAGATTATCTTTCAAGATCCCTATGCATCACTCAATCCAAGGCATACAGTTGAAAAAATTATTGGAGAGCCATTATTGGTTCATGGGATGACTTCGAAAGTAGAGAGGTCAAGTCGTGTAAAAGAATTATTAGAAGTCGTAGGACTTAGTAGTTATCATGCATCAAGATATCCCCATCAATTCAGTGGAGGTCAGAGACAACGAATAGGAATTGCTCGGGCTTTAGCGAATAACCCACAATTAATTATTTGTGATGAACCCGTTTCTGCACTCGATGTATCTGTTCAATCACAAATTCTCAATCTAATGGAAAAACTTAGAGATGAATACCATCTTACCTATCTATTTATCGCTCATGATTTAAGTGTGGTGAAACATATTAGTGATCGTGTTGGAGTAATGTATCTAGGAAGAATGGTTGAATTAACAACGAAAGATAAATTATATGAAGAACCAAAACACCCCTATACACAAGCACTCTTATCTGCAGTACCTGATCCAGACCCAGATATAAAAAAGGAAAGAATTATTTTAAAAGGGGACGTACCAAGCCCTGAAAACCCACCAACAGGTTGTGCCTTTCATACAAGATGTCCTCATGCTATGGATATTTGTAAACAGAAAAGGCCGGAATTTCAAGCCGTTGAGAATTATCATTTTGTTGCATGTCATCTTTATCAAGATGGAGTGCAGTAAAAAATATATTAAATAGCTATAAAGGGGGAAGAAAACAAAAATGAGATTTAAGTTTTCGCTTTTATTCGCTTTACTCATTAGTGTTGTTCTAGTTCTTGCAGCGTGTAGTGGAGACGGTAGTCAAAGCAGTAATGATGACACGTCATCCACTGATAATGGGGAGGAAACTACAAATGATTCTTCAACGAGTGAAGAAGAAACATCTGAAGAACCTACCGAAGCCACTGGTGATCAAGTACTTGTATTTGCAAGAGGTGGGGATTCACAAGGTTTAGATCCTGGAAGTGTAACAGATGGAGAATCATCACGAGTAACAAAACAAGTTCTCGAAACGTTGCTCGATTTTGAAGCTGATTCTTTTGAAATCAAACCAGGGCTTGCACATGATTGGGAGGTTTCAGATGATGGATTAAGTTATACCTTTTATCTTGAGGAAGGGGTAACATTCCATGATGGAACAGAATTTAACGCCGAAGCGGTTAAAGTTAATTTCGACCGTTGGGCAGACCCAGAACATGAGTATGCATTTTCAGATGCAGCGTATGTATATTCCATGTATGGAACAATGTTTGGTGGATATAAAGGTGATGAAGGACATGTCGTAGAGGAAGTTAACGTTATTAATGATCATGAAATTGAATTTGTTCTGAATCAACCACTTGGATTTTTCTTGCAAAATTTAGCAATGAGTTACTTCGCAATTACTTCTCCTGCAGCACTTGAGGAGTATGGCTCTGGAATTAATGAAAATCCAGTGGGAACTGGGCCGTTTAAATTTGCTAGTTGGACAAAGAATGATTCCATTGTTTTAGAGAAATTTGAGGATTATCGTAAAGAAGGCTTGCCTAAATTAGATAGAGTTATTTTCCAGGTAATCCCAGATAACTCTGCTCGTTTAATTGCGCTACGGTCTGGTGAAGTAGATATTATGGATGGATTAAATCCAGATGATGCTGCAGGTATTGAATCTGAAGAAGGAATTGGGCTTTATACGCGTTCAGAGAACAACTTTGGATATGTTGGATTCCATTCGCAAAAAGCACCATTTGATCAGAAAGAAGTCCGTCAAGCAATCAATTACGCAATTGATAAGCAAGCAATTGCAGATGCTTTATATGCTGGTTATGCAACTACGTCGAAGAATCCATTACCACCAGGTTATCTAGGATATAACGATGATGTTGAAGGTTATAATTATAATCCAGAACGAGCTAGAGAGTTACTAGAAGAAGCAGGTTATGTGGATGACTTAGAAATTGAATTGATGATGTCACCGACAGCAAGACCATATATGCCAGATCCAGAAACAGTTGCACAAATTGTACAAAACAATCTAGCGGACGTTGGTGTTGATGTAACCATTACAAGTCATGAGTGGGCACCGTACTTAGAGATGACTGAACAAGGTGAACATCAAATGTACATTATGGGATGGTCCGGTACCAATGGCGATCCAGACTATTTCTTAAGTAGTTTACTTCATAGTTCAAATATTGGAAGTAGTAACAATACGTTTTATAACAGTCCTGAGGTTGATGAGCTATTAGACCAAGCAAAGCGTTCTGTTGATCAGGATGAACGTGCTGAGCTATATGCGGAAGCACAAGCATTAATTTCGGAAGACTCTCCGATGGTAACATTAGTACATTCTACTCCTGTATTAGCAGCTGGTAGTGGTGTATTAAATTATGTGCCGCATCCTTCAACAAGTGAATCATTAGAAGAAGTTGAATTAGCTCAGTAACCGTTACAAGAGGGGGTAGTAGTTGCTTGCTACTACCCTTTCCCTTGAATCCATTTTCCCAATTCGTTCAAATAAATAAGGAATTTATAGCGTACATAACGATAACGAACAAGGGGTGAAAAAATGTTTGCCTATATTGTAAGAAGGTTGTTCATGCTCATACCAGTCCTATTAGGAATGACAATTATTACCTTTTCCATTGTTCACCTTATCCCAGGAAATCCAGCACAGGTAATTTTAGGAGAGGCTGCAACTGCTGAAGCCATAGCAGACTTAGAAGAAAGTATGGGATTAAATGAACCTTATTGGGTACAGTATGGAATTTATTTTATGGACCTGTTACAAGGTGATTTAGGTACCTCCCTACGATCAAAGGCTGAAATTTCTAGTGAAATTTGGCCCCATCTTGCTGCAACAATCGAGTTAACTATTTTTGCCATGATATTTGCTATTGTCATTGGAGTGAATGCGGGCATTATTAGTGCATGGAAACAAAATTCTTGGTTTGACTTTCTTGCAATGATTATTGCGCTTGTTGGTGTATCGATGCCAGTATTCTGGTTAGCATTGATGGAGCAGTGGATTTTTGCACAGGAACTTGGATGGCTACCTGCTTATGGACGACAGGATAGTAGGGATCCAATCGCTGCAATTACACAATTTTACGTGTTGGATTCGTTAATACATCTTGATTTTGAACGAGCATTTACGATCTTAAAACATTTGGTATTACCAGCCATTGCCTTAGGTACGATACCAATGGCAATTATTGCAAGAATGACACGTTCAAGTATGCTAGAGGTTATGAAATCTGACTACATTCGAACCATTCGTGCAAAAGGTGGTAGTCAATTTTTAGTAATTTATAAGCATGCATTAAAAAATGCAATTATTCCCATCTTAACTGTAATTGGTTTACAAACAGGGGTACTATTAGGTGGAGCGATTCTAACAGAGACGATCTTTAGCTGGCCAGGGATTGGTAGATATGTTTATGAAGCCATAAGTTTTAGGGATTATCCCGTTATCCAGTCGGGAATTCTAGTCATTGCATTTATCTTTGTTATGGTAAATCTTATTGTTGATATTATGTACAAGATAATTGATCCAAGGATTAAATATTAGGGGGAGTTGCATATGGGAACAAGTAAAATAAAAAAACATGCGGAACAACAAGCAAACCCTATGAATCTTGAAGAAATAGAGTTGGAAGAACAAGAAGCAATATCTCCCTGGAAAGATACTTTCAAACGATTAAGGAAAAACCGATTTGCTATTATTGGTTTTACAATTATTCTATTTTTTATTTTACTCGGTCTCTTAGCACCAGTTCTTTCTTCGTATACGTATGAAGAACAGAATCTAGCTAACAGGCTCCACCCACCATCTGAAGAATATTGGTTAGGGGCAGATCACATAGGTAGGGATATTTTCACAAGAATTGCCTACGGGGCAAGGGTTTCCCTACAGGTTGGTTTTTTTGCTGTTACGGGTGCGTTGGTTTTTGGTACTTTATTAGGTATCCTTGCAGGGTATTTTGGGCGCTGGATCGATATGCTTATTTCACGAATCTTTGATATATTACTAGCTTTTCCAAGTATATTACTTGCAATTGCTATCGTTGCGATTTTAGGTCCGTCTTTAGAAAATGCCTTAATAGCGATAGCCATTGTAAATATCCCTATCTTTGGTCGACTTGTTCGTTCTAAAGTAATAAGTTTGCGTGAGGAAGAATATATCATGGCTGCTAAAGCTCAAGGAATGAAGAGCGGCAGGATTCTTTTTCATCATATTTTACCAAATAGTATCGCTCCAATAATTGTACAAGCAACATTAAGTTTTGGTACAGCCATACTTGAAGCAGCGGCACTTGGTTTTTTGGGGCTCGGGGTACAACCTCCAACACCAGAATGGGGCCAAATGCTTGCTGATTCTCGTGATTTTATTCAACTAGCCCCTTGGACGTTATTTGCACCAGGTATATCCATCATGTTAGTTGTTCTTGGATTTAATTTGATTGGAGATGGACTTAGAGACGCATTAGATCCGAAAATGAAGCATTAATGATTAGTGTATGTCAAAGTCTTGCTTTCGATAAGCAAGGCTTTATTGTTTTGGAAGAAGGCATCCTTGTGAAGTTATTCACTAATTTTATGAAATGTGGTATAATAATAATGTGAAAATCAAACCTCGACAAATTACAACAAAACTCGACAAGTGACAGGCACCCGAATAGGAGATGAGCGTAATGTTGGTAAGGGATTTTATGATTAAAGATGTGTATATGTTAAAAGAGGATGATACGATAAAAACATTATTGGAAACTTTATCAAAAAATAAAATTGGTGGTCTTCCGATTGTAAACGATTACAGTCAAATAATTGGGATGGTTAGTGATGGAGATGTGTTAAGGCATATCAGTCCAAAAACATATAGTTCCTACTTAATGTTTTATAAAGAAGATTTAGAAGAGGTTATTCCGCATCGAGGTACCGATGAGATAAAGTCTATTATGAAAAAAAATGTGGTAACTTTAAACCAAGATGACGACTTAGAAACCGCATTAAAAATATTATCAAAACATCACTTTAAAAAGTTACCAGTAATAAATGGTGCGAAGCAAGTGGTTGGGATTGTTAGTCGTGGAGACGTCATTCGGAAAATAACGGATAAAGTATTAAATGTAATGTAATGGATTGACCCCCAAAAGATAACGAAACGAAGCCATCTTTTGGGGTGCTACTATTTAATAAAATTCTTAATGATTTGATTAAATGGATCACTATGCTCCCAGAACATCATATGTCCACCTAATACTTCGATTTCAGACTCTGGGGAAAGTTTCTTTGTGTATGCTACTGCAGTTTCCGACCAATGCTCAGCAACAATCGTTAATGTTGGAATAGAATTCCCCACTGATGTTGCATGAGCACGATAATCGGAAAACATACCTGATGCAAATAGATTTGCCGCAATGTAATATGGTGTTTTTAATGATTGTTCCACAAGCCATGTTAATTCTTCCTCTTCTAGTTCCCGCTGAACCATTACTTGTTGAATATAATCCGTAATGAATTGCCTCTGACCCTGCGGATTGCGTAAATACGTACTGTAAATTGCAGCAATATCATCAAGTGAACCTTCTACCCAATCCTCATTATTTATAGACAATGATTTTGCTGGCATATCGACCATGACGATCGATCTAATGTTGTTTACTCCGTTTTGTTTGATATACTCCCAGACAGTAAAGCAGCCAAAAGACCAACCTACAAGTGTTGCATTCTTTACATCTAACTGTTGTAACACGTTAGCCAAATCTGTTCCGTGTGTAACATAATCATTTCCCTGTACAGTAACCGTTGATCTCCCATGGCTTCGTGGGTCAATAACAATCACACGATTTGTTTTTGAAAAATAATCCACTTGTTTCGAAAAAACCTCCGTAGTGAAAGTGAAACCAGGAATAAATACAATTGCATCACCTTGTCCAACGTCTTGAACAAAAATTTCTACACCAGAATCAACTTCGATATACTTTCCACCTACTGTAGACATGTGCTCAACTCCTTTTATCATGAATAGATTTGTTATATTATATTCTAGTAGATACGCCGTAAGAACGGTCTGTGATTCTTATTTATTTGATGTATTACTACTGAACGTAACGGAACGGGTGACAGTACCACTCTGAAAATAATTATAACAGAAAATATTGAAAAATTTTTTATATTTTATATGATAGATATAACGACCTAGGGGAAGGTCGTTTGAATTATATTACATCAGTGTTCACAGGTAAGTTATTATGGTAAGGCATTAAGCCGTGGCGTTGGGGATCGCCTAGCTTCGCATACGCGGAGTTCCCCATTACAACTATGACTAAATGCATTTAGTCATTTTTTTTATATCTAAAATAGGGCACAAAGCACTAAAAATACATTAATTAGGGTGATTCTAGTGAGATATAGCATAGGACTAGATATTGGGATTTCATCAGTCGGTTGGGCTGTTATTAATCTAGACAAAGAACGAATCGAGGACTTGAATTCTCGAGTTTTTGACGTTGCGGAAAATCCAAAGAACGGCTCATTACTTGCTACACCAAGACGTGAAGCGAGGTCAGCAAGAAGGAGAATAAGGAGACGACGATATAGAGTTGGTAGAGTACGCGATTTTATTATAAAGAAGGGTCTACTATCCGAAATACAGGCGAATCAGCTATATAATTGGGAAGAAGAGGATTTTGATATCTGGCTAATTCGTGTTAATGGTGTGGAGAGGAAATTAACCGATAGAGAGTTTGCTAGAATCCTAATTCACTATGCAAAAAATCGAGGATTTAAATCAAATCGTAAAAGCGAAACAAAAGCAGGCGAGGCTGGCGTCCTTCTACAGGCTGTTAAAGAAAATGCTACCCTCATGGAAGAAAATAATTATCGTACAGTTGCTGAAATGCTAGTGTTAGATGAGAAATTCAACGGTAGAAAGCGTAATAAGGGTGGAGATTACTCCCATGTTCTCGCAAGAACTGATATAGAACTTGGCTTCTGTCAAATTTCTGTTCTAATCTGTCGAAACGCTCGTCAACTTGTTCAAAACGTTTATCGACAAGCTTGAATCCTTCCTTCGTCTCCGTTCTTATCTGTTCCCCGTGTACTTTTAACGCATTTAAGATTTCATTTAGCATTGCTTCTTGTTCCACTCTTCTCAGCCCTCCTTTCAAATGTATAAACCTTAATCTCATACATAATGTGTTTAACAAAAATATACCCCCATTTGGTCATATGTCATTCAAATTAATACAGAAATATGAAGGTAAAATCTTTATAATTGTATGCAGACTAAAATAGTAGCAACTCTACGTTCCTTGATTACATATGGTAAAATATTTCTAGAAGAATTTTTTCAACGAAGAGGAAGTGGGGTATAATATGAGCGGAAAAATAGAAGAAAAACATATGATGAAACTTATGGAAGGTTTAGAAGAAATGAAAAGGGATGAAGAAATAAGACAGAATAAGAAATTCTGGAGTGATATAGCTGTTCCTTTTACATTACATGAAGGGTTAAGTAAATATACAAAAATAAACTTGGATGATATAAGGAAGTTTTTAGAATTAAAGAATGCAAGTAGTTTAAAGAAAGCAGAACTAATTGCATTGTTAGAAGAAAAGCTCCCTGCATTCTTAGAAACATTTTGTCTAGGGTTGGATACTGAGCGTTTCAACTTGTTAACAAAGATTGCTCATAATGGTGGTTATTTAGACGCTCCAAACTTAGATACAGACCAACTTAACTATTTCCGAGCTAGTGGGGTGGTTTATACTGGTACCTTGAACGGAAGAAAGGTATTAGCTGTTCCGGAAGAGTTTAGCCGAGCAATAGCTACGCTAGAAGTAGATTTTAAGATAAGAACAGCAGTAAAACGAAATACGGAATGGATTAAACTTACACAGGGTATATTGTATTATTATGGGACACTACGTATGAAGGACTTTATAGAGGTAATGGGTAAATATATAAAAGAAACAATTGATATTGCTGCGTATTCAGCAGTAATGGAAGATGCAAAATCTTATTATAATGGATTCTATATTGATACAAATGGTATCTCAGATATTAGAGTGAATGATCCTAAAAAGGTGTTAGAAGAGCAACAGACAAGAAAAAATGTGCCATTTTATCCTTTTACGAAAAAACAACTCTTAAAAGCTGGTGACTCAGATTTTGTTGAAAAGAACCAGGGTTATGTACAGTTGGTTAACTTTATTACTAAGAATTATGAAATTGATCGGGAAGAGACTGAGAACATCGTAGAAGAGTGCGTGTATGCAACAAGAAATGGCGACGGGCCTCAAGATGTTTTACAATATTTAGGAAAACGATTTGACTTTAAAAGTTTAGAAGAAATTGAAGAGTTAACTGGAAAGCTTATCCATTTGATGAATAATACGAGAGAATGGTTCCTTAAAGGCCATACATCTGAAGAGTTATTTCGTGAAGAACAAAAAGCCTTACGTCCATTGCCTGAATCTAGACCTGAGCCAAGGGGAGTAAGAAAAGTAGAGAAAATAGGCAGAAATGACTCCTGCCCATGCGGAAGTAATAAAAAGTATAAAAAATGTTGTGGAAAATAGAAAGCATGGAAGCGGAAGAACCGTCCCCATGCTTCAAGGAGTGTAAAATGATGGAAAAGATTAACTGGATGGATGAAGTTTTAAAAAGGAAAGATGATTTTATCAAAGATTTACAAGGGTTGTTAAAGATTAAAAGTGTGCTAGATGAAGAAAATACTAATGCTGATGCGCCGCTTGGACAAGGTGTCAAGGATGCTTTACAATATATTCTAGACCTTGGAGAGAAAGATGGTTTCACAGCGAAAAATGTTGGCAATCTAGCAGGTCACCTAGAAGTGGGTAAAGGAAAAGAACTTGTTGGAATTTTAGGTCACGTTGATGTCGTGCCTGAGGGTGATGGTTGGAGCGTAGACCCTTATGGTGCAGTAATAAAAGACGGTAAAATCTATGCACGCGGTGCTAGTGATGATAAGGGACCAACGATTGCTGCATATTATGGCATGAAGATTGTAAAAGAATTAGGACTACCACTCGGGAAAAGAGTGCGTTTGATTATCGGTACTGATGAGGAAAGTGATTGGAGATGTGTGGAACACTATTTTGAAAAAGAAGAAATGCCGACTCTAGGCTTTGTACCAGACGCAGATTTTCCGATTATCCATGCAGAAAAAGGTATTTCCGATTATGATATTGTACAACCTGTACAGTCTGAGCAATCTAGTGAAAGTATTCAATTGGTATCTTTTGATTCTGGGCGTAGATATAATATGGTGCCTGATTATGCAGAAGCACATATAGAAGTTGAGGGGAAAACAGAGATTGTACAAGCATTTCAGGATTTTCTAGGGGATTTCGGGCTAGAAGGAAATACTTCTGAAAAGGAAGAAAAACTTGTTTTATCATTGGTTGGTATGAGTGCCCATGGTGCGGAACCACGAAATGGTAAAAATGCTGGTATTTTGATGGCGAAGTTTTTACATACGTATGATTTAGATGGTGCAGGGAAGAAATTTGTTCATACGGTATCCGATTTTTATAATAAGAACCGTGGGGAAGTATTTGACATTGCCTATCGTGATGAGGATTCTGGCGAGTTAACCATAAATGTAGGAATTATGAGCTATCAGAAGGAAACTGGAGGGCGTATCGGGTTAAACATGCGTTATCCAGTAACATTTGATATTGATAAAGGCAGAACAGCGATTGAAGCGAAATTAGCAGAAGCAGGTCTTCAAATGGAAAACTTTAGCGATTCTAAGCCTGCTTATGTGAAGAAAGATGATCCACTCATTCAAACATTACAAACAGTGTATGAAGAACAAATTGGTGAAAGAGCCGAACTACTGGCAATCGGTGGTGGAACCTATGCGCGAGCACTGGAGCATGGTGTTGCGTTTGGTGCAATGTTCCCAGGGCGTGAAGATGTCATGCACCAGAAAGATGAATATGCATATGTGGAAGACCTACTTAAAGCAACAGCATTGTACGCACAAGCTACTTATGAATTGGCAAAGGAGTAAGCTTTCTGCATATCAAATCTAAAAAATAGCCCCCTAAAATGAATAATAACTCATAGGGGGTTATTTAAATCGAAACAGTGTACTATCGTCGACAAAAAACGACAAAATCCGAGGAGTGACAGGCACCGATTTTGTGAGGGGAGTTGTTATAAAATTTGTTAGGTACGTCAGAACAAACAAAACGATTTTATTCAATTTTATTAATAGTGGGCATTATTGTTGTTGCTTTTAACTTACGTCCTGCAATCACATCTGTTGGTCCGCTCATTGGTATGATTCGGGATGATATTGGTTTATCAAATTGGAGTGCAGGACTGTTAACGAGTTTGCCGCTTATTGCCTTTGCAATGATGTCTCCGGTTGCACCAAGGCTTGGAAATCGCTATACAAATGAACGTGCAATAGTAATTGGTTTGGCTTTTCTCTTAATAGGGGTAAGTGTCCGATCGATTTCATTGGTATTTTTACTTTTTTCGGGCACATTGTTTGTTGGATTCGGAATTGCTATATTAAATGTGCTTTTACCTGGGATTATTAAGGATAAGTTTCCAGCGAAAGTAGGGCTAATGACGAGTATCTACTCAACTTCTATGGGGATATTTGCTGCAACGGCTTCTGGGGTAAGTATACCTTTAGCTAGTGGACTCGATCTTGGTTGGAAATTGGCTTTATTAGTCTGGGTAATTCCTACAATTGCTGGAATAATCATTTGGTTTATCCTGTCTAGGAAAGCCCAGGCTGACAAACAAGTAGAAGAGAGAAGATATGTGCATTCTAATACGAAGCAAATGTGGCGTTCACCAATAGCTTGGCAAGTAGCGATTTTTATGGGGCTTCAGTCCTTTTTATTCTATGTCACGATTTCATGGTTACCAATGATACTGCATGATAAAGGTTTCAGTATGTCTACTGCAGGATGGCTGCTCTCTTTTGCACAATTTATTGGTCTTCCAGCAAGCTTTCTTGTACCAGTTATTGCCGGACGATTCAAATCACAGCGGTGGGTTGCTTCTGCCATAACATTTTGCTCGGTTGTAGGATTTTCCCTGCTTTTGATTAGTGAAGCTTATCCGTTGGTGATTATTAGTACCATGTTTATCGGATTTGGATTGTCAGGAACATTTGCATTGGCTCTCGCATTTTTGGGCATGCGGGCGCGGAATGCTCGTGATGCTGCTGAGTTATCGGGTATGGCACAGGCATTAGGTTATGTCCTTGCGGCAGTCGGGCCAATTTTTATAGGGTATCTATATGATATTACGCATTTGTGGAATATTCCATTAGCCACCATTATCACCGTTGCTATTCTAGTATTCTTGTTCGGATTAGCAGCTGGGAGAGATAAATATGTACTAGATTAGTAATATTATTTCGACAAAATTAAACAAATTCTGACAAGTGACAGGCACCAAAATGATGACAAGTGACAGGCACCAAAATGGCCCGAATTGGGCGCTGAAGTGAGGTGAAAATACATGGCTCCAAAAGTGAAATTTAATTTAAGGCTTAAGATGATAATGCTTATTAGCTTACTGATCGTTGGAATATGTATTACTTTTGCACTATTCCTACATCATTTCATATCAGCCACGATAGAAGACCAAATTGGGAAAAGAGCTTTAAGTTTAGCTGAAAGTGTAGCGAATATCCCCGAAATAAAGGATTCCTTTTATTTGGAGGATCCTTCATCAGTCATTCAAGACATTGTCATCCCCATCAGGGAAGATACTGGGGCTGAATTCATCGTGGTGGGGAACCGTGATGGAATAAGGTATTCACATCCAGATACTAACAAAATTGGCAAAGAAATGGTTGGTGGAGATAATGAACAAGCATTGTTACATGGGCAGTCATACATATCGAAAGAAGTGGGAACGCTCGGGTTATCCATTCGAGGAAAAGTGCCAATATATGATGAAGAAAATATAATTGGTGTTGTATCTGTCGGTTTTCTAAATGATAATGTACAAGATATTATTATAAATCAAAGTAAATCCATATGGTATACGCTTGGCATTATCGTTCTCATAGGGATTATAGGTGCTATTATTATTTCTAATTACATAAAGAAATTGTTGTACGATATGGAGCCAGAAGAAATTTCGCATCTGTATTTGCAGAAAGAAGCTATTTTAGAGTCGACACTTGAAGGAATAATCGCAATTGATAATAATGGATTGATTACAACAATAAATGTAGCTGCAAAAGAATTTCTACCTAATCAACATGTGGATATGGATAAGCATTATATTGGAACGAAAATCCAAGAGATTTTACCAGCAATTACTAATAATAGAGAAAACTTTACTGATAGGGAAATGGTTTTTGGTGAACAGATTGTATTGGTTAACCAATTACCGATGTACCAAGGAGAGGTAATATCAGGTGCCGTAATCACTTTTCGAAAAAAAAGTGAGCTTCAGAAAGTAACTGAAGAATTATCACGAATTAAGCAATATGCAAATGCACAAAGAGCGCAAACACATGAGCATTCCAATAAACTTCATATTATACTTGGCTTAATATTGAACAACCAACTAAGAGAGGCTATTGATTTTATAAAAAAGGAAAATAATATTCAAAGTGATCGATTAAAGTTTTTATCAGAAAATATTTCTGACCCATTGATTCATGCTTTACTACTTGGAAAGTTCAATCAAGCGCTCGAACTTGGCGTTACTTTTTCTATTAATCCATACAGTCAGCTAAAGTTTTCGTTTTCTGAAGCACAGCAGGATGCAATTCTAACGGCATTAGGGAATGTCATCGAAAATGCATTAGATGCAGTGAAAAATAATATTGATGAGGAACGTAAAATCTCCATTTTCTTTACGGACATAGGGGAAGAAGTTTTATTTGAAATAGAAGATTCTGGTACGGGTGTTAAACAAAAAGATATTCCGCATATATTTGAACAAGGATTCTCAACAAAACCTGGACTACATCATGGTACAGGGTTGGCATTATCCAAGCAAGTGATACGAGAAGTTGGTGGGGAAATCATCATAGAAGAAGGAGAGTTGGGAGGGGCTTGTTTCCTCATAAGCATTCCAAAAGAGGGGGATACAAATGAGTAATAATTTCTCTGTACTCATCGTGGAGGATGATTTTAGGGTGGCCGATATTAATCGGCAATATGTTGAAAAAGTGAATGGATTTGAAGTGCAGCATACGGTTAGCAGTGGGAAAGAAGCATTGATTTTCCTTGACAATACAGAATGTTTGCCAGATTTGATTTTATTGGATATCTACATACCTGATGTAGAGGGTTTAGATCTTTTTTGGGAAATTCGTCATAGGTACCATGATGTTGATATGATTGTCGTAACAGCGGCAAAAGAAGTGGAAACGATTAAGGAAACGCTACGTGGGGGTATCTTTGACTTTATTGTAAAACCATTTGATGATTCACGTTTTGAGCAAACGTTAAAGAGATATAAAGACTTCAGAACACAGCTAGAAGTGGATAAAGAGTGGAATCAGAAAGAAATTGATCTTATTATAGGTTTCGGGGAAACTTCGCATTCCGCAGCCACTACAAATCTACCAAAAGGGATTGATTCTATTACTCTGAATGAGATTATTCAACTATTTAAAGATAAGGGAATTGAAGGAATAACTGCACTTGAGCTAAGTAAAGAAATTGGAACAAGTCGTTCTACAGCAAGAAGGTATCTAGAATATTTAGTGTCAACGAATAAGATAGAAACAAAACTTATTTATGGAAGTGTTGGAAGACCAGAACGTAGATATATTTCTCTGTGAAACTTATGAACAATATTAATAATATACAGGTTATTACATTTATGGACTAATTATTTATCCCTTCCTGAATTTATGGTATTTTTTTATTAATCTAAAGAATCAAATGAATTTACACTCTATTGCAAGCGCATTCAATAAAAGGGATGGCATAGAGTTGTAATATTTACCGTGGGAAGGGGAGAAAATATGAGTCTAAGTTTAATTGGTTTCATAATTATAATAGTTATCGTAGCTCTACTTATCAGCGGCAAAGTAACTCCGATTGTTGCAATGGTGTTACCACCGATTATTGGGGCGCTACTCGCAGGATTTACTTTTTCTGAAATTGGTACATTTTTTGAAGATGGAATAGGGACGGTTATATCTGTTGCTGTCATGTTTATTTTCGCAATCCTATTCTTTGGAATAATGCAAGATGTCGGTTTATTTGATCCAATAATTAATAAAATGGTAGCCTTTTCAAGAGGGAATGTAATCATTGTTAGTGTGGTAACTGTTCTTATTGCGGTAGTAGCACAATTAGATGGATCTGGAGCTTCTACATTTTTGATAACCATTCCAGCACTTCTTCCATTATATAACCGTTTAAAAATGAATCCATATCTCCTACTTTTATTAATAGCTGGTTCCGCAAGTATTATGAATATGCTTCCATGGGCAGGTCCATTAGGGAGGACCGCTTCTGTTCTTGGGATGGATGTTACAGAATTATGGAGACCACTTATACCGATTCAAATTATTGGCGTTATTCTAATGTTAGTTTTAGCTGTATTACTTGGAATGAGAGAGCAACGTCGAATTGTTAAGAAATATGGTTCTTTGGAAATCGCAGCAACGGCCGAACTATTGGATGATGAAACTGTCATGAATGATAAGGAAGTTTCCAAAGAAAAAGATACTTTGACCAGACCAAAATTATTATGGGTAAATGCTATTTTAGCTGTAGCTGTTATTGGTGTTCTTATGTCGGGGATTGTTCCAGCTGGATTAGCGTTTATGATTGGGGTTAGTATCGCTTTACTTATCAATTTTCCTAATGTTAAGGAACAAATGGAAAGAATACGTGCACATGCACCAAATGCACTAACAATGGCATCCATTATTCTTGCGGCAGGATTATTCTTAGGAATCCTAAATGGGACAGGAATGTTAACTGCTATAGCAAATGATGTTGTAAGTATCCTTCCTGGAGCGATTGCACCTTATTTGCATATTATCATTGGGATTTTAGGTGTACCATTTGATTTACTATTAAGTACGGATGCGTATTACTTTGCTTTATTTCCAGTCGTAGAACAAATTGCATCAGGTTTTGGAGTAGCCTCTTTATCTACTGCATATTCGATGATTATTGGTAATATTGTAGGTACATTTGTCAGTCCTTTAGCCCCAGCAGTTTGGCTTGCACTTGGTTTATCAGGACTTGAAATGGGACGTCATCTACGCTATTCTCTATTCTGGATGTGGGGACTTAGCCTTGTCTTGTTAGTAATTGCTATATTTATTGGTATTATTCAAATCTAATCTATATTGAGTGGTGGAATCTTCATCCACCACCCTTCCAATCAACTAAAATAGAGTATAATGAGCTTAATTGTTTAAATTACATGAAGACTGACCATATTAAGAAACTGACTGGAGTGATTAGATTGAACGGAACAATTAAAGCGTATTTTGAGGAACTTTATGCAGCCGACAAAAATGTACAATACGAAGCATATAATCAAATTATGATAGCAATTGATAATAAGGTCGATTGGGCATATGAAGTATGGGACGAATTGAAGGAGAGTTTAAAACATAAGGATAACCACGAAAGGTCTAGGGCTGCACAATTTCTATGTGGTTTGGCGAAGAGTGATCCAGAGAACAGAATGCTTCAAGACTTTTCTTCCGTATGGGAAGTGACGAAAGATAAGAAGTTCGTAACAGCAAGACATAGCTTACAATCCATTTGGAAAATTGGGCTAGCCGGATCTGAACAAAAAGCGTTAGTGTTAGATCATTTTTCAAATCGTTTTATTAACGGTACTGATGAAAAGAACTACACACTCATTCGCTTTGATATGATACAAGGTTTAAGAAATTTATATGATGTGTTAAATGATGAAGGCATAAAGAAGTTAGCATTGGACTTAATTGAAAAGGAAGAAGATGTAAAATATAAAAAGAAATATACTGCTGTATGGAAAAATACATAAGCATCTAGGTACTCATTTACTGGTTAACTGGTAGATGAGTTTTTTTTGAAGGCTTTTTCTTAAAGATTACTTATTTTTTAGCTATTGAAATTTATAGTTGATATAAAATGCGAAGTAAGTGCACGTTGATTTCCGCTACGGTCAGCCAGTACGCTTTCCATGGGCACGGCCTCAGCCTCCTCGCGGAAAGATCGCCGCTGCGGGGTCTTCGGACACGTGCTGTTCCCGTAGGAGTCGACTGGCTGCCCTCCGCTACAATCAACAATCATAATAGACAGTAAAATTCAAAAATGTACAGCGATAGAGCAGGATCTCAGTGGAGGAAAGGCACGAAGACTTCTGCGGGAGGAGAGGCCTAGATGAGACATCGTAGTGCGTCAGCACGAAGGGGGCTCATCAGCCGCCCGCGAAAAGCGAAGTGTCTTTCCGGAACGATGTGATTAAGTAATCCTTTAACTTACTTCGGAGTCTATACAAAATGCTAATTATAAAAAATGCAACAAAATATGCGAAAAGAGCTTTTATGAAAGATTGAAAATTACCCTTAATTTGTAAAACACCACACATTCTTCTTCAGTTTTTACGTTTTCCCTAGAGAGAAATAGCAAAATGCGTGCAATTTGGTCCTGTAAAATCAGGTTTCACGTTCTGCAGCGATTTCTGTCCCATGGTAGAATAAGAAAAAAGCGAAAGGAGATAGAATCATGCAAGGACAACTTAGCAACGTTGTGTTGTTTCCAGATATTGTACAGGAAGAATTATTTGAAATATTAGATGAGATATTTGATTTCGCTATGCACTATTATAGTAGAACGATTGTTAATAAGATGGAAAGATTGATAGAAGGGATGAACATTTCAAAAGAAGAGGGTGAGCGAATCTTCCAACAACTATTTTTTTGGCAGACATTTTGTTCCCCAATTGGGCTTGAGCAAATTACAATTTATCAGCGATACCTTTTAAGAAACAAAGCAAATTTGCGAAAGAGAAATGTAACCGTACAAGAAGTGTTGGTTAAATGGCTTCATTTAAATCCTGGATTCTATATGGTAGAGAACACGGACCACTCAAATGGGAAAGTATTTATTTTAAACGACCTCTTTGAAGGCAATTCTAAATTGACATATATAAATAGTAAAAACACACGAGCTCCGAAACGCGGAGAAATGATTACAGGTATGTTATTCCCGATGGCAGGTGACTACTATATCGCTTTAAAAGGAATCCTACATATCCCAATCCCTCTGGTGAAAAAAGTTTCTAGCAAAATTATTCCTCATTATGAGATTAACGCCACTTCTGTAAAATACAAATCCAATCCACAACTTTATCCATCTTTATTACAGATTACATTAGACATATTGGGAGAAGTATGAAGAGCGATTATATAAATTAATGGTAATTAATGAAGAAAAGGTATGAATAAGCGAGCATGGATGTAGTGTATGCGTTTTCCCTCCTCTTTTCAAAAGGTGATTCTTGTGTTATGATGCTATGGTCTTTGTCGGCACAAGCTTATGAATGGCTTGAAAAATTATTATAGAAAGAGGGAAATCGTTGAGAACAGAACAATTAAGACAAGAGTGGTTTGGCAATGTGAAGGGTGACATTTTAGCAGGAATTGTTGTTGCTTTAGCATTAATTCCAGAGGCGATTGCGTTTTCAATTATCGCTGGAGTTGACCCAATGGTTGGATTGTATGCATCATTTTGTATTGCGGTTGTCATAGCATTTGTTGGTGGAAGACCTGGGATGATTTCGGCAGCAACGGGTGCAATGGCAATGTTGATGATTAATTTAGTAGCAGAACATGGTTTAGAATATTTACTTGCTGCTACGATTTTAACAGGGATTATTCAGATAATATTTGGTGTATTTAAGTTAGCAAACTTAATTAAATTCGTACCACGTTCGGTGATGGTTGGATTTGTTAATGCATTAGCTATCGTTATTTTTACTTCACAACTTGTGCATTTCGTTGGAGAAACATGGGTTATGTATGCTTTAGTCGGGTTAACGCTAGCAATTATTTACCTATTTCCACGTATAACAAAGGCAGTACCTTCAACGTTGGTTGCAATTATTGTCGTAACACTTATTGCTATATTTGGAGACCTAGGCATTCGTACGGTTGGTGACATGGGGTCTTTAACACAAGAATTACCCGTATTTTTAATTCCATCTATACCGTTTTCGCTTGAAACGCTTATGATTATTTTTCCTTATTCGTTATCACTAGCAATTGTTGGTTTACTAGAATCTTTGCTAACGTCAAATATTGTTGATGATATGACAGATACAGAGAGTAATAAAAATAGAGAGGCACGTGGGCAAGGAATCGCCAATATTGTTTCAGGATTTTTTGGTGGAATGGCTGGATGTGCGATGATTGGTCAATCCGTGATTAACGTGAAATCTGGTGGGAGGGGCCGCCTATCAACACTTGTTGCTGGTGTATTCCTCATGGTTTTAATTGTTGCACTAGGCGGCTTAGTGGTACAAATCCCAATGGCTGCATTAGTAGGTGTTATGATCATGGTTTCCATTAGTACATTTGAGTGGAAGTCATTAACAACACTACACAAAATACCATTGACAGATGCAATTGTGATGGTAGTAACTGTTGGAATTGTGTTAGTAACGAATGACTTATCAAAGGGTGTATTGGCCGGTGTACTTCTAAGCGCAATTTTCTTTGCTGCGAAGATATCAAAGGTAAAAGTAACAGAAGAATTGGAGATGCGTGGTCAAAAACGCATTTATCGTGTCGAAGGTCAGTTATTCTTTGCATCTGTAAATGACTTTGTGGAAAAATTTAATTTTACCGATTCAGTTAAACAAGTTGAAATAGATTTAACAGAAGCTCATTTGTGGGATGATTCAGCGATTGGTGCTTTAGATAAAATTGAAATGAAATTTGAACAGAATGGTATTCGTATACAGTTTACTGGATTAAATATGGAGAGCAAACAATTAATAAATCGTATCGGTGGCATTACAAAAGCTTCTGGTAATTAATTTACAAGGCTGTAATTTTCTAAGTAATTATTAGAGATTACAGCCTTTCTTACCTACATAAGTGCAATGGAGGCTGTCACTGAAAGGCTTGGTGACAACCAAGTTTACTAATGGTATTCTATTAGAAAACAAGATGCTCTCTGAGGGGGTTCCACGATGTTTAAGAAGATACTACTTGCAACAGATGGTTCTGAACATTCCTTACGTGCAGCTAAATATGCGGTTGAAATAGGGGAGAAGTTTAATAGTGCAATTGAAGTCGTATATGTGGTTAGTATTGAAACATCTAAGTCAGATGTTCTTGGTGCCGCATCTGATTTTGAGATTGAAAAGAAACGTAGAGATAAATTGAAATCTGTAAAAGAATTGATTAAGGAATCAGGGCTAGATTATAAGACACATATTCTTCATGGTGAGCCAGGACCCGTCATAGTTGACTATGCTAATAAAAATAAATTTGACTGTGTTGTCTTAGGTAGTCGAGGGTTAAATAAATTGCAGACCTTTATACTAGGGAGTGTCAGTCATAAAATTGCCAAGCGAGCAGAATGTCCAGTTTTAATTGTTAAATAAAGGTATAGTTAAGATTTAGCATTGACTTTTTCTATAAGGATAATTATAATTGGTATCGTACTTTTAAATATGAAGGAGGATTATTAAAAAATGACACACAGTATGAGACTTCGTTTCCCAGCTTTGAACCAGTAATTGAATACGTTCAAAGGCTCTGTTTGGATATACAGAGTAAATGGGATTAGTCTGTCCTTTTTTAATAATCTTCATTTCAATTACAATGATAAAATATGAAGAAAGGTGGATTATTCTGTCTTTCTATATTTTTTTCTAATGGCAAGAATTTAAGCTTTATCCGAATCGAAAAGGATGGGGCATATTCCCTTTACTCTCAAATCACAGGCAGATGGTCTGTGGTTTTTTGTGTTTTTAAAATGATTGGGGGATATTCACGTGATGACATTACTTTTTTATTGATAAGCGTTTTATTCAATTAACAAACGCTTATCGATGAAAAATCGATACGCAAAAATTCAGGAGGTATCGATTATAATGAAAAACAAAAATTGGAAACAGAAATTTATAGCAATATATACAGGGCAGTTCTTTTCATTACTAAGTAGTGCTGCTGTACAATTTAGTATTATTTGGTGGTTAACAGATATAACGGGTGGTTCTCCATTGGTGCTGACGCTGGCTGGTTTAGCTGGATTTTTACCACAGGCATTAGTAGGTCCATTTGCAGGGACAATTACGGACCGTTATTCACGAAAATTGATGATGATTTTGGCAGATATGACCGTTGCACTAGGAAGTCTCTTCTTATTTATAACAATGTATTTTTATGAGCCAAGTATTTTATTGGTAATCATTGTCCTAGTTGTTCGTTCATTAGCAACGGCATTTCACATGCCTGCAATGCAGGCTTCCATTCCACTACTTGCACCCGAAGAACATCTTACAAAGGTTGCTGGTTGGGGACAGACAGTCGGTTCGATATCAAATATTGCAGGTCCAGCTGTTGGGATGTCATTACTAGCAGTTAGCTCACTCGAATGGGTGTTATTGTTAGATGTTTTTGGTGCGGTTATCGCAAGCAGTATTTTACTATTTATCAACATTCCAAAAGTACAAAGAACTGAAAAAGCGGATTCTACAAGATTTATCGTTGAAATGAAAGAGGGATATGATGCACTTGTGAAGCATCCTGTTCTGTTGAAGTTAACAATCGTCATGACGGTTGTAGCCATGTTATACATTCCACTTGGCACTTATTTTCCACTGATGACACGCAATCATTTTGGAGAGGGTGTTGTGGAAGCTGGTATCGTGGAGATTATTTTTGCTGTGGGCTTAATCGTGGGAGGCTCACTAGTCGGTGTAATTGGAGATCGATTTGACAAAATTAAAATGCTTGTTACAGGAATGATGCTGATGGGGGTTGCACTATCTATTTCTGGTTTACTCTCACCATCACTGTTTGTCGTTTTTATTGTGTTGGCTGGCTTAGTCGGTTTGTCTGGACCATTGTTTTCAGCACCATTCTATGCCTTTATCCAAACAGAAATCGAACCCCATTTATTGGGTAGAGTTTTTAGTTTTGTGACAAGTCTCTCGTTACTAGCAACCCCAATTGGCTATGCGGTTGCAGGAGTATTGCTTGAATTAACAAGTGTTGCGGCACTATTTTCTATTATAGGTGTTCTCGTTATTCTAAATGGAGCTATGGCATTAAAAGTAAAGTAGGAGGGTGACAATCATGCAATTTTTATTATTTTTTTGATACGAGTTTGAATGACAAGCTCGTATCGATTCTAGCTATCGATACGAAAGATTAAAATTTCGGGGAGGTAGCAAAAATGGAACAAATATGTTTTGAATTAGAAAACGTTGAAATGTCTTATTTGGATAAAGAAATATTAAAAGTAGAACGATTAGCTGTACACCAATTTGACCGTATCGGTATTGTTGGGAAAAATGGTGTTGGGAAAAGTACATTGCTGAAACTGCTTGCCGGTAAAATTCAACCGACAAGAGGATTAGTAAAACGCCATGTAGGATTTGGGCTGTTAGAACAGCTTGAAGACCCAAGCCAAAAAGAAGCCGATAGAGCATTAGTTGGAAAACTAGCAGTTCCACAAGATTCTGATGTGCTAAGTGGCGGGGAGCAGACAAGACTGAAACTTGCACAGTTGTTTACCGACTATTATGAGGCATTACTAATTGACGAGCCAACAACCCACTTGGATCAAGAAGGTATTTCATTTTTACTTGATGAACTCAAGTTTTATTATGGAGCACTCGTCTTAATTAGTCATGACCGTGCTGTACTAGATGAACTTGTCACAACCATTTGGGAGATACGTGACGGAGAGGTTCATGTATATTCAGGTAATTATAGTGACTACACTGCCCAGAAGCAGTTAGAACGTGAGCAACAGATACATGCTCATGAGCAATTTGTAAAAGAAAAGAGTCGCCTAGAAAGAGCTGCGCACGAAAAAATGAAAAAGGCGGAAAAAATTGCTCAAGCAGGGCGCATGTCAAAAAGAGAAGCAAACGCTATGCCGAACAAGTCTTTTATGACGAAATCAAAAGGAACGAGCCAAAAAGCCGCACAGCGCGCTGCAAAAGCGATTGAACATCGAATGGAAAAACTTGAAGAAGTGGAAGCAGTACAAGAAGATAGGAAAATCGTCTTCAGGCAGTCAAAGCACTTGGAATTGCATAATAAATTTCCAATTATGGCGGATCGTTTTACGCTACAAGTGAAGGATAAAGTTTTATTGGATGAGGTAAGCTTTCAGTTGCCACTAGGTAAAAAAATAGCGATTACTGGTAGTAATGGCAGCGGCAAAAGTACATTGCTCCAGCATATTGCAAATAAGGCGCCCAGATTAACGATCTCACCAAAAGCAAAAATAGGTTATTTTCTTCAAATGAGTTATCAATTTACAAGTGCTGAAACGGTTATGCAATTTATGAAAAAAACTTCTAATTATGATGAGGGATTTTTACGAAGTGTGTTACATTCGATGCAGTTTGTTGGTACAGATTTACGAAAAAGTGTGAAGTCATTAAGTGGTGGAGAAGCAATTCGTCTACAACTATGCCAGCTGTTCTTAGGAGAATACAACATACTATTGTTAGACGAACCAACTAACTTTTTAGATATCCATGCCATTGAGGCACTTGAACGGTTTATTGATGCATACGAAGGAACAATTGTGTTTGTATCCCATGACCAAACGTTCATAAAAAAAGTTGCTGACATTCAGTATCGTATTTCTGATAAGAAATTAATACAAAAATGAATGTAGTTAAACCGCTGAGATATTCTCAGCGGTTTATTTTTCTTTTAAAACAATAGGTTATAAGACAGACCCCACAAACAAATCTGCCTAACAAACTTACTTCAAAGCCCCACTAACATCATACTGACTCAAATCAATTTCAAGCTCCTTACCAAGGGCTAAATTCGCCAATTGCGAGCCGACATATGGCCCAGTAGTTAATCCAGAAGAACCAAGTCCATTTGCAAGCAAAAGTCCTTCATAGCCTGGCATAGCCCCAATAACTGGTAAAAATCCTGGAGTAAATGGACGGAAACCAACGCGTGTTTCGATAACTGTGCTTTCAACCAACCCTGGCACAACATCCATCACATTGGATAGAATCTGATGCAATCCACCAGCTGTTGTGCGATAATCAAATCCCTTATCATCCTCATGTGTACTCCCAATAACGATCCGATCATCAAAGGACAGGATAAACTGATTAGTTGGTGGCATAACAACAGGCCATTTAGAAGTATCCATACCAGGAACCTCTACGTGAAGCACCTGTCCTTTTTGCGGTACAACGTCAAATGCAATTCCTAGTGGATGCAGCAATTCGTTCATCCATGCACCCGATGTCGCAATAACTGTATCTGCCTGCATAATAGCACCATTAATAGTAACACCTGTTACTCGATTACCCTCATGAATGAGTGTAGCATCTCCGTTCAGAAAAGTAGCTCCATGTTTCTGAGCTCCCCGAATTAACGCATTCCGCATTGCTCGACCATCGACTCTTGCCCCACCACTTATATGAACTGCTTGATATCCATCAGTAAGAAGTGGGAAAAGTTCCTTGGTCTCCCTTTCATGGAGGATCGTTACATCACCAATTTCTGGGGCATCATCTCCGCGTTTTAATGCACGGTCCCGCATAGCGATGAGTTTCTTTTCTTCGGTTTGCAGACTAATTGCCCCAACACGGGAATATCCAGTATCTGATTCACCGTCTGCAGCAAGGTCAGCTACCAATTGCCCGTAAATTCTTGCCCCACCCTTTGCTAAGGCATACCATGCTTTATTTCGCCGCTGTGAAATCCATGGGCAAATCATTCCTGCAGCAGCATCTGTTGCTTGTCCCTTATCCTGCCGGTCTACGATCGTGACCTCTGCACCACTTTTTGCAAGGTAATATGCGGTGCTTGCTCCTAAAATTCCTGCACCTACAACGATATATTTGTTCATATTAAGTCATCACACTTTCCTGTACAAACTTTCTATCAATTTTACTATAAAAATAATCAAACTACATGTAAAATGATAGAAAGGGGTGGATGATTATTTTTCAGAAGAATATTATTGGAAATGTGATGTTTTATGGTGGAATCTTTATCATAATTGCTGGCGTTTTTATGGCATACAAAGATGCGACCTATGTCTATGACAATTTTGGGGGAATGGATGAGCCACTGTTTGATTGGCGTTTTTTCTTTAATACGCTAATTATTCCTACTTTAATTGGAACGATGTTGATTGGTCTGTCTGAAGTAATTAAGTTACTGGATAAATTATTACGAAATGTAAAACTTCTACAAATCGCGCCTACTAAATCTGGGCAAACCTCGATTCAAACAGAAACAACTTCAACACCAGAAGCGCAAGATAATTGGACAATGAACCAAAAAGATGAAGAGAAAATTTATGATTTATATTCTGATAAAGCAATCCTAGAAATCATAGCCTCAACGAAAAAAGGGTACTGTATTGTGAAAACACAGGACATGCAAGGGCCACTGAACCCATCTTTAAAAGTGGTAGATGTTACAGGTGTAGCAGCAAGAGAAGTTCATGACCCGGTAAAAGAACAGGCAATTTTAGCATCTTATCATGCATGACAGTTCATTGAATAACGATAAATGATGTGATAGAATTTTTTAAGAGTCTATTAATTGGATACTTATACATAGAAGGAGAATGGAATATGGGAAATACATTAATTTTTGGTCATAAAAACCCAGATACAGATACAATTTGTTCAGCACTCGTGTATGCTGATTTGAAAAAACAAATAGGTGAAACAGCTGAAGCTGCAAGGCTTGGTGTAGTAAACAAAGAAACACAATTTGCGCTAGATTATTTCGGCGTAGAGGCACCACAATTAATTGAAAAAGTAGAAGCAGGTACGGACGTCATTTTAGTCGACCATAATGAATTCCAACAAAGTGTTGATAATATTCAAGAGGTAAAAATTGTAGAAGTTGTTGATCATCATCGTGTATCAAACTTTGAAACAAAAGAACCTTTATATTTCCGAGCTGAACCTGTTGGGTGTACTGCAACGATTATAAATAAAATGTTCAAAGAAAAGGGCGTAGAAGTGTCAAAAGAAAATGCAGGGTTACTTCTTTCTGCAATTATCTCTGACTCCCTTTTATTTAAATCACCAACTTGTACCAAGGAAGACGTAGATGCTGCACATGAACTTGCTGAAATTGCTGGTGTGGATCTAGAAAAATACGGTTTAGATATGCTCAGGGCAGGTGCTGATCTTAGTGATAAATCTGCATTAGACCTTGTTACAATGGATGCCAAAGAATTCGCAATGGGAAATGCGAAAGTTGAAGTTGCGCAAGTGAATGCAGTGGATACAAACAAAGTGTATGAAATCCAAGCGGAACTTGAATCTGAAATTGAAAAAATCATTCAAGATAAAGATTTAGATCTATTCTTATTTGTTGTGACAGACATCTTAAACAACGATTCTGAAGTACTTGCACTTGGACAAGGAAACGGTAAAGTTGAAACAGGCTATGGTGTATCATTAGACAATAACCGTGCTTTCCTTAAAGGTGTTGTATCACGCAAAAAACAAATTGTTAATGTATTAACAGAAGAATTTACGAAATAAGTGAAAAGAAGGCAAAACTTTGGTGTTTTGCCTTCTTTTATCTAGAAAGTGCATAAATTCCCCCTTTTCTCAAACACTAAATTTGGCGAAAGGAGGAATTCATATGTCAGGAAAACCAAAAGGACCGAAGCAACAAGAACGTCCTCGATTACCGAAGAGTCCAGAACAACCGTACGGAGAACCTTTAGCAGGTTCAAAAAAAGTTAAAAATGCGAATCATTCAAGACAAAAGCATAATACACACCATGATATGTAAAAGAGCCTTTAGAGCATAATCAGAAATGATTTATGCTCTTTTTGAGTTTGCGAGGTTTTAACCCCCGAATAATAGGGAAGAAATACGTATGGTTTAAAATGTTGATTTACATATTTTCAGGAGTTGATTTTTGTGTGGAAAGAATTTAAAGAATTTGCATTTAAGAAAGGTAACTTTGTCGACCTTGCTGTTGCAGTTGTCATTGGTACGGCATTTAGCTCGATCGTTTCTGCTTTTGTTGATAACATCATCATGCCGCTCGTTGGTATTATTGTTGGCGGAATTGATATAACAGGACTTACATTACATGTAGGCGATGCTGAAGTATTGTACGGTACATTTTTACAAGCGATCCTTGATTTCTTCCTTATTGCATTCTCGATCTTCCTGGTGATTCGGTTCTTCAATCGATTTAAACATAAAGAAGAAGTTGTCGATACGCCAGTTGAAGAGAAAATAGAACCAACAGAACAGCTATTGACGGAAATCCGTGACTTGTTGAAAGAACAAAATAAGAAAGCATAAGAAAAACACTTCCAATTAGCTTAAAAGCTGATTGGAAGTGTTTTTTGTTTACTTATTCGTCGTATACATTTTTCTAGCAATCAGTGTTTGGACAATCATAAATAGTCCCCCAACTGCCCAATATAAAGGCAACGCAGCAGGCGCAGAAAGGGAGATAAACCCAATCATTGCAGGTGAAATTAAGCCCATTATTGCCATTTGCTGTTTCATTTTTGGATCCATTCCAATTTGTGAAACTTTGAATTGAACGAAGTAAATAACTACCGCGATAACTGTTAGAATAATGTCTGTTTGACCTAAATCAAACCACAAGAATGAATGGGTTGCAATTTCCGGTGTACGGCGAATTGCATAATAAAACGCAATAAGTAATGGCATTTGGATGAGCATTGGCAAACAGCCTGCAAGCGATGCTAGTGGGTTCATATTGTGCTTTTGATAAAGCTGCATCATTTCTTGCTGCATCTGCATTTGTGATTCCCTATCTTTTTTCGCTGAATATTTTTCCTGAAGTGCATCCATATCTGGTTTAATGACTGCCATTTTATCTCGCATTTGCACACTACTTTTTGTCTGCTTTAAGATGAATGGCATTAGCGCAAGACGAATAACTAACGTAATGAGAATAATTGATATTCCGTAGTTTTCATTAAAAAGATTTGCGATCCATTTAATGAGCTCTGAGAAAGGATACACAAAGTAATGATCAAAAAACCCTGTTGAATTTGCGTTAATTGGGTCATTTGTGGCAGCTTGGCATCCTGACAATAGTGTTAGTAAAAGAATTCCTAAGATAAAGCTATATTTTTTAACAGAAGTGAATATAGATGTTTTTTCCATTTTTGTCCTCCTCGTATTTGGTTTAAGTTTGGGTACGAGAAGGAATGAGCATCCGCATCATCATCTGGCGCTTCAACACGCTTTACTTTTGTTGTGAGCCAATTGCGAAGTTCAATAATTCGTGGAATAAGGCTTTGCCTTGGTAATGTCTGATATTTAAGTTCATGACTATGACGCATATAAAGCTGATTTTCTACTATCTTTCTTTTAACTGTGAACTGAAATGGATCAAAATACACAATGGTTAACAAAAGGCCAAAGTAGAAATAAATCGGCGAAAATTCACTAAGAAGCTCATTCATCAATTCAAGTAACATCTATATTCACCTCCTTTTATGTTCTTTCTTAATATCTACGTACTAATCGTATGCTAGGTTTCATTTTTTAGCAATGGTAAAATATGAAACTTTCCATTTTGCTCGGTCGTACTTAAGACGGAATTTTAAAATGATAAAATTAATCAGTCCTAAGGCTGAGTCTTTTTCAAACTTAGGATTGTATTGCAGGATCTAATCGTACGGTAAACTAATTATAGATTAAGAGATGGAAGGATGCGACGAAGATGGAGCCAATCATTAAAATTCAGAATCTTAAGAAGTCTTATAAGAAGAGGAAGGCAAAAGAGGTCATACAAGCTGTGAAAGGAATATCGTTCTCCGTAAATCGGGGAGAAATACTTGGATTACTTGGTCCAAACGGTGCTGGAAAGTCAACGACGATAAAAATGATCTGTGGATTAGTGAAACCAGACGCTGGGACAATTCTGATTGATGGAATTAATAATCAAGATAAGCGTTTAAAAGCATTAAATCATATTAGTGCAGTGCTTGAAGGAAATCGCAATATTTACTGGAGATTAACGGTTCGTGAAAATCTGGAGTACTTCGCAGGAAATAGGGGAGCATCACGTAAAGAAGTAGCAGAAGAGGTTGCTAGTTTACTAGAGAAATTCAGATTAAAAGAGAAGGAGAATGAACTTGTAAACCGTCTCTCACGCGGAATGCAGCAAAAGTTAGCAATTGCTGTTGCGATGCTTGCAAATACCGATGTAATTTTACTGGATGAGCCAACCCTTGGTCTTGATGTAGAAACAAGCTACGAGGTTCGTGAATTGCTCCGTAGTGTTGCAAGCGAATATAATCGTACCATTATCATCAGTTCGCATGACATGGATGTCATTCAGGATATATGCGAACGTACAGTTATAATTAACAACGGCCAAGTTGTCACAGATGATAAAGTAGAAAATTTGCTCCGCTTGTTCGAAGTGCGCGCATATAAGATAGCGTTAGGAGGTCTTTTAACGGAGAGACAACTGCTCTTACTCGAGCAAAAATTCCCGCACTATACCTATATACCTGACACGTTTCAATCGTCGTTAGAGGTAGATTTAGAGAAAAGCGAAGAAATTTATGATTTATTTGATATTTTGAAATTAGAAAGCACAGTTGTTGAATCAATTGATCGTAAAAGCATTAATTTTGAACAAATTTTCATAAAAATAGTAAAGGGGGAAGCGGAACATGAAATGGCTCAATCTTCTTAAAGGAAATATACGAAAAGAATACATTGAATTAAAACGCTATTTACCAAATACGATTGCAATGTTACTTACATTTTACATCATTTTTCTTGGGATGTTTGCTGGCATTCAAATTGTTGGTGACCCAAACACAGCTGATGCGAATATTCAATATGTAATTGTAAACTATGTTTTTTGGTTTTTAGCGATTATTGTAGTTCAGGATATTGGCTGGCAACTGCAAATTGAAGCAACTCAAGGGACACTTGAACAGCTTAGCATGTCACCGATGGGAATATGGAAAATTATGCTCATGCGCTTAATATCTACGGTTTTGGTGAATTTTTTAATTATCATTGCATTACTTTATTTATCCATGCTTACAACAGGACAATGGTTAAATGTTGATGTTGTCGCTCTTGCTCCTATTTTTATTCTTACTATTATGAGCATGATTGGCCTTGGCTTTATTATCGCTGGAATGTCCATCGTTTTAAAACAAGTGCAAGCATTTTTGCAAATTTTGCAATTTATTCTCGCAGGATTAACCTTTGTTCCAGTATCGGTTGCACCAGTCTTGGCATTTCTTCCAATTGTTAAGGGAGTCGATCTCGTACGAAGTGTAATGATTGATGGTACATCATTGTTAGGAATTGGCTTCGGAGACTTTATGATATTAGTTTTTAATGCGATATTTTACTTTGTGATTGGTTTTATCTTCTTCTTGTATTGTGAGCGGGTAGCAATGAAAAAAGGATTACTGGCACATTATTAATAACTTTCCTCTACAAAAATAGGTACGCGCTTATACACTAGGATGCCTGCTGTCATAGATTAATAGTGTACCATGAAAAGAAAGGGGATTTTTATTTATGAGACATCATCACGGACCAAATTGTGGCTGTCCGAAATGTGTAGTTCATCCAACAAAGTTTAATACTGTTCATAATTATTCTGAAAGTGTAGTAGAGCATGTGCATCCTTCACACACAAATGTTATTAACCATCATACAGTGAAGAATAATCATATTTTCCCTCACTCCACTTCATTTCAGAATGTTACGAATAGCGTAGACCAAATGGGTCCATCATTCCAAGTACCAGCACCACCTAACCAAGTAGCAGGAGCGATGAGCCCAGGATTTGGTTCAAACCCAGGCCAAGTTGCAGGAGCAATGAGTCCAGGATTCGGACCAAACGGGGGACAAGTGGCGGGAGCTATGAACCCAGGATTCGGACCGGGACACATGGGACACGGTTGTGGGCCATGTGGACCCAAACCACCTAAAAAATGGTGTTAAAGAAGATTAAGCTGGTAAACGTTCAACGTTTTGCCAGCTTTTCTTTTTCGTTTATAATGAGAGAAGGTATGGTGAAAGGAGTTTTAGTTGTGAAAATTTTACACGTAACAGGGTACAAGCCTAATGAAATGGGGATATTTAAAGAAGATGACCCTCGAGTAACAATCATAAAAGCAGCGATTCAAAAGCAATTGATTGGATTTATTGAGGAAGGCTTGGAATGGGTAATTGTCTCAGGACAAAAGGGTGTGGAATTATGGACAGTAGAAATTGTGCTCGATTTGAAGGACATCTATGATATTAATATTGCCATCTTTCCTCCTTTTGAGAATCAAGAAAGCCGTTGGTCAGATCCATTAAAGGAAAAGTATCAGGAGCTAACCTTTGTCGTTGATTTTTACAAACCGTTATATCAAGGTGATTACAAAGGACCATATCAATTCAGAGCGAAGAATATGTGGTTTGTGGAGAAAAGTGATGCGAGCCTTATGTTAATGGATGAAGAATTCCCTGGCAGCAACAAATATTTCTATGAATATGCAAAAGGCGTTGATGATTATCAGCTATTCTTCATCACACCATTTGATTTGGAGGATATCGTGGAGGAAATGCGCATGTCTGATCCGGATTATTGGGGGTAGGTTTGGCAGTTGTGACTGATTCGCTGAAGTTCACAGTGGTTTCGCCAATGTTCATAGGAGTTTCGCTGAAGTTCACAATTAAATCGCCGAAGTTCACATTTCATTCGCCAAAGATCACAAATTCAAGTGGAAATTTTTATAAAAAAAAGCAGGAATTAATGCACATTCTGTCGAATTGAGATAAAAAAGTAAATATGAAAGGTTGTGCATTAAATTGTTTGTAAAACCGCTTCAAATATTTAAGTATATTTTGGAGGCAGAGGCTTTAGAACGGCGGATTTCGAGTAAACATCCAAAGAAAGAACAAGTAACGAGTTTCGCTAAAAGACATCGGGCGGGTTATAACGGAGAGAAAGCATTAGAATTCCCTCTGAGCTTTCTGCCTTACGATGATTTCTTCATTTTTTTCCACCTTCGAATTCCTGATCATGACTCAGAGAATTGCTTCCAAATAGACATCCTCCTCCTAAACATTTATTTTATATTAATCATTGAAACAAAGAATATCGATGGAACAGTCTTATTTGATGATATGGGTCAATCCATACGTCAGAAAAATAATAAAGAAGATATCTTCACTAACCCAATCGATCAAGTTAATTTACAGCACCTCCGTTTACTACGCTGGATCCGAGAATTTAACTTACCACCAATCCCCATTGAAAAGCTTGTTGTCTACAGCAACCAAAATACCTTATTGAAAAATTTATCCCTTGATAAAAATCTTATTAATATTGTTGTACGTAAGGAAAATCTACTTTCAAAGATTGATCAATTTACCTTAAAGTATCAAACCAAATGTTTTTCAGAAAATGATTTATTGTCTTTGAGTAATGAATTACTCGTTGCGGATTCTCCAGAAGATGAGTGTATTATGAAAAAGTTTGATATTTTAAAGCGTGACATTATTAAGGGTGTATTCTGCCCTGAGTGTAGGAGTGTACCAATGAAGAGAATACATGGGAAATGGAATTGCATGTATTGTGGAGCAGTATCAAAGACAGCTCACAAGGAAGCATTGAAAGATTATTTGCTACTATTTGGAGAGTATATTACTAATCGACAAGCGAGGGATTTCTTGAAATTAGAATCAATTGATACAACAAAACGAATACTTCATAACGAGAATTTAGAACAAATTGGGGTGAAAAGCGGTAGAAAATATAAATTGAAGTATGATTTTAGTTAATTCGCTGAAATTCACAGTGGTATCGCCAATGTTCACAGGAGTTTCGCTGAAGTTCACAATTAAATCGCCGAAGTTCACAACCAATTCGCCAAAGTTCACAATTCAAAAAGAAAATTTTCAAGTTCATCCTTATAAATAGTGCTCGCCAAAATAAACTGCAAATAATACTTAATTATTCCACCATCTACAGCATATATCTAAATAGAGTACACCACGAAAGGCGGAATGTATGATGTATTATCCGAATAGGCAAGCTTATTCGCAATATCAACAATCCTTCAGGCGACCCCAACTAGAGCAGCACACCGATCCAAAATCGAAGAAACGAACAATCACCGTAACAGGTACTTCAACAATCTCCGTTGAACCGAATACAGTAACCATCCAGCTAGCTGTCATCACAGAGGACGAATCACTTGCAATTGCCCAGCAGGAAAATGCAAATAAAATGAATAACGTAATCCAATCCATTGAAAACCTTGGAGTTCCTGCAACGAATATTCAAACTTCAGCAATTAATATAAATCCACAATATGACTTCATTGATGGCCAGCAACTTTTTAGGGGATATGAGGTCTCAAATGAAATCACAGTTACAATTGATACGATTGACAAGACGGGTAATATTATTGATACGGCAGTTAGAAATGGGGTAAATCGGGTTTCAACTATTCGCTTTACAATAGATGATGAGCACGCCTATTATGAGCAAGCACTTACAAATGCACTTCAAAACGCATTGCAAAAGGCACAAGCGATTGCATTAAGCATGAACCTCCCGCTCGATCAAACTCCGATTAAAATTACAGAGGAATTAATGGATTCGCATGTTACTTATAAAACCTTCGCAGCCACGACAGATAGCTTCACCACCCCCATTGAGCCTGGACAAATCAGCATAACAGCAAATATTCGAACGATTTTCAAGTATTAAGAGGAATTATGTATCCAAAAGAGAATATATAAAGAAAGGGGGAATTCTTTTGTTAGGCGTTGACAAAGGTACCGTTCATTTAGTAAAACATGATAAAAAATGGAAGGCGATTTTTCAATCAGAAAAAGCTCTATTAGAGAAACTAATCAGTGAACATATTGTAGAAATCCAGCATTTTGGAAGCACCTCTATTCGCCATATTAAGGCAAAACCAATCATCGATATTTTGATTGGAGTAAAATCGCTTAAGGATACAGAGCATTTTAATTGGAAGACGTTACAAGAAGTAAATATCGGGCAAAGGTGGACGGGAAAGTAGTACTAGCGAAGTTTTCCAGCCTTCAAACCCTCACAAAAACGCATTATTACCATGTTGTAGAGCATGGTGGAGATTGGTGGGAAGCACATACTTTTTTCAGAGATTATTTAAATGAACATTTAGAAGTAGCGAGACAATATGAGACATTGAAAAAGGATCTTGCGTTAAGTTACGCGAATGATGAATTAACCTATACAAATAAAAAGAAAACTTTTGTTGATGAGGTGTTATCTTATAGAAATAAGTGATTATGGGAGGAAATCGATATGGAAGAATTCCCTAAGCTTGAGTCAAAACGGCTTCGTCTTGTACAGATTGAGCCTCAATATGTGAAAGCATTATTCGATATTCTATCAAAACAGGAAGTAACTAAATATTATGGCAAAGAAAATTTGAAAACAATTGATGAAGCTTCGGAGTTAATTGAAAACCTTCATCGATTATTCAATCAAAAACGCTGCATCAGGTGGGGAATTATTTTCAAGGAAGAGAATGAATTTATTGGTACAGTAGCTTTGAATAATTTAAGCATCTGGAATAAGAAAGCGGAGATAAGCTATGAGCTCGATCCAACATATTGGAGACAGGGGATTACATTTGAAGCTACAAAAACCGTGTTAGATTATGCATTCACACGACTAGGCTTATTTCGATTAGGTGCAGTGACCTTTCCAGAAAATACTGCTTCTAATAATTTACTTGGAAAACTTGGATTCAAGCGTGAAGGTATCTTAAGGGGATACTTACTTCAGGATGAAAAGTCTCATGATGCAATATCTCATTCAATTCTAAAGCCTGAATGGGATAATAGGAGAGAATATGAAATTGTGGAGAGAATTAAATACAGGGATCATCTAACAGATATCATCAAAAGAGCAGAGAGAGACGGCCAGTTTGATTATCTTCCTGGCAAAGGAAAGCCGATTGAATTCGAACAAAGTTTTATTGCAAATCCCTTTGAAAAGCAACTTTTTAAAACAATGAAGGAAAACCATGTTCTCCCACATTGGGTTCGTTTGTCGAGAGAAATTGCAATATTGAAGGAAGAGGTAGTAGAGGCACAGGGAAGAGAACGACGTAGGAAAATAAAAGAAATTAACAAGAAAATTAAGGAATATAATTATGCTTGTCCACCTTCCATGCAAAAAAATAAAATGGTGGAATAGGGAAATCCCTATTCCTGCCATAGATAATCCATCATTTCATTTGTGAATAAATTCGTATCAATGTTACATGTCTCCGCATCGATTGCATATTGCCAGCCATAAAGCAATGAGGTATCTGGGCCTTGTGGATTAAATTCAGGAGCGTTATCTTTTGTAGTAATTTCTTCTTGTGGAAAGGCAGTCCAAACAATCATCTTTTCTTGAATTTCTTCTGCCATTGCTTTATAGGATTCGTCTAATTCGCTGCCTTCATCAAAAACCCCATATACTGCAGGGTAGTACGCAGAAGCCTCTAATGCCTCATACCAACCTTCCATAAAAGCTGCATCTACTGGATAATTAGGCTCTATATCTACGAAAATCGCAACGCCTTCTGGCACACCTAATTCCTCAGCCATTGCAATTGCGGATTCGCCATGCTCCACGCCATGGTCATATCCTCTTGCATCATTTACATGATTATAGATTACTAGAATTGGAATCCCGTTTTCATGGAGGTAAGCGACCTCATCAGTATCTAACCCCGCAGAAATATCTTCTCTATCACCTAAATATCGGCCCCATACTTCGGGATCGCCAAAGTTATCGACGACACATGCATATAAATCTTCTGTTGTATAACTAGCGGAATCAATACCCCAATAAAGTTGTTGCTCTGATTCTTCGTTATTCCCTTCTTCTTCCTCATTGTTTCCATCATCGCCGTTGTTCGATTCTTCACCATTGTTTCCATCATTGTCGTTGTTCGATTCTTCACCATTGTTTCCATCGTCGTCGTTGTCCGATTCTTCTTCATTGTTTCCATCATCGCCGTTGTTCGATTCTTCACCATTGTTTCCATCTTCACCGTTATCGGGTTCTTTTTCATCATCATCAGAGTCGGAGTTGTTGTCTTCGTTTTCAGCTGGTTCTTCTGTAGTATTTTCCTCTTTGCCTTCATTAGCAGTTGAGGCTGCAAAGAAGATTACAAAGAATGACGCAATGAAAAATGCGGTCAATCCCAACAAGAGGAATGATAAATAGTTATTACGCATAAAAGTTTAATAACCTCCCTTCACACCTAATGCATTATATTAATGGGATAGCATTTTGGTGTGGGGACAAATCTAAAACGAAAAATATCAACATTCCTGGTAACAGGGAGCAAGGAGCCTTATAATAGGAATTAATATCGGCCTTATGAAAGAGGGGGAGTAGGATGGGCTTTATCATGTCTTTGGTGGTATATACAATACCTTTTGTTATCTTGTACTTCGTTATTGCTGCTGGTGTGAAGCGTGGAATTGATCAATCTGAAGTTGGTAGAATGATTAAAGAAAAATACCTTGAGAAACGTTCTTAAGTATTATAAGTACATAGTTGAGAAACGCTTAGCATATACTGAGCGTTTTTATTATTTTATGGGGTTTTCTAAATTAGCTTATATGTGTGGATTTTTTTCAGATGACATATATTTTCTGTCGCTAATAATGTTATAATATTAAAAATAATCGAATGTAGTTACAATTCGGGGGGGATTGTTGTGGGTTTCATTATTCGGAAGATGAAGAAAAAGGATATTTCACAGGTTCAGCATGTTGCTCGGGTTAGCTGGAATGCTACTTACGAAGGAATTATTCCACTTGATGTTCAGAATAACTTTTTAAAAAATGCTTATAGTGATCGAAATATGAAGCGACGTCTGAAGTACACAACGATTTTTGTTGCTGAAGTAAATAGTGCTATTGTTGGTTTTGCCAACTATTCTCCCACATCAAATGAGGGGGTAACGACGCTTGGTGCAATTTATATTTACCCTGAATATCAAGGACTTGGTATTGGTTCTGCTTTATTACATACTGGAATTGAACAAATGGGTGATGTCAAAGAAGTTCAGTTAAATGTTGAGAAAAACAACCGTATTGGTATGCGATTTTATCGTGCAAAAGGGTTTGAGAAGATTAAAGAATATGAAGATAACTTTGATGGGCATATCTTGCATACGGTTGAAATGGCATTAAAAGTTAGAAATAAGATTTTGCTAGATTAATAGTTAGGATGTTTTTATGAAAAAAGAAGAGAACTTAGGTTTGTTTGGAAAAATCGTCGTCTTTGGTTTACTCGCTCTATTAATTATTTTTGCGATTGCATTCTCGTTTGGCATCATGTTCTTTGGCTTTGCGGGTTTCTTTGATGTTTTCGGGGTAGCGTATGAATCATTGCAGTCACTTGTTTTATTTTTAGTATTCTTTCTTATATTTGGATTGGTTACAGATCTTGTAGCAAAGGCATTTTTTATCATCTCTGCTTCTTATATAGCTGACAAGAAGGAACTTGCTATTTCGAGAATTATTGTGGAGACAGCTTTTACTTGGTTAGCTTTATTTGTTGTGGATGAGATGATGTTAAGCGTTTCGGTTCCCGCGGCAACTGAACTTTTGCTTGCGCTTTTATTAACGATTGCTGATTATATTTTCGAAGGGAAGAAGAAAAAGAAGAAATGAGGTTATTCTATGAAAATATATACCTTTGCTAACACATCAGGTAAAAAAATAACACATTTTAATTCAAACTTTATTATGACAAAAATCTTAAATAGTGATAGAGAAATGCATATCGGCTGCCTATATATCGATAGAGATGGTGTTGTAGGCTATCACAAGGCAATTGCACCTCAGCTTTTTCTAGTTGTAGAGGGTGAAGGGGAGGTTCGGGGAAAAGAGGATGTCTATGTGAAAGTTAAAAAAGGTGATGCTGTTTTTTGGGAGAAGGATGAATGGCATGAAACATTAACTAATTTTGGGCTAACGGCAATGGTTATTGAGGGAGATGGTTTGGATCCTTCCAGATTTATGACAAGTAAAGAGGATGATTGAATGCTAATTAGAAAAGCCAATAAAGGTGATGCACGAGAAATAGCCAGGGTACATGTAGATAGTTGGCGTACGACATACACAGGAATAATCCCAGACGATTTTCTACGTAATTTATCCTACGAAAACCGCACTGCATTATGGGAAAATAATACGGGACTACATGATGTATATGTTGCTGAAACAAATTCTTTAGAGATTGTAGGCTTTGCTGCTGGAGGGAGAAGACGAACTGATAAATATGAAGCGTATCCAGGAGAGCTATACGCTATCTACATCATGAAGGAGTTTCAAGGGAAAGGGATTGGGAAACAGCTTGTGCAGCCTGTTGTAGAAAATCTGTTGAAAGAGGAGATTGACTCTATGATAGTGCTTGTAATAGAGGATAATCCATCAAAGTATTTTTATGAAGCGCTTGGTGCTAGAAAAATAGATGCAATAAAAGTCAAGATTTCTGGTGTTGATTTGACAGAGTTGGTTTATGCTTGGGATGCTTTGCATATATCTTTTAAGAAGGAGTAGTCAATGATTATTGAAAAATGGGAGTACGCAGATTCACCACCGATGGAACTACTTTTATCAGCAGATCCATCTGAGGAGCATATAGGAAAATATCTTGTTGAAGGACAATGCTATGTTGCAAGGGAAGCAAATGAAACTCTAGGTGTTTTTGTTTTACTTCCACTTAACAAGCAGGAAATGGAAATAGTAAACATTGCAGTTTCAGTAGAAGAGCAAGGGAAAGGAATCGGAAAGTCTTTAGTTAAACGGGCAATTCAGATTGCGAAAGAGCAAGGATACTCATTTTTAAAAGTTGGTACGGGTAACTCGAGTGTTGACCAGTTAGCTTATTATCAAAAATGTGGTTTTCGTATTGTTGGTGTTGATATCGATTATTTCACTAGAAACTATGCGCATGAAATTGTGGAAAATGGTATCGTGTGCCGCGATATGGTTCTGTTGGAAATGAACCTTGCTATAGGGGGGACATGCAAATAATTATTCGAAATGAAGAACAACAAGATGAGGAACAACTTAAGCGGCTAATACGTATGAGTTGTGAAGAGTCTTTCTTGATAAATATCCTGAAAAGTAAACATCTGGTCAATAAGCTAACTGCATTTGAAGGAAAACGATTGGTCGGTGCTTTGATTGCTTGGAAAAGTACTTTTCACCCACATTGTATATATCTACGGATAGTAATTGATCCTTTCTATTATAACGAAAATATTCCTAAGAGATTGCTAGATGAACTTTCCATAGATAGACAATTACCTCTTCAAACGTCGATTTGGGATACGAATATAGCCTTAAGGGAATTTTATGAAGCTAATGGATTTAAATATATTAGAAAGACGTGTATGCCGACACTGTCTTTATCACGTGTAACGGAAATGGAACAGCAGGTAGCCAATGTTATTAATAATATAGAAGGCAAGATTGTTACTGTTGCTAATATCTTGGGGGATAAGCAATTAAAGAAGAAATTAACGTTGTTGGCTAAAGATGTGTATCAAAACACGCATGAGGATAATCCAGTTGCAGAAATGGGCGTGGAAGCCTGGGAAAGCCTCGTATATCCAGATGACTTGATTTCTGAAGGAAGTCTAATATGTTTAGGTGTGAATCAAGAGATAAAAGCTTTTTCAATGCTTCATAAATCGGAGGATGATGATACGCTAGAATTAGGCTGGTGTGGTTCCGTTGATACTCAAACAATACCTTTAATTCCCGAACTCGTCTTACAACAAATTACATATGCAAAAGAACTTGGATATCAACATTTACAGGGTGAATTCGATACGACTAGTGTGTATGCAATGGAAGTACTAAAGAGAATTTCTTTCCCTCCGAGCGCGAGTTGGCATACTTATCAGAAATAAGCTGATTTCCTAGAAATCTTTCTAAGGAGTGATTCTTATAAAAATATTGAAAGCGTTTGCTGGTGAGTTGAAATGGATACAAGCCGGAATTGAGATGGATTTCGAACCGAAAAATGGCATGCCTGTTTCTCGTCTTATTCCAAGGGGCTATGAAAGTTACGCGAAAATTTTTCAACCGATTTTCCGTGATCATGCCGTTAAAGACGAATCAGAAACATTTGAGGATTGTCGGGATGTATACGAGAAGGATACCCATCAGTTAGAGATAGATGTTAAAAAGAAGTTTACTTATAAATCGTTAGCGAAAAAATACAATATTCCTTATACACCTGAAATTAGTGATGATTCATTTATACGCTACTTTGGTGGTTCATTAGCAAGATATATTGTTTTTTCAGATGAGGGAAACCTAGATAAGGAAATTGTAGGACTGTTGCATGGTGTGCTCCAGCGTTTTACGAAGGGAAAGTGCTATTTTTATTACGATAGGATAAGTTCTCTCGGTGAGGAACGGCTATACTATGGTACCCTAAAAGAATTAAAGACGTTAATAAAAAAAACAGGGTGTTCGCCTACTTATTGGTGGTCAGAAGACAGAACTTGGATTGTTGGTATGGACTATGATGTAGAGTTTTCTTTGCTCGGTGGAAGTCAGAAATTAGTGGACGCTTTAATGAAAATAAAAAGTGTAGAAATTATGGAAGTTGAGAATTCCACAATTATACATAAGGACCATCTATATTGAAACATTTCACGCCTCTTTTCCGTAGAACAAATAAGAAATTTAGAAAAGAAGGGGATGTCTATGGCAGAAGTAAAAAAGAAAAAAGATCGTTCATGGATATTTGATATATTATTTTGGTTTTGGGATATTTTTATTTATATACCAAGACTAGTAGGTAGGGTCATAAAAGAAGTGTTTTTTAATGGTTAAGGTGGGTAAAGAATGAAGCAAATAGCAATTGGTTGGATAATTTTGCTGCTGGTGCTAGTTGCATGCTCTTCTGAAGATGAAATGGAAGCTGAAGGAGATGCAGCTATTCAAGTAGCTGATTTATCCAATTATGAAAGGAATCTAACCAATCTTATTGGTGATCAAGTATTTGTGTTTGATTTGGATGTTACGAATAAAGACGTTGAGGAACTACATACAATCGTTGATTATTATGAAGATGGAGAGCTTGTAGACACGCTTGGCGGGATGAGTATGAGCATAAATGAGGAAGATAGAGAAGACACCATACGAACGGTATTCCTCTATCAAAAGCCAAATACGGGGGAGGAGACGTGGATTACTTCCATCATGACGCAAAATGGTCAAGCAAGCCAAAACACGCCACATGATATTAGTGGTCGTGAAGAAATATCGTCGACAGCATCAGCTGAAATAGCCATGCCAGCCCCCCTATTTATTGGTGAGACAAAAGTAATTGCAACAGTTATCAATTCAAACAAAAGTGGCGTATCCACGTACAATGAGATTAATACGGAAGAAGATTTGGAAAAAGCAACGGATTATGAACAGGTTTATATTATTTCGATTGAACTAAGCTAGCTATTGTCTACAAGGGGTGTGAATATGGATATTGATGAGAAGACGAGGCAACTTTTCGGGAAAGTATTAAAATGTGTTGGGTTCTTCGGGATTCTTTATAGCCTATTCTTTTTATCGGGAGAATTACTCGCCTATCATACGGGTGGATATTCCTACGAACGAAGTAGTAGTGGTGAAGAATTTATCATTGATAATAAGGTAACCGGTGAAATGATAGTTTATCCCTACAATGTAGAGACGGAAGGCATTATTTTGGAATTACTTGTACAAAAATATGAACTAGATCTGGCATTGATTTTTAGCTCACTCTATGCAACGCTACTTCTTTTAGGTCTAATTGGAATAATCGTTCCAGAATATCGGATAATCAAGAGTTTAAAAATCTATTTGCCTTTATTAGGGGTTATAATACTTTCAGTTACACTTCTTCAATACAACAATTACTCCCCAGAAATTAAAGAAATAAACCATTTAATTGAAGCACTTAATCAAAAGGTGTAATGAAGAGCAATGTTGATTTGCATACCTGCTATCACTATCCTGCATACATAACTACATGCTAATTGGAAAAGGAGAACTAATTTTGGGTTACATAGAAGACTTACGTAGTATTATTGGGCACAGACCGGTTATTTTTCCAGGTGCTGTCGTAATCATAGTTGATGATTTGGGAAGAATTTTAATGCAACAACGAACGCATCCTAAAGGAGCTTGGGGAATTCCAGGGGGTCTAATGGAACTAGGAGAGTCAATGGAAGATGTTGCAAAGCGAGAAGTACGAGAAGAAACGGGTTTAATTATTGATGAATTACGTTTAATTAATATTTTTTCAGGTGCACAATATCTAACTGTTGCTGAAAATGGTGATGAGTTTTATACTGTTACCGCTGCTTATTACACGAATAATTTCTCAGGTGATTTCAGGATTGATAAAACAGAATCCATTCAATTTCAATTCTTCTATCCAACTGAACTCCCTGAAGGAATCGTGAAAACCCATCAAATTATATTGAAGGAATTTTTGCAACTTCAAAATGATATGTGACTAGGATAGGTGAATCATGTTCAATTAATATAGAGGCTTCCAATTAGGAGCCTCTATTTGTAATTTAGGGCATTTCGTCCTCTTTTGGACGGTTTTTATAAGCCTCATGTGTGACAATATCCTCTATTTGTTCACGTTGTCTACTATGTTCTTTACCTTCTACAGTACTATCTTCGGGAAAGTTTCCTGGATGCCCTTTTTTCTTGTGATTAAAGTTTTTACCACGGCTCATTACATTACCTCCATTCTTTTTCTTATGTAGTTTTCTCCATCCCGTCAACTATATACGGGAAAAGCATATTGAAAATCCTTTCCGCCAAAGTTCACAGTGGAATCGCTGAAGTTAACAATTAAATCGCCGAAGTTCACAATTAAGTCGCTGAAATTCACAACTTTTTCGCCAAAGTTCACAATTCCCTGCCCACTACCTCTTCACATGTACGTCCTCTTAGCGAACCGCATCGACAACATCCAACAAACTTTCTCCCGCCATTCTTATCATTTCCCTATTTTTATTCTATAATAGTGTTAATGTTAGGAGGCAAAAATAGATGACGCACAAGACAGACATTGAAATTGCTCAGGAAATAAAATTGCAACCGATTGAAGACATTGCTGAACAAGCAGGTATTGACCTGAGTGATCTAGAATTATACGGTAATTATAAAGCGAAAATTAATTATACTGCAATGGACAAGTTAAAGACAAGAGAGGACGGAAAGCTAATTCTGGTAACCGCAATTTCCCCGACGCCAGCAGGAGAGGGGAAGACAACCACTTCTGTTGGACTTGGTGATGCACTCCATCGATTAGGCAAGAATACGATGATTGCAATTAGGGAACCATCCTTGGGGCCGGTCTTTGGGATCAAAGGTGGAGCTGCTGGTGGAGGGTACGCTCAAGTCGTTCCAATGGAGGATATAAACTTACATTTTACTGGAGATTTCCACGCAATTGGTGCTGCCAATAACTTACTTGCAGCCATGATTGACAATCATATCCATCATGGTAATGAGCTTCATATCGATACACGTAAAATAACCTGGAAACGTGTAGTGGACATGAACGATCGGCAATTACGAAACATTGTTGATGGATTGCAAGGAAAAGCGAATGGCGTTCCACGTGAGGACGGATTTGATATTACCGTGGCGTCGGAAGTGATGGCAATATTATGTTTATCAAACTCCATCGATGAGATGAAAGAAAAGCTAAAAAATATTATTATTGGTTATACATATCACGATGAACCCATCACTGCTGGGCAGCTAAATGCTCATGGTGCAATGGCTGCCTTGTTAAAAGATGCATTAAAACCGAACTTGGTGCAAACGCTGGAACACACACCTGCTCTTGTTCATGGCGGCCCATTTGCCAATATCGCTCATGGTTGTAATAGTGTGATGGCTACGAAGATGGCACGAAAATATGCTGACTATGTAGTTACAGAAGCTGGTTTTGGTGCGGACCTTGGAGCAGAGAAATTTATAGATATTAAATGTAGGCTTTCAGGAATTGAGCCTTCTGCTGTTGTCCTCGTTGCGACAGTAAGAGCGCTAAAAATGCACGGTGGCGTATCAAAGAGTGATCTAGGTGAAGAGAATCTGCCAGCATTAGAAGCAGGCATCCCTAACTTAATGAAGCATCTTGAAAATATTCAAGAGGTTTACAATATGCCTGCTGTCGTTGCGATTAATAAATTTCCGACAGATACCGAAGTAGAGCTTGCCCTCATTAAAGAAAAGTGTCTTGAATTAGGTGTGAATGTCGTACTATCTGATGTATGGGCAAATGGTGGTGCTGGTGGGGAAGATTTAGCGAGAGAAGTAATAAAGTTAACCGAACTTACGCAAGCCCTTCAATATGCTTATGAACTAGGGGATTCGATTACAGAAAAAATAGAAAAAGTTGTACGTCGAGTGTACGGCGGAAATGGGATAGAATTATCTCGTGAAGCACATAGAGAGATTGGCAAACTTGAGGCTTTAGGATTTGGCAATTTACCGATATGTGTTGCAAAAACACAATATTCCTTCTCTGATGATCCAACAAAATTAGGACGCCCAACAGATTTTACTGTAAATATTCGAAATGTAAAGGTTTCTGCTGGAGCAGGTTTTATCGTTGTATTAACAGGGGCAATGATGACCATGCCAGGGTTACCTAAAAAACCAGCTGCGGAGAATATTGACGTCGATTCAAAAGGGAAGATATACGGATTATTTTAAAGGGAAAGGGGCTGATTTTCATGGATTATAATGAAGCAATTGACTATATAAACAGTCCAAAATACAGTGGGATGAAATTAGGACTAGACAACATGAGAGAAATCATGGCCGCATTAGGTAACCCACAAACACAATTAAAATTTGTACATATAGCTGGGACGAATGGGAAGGGATCGGTAGCTTCTTATCTATCGCATATTCTCACAAAAGCTGGGTTTAAGACTGGCCTATTTACTTCCCCTTTTTTAGAGAGATTTAATGAACGAATCAAAATAAATAACCTAGAAATTCCAGATGAAGCACTTAGTCGTGTGACAAGCGAAGTGAAAGAACAAGTGGAAGCTTCAAATAGAAGGCCAACGGAATTTGAGATTATTACGGCAATTGCGTTTCAATATTTTTACGAGGAACAGTGTGATATTGTAGTACTGGAAGTAGGATTAGGTGGTAGACTTGATTCAACGAATATTATTGAGTCACCACTCGTTTCAATGATTACGAAGGTAAGCTATGACCATCAAGCTTTTCTAGGGAATACGCTAACGGAAATTGCAGGGGAAAAAGCTGGTATTATTAAAGAAAATAGCAATGTTTTGCTTTTTCCACAAGAAAAAGAAGCTGAGGATGCGATCTATCAAGTTGCCTTAGAGAAAAATAGCACTGTCTATAAACCAGAATTTGATGAGATTACAACAGTTCGTACAAGTCTCGAAGCACAGATTTTCAATTATAAAACATATAACCATTTAAAAATTGCGCTTCTAGGAGAACATCAACAGAAGAATGCAGTAATGGCAATTGAAGCCGTTCATCTATTACATGATGCAGGATATGCTATCAATGAAACCCAGCTTCGACAAGGGCTTGAAGAAACGGTTTGGCCTGGGCGATTTGAAGTTATTCATCAACAACCAACAGTTGTAATTGACGGTGCACATAATATTGACAGTATACAGGCATTGGTAGATAATTTAACAAAGTATTTTAAGAATAAAAGAATCATTGGTATCTTTGGAGTATTGAAAGATAAAGATGTTGACCAAATGATTGCGGAAGTAGCACCAGCAATCAATACGTTCATTACCGTAACACCGGATACGCCAAGAGCATTACCTTCAGAAGAGTTAGCCACGTGTTTACAAGAGAAGGGGTTCACTGCCGTTCCGAGCATTAGTTATGAAGAGGCTGTTCAACAGGCGATGAAAGTATGCGGAGAAGGCGACATTATCTGTGCTTTTGGTTCACTTTATTATATCGGTGCAATTAGACGCATCATAAAAGCAAATAATTAGTAGAAACGAGGATTCAGTCAAATGGATAAAGAGAAAATTGCAACTGCGGTCAGAATGATTCTGGAAGCAATCGGTGAGGATCCAGATAGACAGGGACTATTAGACACGCCAAAACGAGTGGCGAACATGTATGAGGAGGTCTTTTCAGGACTTGATAAAGACCCAGCAGTTCACTGCCAGACCGTTTTTGAGGAGCCACATGAGGAGATTGTGTTAGTAAAAGATATCCAATTTTCCTCGATGTGTGAACATCATCTTGTTCCGTTCATTGGGGTTGCACATGTTGCTTATCTACCGAAGAATGGTCAAGTTATCGGTTTAAGTAAACTCGCAAGAATTGTTGATGATATTAGCAAACGCCCACAGCTTCAAGAACGTATCACGAAATCTGTTGCGGATTTATTAATGAAAGAATTGGATCCAATTGGTGTGATGGTTGTCATAGAGGCGGAACATATGTGTATGAGTATTCGTGGCGTGAAAAAACAAGGCTCAAAAACCATAACAAGTGCCGTTCGTGGTGAGTTTAAAACGAATAATAAGTCGAGAAGTGAAGTGTTAGCATTAATCAATCGCTAGGGGAGTGAGCGAGTGAATAAATCAACGTTACGAAAAGAAATGATTGAAAAATTAAAGGCGTTATCAGGAGAAGAACGGGAACGAACAGAGTCAAATTTACTGCACTATCTTACGACTTCTGAAAGTTGGAATCAATCAGAAACGATTGGAATTACTGTTTCTCATGGGTTTGAGTGGAATACGAAAGCGATTATTGAAGCGGGATGGAAACATGGGAAGATCATCTGTGTACCGAAATGTTTTCCAAAAGAAAAGAAGATGGTATTTTATAAGTTAGAACATTTCGATCAACTTGAAGTAGTGTATTATAACTTGCTGGAGCCAAAACCTGAAGAAACGATGGAAATAGAAAAACAGGAAATGGACTTACTGATTGTTCCAGGGGTAGTTTTTGATAAAGAAGGCTACCGCATTGGTTTTGGCGGAGGATATTATGATAGATTCTTAACGGATTTTCAGAATATAACAGTCTCATTACTTCATTCTATTCAGAGGCTTGAGGGGTTACCAGTTGAAGCCCATGATCTTGCCGTTAACTATTTGATAACAGAAAAAGGAATTAGCATGACGGGTAGCTAATTCCTTTTAGTTTGGTATGAATTCGAGCGGGACCCTCAGGAAATCGCACGCAACCCAAGGAAATTCGAGCGACACTATCGAGAAATCGCGCGTCACCCCGGGAAATTCGAGCGACACTCTCGAGAAATCGCGCGACACCCAAGGAAATTCGAGCGGGACCCTCAAGGAAATCGCGCGCCATCCCTGGGAATACGATCCACACCTACAACAAAAATCTAAGAAATATATAATAAAAAAATCCCCTTAAAATACATAAGGGGATTTCACTTTATTATTCTGCTGAAACAACAGCTTTTGATGGATCCATTTTCTTTTCTTTTTTAATAATTTGACCGTCTGTTCCAACTCTTTTAATAAAGAAGGCTAGAACGAGTGCAACAACTGCAATTAAAGTAGAAACAAAGAACGAAAAATTAATACCATTTAACATTGCTTCATTCATAATTTGTGTTTGCATTTCTGCCATTGCTTGCTCTGAACCTAAAGTAGCTGGGTCCATATTTGCCATGGCTGATTGTGTAAGTTCTTCCGCGCGTGACTCTGTTCGGTTATTCATTACAGTAATTAATAATGCTGAACCAATTGCACCAGATACTTGCTGTAATGTATTGTTAAGTGCTGTACCGTGTGGATTTTCCTTCATTGGTAATTGGTTTAGACCATTTGTCATAATAGGCATCATTACCATTGACATACCGAAACTTCGGATAGCAAAAAGAATCATCATGCTTGTATAGGAAACAGTCATATCAAGTCTACTAAAGTAGAAAGTTGTCACAATGGTTATTGTTAATCCGATTATTCCAAGTGTCTTCGCACCATATTTATCAAAAAGTCTACCAGTTATAGGAGACATAACTCCCATCACTAAAGCACCTGGTAACATTAGGATACCTGCTTCCATTGGTGAGAATCCACGAATGGTTTGGATATAGATTGGTAGTAAAATCATCGCAGAGAACATTGCGATAGATAATACAATGGAAATTGCTGATGATAAAGCAAACATTGGATACTTAAAGATTCTAAATTGTAGCATTGGGTCATCCATCTTAAGCTGACGAATAACTAAAACAATGAGAGCGATTGTTCCGATAATGATGGTTCCATATACTACTGGATCATTCCAGCCCATATCTCCTGCTGAGCTGAAACCGTATAGTAAGCCACCAAATCCAATACTTGATAAAATAATAGAGAATACATCTAATTTAATCTCTCGCTGTGGAGTAATATTTTTGAGTTTGAAAATACCAATTAATAAGGATAGAACTGCAACTGGAATGACGATATCAAATAACACTCTCCAATTATAATGTTCTACAATCCATCCTGATAAAGTTGGCCCAATTGCAGGAGCAACGATCATTACGAGTCCGAATATCCCCATTGCTGTTCCACGCTTTGCAATTGGGAAAGCAGTTAGCATAACATTCATAAGTAATGGCATCATGACTGCGGAACCAGCAGCTTGGATCATACGTGCAGCTAGTAATACCCCAAATGTGGGAGACAAACTTGCTAGTATCGTACCAACTGTGAATAAGGACATTGCTGTTAAGAATAAACTTCTATTCGTAAATCGTTGTATAAAGAATGCACTCGCAGGTATTAGTATCCCATTAATCAACATATAACCTGTTGATAACCATTGAACTGCAGTTGGTTTTACCTGGAATTCGTCCATAATGGAAGGAAGTGCAACATTTAGTAGTGTTTCATTTAAAATAGCTACAAATGCACCGATAAATAAAATGACAATCATCCCATATGGAGTTTTATTTTGTTCTGTATGCGCTTGTGTTTGCGTCATTTTCCTCACCCCTGTTTTCTTTTAATCTATTAAATGAGTCAAAATGAAACCCCCACCTATTGTGTATAAGCGGGGAATACCCCAATGGGAAAACTTTCTTGTTATTTTTGACCATGTTTAAGACTTAAATTATTCTATACCGATAGTCTAAAAAAAGCAATACTAATATAACGTTTTCATTAAAAATATTGTAATTATAGGTTGTCAGCGATAAAATAAAGATAGACTAGTATTACAATTTGAGAATTTAATGCAAATATAAAGGTGGTTTATATGAACCAAAAGAAAAAGCAAATCATTGATGCAGCACAGAAACTTTTTATTAAAAATGGGTTCAATACGACGTCGATTCAAGATATTTTAAACGAAGCACAAATTGCAAAAGGAACATTCTACAATTATTTCAGTACAAAAAACGAATGTTTAATGGCTATTATTGAACGAATTACAGAAGAAATAACAAATGATAGAATAGCAATAGCGTACGAAAGTGATGAGGATAGTGAATCTGTATTTGCTCAACAGCTTACCGTACGATTCAATATAGATAAGAAGCATAATTTGATGGCTCTTTTTTCTTCGGTATCTATCTCCGATGATAAAGATCTAAAATATTTCATGTCGAAACAATACTTTATGGAATTAAAATGGGTAGCGAAGCGATTAGTTGATCTGTATGGATCAAGAGTTGAAAAATATGCAATTGACCATGCGATTACTTTTTTAGGAATTCTTCAGCAAAGTACACAGATTGTAAAACAGTTGCAACCAAAAACGGTTAATATAGAAGAAATGGTTCAGTTTGCTTTACTGAGACTACGGCCGATAATACATGAACAGAATACATTAGGGAAAGTGTACTTTTATGAAAATTATTTCTCCCATTTTTTAAAAAATAAGAAAAATAATGCAGAATTAAAAGCACAAATTATCGATTTATTAGTAGACCTAAAAAAGACAATGGAAGATGCAATGGATTCAAAACCTGTAGACTATGTTGATTTCTTAATCGAGGAGCTTTTGGAAGAAAATCCACGATTATTTTTACTGGAAAGTGTCATTATTTCCCTTAATAAAGCCGTTGAAGGAGCAGCATATGAACATAAAGTTAGGAAAGCCTCGTCTAAAATATGGCATATGATTGAGAAGTGAGGTTGTATCATGCATTTAACAGTTAAGAAGATGACAGAAAAATATGCAATAGAAGTATTATGTTGGAAATACGACAAGCCTTATGATTTTTATAATAATGTGTTGACTAGTGGGGCAATGATGGAATTATTAACTAATAAGTACTTTGTTGTTCTCGATGGCCATAGCCAACTTATTGGATACTTCTGTACAGGCAAACCTGCACAGGTCCCTGATGGGAATCGATCGAAAGCATATTTATATGATTGCATTGATATCGGTATTGGGATGAAACCAGAACTTACAGGAAAAGGAAACGGTCATCATTTCTTTTCCTTTGTTCTTAGATTTGTGCAGGAAAAATATAGTAAAGATATTCGTCTGACCGTAGCAACTTTTAATGAACGGGCGATAAAATTATATGAGAATTTTGGGTTTGAAAGGCAAATGGAGTTTATGCGAGAGGATGTTGAATTTATTACGATGGTAAAAAATAGAGGTTAGGTAAGTTCGGGGGAGAATTGTTAATGATGGTAAAAGGAATAAATCATTTATTATTTTCTATAACGGATTTGAATAAATCAATAGCTTTTTATAAAGATGTTTTTGATGCAAGGTTATTAGTAAAAGGGAGGAGTACTGCATATTTTGACCTAAATGGTTTATGGCTTGCGTTAAATGTAGAAAAAGATATTCCTAGAAACGAAATTCATCACTCCTATACACATATTGCTTTTTCAATTGAGGAAGAAGATTTTGAACGTATATATGAAAGATTAAAATCGCTACATGTCAATATTTTACCTGGAAGACAAAGAGATGAACGTGACAAAAAATCAATCTATTTTACGGATCCTGATGGACATAAATTTGAGTTTCATACGGGAAAACTTCAGGATAGGTTGGATTATTATCAATCAGAAAAGCCACATATGGAGTTTTTTGATTGAAAATGAAGGAAGATATATGCAGGTGGAATTATTTCCATTGGTAAGACTGTTTTTATAGTAGAATAGGTATATGGAAGAAGGCTGCAAATCGTGTGAAAAGCAGCCTTTTTTAAAAAAATCGACAAAATCTAACAAACCTCGACAAGTGACAGGCACCTTAAATATGAGCAAATCCTAAGTCTGTATCTACTTCTCCGTACATACGATTTTCGGTAAAGTTTTCTCCTTCTAACCATTTTCCAAAATCGAAAATATTCGGTTCCTGGTCTCCGCCAATAGAAAACCAAACTTGCTTCTCTTTGGGAAGGTAAGCAGATGTATGGATTGTTCCTGACCAATTCCGGTAGTCATTGGAAAAAACACCTTTATCCGTATCGTTCATCATTCGAAATGCTTTATGGGCATCTGTGGCATGATCTTTTTGCTCTATGATTGCATTTAATCGTTTATATGAATCCTCTAAATGGTGTCGGTTCTCATCTTGCTTCATTTCAAAGTGATTCGTACAGGCGTTTGATTGGCGTACATCAACAGACCTTGGGCTCGCTTCAACAATATACGTTTCTTCCTGCTCGTCAAGAACAACATAACTAAATGTATGACGGTGCGGAATTTCCTTTAAAAATTCTACTGCTTCCTCAACACTGGCACATGTTTCTAAAATCATTCTACCGATCATATGACATATAAATCCACTACCTGGTTTCTTGCGGTGGATTGAATTGTAGCCCATTGCTAATCCTTTTTCATTCATGCCATCCATTCGGCCTGTTATCCGTTGGGCTGGGCCGATTACCGCATAGCCCTCATCTGTTGGTGCGAAAACATTAAAGCGCCCTTCATATGTTTTTGGATGGTAATCATAATTCCGAATGAGGAAATCTTTCCCTGTATAAACAGAGCACCCGCTTCTTGGCGATTCAATTCGGTATCCACCAAAGTCTCGTATGATCTCTTCTATTGGGGATTTCAAAGCATCTTGCATTCCTTCAAGTTCATCCCATATTCGTGGTGCGAATTTCATAAATGCATGTTTCGTATCATTTGTATCAATAGTAAATCGTGGTCTTCGGATTTTCCAGTGCTTCCTTCTGTTCTTCATAATGAGCGAATCCTTTAGTTGCTCCCCGTGCTTATACCCTAAATCATAATGACTCCCACGAAATTGAATAATATCACTGTGAATTTTCTTCATTTCCCCCACCCTTATCGACATTATTTACTTCAAATTGTACAAGAAAAGAGAAGAAGAACAAAGAAATTAAACTCGCATTGCTACATACCTTTCTGATTAACAAGGCCACTAATCTATCGAACCGGATTTATCTTGGAAATTATATCCTCAATGGGAAACAAACGTCACTTGCTAACCTAAGTATTCTTTGGAATAATAGAGTTATCTAAGAAAGAATATACATATGGAGGAATATTTATATGAGAATAGTAGCATTGGTTGGTAGTAACCGAAAAGACTCTTACAATATGAAACTAACTACTTTTATGCAAAATAGATATGCAAATAAATTGGAATTGGAGATTCTACCAATCGACCACCTTCCATTCTATAATGAAGATGATGAGCTAAATCCACCAGAAATCGTTAAGGAAATTAGAGAAAAGATTAAGGAATCTGATGGTATCTTATTTGCAACACCTGAATATAATGCATCTATTCCAGCAGTACTAAAGAATGCAATCGACTGGTTCTCTCGCGTCGAAAAAGTATTAATTGGCAAACCCGCTATGATTGTTGGTGCATCACAAGGGGCATTGGGAACAGTGAAAGCACAATTGCAACTTCGCCAAATCTTGAATGCTCCAGGTGTATCTACGCTAACACTTCCAGGTAATGAAGTATATGTGGGTTCTGTGCATGAGAAAATGGATGAAAATGGAAATTTAATGGATGAGGCAACGATTCAATTTATCGATACTGTAGTTAATAACTATATTGCATGGGTTGAAAAAACTGTTGTATACGAGAGCGCATATTAATAGAAAAAAAGTCATTCCACAAGGAGTGGCTTTTTTTCATTTTTTTTACATCTTTTTTCACTTTATGGAAACATTATAGTAGAAAGAAAATATTACCATACATAGGAAGGTGTTAAAGGATGAAGAAAAAATGTAGTATCTTGATTGCTGGATTACTGATGATGGGGCTTACTATCGGGGTCTCAAACACATTAGCAAGTGTTGATGTAGAAAGCGTATGGGGCGAAAAGGACAGGAAAGATACGAAAGATAAACATCACCATTATGAAAGTGAAGCTATATTGAAAATTCATGCGAAAGAATTAGGTATAGCTATAGAAGGAAAAGAAATAGATGTTTTAAAAGAAGAGGTCCATGAAGCGATGTTAACGAATGCGGCTGAAGAATTAGGAATTAAACATGAGGGAAAAGATATAGAGGAACTAAAGAAAGAAGTATTTGAAGCGAAAATCACTAAGAAGGCTGAGGAATTAGGTATTGAAGCTAGTGGTAAAGACACAAAAGCGTTAGCGAGAGAAGTGCATCAAATGAAGCTAATGAAGAAAGCAGAAGATCTTGGTATCGCTACTGAAGGTAAAGAAATGAAAGAACTCAAAAAAGAAGTAATGGAAACAAAATTAACGAAGGAAGCTAAAGAACTCGGTGTTGATGCAACAGATAAGGATTTGAAAGAATTAGCAAAAGAGATTCATGCAATGAAAGTTATGCAAACGGCTGAAAAATTAGGAATTAAGACCACAAGTAGAGATGCTGAAAGTTTGCTCAATGAAATCGTTACAAATTATTATGAAGAAGCGAAAGGTATGGAGCTATATCCTTTCACAGATATGATGCACTAAAATGGTGAATAGCGCTCAGGGAGCAGTTCAGTTCAAACTCCCTGAGCTTTTTTTTGTGTTGTCTTTTAATAAGAATCTTTTAGTAATTTGTTGCTTTTCTTCTAGTAGATATCTTTTGTAACATAAACAACAACCTCTAAAAACAGGCTTTAATAAACTGGCTATTACGGAAAAAGTCATAATAAATGTGTATTGTTATCTTCCTTAAGGCAATTTGTTATGGTTGTGCCACAATTATTCCGCATTCTCACTTTACAATGGAGGGTGGTTTATTTATTATAGTAAACTGTGAAACTACTAAAGAATAGGTGTTTGTATGAAGAATATGATTTGCTTTTTTTCTATCTTATTTTTAGGCACAGGAATTTTTGTAGATGAAGCAGCGGCAGAAGAGGCCAGTCAGCCTGAAATTGTTAGTGAGGCTGCAATATTAATCGAAGCTGATACCGGACAAGTCTTATACGAAAAAAATGCAGGAGAGGCAATGCATCCTGCAAGTTTGACAAAAATTGCTACAGCGATTTTTGCCATTGAAAAGGGAAAACTAGATGAAAATGTTACTGTAAGTGAAAATGCGACCAACGCAGATGGAACAACTGTTTTTTTAGAAGAAGGAGAACAAGTAGCATTAAAAAAACTTATCCAGGGTATGTTAATCAATTCAGGTAATGATGCAGGAGTAGCCATTGCTGAACATGTTAGTGGGAGTATGGCAGGCTTTGCAATGGATCTTAATACATACTTAAAAGATAAGATTGGTACTAAGAATACAAACTTTAAGAATCCACATGGTTTGTATGAAGAAGATCACATGACAACTGCGGAGGATTTAGCAAAAATTACCAAATATGCAATGCAAAATAAAAATTTTATGAATATGTTTAGTGCCAAGGAATTAGATTGGGATGGGAAGTCGTGGGATACAACGATACAGACCCACCATCGAATACTGAAAGGTGAATTTCCTTATGACGGAGTAACTGGTGGTAAGAATGGATTTGTAAACCAATCTGGTTTTACATTGGTCACCACCGCAGAACGTGATGAATTGAGTTTGATTGCAGTAACACTCAAAGCTAACACTGATGATGCAGCATACGAAGATACGATTAAATTATTAGATTATGGATTTGATAATTACCGAACTTCTCAAATGGAAGACGGTGCAAGCTTTACGGTGGATGGGCAAAAATATATACCATCAGAAAAGATACAATATACTCACGCCATTAATGATACGATAAGTAAGAATGTCAATGAGGATGGAATTTTAACAATTGAAGATAAGCGTACATCCTCAACTTTTGAGTTAGAGAAAGTTGAGCCACAGAAGGAGACTCAGGTAGAAAGTTTTTCAACAACAGATGTAGATGAGGCTCCTGGACTTCATATCGATTCATGGATAATTGTAGTCGTATTAATCCTTACTTTGGTATTCTTTGTCTTCATTATATTTAAGTATTTAAGAACAGTTAAATCCTAAAAAGCTGCACCAGTTAGCCTGCCTAATTCATAGAATATTAGGTAGGCTTTTTGTATAAGAAGCTTTAAAGATAGGGGGAAAAATGTTATGTATCCGTACAATCCATATATGAATAATTATCGTAACAATGATCCATATTTTAATTCATTTGAGCACAGACAAACGATAACAGGTCAGGCTACTTGGACAGAGGGTGGACAAGTAACGAAGTGCAATATACCATGGTCAGATTATAATCAAATGACAGCAGCTGTAGGAGAAGACTCACCTTTTCGTTGTGGGCAAATTATTAAGGTTAGGAATTTGTCAGCGCCAGTCGGAAGAGAAGTTTTTGTGAAAATTGTTGATGAAGTACAGGGCTATCCGATTAATCGGATAAATTTACATCGGGCAGCATTTGCAGCATTGGGGATAAATCCGAGTGTAGGTGTTATTAATGTTGAAATGACTCCATTATCAAATGAACAGGAGAAAAACTGGGCAGATTATTTTATCAGTGTGGTTGAAACGGCATTTCCTGCGTATACGGTATCCAATTATGAGCATGTTGGAAAGTCGGGAGGATCATCCTCTCAAACGAAAGACTCGTATGAATTCATGTTAGAATCACCACAAGGAAGCAAGCACATAGCAGGTGACTTGGTTTATGATGCAAATACGAATGATGTTATTTCGTTGTTGATACGGCAAGTTTGAAAACGTTCATTCGTTTGAAGTATACTACTAAATAGATTACATGGATAGGGAGTGAAGGTCTAACAAAAGACCTCCACTCCCTATAGCTGTTTAACGTAAATAATCAATTTTTATCGGAAATGTAATCTGTCGGGATTTTAGGGTATCATACTATGGAATGATGTCTTCTTCCACTTTGTTGTGTTACAATTACCAGATTATGCTTTTGTTAAACAAAGGCAGTTACCTTGACTATAACGAAAAGAAAGAAGGAAGCTTATGGTAGAGCAAAATTCTACACCAGATTCACTTGAAAAAATAAATAAAGTACCAATTATGATCGTTTTAATATCAGGTGCATTTGTAGCAATCCTAAACCAAACCTTGCTTGGGACAGCGTTGCCTCATATAATGAAAGATTTACATATTGATGAGAATACCGTTCAATGGTTACAGTCTGCTTTTATGCTAGTTAATGGGATTATGATACCAATAACAGCCTTTTTAATAGGAAGGTTTACAACACGGGGGCTGTTTTTAACTGCAATGACCCTGTTTTCAGTAGGAACACTGCTTGCGGCTATTGCTCCGAATTTTTCAATGTTGCTTTCAGGAAGAGTATTCCAAGCAGCAGGCGCTGGGATTATGATGCCATTGATGCAAACAATTATGATGTTAATTTTTCCTATTGAAAAAAGAGGAACGGTAATGGGGATGTTTGGGCTCGTTATCGCCTTTGCTCCGGCAATCGGACCATCTTTATCTGGTTATATTGTAGAACACTTCCCTTGGAGAACGTTATTCTACATGATTCTTCCGATTGCTATCATCGATATTATTGTAGCGTACTTTATTCTGAAAAACGTCACAAAGCAAACCTTTCCTAAAATCGATATTTTATCGATTATCCTTTCCACCCTTGGATTTGGTGGTTTGTTGTACGGATTTAGTGCTGCAGGAAGTGCGGGATGGGGAAGTGCGCAAGTAATTATTTCCTTTATTGTTGGTGCAATAACACTTACATGGTTTATTTTAAGACAATTGAATTTAAAAGAACCGATCTTGGAAATGAGAGTATTCAAATATAAGATGTTTACTTTAACAACAGCATTAGGAATGGTAACCTTCATTGCAATGATAGGCGCAGCGGTTGTATTGCCCTTGTATATGCAAAATATGTTAGGTTTCTCTCCCCTTGTGTCTGGATTAGCATTATTACCAGGAGCTATTCTGCAAGGAATTATGAACCCGGTAACTGGAAGGTTGTTTGATAAATATGGTGCAAGATGGCTTACCATTATCGGGTTGTCGTTAATCGTCATTACAACTTTTATGCTATCGTTCCTTACTAGTGAAACATCATTTACCTATATTGCTACTGCACATGCATTTCGTATGCTAGGTGTGGCGATGGCGATGATGCCAGCAACTACTGCTGGATTAAATGAATTGCCACGCGATCTCATTTCACATGGAACAGCAGTAAACAATACGTTCAGACAGGTTTCAGGAGCAATTGGTACAGCATTGCCAATTACGATTATGACAACTGCTGCAATTCCTGAAGAAGGTGTCGATGGTATGATTCATGGTGTGAATGTATCTTTCGTTGTGGCAGCTTTCACAGCTGTCATCGGTTTGATTATTACCTTCTTTATTAAAGATAGGCAAAGAAGGAAAATTAAAGTTGGATAAATGAATATAAATGAAGGACAATTCTAAGGATGAGAATTGTCCTTCATCGTTTATTATAAAGGCTGTTTACTAAAGGGTAGTTGCTTTTTCTTAAATATAAGCAATGACGTAAAAGATATAAACTTTGGACTAATAATATTCATTTTGTGAAGCTCATGCTCACACTTATGAATGCTATGTGCTGTCTTTCGCTCCGGCAGAATATTTCGCTTTCCACTGGCATGGCCTCAGTTGCTCGCGACAAGTGAAGTGTCTTTCCGGAACGGTATGTTTAAGCAAAACCTTCACTTATTTAGCCATTATAAACTTACCCTCTACTGTACGTTTGTTTTTTCTTGTGTTCCCCGCTTTGATATTTCCTTCATGACATAGCTCATCATACATACGCCAATTAATCCAAAAAGGAAAAAGGTGCCACTCATTATGCCAGGGGAGACAAAACCACCAATTGTAACTGCAGCACCTGCAATGATCATTTGACCTTGACCAGCTAGGCTATCAAGTGCTAAATAAGAGCTTCTATATGAGCCATCTGCTAATTCGGCAAGCAGTCCTTGGTGGATGGGAACATAGATTAATTCACCAATGGAGATGAAAACCATTAAACCAATAAGAATCCATGGTGAGTTGGTATAACTAAGTAGCGCGTATCCAATGACATATATCCCCATGCCAAATAGAAGTTTCCATCCGTCTGTTCTATTTTTTACTAACCAAGCAACAATGGCAACTGTAAATACGACGAGCAAGGTATTCTCTGCTTGTAGGATACCTACCATATTTAAGCCATTTATCGTAAAAGAACCAAACAAAGTTGTTTGCTCCATCGTTTTTTCTAAATGAATTGCAATATAGTTGGTTAAATGCCCTTCTAGTGAAAAAACGAGTAAAGAACCAATTAAGAAGATCATATAGGTTTTGTCCTTCATGACATTTAAATAATTGGCCAAAATTGATGGAGATGCAGCGGATACACTAGGCTCTTCCTTTATAAATGTTTCACCAATAAATAAATAGGTAATAATCGATGATGCGATGGAAATAATAGCAACGAAAATAAACAAATAAAAATGGTAATCCTCAAATAAGAATGCTCCCGTAATACTTCCAAGTGCTACGGCAAGGTTCGTTATCCAGTACATAGCTGTAAAAACATAATTCCGTTCTTCCTTTTTTACTAAGTCATAAATCATTGCTGTTGAAACTGGATAAAAAATACCGCTGCAAAACATGTTCACTAAAAATAGGCCAAAACTTATATATGGAGCGACTAACCAGGGGGAATTCATAAAGGCGATCGCAAGAAATGAAATGCCAATGCCAAGTTCGGAAAAGATTAATAACTTTTTGCGTCCAATTTGATCGGACCAGTAGCCGCCAATTAAGCCTCCTACAATACCTGAAAAGATAACAGAAATTAATAAAATACCAGTAATCGTTTCTCCTACCAATCTACTAAAATAGATAGCAATAAAAGGCATAATCGTTAAGGTTGCTAGACTTGTGGCGAATTGCAAGTATAAACGAATCTTGATGGACTGATGTAATGCGCTGAATTTTGACAAGGGATATCTTCCCTTCTTTCTTATGGAATTATTTGTGAAATAGTCTGAATGATATTCTAGCGGATTTTCCAACTATTTACAATAACTATTTTAAAAAAAGGCTTTTTTCTAAAAAATTGTTGTTAAAACATTTTTTATATAGATTGTTGATTTCTTTAATTCAGTATTGTGTAACTCTCGCTTACATTTATTAATGTTAATCCCTGCCTTTCGCTCCGGCAGAATACTTCGCTTTCCACGGGCACGGCCTCAGCCCTCCTCGGAAGAAGAGCCCTTCCTGTGGGGTCTTCAGACACGTGCTGTTCCCGTAGGAGTCTTCGTATTCTGCCTACGCTTAGATAGCTGCTCTAGATATTTTTTAGACTATAGTCCATAAAAACACGTTTTGGATATCCTATTTTGCATAATCATCATATTTCTAGTTAAGAAAAGTAGAGCAGATTCTTAGTGGAGGAAAGATACGAAGACTTCTGCGGGAGGAGAGGCCTAGATGAGACGTAGTGCGCCAGCACGAAGGGGGCTCATCGGCCGCCCTAAGATGCGCGAAGTGTCTTTCCGGAACGGCGTGTTTAAGACTATCCTGAATTAAATAATTCCACAATTTGTATCAACTGCGATAAATGGCAACAAATATTACGAAAACAGCTTAAAAAAAGCCATGAATAGGAGTGAATACCCTATTCATGGCTTTTGCATTGTTTCTTAGTTATTTACTTCAACAGGAAATTTGTTATAGGCACCGTGCATTACTGATCCTACATATTCATTTAGCTTAAAGCCATGTTTAATCGCTGCATTAACAAATTGTTTTGCGTTAGAAACGGCTTCTTTTGGTGATTTGCCATGGGCTAAGTTAGCAGTTACTGCAGCTGCGAACGTACATCCAGCACCATGATTGTATGTTGTATCAATTTTTTCTCCTTCTAGTACGACAAATTCTTTTCCATCATAGAAAAGATCAGCAGCATTTTCAAGGGTTCTCCCACCTTTGATGACAACATTTTTTGCTCCAAGTTCATGGATTCTTACTGCAGCTTCTTTCATCCCGTCAATATCTTTTATTGGTCCGCTAGTGCCAGCGAGTTGCCAAGCTTCAAATAAGTTCGGAGTTGTTACGAGTGCTAGCGGAAGAAGTAATTCACGCATTGCATCTGTATTTTCTGGTAGAAGGACTTCATCTTCACCTTTACAAACCATTACGGGGTCAAGGACGTAACGATCTAATTTATGTTCAGCAAATTTCTTTGCTCCTAGTTCAATGATATCTACAGACCCAAGCATACCTGATTTTGCCGCATCAACGCCAACAGATAGAATGGTGTCTAATTGTTTTTCTACAACGTGCCCATCAATTGGTGCTACTTGATGGTTCCAGCCGTCTGGTTTCATGGATACTATACTAGTAATAGCTGCCATACCATATACATCATGCTCCTGAAATGTTTTTAAATCAGCAGCTTGGCCCGCACCACCACTTGAATCATTACCTGCAAGTGTTAAAGTTTTCTTCATTGTCATGCTTAAAACCTCCTATATTCCGATTATATGAATTCATATATATTTAATAGGATATACATTCGTATATGAATAAACTATATACTTTTTAAGAAAAAGTGTAAAGTGAGTGTTAATCGAATTATACCTTTATAAAATATTGTGGTAAGATTTAGAAAATTAGTAGTGGGAGGATTATAAAATGGAAAATCGGAAGCTAGAACCAAAGTGGTTAGTAGAAGCTACTATAGATGAACTCCAGGAAAAACTAGATTCTTTCGAAATAACTTCTAAAGCGTTAGTAATGATGTACTTTAATCGAATTGCTGCATATGACCAAGCAGGTCCAAAGATTAATTCTATCCTTGAAGTGAATCCAGATGCTTTACATTTAGCAGAAACGCTTGACTATGAACGAAAAATAACTGGGAAAAGAGGTCCATTACACGGAATTCCTGTCGTTATTAAAGATAACATCGATACAGGGGACAAGATGCATACAAGTGCTGGATCACTCGTATTAAAGGATTCCTATGCAAAAGAAGACGCTTTTCTCGTGAAGAAACTTAGAGATGCAGGGGCGATTATTCTTGGGAAAACCAATTTAACTGAATGGGCAAATTTTATCGCTGAAGATATGCCAAACGGTTATAGTTCACGTGGTGGACAAGTATTAAATCCATATGGGGGGAACTTTACGGTTGGTGGTTCGAGTGCTGGCTCGGGAGCTGCAATTGCAGCAAACTTGGCCGCTGTCTCCATTGGAACGGAAACTTCTGGATCTATTTTAAGCCCTGCAAGTCAGAATTCTCTCGTAGGTATTAAACCGACAATTGGATTGGTTAGTAGAACAGGAATAATTCCAATCTCACATACGCAGGATACTGCTGGTCCAATGACGAGAACAGTGAAAGATGCTGCTATTTTACTAAATGTAATTCAGGGTTCAGATACGAATGATCCAGTTACATTAAGCAATGAGTTAGTTGATGTTGATTTTACGACATCCCTACATAAAGATGGACTAAAAGGGAAACGAATTGGAATTGCGCGTGAACCTTTTTTTAATCGGTTAAGTGATAGTAAAATCGAAATCATGGACAGGGAAATCGAGGAGCTTCGTCGTTTAGGTGCTGAGGTAATTGATTCGGTGGATATTCCTTCAGAAAAAAATGAAGCGGATATTAAGGTGATGTTGTATGAATTTAAAAATGACTTGCAAGCGTACTTGAAGAGTATCGATCCAGCTATAGGAATTCGAACATTAGCAGATGTGATTAAGAAAAATGAAGAAATAGGAGAGAAAGCATTAAAGTACGGTCAAAAAGTATTCCTAGAAGCGGAAGCGACAAGTGGTAGTCTGATAGAGCCTGAATATTTACAATGCTTATTAAGTGATGCCTATCTTTCAAGGGAAAAAGGGATTGATGCAGTATTGCTAGAACATAACTTGGATGCAATTGTTTTTCCAAGTTATTATGGGGCTTTAATTGCAGCAAAAGCAGGGTATCCATCGATAACTGTTCCAGCGGGGTATTCAAATGAGGGGGAACCAGTAGGCATTACATTTACTGCTAGGGCATATCATGAGCCAACATTAATTGAAATCGCCTATTCCTACGAACAAGGAACATTGCACCGACGACCACCAAATTTAGTTAAGTAATCAACCTGTTGAAAGTAATTGTCATAATCAAGTTTTTATGGCGATTACTTCTTTTCATAAGGGCGTTATTTTCCAGGTATAGAAGTTTAATTAATAGTTGATGTAAAGTGTATATATATTTAATTCAGAATTGTTTTAAGCACGCCGTTCCGCAAAGACACTTCGCTTTCCACGGGCGGCTGGTGAGCCTCCTCCGTGCTAACGCACTACGCAGTCTCACCTAGGCCTATCCTCCCGTAGGAGTCTTCGTGTCTTTCCTCCACTAAGCTCCTGCTCTACTTGATTTCCACTAAAAAAATGATGCTTTTGCGAGGAAAAACTGCCCAGAACGTAATTTTATGTTCGATAGCTTTAATAACATCTAGAGCACTCAATATAGCGTAGGCAGAATGCGTAGACTCCTGCGGGAACAGCACGTGTCTGAAGACCCCACAGGAAGTGTTCTTCTTCCGAGGAGGGCTGAGGCCGTGCCCGCGGAAAGCGAAGCATTCTGCCGCAGCGAATGACTACACACAACATTCATAAGTGTGAGCGTGAGCTACACTATTCTGAATTAAATAGATCCGAAGTCTATACAAAAATCAACACAGAGAAAATTTCAATATAAAATCATATCCATTATTATAAAAATAGCCCATAATAGTGTAAAATAAATACAGATAGATATATTAACTTGTGGAGGAATGAATAATGGCTGAATTGAAATTTGAAATCATCGAAACAATAGCAGTAATATCAGAATCACCAAAAGGATGGAAGAAAGAATTAAATTTAGTTAGTTGGAATGGGCGAGAGCCAAAATATGATCTAAGGGATTGGGCACCAGGGAGAGAAAAGATGGGAAAAGGTGTTACCCTAACGAAGGATGAACTATTACGCTTGAAATCATCGTTAGAATCAATGGGAAAATAAATTTTAAAAAGGGCTTGTCATAATCTGTCGAGTATGATATTATATTTAAGTCGAAGGAAATAACGGGACATTAGCTCAGTTGGTAGAGCAGCTGACTCTTAATCAGCGGGTCGTAGGTTCGATCCCTACATGTCCCATACATGTAAAGCAAGGATACGCTTAAATAGCTTATCCTTGCTTTTTTTAGGAGGAGAAAATGAAAGAAATTGTTATTATGCTGGCCGAAATTGTTAATAATATACACGATATATTGATAGATTTACTTGGAGTCCATATGACCGATAAGGAATTACATTTCTGGATTATTGGTGTTATTGGGATGATAACTTTTTTCGTCGTATTTTTCTTCTTCAAATTAATAGAAAAAATGAAGTTGAGCATAACCATCATTTCTTTCATTTTTACATTTACTGGAATGGTAGTGCTTGTATTTGCAATCGAATTGCAGCAGGCGATTACGAATCGTGGGAATATGGAGTTTGCTGATGCTGTGGCAGGTTTGTGGGGCTTTTTAGGGCTATTCTTTGTATATTCTATTATAGGATTAATCATATATGTTATGAAGAAACTGTTCACGGATAACTAAAAAACGAGCATTTGGCTCGTTTTTTTTATGCTGTTTTTGCAATAGGTTGGTTTTAAAATTAGCATATCGATGATAAATTTAATAAACACTCATAAAATAAAATTTTCCGCTCATGACTCGTCAATGAGCGCCCATAAAAATTAGTTATACAGTGTCTAACATAAATTCAAAGGCATTTTCTTGTTTAAACTCCCCGTTATGGTAGTTTCGTTCGACAAAGGTTACACGATTATGTTTGTCGATTAGAACAACTGTCGATGAACGTGTGCCATATTCTTCTGATGTAATAAAAAGCGGTGAGAGTAATCTTTCTAAGTCGATTCCAACTCCTGTATCCGGTAGTGCTTCATCAGGGGCCTGCTCAGCATTTGAAGTTATTGTGAAAAGTTTCTCAGGCTCTATTTTTGGATGTTCTTTTACATATGTATGTAACATGTTTCTTCCCTTGACTACCTTGGGCCACGGTGTATTTAGGGTGTGATTACTCAATCCGTGTGTTCCAGGTGTAATCTCCGTTATTGTATCCAATATGTTATTGTAATGATACAATTCATCCGCATTTCCTAGCAAAATATTAAACCCAGCGTAATCCTTTCTATTTCTAGCTAATTCCTTCAAAAAGTGTTTTGGAGGAGTATTTCCTGTCAAAAAGCTACGAACAATTTCACCTCTTGAAGTCTTACCTGTTTCTGGTAGGTTTGGGTCACGATAATTGGTTAAAGCAGCAAAACGACCTCCCTTTGTTACACCGAGCCATGTTCCCATTTGTAATAAGTCACGCCCAGCTAATATGTTTGGCTCATCCTCCCAAAAAGTAGCATTGGCTGTCGGACGTTTATAGGCTTCATCTCTGTTTGCTGCAATGATTAATTTATAATTTGGATGGTCATGAAAATGAAAGTTTATTAAGCACATTGTTTTGTATTCCCCCCCTTTTGAACATTATATCTTAAATACAGATTTGATAAAATTTTTTAATAAAACTTCCGTTTCGGAAATTTTACCTATTGACAGAATAATTCTTTCTATTATAATAGTGAAAACAATAAATGAACGTTAATGATGGAATAGTAAGGGCATTTCGTTGTGAAAGAGAGCAAAACTAGCGTGCTGAAAGGTTTTGTCACATTCGTTTCCTGAACCTACCATCAGTGTCTCATGTAAACATGGGCGTATCTTCTGCGTTAAAGAAGGAAAGCGGGATATTTTTTTATCCAAAAATGGTGGTACCGCGGAAGAGAAGCTCTTTCGTCCTTTAACTAAAGGACGATTGGGCTTTTTTATTTAGGAAAAAGGAGTAATCAAAATGGCTAAAGAACGCATTGTAGTTAAGATAGGTAGTAGTTCATTAACGAATAATAAAGGAGAAATCGATCATGAGAAGCTAGCAGATCATGTTCATGCACTTGCTGCATTAAGGGAAGCAAATCATGAAGTTATTCTGGTTTCTTCAGGGGCAGTTGCTGCGGGCTTCCGGACATTAGGATATTCATCCAAGCCTGTTACACTTAAAGGAAAACAAGCAGCCGCCGCAGTTGGGCAAAGTTTGCTCATTCAGGCGTACATTGAAAAACTTCATGCTTATGATATAAATGCTGCACTCCTTTTATTAACAAGGTCCGACTTCTCGAATCGTTTAAGATACCGCAATGCTTTTGCTACCATAAGTGAGCTATTGGAGCGGGGGATTTTACCGATTATTAATGAAAATGATACGGTCTCGGTTGATGAGCTTACATTTGGCGACAACGACATGCTTTCTGCGCTGGTAAGTGGCTTTGTACATGCAGATCGGCTTATTATTCTGACAGACATTAACGGGATTTATGATGGAAATCCAAGGTCAAATCCGAGTGCATTAAAATTTGATTATCTTGAGAATGTGACAATTAAATTGCTACATGCTGCTGATTCGACTGGTTCTAAGGTAGGGACAGGTGGGATGAAATCGAAACTACTAGCAGCAAAAACAGCCCTTTCTCTAGGTGTACCTATTTTTGTTGGAAAAGGAGAGGGCAAAGGGAAACTGCTTGATGTTCTAAAAGGAGAGGGTGACGGAACCTACCTCGGAAGCAAGTCATTAAACTCGATTAATACGAAAAAACAATGGATTGCTCTACATTCTGAAACACAGGGGAAAGTATATATTGATCAAGGAGCAGAGGAGGCAATTTTATATCATGGAAAAAGCTTATTGTCTGCAGGCGTTTTTAAAGTTGTTGGAAGCTTTGAGGTGGGGGATGTTGCAGAAGTAATTGGATCAAGTGGATTCCTTGGGAAAGGTGAGGTGAAGTGTTCTTCTATAGAATTAAAAAACACATTGGAAACGCAAAAAATTGACATCCCGAAAGCTACATCTTCATTTGAAGTTATTCATCGTGATAAATGGGTCGAATTTAAAAAGGAAGAGGAGGAAATGCTATGAGTGAAGTGCAAATATTAGGAAAGAGAGCACAACTAGCAGGCTATCAAATGACAGGACTAACAACGGAACAAAAAAACGAAGCATTACGTCTTATCGCTGATCAATTGATTCAAGATAAAGTAACTATTTTAGAGGAGAATCAAAAGGACATTGTGCAAGGGAATGAAAAGGGCTTATCCCAATCCGTTCTTGATCGTATTTTGTTAACTGAAGAAAGAATTGAAGCTATGGCAGCTGGTATACATCAAGTAATATCACTTAAGGACCCAGTTGGGGAGACGTTGGAAGTAATTGAAAAAGAGAATGGGTTAAAGATAGAGAAACGAAGTGTACCGATTGGCGTTGTTGGCATGATTTATGAGGCTAGGCCAAATGTGACGGTTGATGCTGTTACTTTAACGCTTAAAACAGGAAATTCAGTGATACTTAGGGGAAGTTCTTCAGCAAAATACTCAAATACTGTGCTTGTTACTTCTATTCACCGAGCACTTGAAGGGAGTGCTATTCCCACCCTTGCAGTACAATTAATTGAAGATACAAGTAGAGAAACAGCAAAAGAATTTTTTCGCTTGAATGCTTATTTAGATGTACTCATACCAAGGGGAGGGAAGAATCTAATTGAAACGGTTGTGAAAGAATCAACTGTACCAGTAATCGAAACTGGGGCAGGAATCTGTCATATTTTTATTGATGAAACAGCGAACGAGCGAATGGTTGAAGAAATTGTATTAAATGCAAAGTTACAGCGACCTTCCGTTTGTAATGCAGTGGAATCTCTGTTAATCCACTCTAACTGGTTTGAAAATCATGGATTGCGTCTTTTAAATTCATTAGCTGATCATCATGTTGATATTTATGCTGACGAAAAAATATGCGATGTTTTTCAGGAGGCAATGAAGGCTACAGAAGAGGACTGGGAAACAGAATATTTGGGATTAGCGATTAGCGTGAAATTGGTTGAAAGTGTAGAAGAAGCTGTAAGGCATATTAATGAATATGGTACAAGACATTCGGAGGCTATTATTACGGAAGACGAAAGCCATGCACACCTTTTTCAACAAGTTGTAGATGCAGCTGCTGTTTATCATAATGCGTCGACTAGGTTTACAGATGGTTTTGAATTCGGGTATGGTGCTGAAATTGGCATTAGCACACAGAAATTACATGCACGTGGTCCGATGGGGTTGCCTACACTTACTTCAAGCAAATTTTTTATCAAAGGAAACGGGCAAGTAAGGAATTAAGCGTTGTTATAAATAGATATTATACGAAAGGATGATAAGTAATGGAACTGTCCGTTAAATGGAATGGAAAAATGGCATTTTCTGGGGAGACACCTTCAGGCCATGAACTTAAAATGGATGCTGCAGAAGCGATAGGGGGACAAAATACAGGTGCAAGGCCTACTGAGTTATTACTAAATGCGGTTGCAGGATGTACGGGAATTGATATTATTTCTATTTTGACAAAAATGCGCTTAGAACCCACAACTTTCCATATGGATGTAAAAGCTGAACGTGCAGATGATCATCCGAAACGATTTACTACGATTCATACGCATTATATTTTAGAGGGAGAGCTACCTGAGGAAAAGGTTGTTCGAGCGATTAAATTATCTAAGGATAAATATTGCTCTGTTGCGCACTCATTAAATGCAGAAATGACTGCTAGCTATTCACTAAATGGTGGGGAGAATATTGATTTGTAATTATAAAAAGAACGGTGCTAGTGCACCGTTCTTTTTATTGTCTAGCGCAAGCGCCCGTGCTGCTAGCGAGACTTCCCTCACCTCTGTATGATAAGTCAACATCAGATGTTGCTCGTCACGTTGCAAGTTAATTCGGGGAGGTCGCGTTCCTCGCAAAGCTGCATGTAGCCAATCTAAGAAGTAGTTCACGAAGTAAATCAAGAAGTCGCTTCGCTAAACGGGCACTTCCGCTTTTTCTTATTCACCAAATACGTTCTTCCATTCGTCTTTCTTAGCAAGCATTTCACGTGCTAATTCCTTCGCACCTTCTAAGCTATGACTTGCAGCCCATCCGCATTGTACTTCATTACATGCTGGCACTTCTTCTGCAACTAACACATCATTTAATGTGTTTTCTACTGTATTTAAAATTTCTTCATAGTTGTCATGGTTAAGTACCGTTAAATAGAATCCTGTTTGGCATCCCATCGGACTCAGATCAACTACCGTATTATGATGATTTCGAATTAACTCTGCCATTAAATGTTCTAAAGAGTGAAGTGCAGGCATTTCCATATGTGCTTTATTTGGTTGTTTAAAACGTAAGTCATATTTATGGATAATATCTCCGTTTGCCCCTTCAGTAACACCAGCAAGGCGAATATATGGTGCTTGTACTTTTGTATGATCAAGGTTAAAGCTTTCAACGTTCATTTTTTTAACCATTTTCCCACTCCTAATCTATTTGAAAATTTAATTCTAGTTTAATAGTAACATATTTTGCTGCTTAATTCTTACCGTATTTCACTTTTTAAATTTTGGAAAACCAATAAGAATCGCAATAATACCACAGATTCCTAGTGTTATTGGATAGAACGAATAAGGTAGTATGCTTATAGGTGATATTGCAGCTAATCCAGCAGCTGCAAGCATTTGACCACCATATGGGACAAGGCCTTGCCAGCAACCTGCAAAGATATCAAGTATACTAGCTGATTTTCTTGGATCAATATTATATTCGTCGGCGATATTTTTTGCTAAAGGTCCAGTCATAATGATTGAAATCGTATTGTTTGCTGTAGCAATATCTGCGGCACTAACTAATCCAGCGATACCAAACTCTGCACCCTTTTTCGTTTTAATTTTACGTGTTACAGTATTTAACAACCATTGGATGCCACCATTATGTTCAATAATACCAATTATTCCACCAATAAAGATAGCTACAATTGCAATATCTTCCATGTTTATTATCCCTTGAGAAATAGCTTTTACAAATCCTGTCATCGTGTATGACCCATTAATTAAGCCAATTATCCCAGCGAATATCGTTCCTCCGGTAAGTACGATGAGTACATTTACACCTAACAATGCAGCTAATAATACAGCTAGATATGGAAGAACTTGTATTAAATCGTAGGGGTAGTCCCCAAGAGAATTCACTTCATTTCCCATTGTTACAATCCAAAGAATGATGGCAGTAACTATTGCTCCAGGTAAAATGATATTAAAATTTGTTTTAAATTTATCGCTCATCTTTGTTTTTTGTGTACGAACTGCAGCGATTGTTGTATCTGAAATCATGGACAGATTATCACCGAACATAGCCCCACCAATTACAGTAGCCATAGCTAAAGCCATGGGAATGCCTGTTTGTTCAGCTATTCCTATTCCAATTGGTGCCAAAGCAGCAACTGTACCCATGGAAGTTCCCATTGAAATAGAAATGAAACAGCCAACAATAAATAGCCCTACCATTAGAAGGTTACCGGGAATGAAAGATAGTCCTAAATTTACTGTTGAATCAACTGCACCCATTCCTTTTGCTGTTTCAGCAAAAGCTCCTGCTAGGACAAAGATAACAGCCATCAACATAATATTTGGATGACCAGCACCTTTTGTAAATACTTCAATTTTATTTGATAAGCTTTCTTTTTTATTCATTGCCAGAGCAATCGCTGATGCAATAATAACTGCAACATTCAGTGGCATGTTTGAAAAATCTCCTGAAATAATGCCCGTACCGATAAAAAGTAATACAAAAATGATTAAAGGAAATAATGCTAAAAAACTTCCTTGTTTTGCCTTATTAGTCAATGTAAAACCTCCTGATCTTAAATGTTGTCTTATTTAGTTCCTGAAACTATTCTTAGTTCATTGTCATTCCACCAGTGACATTGATTCCCTGTCCAGTCATGTAGTCGGAGTATTTCGATGCTAGAAATACCACAACGTTTGCAATGTCCCCGGGGACAGCAGTTCGACCTAGTGGGATTTGTGCGTTGTCTTCTGTTTCAATTGCTTCAGCATCGAGCCCCCTAAGTTCACCACCGATTGTTCTTTCCGTTCGTTTCATATTTGTTTCTACAATTCCTGGACAAACCGCATTAACATTGATTTTATGTTTTGCTAGTTCCAGTGCAGCTACTTTTGTCATTCCTAAAACAGCGTGTTTAGAGGCCACATAGCTTCCCATCAGACGATAACCATTTTTCCCTGCTTGAGAAGATATATTGATGATTTTTCCACCACTTGCTTGTTGTTTTAAAATCTTTGCTACGGCCTGGGTGCATAAATACACGCCTTTAGCATTAACATCCATGGTTTTATCCCAGTCCTTTTCTTTTATATCAACAAAATAATCCATGGTAGAGATGCCCGCATTATTTACTAAAATATCTATTCTACCAAAGTAATCTATTACACTTTCTATCATTGTATCTATCTGTTCGTGATTAGATACATCTGTTTGCACATAGAATAAGCGCTCATCAGATGTCATTTCATTAAAAGATAAATCTACAACAGCTACCAGTGCTCCACAATCTAAAAATGCATGGACAATTGCCTTTCCAATACCATTGCCTCCTCCGGTAACAATTGCAACTTTTCCTGTTAAATCCATGGTATACATGGTTTAACCTCCTCTCTCTGTGGGTTTTCTTATCCAAATAAAAAACCTCTTCCCTAAAAAGCAAGAAGAGGTGTGTATACGAAAATAAGATCCTCTTCTTATCTTCAGGTATTACACTTCTGGAATTGGCACAGTACTTATAATAGTCCGCTGCCGAGGTTTCATAGGGCCAGTCCCTCCACCTCTCTGGATAAGAAAATTCATAGTATATGAAATTGTTATTTCATAAGATACATGATAGTTATATGAAAGTCAATTAAAATTTTCTGAGACGATTGATTTACTTGTTTGCCATTTCGTATGTTTAATTGTATTCTTTGGATATTCGAATCAGTATAAATGAATAGGAGACCAGCCTATGTCGATACCAATAAAACAAATTACATTAAGAAAAGTAAAGATGCGATTAAAAAATCCCTTTTCAACAAGTTTCGGTACTTTACAAGACAAGGAATTTTATATTATAGAGGCAATCGATTATGATGGCAATCATGGATATGGTGAATCTGTTGCATTTACTGCACCATGGTATACAGAAGAAACGACCCAAACTACGGTACATATGTTAGAAGACTTTCTAATCCCCATTTTAAAGGAAAATGTGATAAACCATCCTGACGATGTATTTGAATTATTTAAACCAATAAGACGAAATAATATGGCAAAGGCCGCAATAGAAGGAGCAGTTTGGGATCTATATGCAAAAAGACAAAATATCTCTTTAGCTTGTGCACTTGGTGGTGAGAAAAAGCAAATAGATGTCGGGATTAGCATTGGAATTCAACCAACGATGAAAGAATTAATACATAAAATCGAACATTCCTTAGAAGAAGGGTATAAACGAATTAAGTTAAAAATTAAACCAGGCCTAGATGTTGAACTATTACGTGAAGTACGCATGTATTTTCCAAATATACCGATCATGGCCGATGGGAATTCGGCGTACAGTCTAGAAGATATTCAGCACTTGAAAAAGTTGGATGATTTACATTTAATGATGATTGAGCAGCCTTTAGGACATGATGATATTGTGGACCATGCGAAATTACAAGCAGTAATAAAGACTCCAATCTGTTTGGATGAAAGTATTCATTCATTGGAAGATGTTAAGAAGGCGCATGAGTTAGGAAGCTCGAAAATTATTAATATCAAAATCGGACGTGTCGGTGGCTTGTCAGAAGCGAAACGTATTCATGATTTCTGTTACGAGTACGGGATAGAAGTCTGGTGCGGCGGAATGCTTGAAGCTGGTGTTGGTAGAGCGCATAATATTGCACTAACAACCTTGCAAGGGTTTGTATTACCAGGTGATACAGCAGGTTCTTCAAATTATTGGTATGAAGATATTATAAAGCCAGAAGTTATTGTTGAAGATGGTATGATCCAAGTTCCAGATAAGGCTGGCATTGGATATGAAATTAATTTCAAGGTTCTAGATAAATATACAGAATGGGCAAAGGAATATCATTTTTCTTAAAGGCTATTCTATAAGATTGATGTCTTTGTCAGAAGAGATATAAAATGCGAAGTAAAGAAAGTTATTTTGTGAAGCTCTCGCTCACTTTAATGATTGTTACGTGCTTGGAATCGCTTCGGCAGAATACTTCGCTTTCCACGGGCACGGCCCGAGCCTCCTCGCGGAAAGACCACCGCTGCGGGGTCTTCGGACACGTGCTGTTCCCGTAGGACAAGGAATGCTTCGACAGCGACACATCGCACGAAGAAAATTGTTCTTTATTTTCGAGGAGTCTTCGTATTCTTCCTACGCTAATTTCGGTTTTCTGATTAATGTATAGTTGTAGCAATAAATATACGTTTATTGTACATACTATTCTCTTAGAAATAAAATGCGAATCTCTAGTGAATAAAAGTAGAGCAAGATAATAGTGTCTTTCTGGAACGGTATGATTAAGCAAAACCTTTCACTTACGTCGCATTTTATATCAAACTACGAGGATGAAAACAAAACAAACAATACGAAAAGAGCATACTTAAAAAACGAACAGCAAATTTTTGTGGCTGTTCTTTTTATCGTTTCTTCTAATATAAATAGATGAATCTAGTAATAAGATATTCGTTTTAGTTAAAAATAATTTACGAATAAGAAAACAAGCGCTATAATTATCATTTCAATAAAATTACTGGAGGTATATTAAATGAAGAAAATTACTTTAGGATTATTCACGGTGATTTTTATATCTATATTAGCAGCATGTGGTGCAAGTGGAGAGAATGAAGACACGACAGATAACGATGCTGCGACAAATGAATCAGGGGAGTCGGCGAACCTTTATGATCAAGTAATGGAAGAAGGAGTGCTCACTGTTGGAACAGAGGGTACATACGCACCCTTCACATTCCATAATGAAGAAGGTGAGCTGACTGGTTATGATGTTGAAGTGATTAAAGAAGTTGCAAAGCGCATGGGAGTAGAAGTTGATTTTCAAGAAACACAATGGGATTCCATGTTTGCAGGGTTAAATTCAGAGCGATTCGACTTGATTGCAAACCAAGTAGGAATTAATGAAGATCGTTTGGAAAACTATGATTTTTCTATTCCTTATACATATTCATCTGCGGTGGTAGTTGTGCCTACAGAGATTAACGATATTACTTCTTTTGAAGATATTGAAGGAAGACAATCTGCTCAATCATTAACAAGTAATTATACAACGATTGCTGAAGAAAATGGTGCTGAAGTTGTTGGTGTAGAGGGGTTAGCTCAGGCAATCGAGTTAATTAAGCAGGGTCGTGCTGAGGTAACGGTCAATGACAAACTGGCTGTATTAGATTATATCAATCAACAAGGTGATGAAAGTATAAAAATAGTTGCAGAAGCAGAAGATTCTTCAGAAATGGCTTTTATTTTTAACAAAGGAAATGAAGAATTAATAGATGCAATTAATGAACAATTGGAAGCAATGAGGGAAGACGGTACATTAACGGAAATCTCCCAAGAATGGTTTGGTGAAGATGTTTCATCTAAATAATATGTTATATACCATTAGTGCAAATATGGAAGGGTGGGAATTATTTGTTAATTCCCTTCTTCCAATGATTTCTGGTGCGATTAAATATACCATACCTCTTACATTGATATCCTTTGTACTAGGGTTATTGGTAGCATTATTAACTGCAATGATGCGTCTGTCGAAATCGGCGCTTATCCAGGCACCAGCTGTTATTTATGTTTCAGCTATCAGGGGAACACCATTACTCGTACAATTATTTATCATCTTCTATGGACTACCAAGTTTAGGTCTGACCATTGATCCATTTCCTAGTGCAATTATTGCATTTACGCTAAATGTTGGAGCGTATGCGTCAGAAATTATTCGTGCATCAATTTTATCCATATCAAAAGGACAATGGGAAGCTGCCTTTACAATAGGGATGACGAAAACAACTGCACTTAAGAGAATTATTCTACCTCAAGCAGCAAGAGTATCGGTTCCGCCATTATCGAATTCTTTTATTAGCTTGGTGAAGGATACCTCCCTTGCTTCTTTAATTCTAGTTGCTGAATTATTTAGGAAAGCCCAAGAAATCGCGGCGAGAACGTATGACTTCTTACTTTTATATATCGAAGCGGCACTTATTTATTGGGTTATTTGCTTTATTTTATCATTAGCTCAGACTGCCTTAGAAAAACGTTTTGATCGCTACGTGGCTAAATAGAAAGGAGGTATTTCTGTGTTTTTAAGTATTAATGGGTTAGCTAAATCATTTGGTACGAATGAAGTTTTAAAAAATATTGATGTAGAAGTGGAAAAAGGAGAGGTACTATCCATTATCGGTCCCTCTGGTTCGGGTAAAACTACGCTACTGAGATGTATCAATGCGCTGGAACACCCTGATAAAGGGATATTTACATTTCAAGATGGGTTTAACTTAAACTTTGATAATAAGATAAGTAAACAAGAGATTCTACGTTTAAGAAGGAAGTCAGGGATGGTGTTTCAATCCTATAATCTATTTCCACATAAAACGGCATTTGAAAATGTAATAGAAGGGCCACTTATTGTTCAAAAGCGTAAGAAAGCAGAAGTAAAACAATTAGCTGAAAACCTATTAGAGAAAGTCGGACTGAAGGATAAAATGAATCTGTATCCATATCAATTATCTGGTGGTCAACAACAGCGGGTAGGTATCGCTAGGGCACTTGCAATGGAACCGGAATTAATGTTATTCGATGAACCAACTTCTGCCCTCGACCCTGAGTTAATTGGAGAAGTTTTAACCGTAATAAGAGACCTTGCGAAAGAGGATTGGACGATGGTCTTTGTTACCCATGAAATACAATTTGCTGGTGAGGTTTCTGACAAAGTGTTATTTATGGACGGGGGATATATTGTAGAGCAAGGGTCACCAGAAGAAGTATTAAAGTCACCGAAAGAAAAAAGAACTCAGCAATTTTTACAAAGAATATTAAATCCAAGCTAAACCAGTTTCTAGTGATAGAACTGGTTTTTTTATTTTCATTGATTTCTTCATAGTTTGAAATTTAATATGTAGTAGATAAAAACTACGAATTAATTTGAGATAGTGTATCTCTACCGTTCCAGCAAGCGTACTGCCCGGAGCGGAAATCAACGTGCACTTAATTTGAATTTTATAATTTACGTCATAGCTTATATTCATTCTGTTGAATAAAAAGAAACGAAAGGAGCAAAGAGTCTTTATTTTTCAGGCCTATGTCTTGCATTTGCAATATGTAAAGTTAAAATAAACTATATAGATTTATCTAAAAAAGGGGCAATTAGAAGGGGAATTTGTTTATGTTATCAAACATTACAGATACAATTGAAAAGTTTGTTGTAACGTTTCCTGCGGGGATGGGAGACGTTAATAGCTATTTAATTAAGGGGAAAAATGGATATACCGTAATTGATACGGGAATAAACCACAGAGAAGCAATTGAAAATTGGCAAAAGTTTTTGGATTCAGGGGCAGTAATAGAAAAGGTAGTACTAACGCATACACATGAAGATCATCTAGGGCTGGCACGGTGGTTCCAAGAAACACATGGCATCCCTATCGTCGTTTCTAAATTAGGGTATGAGCAAATGGAAATAAGGAAACAACTTACCTATGAGAAAATGAATCATTTAATTACAAAATACGGTGGACCAAAAATCCCAAAAAACTTTAAAGATGATAAAACAATTTATGATTTTGTACCAGATGAATTTTTTGAAAAAAACCAAATGATACAACTTGGTGATGAATTATTTGAAGCAATCTGGACACCAGGACATGCATATGACCATTTTTGTTTTTATAACAAAGAGCAGAAAGTAATGATTGTTGGTGACCATATATTGAAGGATATTTCTCCAGTAATCGGTTTGTGGAATGGAGAAGAGCAGAATCCATTAGTGGAGTACTTCCAATCATTGGAACTTATAAAAGAATATCAATCAGATATTGCATTACCGGGTCATGGCGACGTGATTGAAGAATTTGAGGAGCGTGTATCAGAAATCAGTAGAAATCACCAGCATCGCTTAGAACAGGTTGTAGATATCATTAAGACTGACTATAAGAATGCAAGTGAAATATGTCATGAAATATATGGAACTTTGAATGTTATCATACAATTAAGCTCGTTTATGGCAACAGTAACCAGATTATTATATCTAGAATCGCTTGGTAAAGTGGAGCGTAAGGAAGTAGATGGTGTAAACACATTTCGTGCGTTATCTTCAACTTGAAATTAGGGGACATGGATATGTATAAGAACTCAGAGATTTTTCTAACGACATTTAATCGAATTGAAAAGGAGATTAAATCTTCTTTAATGAATAAAAAAGATGTTGGATTTTCAAAGGCTGTAAAGATACTGCGCAATTCGAACCCCATTGTTAAGAAATATAGTGATGACCTCTTGGAGTTTGCAGAATTAAGAAATGCGATTGTACATAATAAAATTGACATGAACCACGCGATAGCAGAACCACATGATGCAATTGTAGAGAAAATCGAGAAAATAGAAATGGAAATAACGCAGCCGAGAAGTGTTGCATCACTATTTTCACGTAAAGTAATCTCCTTTCAGGGGAATGAGCCTTTAACAAATGCGCTCGCCATTATCGAACAAAAAGGTTTTACGAAATTCCCTATCTATGAAGGGGAGAAATTTAAGGGAATCATTACGGAAAAAGGAATAACCGTCTGGCTTTCAAATAATATGGAATCATCAATTCGCGATGCATTAATAAAAGATGTTTTGGTATATGAAGAAGACGATAATTATAGGCATATCGCAGGTGAAACATCGGTTTATAAAGCGGAGCAGATTTTTAAAGAGCAGATTGGAAAAGGAAACAGATTGCAAGCCTTATTAATAACGGCAGATGATAACCAGACAGATAAGTTAATTGGAATTATTACAAATTGGGATATTATGAATATTTAACGTAAAGGAGGGTACATATGAACTTTGTATCCATTGACTTTGAAACTGCGAATGAAAAGCGGTACAGTCCATGTGCTATTGGTGTTGTCATAGCAAATGAAAAGGAAATTATTGATGAGTTCTATAGTTTGATAAATCCGATGATGGCTTTTAATCCTTATAATGCATATATTCATGGGATCGAGGAACAGGACATTATTGGTGCTCCAACTTTCACTGAATTATGGCCAACATTAAACAAGTTTTTATTGAACAACCTCGTTGTTGCACATAATGCTAGCTTCGATATGAGTGTCATTCGCAATACGCTAGATTATTTCCATCTTCCATATCCTGAAATGGAATACCTATGTACAGTTAAGGTTTCCCAAAAAGTTTTGCCATATATGGAAAATCATAAATTAAACACCCTTGCAGCGTATCATGGGTTTGAACTTGAACACCACCATGCATTAGAAGATGCTCGAGTCGCAGCAAAAATATTCATGAAAGCATTAGAGGTTTACCAAACAAACTCGATTGATACTGTATTAGATAACCTTTCAATGTCAAAAGGAAGAATTTATGAGCATGGATATATGCCGCCAAAAGTAAAGAAATCTCCAGGTATAAAGACAAAAATTTATTTGAAATAGTACAGTCTAAAAAGCACTGCGGATGTAGTGCTTTTTAATTTTTTGTAAAAATATTGATTGTAAGGGGATACATCTTATAAATGTGTCTAAAATGTGAAAGTCACTACTGATATAAGGTAAAAAAGTGTTGACTTATAGAAATTATTTTTGATATTGTAATAAACAGACCGTTTGGTATGGTGGAGGTGTACTACGGAGATGGGAACAAAATCGCAGATAATAGAAATCGCGACAGCTCTTTTTCAGGAAAAAGGATATAACGGTGTTGGACTAAATGAAATTATTAATGCCTGTAAAATTTCAAAAGGGGCGTTGTATCACCACTTTCCGAATGGAAAAGAAGAACTACTAATCGCTTGCCTCGGATCTTTGAATGAAGTGATTACGAAGGATATTGAAGAAATATTTGACCAGTATCCTACAATAAAAGAAGCAATGAAGGCAATGATTGAGAAATTAATTGCAAAATTTGAAACGGAAGGAACGATTACGAGCTATACATTTAGCAGTATCGTTAGCGAAATGGGTTCACTTAGTGAAGCCGTACGAATTGCCTGTTCGAACCTTTACACAAAGATTGAAGGGATTTATTCGAATAAGTTACAATCTGATGGGTTATCAGAAGAATCGGCTAATTCCATTGCTGTCACGATGACGGCTGCAATCGAGGGTGGAATATTACTTTGTTTAACCAACAAAACAAGTGAGCCTTTAAAAATGATTTCACAGGTATTATTAAGACTGGTCTAATAATGATAAGGGAGATTTTTATGGAAACACATATACAAGTAAAAAGTCCAAAGACGATGGCACTAATTTTAATGTTGGGTGCCTTTATCGGATTATTTGGAGAAACAGCATTAAACATGGCATTAACAAATGTGATGGAGGATTATAGTATTTCACCAGGTATTGCTCAGTGGTTAACAACTGGATACTTATTAACATTAGCGATTTTAGTACCGGTTTCGGCTCTTTTAATGAAATGGTTCACAACAAGACAATTAGTAGTAGCAGGATTAGGATTATCACTTATTGGTGCAGTTTTAGCCGCTCTATCACCTAGCTTTGTTATTTTATTACTAGGTCGTATTGTACAAGCGATGGGTACAGGTATTTTATTACCTGTTATGTTAAGTGTCGTTTTATTAATTTTCCCAATTCAAAAGCGTGGACTTGTTATGGGGCTTGTTGGGCTTGTTATTACAGCGGCACCAGCACTTGGTCCAACTCTGTCAGGTTTAATTATAAGTACGTTAGGATGGCACTACATTTTCTGGTTTAGCGCTGCGTTCTACGTGATTTTAATGATTATTGGGACACCAAAAATGGATAACGTATCAGAGATTACGAAACCAAAAATCGATTTTGTCTCCATTTTGTTGTCAACAATCGGATTTGGTGGATTTATATACGCATTAGCGACAATGGCTGAAGTTTCATTCTCTTCACCACAAGTTTGGTTACCATTCGTAGTAGGGATAATTGCATTAGTATTATTCTGTGTTCGTCAAATAACAATGGATCAACCGATGATTAACTTAGGTGTATTTAAATATGCAATGTTTTCATTAGGTACATTGATTATGTTCTTAAGTATTTTAGTTATTTTATCAACATCGATTTTATTGCCAATGTATTTAAAGAGTGCTTTAGGATTCACCGCTTTAGTTGCAGGGCTATTATTACTTCCAGGAAACGCTGTAAACTTTGCAATGTCACCAGTCGTTGGATCAATGTTTGATAAAATTGGCCCACGTACATTCAATGTTATCGGATTTATTTGTGTATTAATTGCTAATATTATTTTCTTAACAACAATCTCAGCATCTACAGCCGTATGGCAAATCATTGCTGCGTTCATGATTTTATTCTTTGGTTTAACAATGACAACAATGCCAGCACAAACGAATGCACTTAACCAATTACCACGTGAGTTATATGCAGATGGTTCTGCTGCAATGAATACATTAAACCAGGTTGCAGGTGCAGCTGGTACCGCAATTGCGATAACATTATTTACTGCTGGACAAAGCGGTTTTGTAATGGATGTCCCTAATGCCACCGAGCCAGAAGTATTAGCTGCCGGTGTTAAATTTACCTTCTATTTTATTACAGGAATTTCAGTAGTTGGATTAATTTGTTCGTTATTTGTAAAGAATAGTGCAGCTCTTATAGAGGCAAAGCAAAAATCGAAAATTAAAGTAGCGGAACCTGTACAAAAGATGTAGAATCGCTAGAATGTATTAAATGGCAATTGTACGCTCTACTATATGTGATGTTTTAGTAATCCGTACTCAGAATAATTTATCAAATAGACCCTCAACTGATTTGGGGTCTATTTTAGTATAATGGGTTTTAAATTAAAAAAAGTAAGGTGAGAACATATATAGCAATAAAGGAATAGAGATAGAATTAGAGAGGATAACTACAAAGTATTTGCTTTTATTGGATAGAAAAGTCGATTTTGTGCTATTTATAAATACAATGAAGCTGAACAAAAGAAATTTATTATAGAAAAATCTAAATATCATTCAGAATCCTCTGAATAAAGATTGCTTTCGTATTTGATATAAAATACGAATTAGATGTAGGCTAATCATTAAAAGGATTCGGAAATAAATTGATCTGAGGACGCTTATCAAGTTACAAATTCTGATTTTGAGCTCCGTTTTCATCTAGAGAACGCTTATCAAGTTACAAATTTTGATTTTGAGCTCCGTTTTTATCTAGAGAGCGCTTATCAAGTTAGATATTCTGATTTTGAGCTCCGTTTTTATCTAGAGAACGCTTATCAAGTTACAAATTCTGATTTTAAGCTCCGTTTTTATCTAGAGGACGCTTATCAAGTTACAAATTCAGATTTTGAGCTCCGTTTTCATCTAGAGGACGCTTATCAAGTTACTTTCTCTTCCTCGAGGGCTCCGTTCCTGAATTTAAGATCATAAGCCAAAATACCTTTTCTGCGTGTTATCTTACGTCGCATTTTCTATCAACTCCGAAGTAATATTCAGTTATAGAAAGTTAATATACTAAGCTTCTTATCCTATAATCTTTCATCTTAAGATCGGGAAGTTTTCGTTATGTTTAGCCTTATTTCAGGTTCTTAATCATTTCCCCTTTTTTCTACAAAGAGCAATATTAGGGTAGCGATTGGACCAAAAACTAAAGAAAGTAGAAACCAATTTAGCCCAGTTCTATTTTTTCCTTGAGCAATACCAGCATTAATTAGTGCAAGTGTACCCCACCCGACAAAGTATTCGTTTTCCACGAAAATTAACCTCCAAGTATTTTTAAACATCGTAACATATTTGAACGTTCTGTAGAATCAATTAGATAAAAACAGATATTCAGAGCATATAATAAATATTTTTTGTAACACTAACATCAGGAGGTGTCTTCATGAGCAAAAAGAATGATAACTGGAGTAAAAAGCGAGTAAATTCAAGCATTAATCCCCAAGGGTTAACGGAAGATGTGGGGAATCAAGAGCCGAAATCACAATTAGAGCAACGGGCTAAAAAGAAGAATACAAAGATTTGATTGTAGAGGTGAAAGGTCATAGATAATACACTAAAATATTTGCGCGAATCCTTGTCTAACTATAGTGAAAATGAACTTTGCAGGCAGATATTAAATAAAATGGAATCACGTCAATATTCTAGCGAAGGAAAGTTTGTTAGAGATTTGGATGAAGAAGAAATGGCATACCTAGACAACGTTTTAGACAATGAATTAAATTATGCAAAGAATGTACAAAACGATGTTCGGGTTAGGGAGCTTACAGAGGTTTATGAATTGTTGTTTTGAATATCACGCAGTATTGGTAATAAAAACCTATTGAAAATATGAGCCACTAGGTGTAATATAGATTTACAAGCTACATTGTACGTATTTGAATAAGTTTTAACCTCTAATGAAAGAATAGGGAGTTTTACATTGAGATCCTAATGTCGCGCCGCCCATGAAGCGGAAGACAGGAAGGTTTCTGCGGACACCCACTTGGTGAAGTGGTGGTTTAAAACTTACTATGAATAAATACGGCAAATGTGGCTCGTATTACATAATAAACAAAACGAAGGTCAGCTTCTTAACAGAAGTTGGCCTTTTTATTTGATTTATTACAATAACATTGGCACGCAATTCAAATTTCTTATCATTGGAGTAGGGTTAATGGAGAATTAATTTGAAAAAGCTTATAATATGCTTTTAGACTACTTAAAGGGGCATATATCATGAAAAAGCTAAATAATTTTAATGGTTTACAGAAGAAATTTACTTTAAGTTACCTAATGCTTTCTATTCTACCATTAATCCTTACTGTAATTATTATTTCATATGTAACACAGCAAGGATTTTTAGACTTAATTATGAAGCAACAAGAGGAAGCTGAACACACTGTACAAACACAGATTAATAAGGTTGCAGGAGACCTTTTGCAACTAACTGAACAATATGCCGACGATGAAGAATTGATAACAGCTCTTCAGGCTGCAGATAGGCAAGCTCTTCAACAACTTGTATTACCAATATATTCACGTATGGAAACAGAACATGGTCTTGATGTTTTTGAGGTTGGTAATAATAATGGAAAGGTCCTGCTTCGTGGACACAACTTGGAAGAATACGGTGATGAGAAAGGTGATTTACACGCTATTCAATCAGCCCTAAATGGTGAATCGTTGGCAGGGTTTGAATTTGGTAATAGTGGACTTTCTGTTCGCGCTTTTGTTCCAATTGTATACAATAATGAAGTGATAGGAACGTTACAAACAGGACTAGATGATACATTTTTAGCGGAGTTACAAAATATGCTTCAAGGTGTAGCGATTGATCTCTACAATCAAGATGGATCTGTTATTTTCTCCACTGCTGATAGTCGTGTTGGAGATTCATTGAGTGATATGTCCATTCTTACAGAATTGCAAAATGGCAAAGCGATTTCTGTTGATGAGAAAGAGCGTACAACCTCGTATATGCCAATGTATGACCCTACACATCAGTCTATTATAGGTGTGATTGCGGTTAGCCAAGATAACACAATTATTAAAAGGACAAACACGGAGATTGTCATCACAGCTATTATTTTATTAGTTTTAACAATAATCGTTGTTTCTATGATTTCCATTTTTATTAGTAGAAAAATCGCAAAACCAATTAGAAAAACTTCGGAACGAATGAAAGAACTATCAAAAGGTAATTTGTCGATAGCAATAGAGGACAGTAATCGTAATGATGAAATTGGACAACTTACGAATTCTACTCAACTAATGAAAAATAAATTGCATACAATAATAAAGGAAGTAGCAAATGCATCTAACAATGTTGCAACACAAAGTGAAGAATTACAACAATCTATACATGAGGTTGCTAAGGGATCAGAGCATATATCTACGACAATGGAGGAGATTGCTTCAGGTAGTGAAAAACAGGCAAACTATACAACAGACTTTACTTCTAGTATGAATCAATTTGAATCGAATATTATGAAAGCAAATGAACAGGGGAAAAACGTACAAACCCTTTCTGAGGAAGTCCTTCGAATGACAAATGAAGGGAAAAAATTAATGGATTCCTCTACTGGCCAAATGAGAAAAATTGATGGCATTATTCAAGAAGCTGTTCATAAAATGGAACGATTCGACGAGCAAACGAAGGAGATCTCCAAACTTGTTATAGTCATAGAAGAGATTGCGAATCAAACAAATTTACTTGCATTAAATGCTGCTATTGAGGCAGCAAGAGCGGGAGAGCATGGTAAAGGATTTGCTGTGGTGGCAGATGAAGTAAGGAAACTAGCGGAACAAGTTGCAGCTTCCATAACAGATGTAAAAGGTTTTGTTGAGACGATTCAACAAGATTCAAAAGTCGTTTCGACCTCATTACTGGATGGCTATCGAGAAGTAGAGAAAGGGACAACACAAATAGAAACGACCCAAGAAACGATTGGGGAAATTAGAATGGCTATGTCAGATATGACAACAAATATTATTACGATTTCTGAAAGTATATCTAATATTTCAACTAACAGTCAGAAAATGAATATATTTTTTGCAGAAATTGCATCCATATCTGAAGAATCTGCTGCCAGTATAGAAGAAACATCCGCAAGCCAACAGCAAGCAAATAGCGCATTACAAGAAGTGACCGCTAGTTCAAGTGAGCTCAGTGATCTAGCAGACAGGTTAAGTGATATCGTTAAAAAATTTAAACTAAGTTGATAACTAGTGCTTTTCATGAATAATAAGATATATATATTATTTTTAAAATTAGTTCATTGTTACCCTGTAAATATAGGGAGGAAATAAAATTGAAGTTTAATATTGAATCGATAGATCATGTTCAATTAGCAGCTCCAGTGGGTGGAGAAGAAAAAGCTCGTGAATTTTACAAAGGATTACTAGGATTTCAGGAAATTGAAAAAGCCCCATTATTACAGAAAAATGGTGGGGTATGGTTTGCGATTGGTGCTGTACACCTGCACATTGGAATTGAGGATCCATTTATTCCTGCAAGAAAGGCACATCCCGCGATACGCGTACGGAATCTAGCTTCAATGAAAAAATATCTTATGGATCAAAATGTCTCATTTCAAGTAGATAATAAATTACCAGGTGCAAATCGGTTTTATCTTTCAGATCCATTCGGAAACAGAATTGAATTTTTAGAATGGTTATGACTTTTTATTGGTATGTAAAAGGTGCCGCTAGTTTCCGAATTACTCGAATGATATTTTATGAAATGTTCGGGTTGTAATTATAAAATTTCATGTTATACTAATTACAACAACTTAACAGAATACTATTTTCATATAATCGCAGGGATAAGGCCTGCAAGTTTCTACCGGTTTACCGTAAATGAACCGACTATGAAAAAGCAGTATAAATCATTGGACACTATTATAGTGATTCTTTATTTATGTCGGATTAAAGTCCGTTTACTTTGCTTCTTCATGGTTTGTAGAAGCGCAGTAAGCGGGCTTTTTTGTTGCTTGGAAAGGGGACATAATCATGGAAACATTGAAGAACAAAATTACGCAAGAAGGAAAGGTATTATCAGATACCGTCTTAAAAGTAGACGCATTTTTAAATCACCAAATTGATGCAGAGCTTATGCTGGAAATTGGTGAGGAATTCGCCAAACGATTTAAAGATGCGGGAATAACGAAAATACTCACCCTTGAGTCTTCTGGAATTGCGCCTTCTGTTATGACAGCATTAAAGATGGGGGTTCCAACTGTTTTTGCAAGAAAGCGTAAGTCGTTAACGTTAATTGATCATCTTTATTCAGCAGAAGTTCGTTCATATACAAAACAAGAGACAAACGAAATATCAATTTCAAAGGAATATATTTCTTCTAATGATACGGTGCTTGTCATTGATGACTTTCTAGCAAACGGTCAAGCTGCATTAGGATTAATGGATATTGTAAGTCAAGCGGGTGCAACATTAGCTGGATTTGGGATTGTTATTGAAAAGGGATTTCAAGAAGGTGGAGATGAACTTAGAAAACGTGGCATTCGTATTGAATCACTAGCTAATATCGCATCATTAACAGATGGAGAAGTAATGTTTAAGGAGGAGGTAGCACGATGAAAACAGCAGCATTAGGTCTCCAACATGTCCTTGCAATGTATGCAGGAGCAATTTTGGTTCCACTTATTGTCGGTGACGCATTAGGGTTAACCTCAGAACAACTTACATATTTGGTTGCAATTGATATTTTTATGTGTGGAGTTGCTACACTTCTACAGATTATGTCTAATCGATTTTTTGGAATTGGTTTGCCTGTTGTGTTAGGTTGTACGTTTACTGCAGTAGGGCCAATGATTGCAATTGGTGGAGAATACGGGATATCAGCGATTTACGGGTCAATTATTGTTTCTGGTCTGTTTGTCGTTGTTATTGCAGGCTTCTTCGGGAAACTGGTTCGTTTCTTTCCGCCGATTGTTACAGGTACAGTCGTAACAATTATCGGGATCACGCTTATTCCTGTAGCCATTAATAATTTAGGTGGTGGACAGGGAGCGCCAGACTTTGGTTCCATTGCCAATATCTCATTAGGTTTTGGGACATTAATTTTTATTGTTTTACTTTATCGTTTTTCAAAAGGCTTCATGCGTTCTATTTCTATTTTAATCGGTCTATTAGTAGGTACAATTATAGCTACAATTATGGGGAAAGTTGATTTCTCAGCTGTCTCAGAAGCATCCTATTTTCACATGGTTGAGCCGTTCTATTTTGGAATGCCAACGTTTGAGTGGTCAGCAATTATTACGATGATATTAGTTGCAATGGTTTCTTTAGTTGAATCAACTGGAGTATATTTTGCGGTTAGTGATATAACCGATAAAAAGTTAACGGAAAAAGATTTAACAAAAGGTTATCGTGCGGAAGGATTTGCCGTATTTCTAGGTGGAATATTCAATGCCTTTCAATATACTGCTTTTTCACAAAATGTCGGGTTAATGCAAATGTCAGGTGTGAAATCTCGTAAAGTAATTGCTGTGGCAGGGATTATGCTTGTTGGATTAGGACTGGTTCCTAAAATAGCTGCAATAACAACGATCATTCCAACTTCCGTATTAGGTGGGGCCATGATTGCGATGTTCGGCATGGTAATCTCTCAAGGTATTAAAATGTTAAGTAGCGAGATTACAAAATCCCCGGGTAATTCGATGATCATTGCATGTTCAGTGGGAATGGGGTTAGGTGTAACGGTGGTTCCAGAATTATTCGCACAACTACCAAATAGTGTGCAAATTTTGACGAGTAACGGAATTGTTGCTGGAAGTGTAACAGCTATTGTTTTAAATATTATATATAATATGATTCCGTATGGAAAAACTGTTGAAGGAAAAGGAAGTATAGAACAACAAACGAATGTAGCATAGATTATTCGTTTTAATTGAAGAATAAATATCTTTTTAGCAGTTCAATTTATACGTAAATTGAACTGCTAATTTTTATTGACCATCAATTGGTCATGCTTAAATTAATCAAGTTATTTTTGAAGGCGAATGAGCACCGAAATGAACTAGAGAGCTCTTATCAAGTTATTTTTGAAGGCGAATGAGCACCGAAATGAACTAGAGAGCGCCTATCAAGATAGTTTTGCAGGCGAATAAGCACCGAAATGAACTAGAGAGCGCCTATCAAGATAGTTTTGCAGGCGAATGAGCACCGAAATGAACTAGAGAGCGCCTATCAAGTTATTTTGAAGGCGAATGAGCACCGAAATGAACTAGAGAGCGCCTATCAAGTTATTTTTGAAGGGGAATGAGCACCGAAATGAACTAGAGAGCGCCTATCAAGTTATTTTGAAGGCGAATGAGCGCCATTTTAAACTTGAGAGAGCATTAGTTAAGAAACATTTTCTGCGTTCACGTTCTTTACGAAACAAGTTTCAGCCCAACCGCTGCACCTAACACCATCGCTATGAAGACAAGCCTTTTCCAATCTTTTGATTCTCCGTATAACAGCATTCCCAATATTGCTCCACCAGATGCACCTATCCCTGTCCAGATTGCATAAGCTGTTCCCATTGGTAGAGTTTCCATTGCATAAGCTAGAAATAGAAAGCTTGCTCCAAAACTAAGAACTAAAAGAGACAGTGATTTCCAATTCCGTTCTCTATGAAGTTTATTTATCATAGCTACACCAAACATTTCACATAATCCTGCGAAAACTAAAGAAACCCATGCCATTAGGATTCAGCTCCTTCCTGTTCGTTATCCTTTGTAACTAATTTTAAGCCGACTACACCTGCTAGTAAAAGTAAAATCAAAAGTATCTTACTCAATTTAAAGGCTTCATCAAAAAATAGTATTTCAGAGATAACGGTTCCTGTCGTACCTAGTCCTACAAACACTGCATAGACGGTTCCCACAGGGAGTTTTTTACCTGCCATAATCATTAAGTAAAAACTCACGATAATAGCAATAATTGTTCCAGACCAAGTCCAAAAATCGTATGCGTGTTTCAATCCAATAACCCAAAACACTTCAAATACAGCAGCAATCATTACTTTAATCCAATCTGTGTTCATATAAATGACACCTCCGATTTTATTCTTCCCCAAAAAAACAAAGAAGCCTAAGAGACACTGATAAACAGTTATCTCCCAGGCTTTTATCCTTCCGTGGCACAGCTAAGCTATGAGTTTTCTCTCGGACCAGGCCAACAATTCGTTGCGGAACCCTAGAAAACATTCAACATATGAAATTACATTGTATTATACACACTTTTAACTTTTCATACAATAGCTAATTAAAAATCTTCAATAATGTAAAGGTTAATCGTTCCCAGAAGCATGTTTTATTAGTGGTGCCTTTGTACTAGTACTGTAAGGAGAAACAATACTATGCAAAATCATGCCAATGATGACAAGTAGAATTCCAATAAATGAAACGATACTTGGCATTGGTATACTTAAAAATAGTATTTCACCAATCAGAGCAAATATTACTTCACCAGACTGTGTCGCTTCAACACCAGCCAATTTTTGATTGTCATTTCGTACGAGTTCTGTTGCATAGAAAAATAAACCTGTCGCTATGATTCCAGACGAAACTGCGACAATAAAAGTTTGGGATATTTGGCTAGCGGAGGGCAGACCATCTGTAACGAGTCCGTAAATAGAAAGGATTATCCAGAAAGGCATGGAAGCAATGGTCATACCTAATATCCGCTGAAATGTATTTAAATCAGCTTTAACTACTTGCATCATTTTTCGATTCCCTAGTGGATATGCAAAGGATGATATGATAATTGGGATCACGCAAAGAATCACACTAATTAGTGGAATGGATGACATATGTTCAATTTGCATCACACATACACCAGCTAAAATAATAAGTGAAATAATGATACTTCGAAAAGGAATGGATTGCCGGTCGTTGTTTTTGTTCAAGAATGGCACAATTAATGAACCTGCAACAATGGTGAGTTGAAAGGTTGCAGCAACAAGCCATCCTGGACCATAAATCGTTGCAAATGTTAAGGGTGCATAAAATAGCCCAAAACCGACTGTGCTCCAGAGTAACCAGGCGGTTGGATACTTTTTCAAATGCAAGAATACAGGCTTGATGTTCCTTTTATATCCAACAATGATAAATAGAAGCGGAAGCATAAAGATAAATCTAAGAGAAGCACTCCATGCCCAGCTCCCACCTTCTAACTCCATGGAACGATTCAATACAAAGGTAACTGAGAAAAACAAAGCACCAAGTAGGCCAATTATGATTGCACGCATATACTCACTCCTGAACATAATAATGAGCAATTATAACATAAATCACCTCTAATTTATTTGATTATTTAAAAAATATGACAAATAACATATACAAGTATAATTCTTTCATATAATAAAGATGCGAACCAATGGACTCTAGCAGGAAATTGGACATGTTTGACGAATATATAGATTGGGGACCTGAGATTAACAGGGGAGTGTGAGTAGGGATGGAAACACTTGCGGATACAGTTTGGACAATGTATATCGTCGTTCTTATTATTGCATTAGCTTCTAGTATCATGTATTGGATTTACAGGCGATTTAGTGCTCTTGCAGTGATTACAATTATATTATCACTCCTCATTCCATTAGTAGCTTTCATCTATTACGCCCAAAGGCCATGGGGAATGGATGAATACGTCTTCTTAAAAGAACAACTTCAAATGGGGGATAATTGGGCAATTTTTTTAACAAGTGGCTACATATACTTAATCGCCTGGCTTGTGTTACTAATGGTTGATTTTTGTATTTATTTGTGTAAATTACCTTCTATCAACCGTAAGTTTAAAATCCTTTGGAGGAAATGTTCGTTATTAGCAAAAAAAGTATTTGTAAATATTTCAGTATCAACGAAAGAAATATTGGAAAAAGTTTCTGTATTCACGAAAAATATGCTAGATAAATTAAAAGAAAAAATACCAATGAGGAAAAAGATAGAAGATAAAAAAGAAAAGGAAAAAGTCGGTGGTGAATAATTAATGAAAGGACAAGCAATTGAAATGGATATAAAAGAAACGTATAATCAATTAGCAAAAAGTTATGAACAGGATGTTGACCACGATAGTCCATACAATACTGACTATGAGAGACCAGCAATGATTCATCAACTTCCAGATGATCTATCTGGAAAAACAGTGCTTGATGCAGGATGTGCTGCTGGTTGGTATTCGGAATATCTGACGAATCAGGGTGCAGATGTAACAGGTATTGATATTAGTGAAGAAATGATCAGCGCTGCTGAGAGAAGAGTTGGAGACCGAGCAGAATTTCTTTGTCACAACTTAGAAGAGAACCTTCCATTTAAAGAAAGTCAGTTTGACATAATCATAAGCTCTCTAACGTTACACTACCTAAAAGATTGGGAATATACTTTTTCAGAATTTCATCGGGTACTGAAACAAGATGGAATGCTATTATTCTCTGTTCATCATCCTTTTATGGATTTTAATAACTTTAAACGGGAAAATTACTTTCAAAAGGAACGCTTAACAGATAGATGGAAAAAGCAGGATATCGTAATCGATGTTCAATTTTACAGAAGAGCAATGCAGGATATTGTTAACACGACAACACAATTCTTTACACTTGAAAAACTTGTAGAACCTAAACCACAGGAATCATTTAAGGAAAAAAATCTGAACAGCTATCATTATTTAATGACAAACCCACATTTTTTGATTGTTGAAGCAAAATCGGGAAAAATACATTAATTAAGCCGAATGGGGTGCAGTGATGAAGTCTTGTATTTTTTGCCAAATTATTTCAGGGGAAAGTGAAGCACATATCGTTTATGAAAATAACCTAGTCTGTGCATTTTTAGATAAATATCCAATAAACAAAGGTCATATTCTTGTCGTACCTAAAAAGCATGATCAAGAATTTAATGCTGTTGATCAGGAGGCTCTAACTGCCATCATTCACACAGCACAAAAAATAGCAATTGTTTTAGAGAATGTACTGAAAACAGATGGCATCACCATCATGCAAAACAACGGAATATTTAAGGATGTCGAACATTACCATATGCATATCGTTCCAAGATTTAAAGACGATGGATTTGCATGGATTGAACCAGATGTTTCAGTTAGTGAAACGGAACTGTCAGAAATAAAAACAAGAATAGTGGAAAAAGTTGATTCGTTTCGATAAAGGAAATATGCAAACATCATTGGAGTGAATGAATTGGACAAAAAGCTTATTTCTTTTCCACCTATACTACCAGACAAACCAAAGGTATTGATCCTTGGATCGATGCCAGGAAAAATATCATTAGAAAAACAACAGTATTATGGAAACCCTCGTAATCATTTTTGGCCGATATTATTTGAATTATTTCATCAGGTACCACTTGAAGATTATAATGAAAAAATAGACTTTGTAAAAAGACATGGTATTGCTCTTTGGGATTCGATCGGTGCTTGTTATCGAGAAGGTAGCTTGGATACGAGCATTCTGGATGAGGAACCAAATGATATTATTGGGTTACTAAGAGACCATCCGACCATTCGGTTAATAGCTTGTAATGGTACGAAATCCTATACTACTTTCCAGAAGAACGTTGATTTGTCAGATTGGGATGACGTACGTGTTATTAAAATGCCGTCAACAAGTCCAATTCCTGGCCGCTATACGAAGTCCTTTATGGAGAAAGTGGAATCTTGGAGCGAAATTTTAATTTATCTTTAAGAATAAAGAGAATTTGTTATCATTACAGTTACAAGTCGTAAGTGTCTACGTACGACTTGTAACTGTAATTGGCTAGAGAATTTGAATATGTTTATTTGAGTCATCTTTATACTTTTTATAAAAACAAATCATTGGTTCAATTGTATCTTTTAAATCTGGACAAGTAATCCCAGTTCCAGCTAAGTCATTAACAGCTATGCTTGCATCATAGGATGAGTGAATGGAGAAGTAATCCATTGCTTCTCTTTCAACTTGTAGCCATTTACGTATCACACCTATATTTAGAGCCGATTTAGCTAATGCAAGCGGGAGTGCGCCTTTAGGTGTCATACCTAAATAAGCTTCTGTGAGCATTTGATAAATTTCATTCATTGTGTACGGATTTGGGTCTGTTAAATGGTAGGTTTTTCCTTCACCAATTTCAGCAATTGCTAAATAACTCGTTGCACGAAGGACATAATCAGATGGTACAAAATTGCCTTCCGCGCTATTTTTCCCTAAATAAGGAATGACAGGTAGAAATCTTAATTGGTCGAGCATATTTAGCACGAAATACAGTCCATCAAATTTAATCGTTTCCCCAGTTTTTGAGTGTCCTTTAACAATTCCTGGACGAATAATTGTCGTAGGTACATCATCTTTTAATGCTTCAACTAGGATTTCGGCTTCATATTTTGTTCTTTCATAATGATTTCGAAACGTTTGCCTTTTTTTAAGGTCTGTTTCGTAAATCTTTCCCTCTCTTGTTCCTGATACATATGCTGTACTGAAATAGATGTAACGTTTAAGGTTCTTAACATTTTTAACCCAATTGTTAACATAATTTGTCCCCTGGACGTTAACACTGTAGGCAATTTCCTCTGGAACAGCTAAGTCATAAATTGCTGCAAGATGGAAGACGTGTGTTACCGTATTCTGTAGCTTTTGACTCCATTCCTTTGTCATTTCTAACTCAGGCAACGTTATATCACCAGATATAATAGTAAATGAATCTATTTCAACACCAGCACTTGTGGAAAGCATTTCTATTTCCTTTGAAGCTTGATGTTCTTGAGTCGGTAAAACTAGTAAGTAGATATGTTCGATCTTGTTACTGTGATCATGGATAAGCTGTTTGATTAAATTTCTAGCAAGAAATCCTGGAAATCCAGTTATGAGATAGGTTTGCGACATATTTACAACTCCTTTTCAATATATTATAGCAGTTAAAATAATTGAAAAAATAGCTTGCTTTCTATAAATTAATTTCCTTTAATATTCTTAATTTAATAAATGATCACTTTAAAAAGCGTTGATGAGAAAAAGTAAGATTCAAGTATTTTTCAGAAGAGAGCTTCGGTAGCTGAAAAGAAGCAACAATACAAATCTGAACAATGGCCTCGGAGTTTCGTGCTGGAAATATCACTGATATGAGTAGGTACAGACGAGAATTGGTACTTGTTATCAATACCACAGTATAAATATAAAGGGGTTTAGTAACTTAAAGTACTTGTCTGAGGCTGCATACATCCAGTAAAGTAAGGTGGTACCACGTATATCCATCCACGTCCTTATCGTTTATTGCGGTAATGGCGTGGTTTTTTAATTTCTAGCGCAAGCGTACCAGCGACTAGTAAGACTTCCCTCACCTCCGTACGATAACAGTTCGATTAATCGAACTTCCTTGAATAAGTTTAAAAGGAAGGCCGACTAAAGGCAGGCATCATCAACGTCGGCATACCCCTTGAAGGGGCATGTTTCCTTTATCTTCTAGTAGGATTGTTCAATTAAAATCGAACCACCCACGCTCATCTACGTGGGCGCAGTTAGTTCGTCGCTACACGGGCGCTTGCACTATTCATCTTTAATATAAAATTGGACTAGCGTTCCAATAACTTTTTATCAAAAGTCAAGCAAAGATATATTTATTGAAGTTTGGCAATTTTAGGGCTAAATGTTGCTAAAACCATAAAAAAACCCTTATAAATAGGGTTGGGTAGTCCAGTCCAAATACCTAACGATAAGGAGATTTAAACGTGGACAATCATACCATAAAAACTGTATTCAAGGAACACATCTATCCATTAGATTCCAAAGTTATACAAAAAATGATTGATCGATGAAATTGATAAATGTGACAATAAGCTTGATGTACTTACGTTTATGAACACGTTTATTTATGCACAGTTGAAGCGTCTAGATAACCCTCAGCGCATAAGTGATTGAAACCTATTAACAGGTTTCATCGTATTATTATAAGGAGGAGTTATTATGAAAAAACAAATGTATAAATTATTTGTAATCGCTTTATTTACTCCACTTCTGTTATTGGTGGTTGGTTGTACGGAAACAGAAACGAAAGTACAAGATGAAAATATAAAGTCAATTGAAGCTGTATTACAGAATGCTCTTACAGGGCCTAGTGAAGAATTAAAACAAATGTTGGAAAGTAAAGGGCTCGAAGATTTAGTGCAATATGAAGAAAATCTATACAAAGATTATTTTGCCAACGATACGTCCTATCTAGAATTTGTTAATAGCTATGGCTCAACGCTAATGATCGAACCTACAAGGAATCAGTTTAAATTAAAGATAAAAAACATTGAATATGAAAAGACAGATTCTAAAGAAAACATTTATAATTTCACAATTAATTTACAGTACCAAAAAGAGGGCAGTGAAGAATCGGAAGTTGAAATGGTGTCCGGTGAAGCTAATTTAAATGATGAACATAAGATAGAATATATGGAAATTGGTATTGGAGATTTTTTGAGTTCTTTGCACAAAAAGTAAATACACTTCTCCATTAACATAGCTTAATTTTGAAATAGAGATAGGGGGAGGTGTTAACCTCCGTCCCTCTCACACCACCGTACGGATCCGTATACGGCGGTTCCAATTATGTCAAACGCAAAAGTTCATATCTTGCGGATATGTCTTTAACCCTAGGTTCGCTCAATAGGCGATAGCTAGGGTTTTGTGTAGTATTGGACTTCTTGCTATACGCCAATATGCTTTCCTGGAATTTCCCCATTCATATGCCTTTTGTGGCGATGCTCCCAGTGAGATTAATTTCCTCACTTTGGTTCTTGGTAGTTTCCATTCTAATATAATATCCTAGATTTTCATGAACATACTTTACGGTTTCGGCATCGTCTTCAACATACGGCTGCAAGATTAGCTTCTGATGTTATTTCAATTGAGGACGTAGGTCCAGAACTTCATGTAAATGAACTAGTAGAACTACCTTTAGCGAATGCAACGAACAATGAAGGTATAATCATAGGAAATATTGATATATTAGATATCCGATTTGGAAATTTATGGACAAATATTAACCATAAATTATTCAAGAATGCAGGGATTGAATAAGGCAACTCATTGGAAGTTATGATGGAAAACAATCACCGCCACATTTATAAAACATCATGAAATTTGCTCGTTCTTTTGCAGATAGTCGTTTGGGTGAAGCCTTATTATTTGTGAATTCCCTGGATAATATTGGCGTAGCAATTAATCAAGAGTTATTTGCTAAGGCCTATCATATTGAAACAGGTGCAAATTTGAAAATAAGCATACGCAAAACGAACAGGAAGTAACAACAGATAGAAGTCATTCTGTTATTAGCACTTCTTTTATTTCAAAATGTTTCGTTCTTTGGTATGTTAAATAAAGAGGTAACAAGGTGGAGGTGTACAACTACTTATGAAGTTATTCGGCCTGCGATTTATTTCCTTCAGTATTTTATGGATACTATTAATAATATTGGATAGTAATTTTATTCCATATAGTATCATTGCCTTCGCTATATCAATGGGGATATATTTTTTTGTATCGACAAAGAAAGCAATACTTTTCTTATATAGTAGCATATTCGTTATATTAATTATTCATAGTTTGTTATTGACCAATTATTCAAGCCTAACGATTGTACTTATTCTATATTTGGTAATAGATGCCTCCATACATTTAAGAGAGATACAATACCGAGTCTATTTTGTTATTTCTTTGATATTCATACCTATACTTTTTACTTTCCATAATGATTTTAATCTTGAGATAGTTATTGTAGGTATTTTCCTGTTTTACCTAACTTTGGTTGTGAACCAAATGAATGTAGAGAGGAAGGAACAAAAGGAAACCTATGAAATGTTATTAGGTGAGTATCGGAAATTAAAGCGAATGAATTTGTCTGTAGAACATAATGCACGTGTGGAGGAACGGACGAAAATTGCTCGAGATATCCATGATTCAGTTGGACATAGGTTAACTGCATTGATCATGCAATTGGAGATGTTAACGATACAAAATAAAAGTAATGAATACGAAGATTTGAAGAAAATGGCGAAGGATAGTTTAGAAGAGACAAGGCATGCTGTTAAGACCTTACAAGCAGAAGAAAATGAAGGGATTGCAACGGTTGTCCATCTTATTCGTAAATTGGAAGCGGAAAGTCATATCCTAGTTCAATTTACGATGAAGCAAGGGGTATTATCTATTCCACTTTCAAATGAAAAAAATGTGACATTATTTAGAGTAATACAAGAATCACTGACGAATGCAATGCGACATGCTCGTTCAAGAGAGGTGCAAATAACATTAGGGAAATCTGCAACGGCAGATTTATCTTTTGAAATAATAAACACTGTATTTGATCCTAAAAATTTCACATTCGGATTTGGATTAAACAGTATGAAGGAACGTGTTGAGCAAGTAGATGGAAGACTAAATGTGTATCAAACGAAGAAGGAATTTGTTGTAGCGGGCACGATTCCTAGTGAGGAGGCTTAAGATGTGGCGTGTTCTATTGGTTGAAGACCAAACGATTGTAAGACAAGGTCTAAAGGTAATTCTAGAACAAGATCCAACTATCACTGTAACACATGAAGCAGAAAACGGGCTTGACGCAGTCGCGATACTAGAAAAACATATGATTGATTTTATTATGATGGATGTTAGGATGCCAAAGATGAATGGGATTGAGGCAACGAGAATCATTAAAAAGCGTTGGCCATCTGTGAAGATTCTTATATTAACTACGTTTAATGATGATGAATATGCACTTCAAGCATTAAAAGAAGGTGCAAATGGATTTTTACTGAAAACAGCAGAACCAAACAAGCTAATTGAGGCTGTTTATAGTTGTATGAATGGCGGATTAACGATACATGATGAAGTAGCAGCAAAGGTCATGCCAAGGTTATTGAATAAAGAGACAAAAAAACCTGAAATGACGGTAGAATTATCACCAAGGGAAGTACAGGTAACAAAACTAGTTGGTGAGGGATGGACAAATAAAGAAATTGCTGCTGAGCTGCATCTATCTGTCGGTACAGTTAAAAACCATCTAACCATGATTTTACAAAAAACAGGACTTAGAGACCGAACACAACTCGCAATATTCGCAGTAAAACATTATATCGGTGAATGAAAGAGAATGTCATGATATTGTTATAACTAACTTTCCAAATGAATACATACATCCTTTATACTGATTATAGAAGCAGGTAAGAAGGTTGGTGTAAAACGATGTTAGAAATTATTTTAGACGAATTCCATGCGTCAACATTGTGGAACGGTGGTATCTTTATTTTTACTGCCTTTGCAATAATCATTTATTTCTTATTATTGCCATCCTCAGGAAGGCATTCGATATGGAAGTCTTTCGTATTTTTATTAGGGCTAATTGCTATTTACGCCTCACTAGGAAGTCCATTAAATATTATTGGTAGGATCAAATTTAGTACACATATGATCCAGATTGTATTGCTGTTACTTGTAGCACCACCATTAGTAATCATAGGATTTAAGAATGAGATTATCAGAAAAGCGATAAAGAAGATGGCATTCGCTCGTAAGCTTATTCAGGTGCTCACAAAACCGATTGTGGCAATTATTTTATTTTATGTATTGTTTTATGGGTATCATATTCCAGTTATTTTTAACTATGCAAGGTTAGATTTATATCTGAATTATTTCGTATTGTTGGCTTTATTTATTGCAGCAATTCTTCTATGGGTTCCAATTCTGAAACTAAATTATCTGACGGCTAAGCAAAAAGGTGTTTATGGGCTGCTAAATATCATTTTAATCATTCCGTATAGTATTATTTTATTTACGCAAGGTGAAGGAATCTATTCTTTATATACAGATATTGATTTATTTATGTCATCATTGGTTGTTTGTTTACCTAATGCGGATCTATTAACACCAGATTTCTTCCAATCACTTCTGCCATTTGACCCAGTGAAGGAGCAACAACTAGGTGGAGTCATTTTGTTACTGAGTCAAATTGTTATTTTTGCTTTGGGCATTGTTTATGGAAGGAAAATAAGTAAATAAGATTAGGTGGACCCCTCTTTATTTTGGAGGGTTCTTTTATTTTAAGGCAAAAAATGACTTAGGTCATATAAAGCAAATAGATAAAGTGACTCCAGATAGTATGCTGCACGACCTTATTCCCGTAGAATAAGTGTCAGGAGGGGATACGTGTGCTTGAATTAGTTGATTTAACTAAGCGATTTAAACAAAATGAAGCGGTTAAAAATTTAAATATGTTTATAGAAAAAGGTGAGATTGTAGGGCTATTAGGTCCAAATGGTGCAGGTAAATCTACTGCAATTTCTATGCTCTCATCATTAGTAGAACCAACAAGTGGCGATGTACGCTATAACAATAAAAGTATTTTAAGAAATCCTGGACCGATTCGAGAGGTATTAGGAATGGTACCTCAAGAGATTGCGTTATATGATGATTTGTCAGCACTTGAAAATTTACAGTTTTTCGGTAGGATTTACAAGCTAAAAGGGAAAGAACTACAAATTAAGATTGCAGAGGTACTTGAGCAAATTGGACTTACGGACAGGAAGAAGGATATTGTAAAAACATTCTCTGGTGGGATGAAGCGCCGACTGAATATTGGTGTTGCCATGCTACATGACCCCGAGATTATTATTATGGATGAGCCGACCGTTGGTATTGATCCCCAGTCACGAAATTATATTTTAGAAACAGTAAAGCGTTTAAATGAAGAAAAGCAGATGACTGTATTATACACGAGTCATTACATGGAAGAAGTCGAATTTCTTTGCGACAGAATTTACATTATGGATCAGGGGAATTTAATCGCTTCAGGTACGAAAGAGGAAATCAAACAAATTTTATCATCTGAACATACGATTTCGATTAAGGCAGATCGTTGGAACGATAGGTTTATTGAGAAATTGAAAAATAATCCAACGATACACCGCGTAAAGGTTGAAGACAGGGAAATTACAATTGTTGTTCCAAAGGAAGTGAATATGTTCGCGACACTTGCAAAGATGGCGGAAGAAGCAGATTTAGAATTAAGATCGGTAGACATTAATGCTCCAACGCTCGAGGATGTATTCCTCCACTTAACTGGAAGAGCTTTAAGGGATTAGGGGTGAAACGATAAATGTTAGGACAAATTATTAAAAAACAAGCACTTATATTACTCCGAAATCCAGTGCAACTCCTATTATTAATTGGATTACCGATGATCCTAATTGCTATCTTAGGAACGGCTCTTGGTAGTTGGATGAATGGAGATTCTATCGAAATTAATCTTAAGGTTGCTTTGATTGAACATGAAACGGAAGAAGAACAAGTCGCTCGATTTGTTTCAGATATGGATAAAGCTAGATTACCTGAGGAAGCAGTTGTAGCGATAAAAGAAAGTGCAATAGAGACGGCTCCAATTCGAATGTTAAAAGATGTTTTTGTAAGTGAGGAATTATCTGAAATGATTGTCTTGCATGAAGTAAATCCTTCAGAAAAACAGGATGTACTGGATGATGATTCATATGCAGCCCTTATTGAAGTACCAGAAAACTTTACTTATGAAACATTGAATGAAATATTTCTAGACGAGGAATCTTCAATAAATTTACAAGTATTTCAAAATGAACAACAAGAAATAGGAGCAAATATTGTAGGGCAAATTCTACAGCAATTTGGGGAGCAGCTCACATTGGGAGTTTTCTTAGCTGACCAGGGTATTGACCAAAGAGCGATGCAAGTTGATGTTGATGAACTTGATAGTGAAGTTACTGTGGTTAATCAAGGTAATCCAGTATCATCAAAAGCATATTACACCATTGGTATGGTAGTAATGAATGTTTTGTTTATGGCTACAGCAATTGGCACGATATCTTTTAATGAGAAACAGACCCATGTATTTGATCGCATTATTTTAGCAAATGTTTCTCGGTGGGTTTATTTTACTGGTGTGTTAATTACTGGAATGATCTTTGCGTTTATCCAGTCAATGTTGGTGTTTGCTTTTGCCTGGATTGTATTTGATATTACATGGCCAAATCTATTCTCCTTTTTTATTGTCACCTTGTCCTTGTCTATTTCAGTTGGAGGGATAGCGGTATTATTGACTGCAGTGAGTTATCGATTTCATTCGGAAGTTCTAACAGATTTCTTTTCAAGCATTATTGTAACGATGATGGCATTCTTAGGCGGTAGTTTTTTTCCAATTGGGGATTCATCCAAGATTCTTCAAGTGATTGGTAACTTAACGCCGAATGGTGCTGGAATGTCTGCATATTTAAGTATTATACGAGGAGATGCAATGGTTGCAATTTCAAATCATATTGTGTACATTCTTCTCTTTGCAATAACATCGATTATTATCGCTGTGCTTAGTTTTCCGAGAAGGGGGGTATCAGCATGATTGGAATTTTATTAGCAAAATTCAAGACATTTATTCGTAACCCTTGGACGTTTTTCATTTTTACTGGAATGTCGATTGTATTCGCACTGATGATAGGTGGTACGGGAGGAATGTCGTCTATCCCTGTTCCTGTTTCTAGTGCTGATGATATCAAGGAGTCAGCAATCGGTGAAGCATTAGAAGAAAATGAAGTATATACGTTTAATTGGATGGCAGAGGAAGAAATGAAGAAGCGAGTATCAAGTGGGAAAGCAGAAGCAGGGGTCATTTTAAAGGAAGATAGCTATGAAGTGATTGTCGGTGTTGCGTCATCTAACGTAGAAATGATTGAACAAACTATCCAGGGAGTATATGTAGAAAAACGACAAAATGAAAAACTTCTTGAAATGATGGGTGCTGATACGGAATCTTCACAACAAGAGTTCTTAGATAATATGGAACAGTCAATTGAATCACCAGTCTTTTCCATAGAGGCAAGTAGTTTTAGAAGTGCTGATGCAGTTGTTCATGATAGTGCTTCCCATTCTTTATTCGGTTTTACGTTATTTTTTGTCATTTACACGATTGCATATAATGTATTATCTATCCTGATAGAAAAGAAAGATGGAATATGGGATCGTATGATATTATCTCCTGTGAAAAAATGGGAAATGTATGTTTCAAACTTACTTTACAGTTTTTTCGAAGGTTATTTGCAGGTAATTGTAATTTTTCTCGTCTTCCGTTATTGGTTTGGCATTGATTTCAATGGAAGATTTTTAGAAATGTTGTTGTTACTTTTTCCATATGTATTTTCTATCGTAGCGCTGTCGATTTTCATTACAGCATGTGTGAAAAATACACAGCAATTTAATGCGGTTTTACCGATTATTGCTGTCAGTATGGCGATGATTGGTGGTGCGTACTGGCCACTTGAAATTGTCAGTTCAGAAATCTTACTTGCTTTAGCGAAGATTAATCCGCTGACATATGGGATGGAAATATTAAATGGTGTAGCAGTGTATGGCTACTCACTGGAAGAGCTGTTGTTTCCAATAAGTATTCTGATTTTAATGGGTGTTGTATTTATGGGGATAGGCATTCACTTAATGGAAAGAAGGCATGTGTAGAGAGCGGAAAACGAACAGTCTTGCGGGTTGTTCGTTTTTTTGTTTCTTGTAAAAGTACCTTGCAAAGCTAGAGGATGTGGTTTTCGCTGAAGTTCACAGTGATTTCGCCAATGTTCACAGGAAAATCGCTGAAGTTAACAATGTTATCGCCGAAGTTCATAACTGATTCGCCAAAGTTCATAATTTTGCGGGGCACAACCCTATTCCTGCCCTCCACATAACACAGGTTGCCATGCGACGACATTCACTCAATCTATTCCCACAAATTAGCAACGTTGGTGCATTTTGCACGCTAATAGTTGCCAATCTATCATACAATTCGTTCTATCCTGATAGTATAATAGATTTAAATCATACTGCAGGAGAGGGGCAACATGGTGTGAGGAAGAGAAAAGGTTTAAAAATTGGTGCTGGACTAATTGTCTTTATATTAATCATAGATTTCGGTATTGGATTTTATTTATATGACCTAGCAATTGAGCGAAATGTTAAAGATTTCTTATCAGGTAATCAAGACCTTGAAGTTTCTGCAGAGGCAATGAATGTATTTACAGAGGGGTCTTGGAAGGACTGGGTAAGAGAACAGGATTTTGAAGAATGGAAAATGGAGTCTTATGATGGTCTAACGCTTAATGGGTATTATCTAGAAGCAGAAAAGCCAACAAATAAAACAGTAGTTTTCGCACATGGTTATCTAGGGCGTGCTAGCGATATGGGGCTTTTTGGGCAATATTATTATGAGGATTTAGGATATAATATGTTTACACCAGACTTAAGAGGACACGGAGAAAGTGAAGGTGACTACATTGGATTTGGTTGGCATGATCGAATAGATATCATTGATTGGGTTGATAAGGTGACAGATGAAGTTGGTGAGGATACTGAAATTGTATTACATGGTGTATCCATGGGAGCTGCAACGATGTTAATGGCTAGCGGAGAAGAGCTTCCTAAAAATGTTAAAGCAATGGTTGCTGATAGTCCTTATACCGATGTTTATAATTTATTTGCTTATCAGCTTGAACGGATGTTTACCTTACCAGAATTTCCGATTCTACCAACAGTTGGTCTTGTTACAAACATGAAGGCGGGTTATGCATTAAAAGAAGCATCGGCACTGGAGCAAGTGAAGAAGGCTGAAGTACCAATTCTTTATATTCATGGCAGCAATGATACCTTCGTACCAACGGCAATGACCGAGGAGTTATATAAAAATACGAAAAGCAATGCTGAGGTTTTAATTGTTGATGGAGCAAGCCATGGTGAATCGATAATACTAGCAGAAGATAAATATTTAGAAACGTTATATGGATTTATAGAAAAATATGTAGATTAGATGGAATGCTTTACTGTCAATTTGATGGTAAAGCATTTTTTTATATGGCTGTTTTCTAAAAGATTGTTTTCTTCAGCTATTGTATATCAAATTCATAGTTGATATTAATTGTGGACTTACTTAATTCAGAATTATTTAGTTCTCGCTAACACTTATGTTTGATTTATGTCATCTTTCGCTGCGGCAGAATACTTCGCTTTCCGCGGGCACGGCCTCAGCCTCCTCGCGGAAAGACCACCGCTGCGGGGTCTTCGGACACGTGCTTTTCTCGCAAAACAGCATATTTTTAGTTGAAATCAAGTAGAGCAGAATCTTAGTGGAGGAAACACACGTAGACTCCTACGGGAGGACAGGCCTAGGTGAGACTACGGAGTGCGTTAGCACGAAGGAGGCTCACCAGCCGCCCGTGGAAAGCGAAGTGTGTTTCCGGAACGACGTGTTTTGCACAATACTAAATTAAATAGATCCGAAGTTTATACAAAATGCTAATGATAAAAAAAGCAACGAAATATGCGAAAAGAGCTTTTTACAAAAAATAATGCATAAATATAAATATTTTGTTATAAATATACTTGCATAAATAGTTTTATAAATCTATAATTATGGATAATTCAAAAAGTGGGAGGAAGGTATTCATTGAAGGAAGTAGCAATTATCGGTGGTACGGGGTACGGGGCAATTGAATTAATACGTTTACTTGGGTCGCATGAATATATGCATATAAATAAAATTATTTCTCATTCGAGGTACGGGGAACGACTTGCAATGTTTTATCCGCATTTGACGGAATTCTACGATGATCCAATGGAGGAATTAGATATTGATAGATTAAAAGAAGAAGTGGATATTATCTTTTTTGCCACACCAGCTGGGGTCGCAAAAGACATTGTTCCAAAATTTTGTGATTCCTCTGTACAGTGTATTGATCTTTCAGGTGATTTAAGACTTCAGTCACGGAAAGTGTATGAAACATGGTACGAAAAGGAAGCTGCCCCACAAGCAACGTTAGATAACGCAATTTACGGATTACCAGAAATGTATAAAGAAAAAATTAGAAATGCGAAGGTTATCTCTAATCCAGGTTGTTTTCCAACATCGGCTTTATTAGGTTTAATTCCAGCAATTGAGCATCAAATTATTTCACCGCATTCCATTATTATCGATGGAAAAACAGGAGTATCTGGTGCTGGTGGAAAGGCAACGACTATGACACATTATTCAGAGACAAATGAGAATGTAAAACCATATAAGATTGGTGCACATCAACATATTCCTGAGATAGAACAATATTTATCTGCTATTGCAACAGAAGAAATCAAAACGACTTTTACGACACATCTCATCCCAATGACAAGAGGACTCATTTGTACAATGTACGCAACACTCGAAAAGAGGGTAACAACCAAAGAAGTCATTCATTTATATCAATCGTATTATGAAGCACACCCATTTGTAAGAGTAAGAGAGGAAGGTTCATTTCCAACGACAAAGGAAGTGTGCGGGAGTAATTTTTGCGATATAGGTATACATGTGAATGAACGGACCAACCAGATCATCATTGCATCTGTTATTGATAATTTGGTAAAAGGAGCTAGTGGTCAGGCGATACAGAATGCGAATCTAATGAATGGTTGGGATGAAGACCATGGCTTACAGAACATCCCTATCTATCCATAATGAAAGGATGAATTCTATGATAACCGTTAAAAAGGAGCACATTCAGATCCTTAAAGATGGGCATGTAACAAGTCCAAATGGATTTTCAGCAGGAGGAGTGCATTGTGGTATTCGAAAAACCAAGCTTGATTTTGGCTGGATTCATTCGAATGTACCTGCAACTGCAGCGGGAGTATATACGTTAAATGCCTTCCAAGCAGCTCCTTTAAAGGTAACAAAAGCAAGTATAGAGAAGGAGAAGAAGATTCAAACGATTATTGTTAACTCTGGAAATGCCAATTCTTGTACTGGGGAACAGGGTTACTACGATGCACTTGAAATGCAGCGTCTTACTGCAGCAAAAATGGATGTTGCCCCCTGCCATGTAGCTGTTGCTTCAACTGGAATTATAGGTGTTCCATTACAAATGGATAAAATGAGAGATGCTATCGAGTCTATGGGCAGTGTTAGTGGTACGGTAGATGATTTTGAACATGCAATTTTAACAACAGATACAGTTACGAAGCATTGTGCGGTACAAATGGAAATTGATGGCAAGGTTATAACGATTGGTGGTGCTGCTAAAGGCTCCGGAATGATTCATCCAAATATGGCGACAATGCTTGGATTCATAACGACAGATGCAACGGTTGAACCAGAAAGTCTACAAAATGCGTTAGGATCTGTTACAGATAAGTCATTTAATATGATTACCGTTGATGGAGATTCGAGTACGAACGATATGGTGCTTATATTGGCAAATGGGAATCAAAAAAACCAAGCACTTACCGAATCACACCCTCAGTGGCCATTGTTTGTAGAAGGATTACAAATGGTTAGTGAAGAGTTGGCGAAACAAATTGCAGGAGACGGAGAAGGAGCAACAAAGCTAATTGAAGTGAATGTGTCAGGTGCGAAGGCGGAAGAGGATGCAAGACAAGTAGCAAAGGCTGTTATTTCTTCTAATTTAGTAAAGACAGCCATCTATGGTGCAGATCCTAATTGGGGGCGCATTGTATGTGCCGTTGGTTATAGTAAACAACCAATTGACCCTGACAAGGTTAGTGTATCACTAGGGGATATTGTTGTTGTAAAAGATGGCCTTGCCGTTAACTTTGATCAAGAAGAAGGAACCCGCTACTTGGAAAATAGAACGATAAATATTTCTATTGATTTACAAGAAGGCTCATCTGAAGCCACGGCTTGGGGCTGTGATTTGACCTATGATTATGTAAAAATAAATGCTTCCTATAGAACATGAGGTGATGATGTTGAAGAGAGTCATATTAAAAGTGGGTGGAAGTGTTCTTGCAAAACTGCCAAAGAACTTCTACAGGACAGTTGTCGCTTTAAAGAATGCGAATATTTGTGATCCAATTATTGTTCATGGAGGCGGACCAGAAATCAACCAGGTGCTAACAAAATCTCATGTGGAAAGCACATTCGTTGAAGGGCTCCGTGTCACGACAAAAGAAATTTTACATGTTGCAGAAATGGTCATGAGCGGTTCCATTAATAAGCAGGTTGTGACCAACTTGAAAAAAGCTGGGGGAGAAGCGGTCGGTTTAAGCGGAGTTGATGGATCTTTACTAGAAGCAACACCTGTAGATTCTTCTGGTAACCTCGGGTTTGTTGGTCGGGTTAGTAAAGTAAATGAATCGTTACTAACACTTATCATGAAGCAGGGAATGATTCCAGTTATATCACCGATTGGTATGGATGATAGTGGGCAGCATTATAACATAAATGGTGATATGGCGGCCTCAGCTGTAGCTTCTGCATTAAAGGGGAAGTTAGTTTTTGTCAGTGATATTCCAGGTGTTATGGAAATAGTTGATGGAAATCCTATTGTCCACAAAAAACTTGCAGAGCAAGAAATTTATAAAATGATTGATTCTGGTGTGATTTATGGCGGAATGATTCCAAAAGTCCGTTCTGCAATGAATGCATTATCAGCAGGCGTTGAGGAGTCTATGATTATTAATGGTTTAACTCCTACAGATTTAAAGGAGTATTTGGAAGGAAATGAAGTTGGTACGAAAATAACTACAGGGGAGGTTCGTCATGTCTAATACAACCACGCAATCCGCACTAATGTCTACATACAATCGATTCCCTATCAAACTTGTCAAAGGAAAAGGAAGCTATGTTTGGGATGAAAATGGTAAGAAATATTTAGATTACACTTCAGGAATAGCGACATGCAATTTAGGTCATGTCCCTGATTCTGTGCAAGTAAAATTAAAAGAACAAATTGACTTACTTTGGCATTGTTCCAACCTTTATGAAATACCAAATCAAGAGAATCTCGCCAAGATTCTTACGGAAAATAGCTGTCTTGATAATGTTTTTTTCTGTAATAGTGGGGCAGAAGCAAATGAAGCTGCTATTAAGCTTGCTAAAAAATATGCTAAAGATCAAGGAAAACCAAATCGAACGGAAATTGTTACTTTTAAACACTCTTTTCACGGGCGCACAGGTACGACAATGGCTGCAACTGCACAGGAAAAGATTCACCAAGGTTTTACACCTCTGACATCAGGATTCCGTTACCTTCCGTACAATGATTTTGCTGCACTAGAAGCAATTAACAATGGCAATACAACGGCTGTTTTATTGGAACTGGTTCAAGGAGAAGGTGGCGTTCATCCTGCATACATCGATTGGGTAAAGCAACTTGAATCAATTTGTAAAGAAAATGATATTTTGCTCATGTTAGACGAAGTACAAACCGGAATTGGTAGAACAGGAACATTGTTTGCTTATCAACAATATGGCATCGAAGCCGATGTTATTACGTTAGCAAAGGGCCTTGGATCTGGTGTTGCGCTTGGAGCGATGCTTGCGAAAGAAGCAGTCGCATATTCATTTCAGCCAGGAACACATGGAAGTACATTTGGTGGAAATCCACTCGCAACAAGTGCAGGACTTGCTACTATGGAAACCATTTTGCAAGAAGATATCCTAGCAAATGTGGTGGAGAATAGTGAATGGCTTCTAGAAGAACTGAAAAGGTTAAAGCAAGCCTTTGGTAATATTGTTGATGTGAGAGGGCTTGGTTTCTTAATTGGTATAGAAATGATGGATGATGTTGGAACATGGATTAGCCGCTTTCGTGAAAAAGGCATTCTTGTCTTATCCGCAGGGGCAAAAACATTGCGGATTTTGCCTCCACTAACAACAACGAAGGAGGAACTGGAATATTTTATGAATGTGTTTCAAGAACTCTTATCTGATTTCAAGGAGGATAATGTATGACAAAGGGGTATCTTATATTAGAAACGGGAGAGGAATTCATTGGAGATTGGATTGGCTCAGAAATAGAAATGGAAGGGGAAGTCGTTTTTAATACAAGTATGACAGGGTATCAGGAAATGATGACTGACCCTTCCTATAAGGGGCAAATTTTAACCTTTTGTTATCCAATTATTGGTAGCTATGGCGTGAACGATGTGGATGATGAAAGCAAGGGAATCGCTGTTTCAGCTGTTGTTATTAGTGATGTTTGTGATGAGCCAAGTCACTACCAATCTACCACATCATTAACAGATAAGCTTAAGTCAGAAAATATCCCAGGACTAGCAAATATCGATACCCGTTCCCTAGTTGCTACAATCCGAAAGCACGGAAATGTAAGTGGAAAAATACTAAAAGTAAAAGACGCTAGAAAAACGAAACAATGGAAAGAAAAGAATAGTCTGGAATTAGTTCAAAGTGTTTCAGTCAATGAGCAAGAATCATATGGCGATGGTCATCATCATGTTGTACTCGTTGATTTTGGGTATAAGAAATCAATACTAAAGGCGCTATTAAACCAAGATTGTAAAGTAACCATTGTTCCTTATAACACCGAATTTGAAACGATTGCATCACTGCATCCAGATGGGGTTTTGATAAGTAATGGCCCTGGAGATCCATTAGCATTAACAGCTGTACTTCCAACGATAAAGGCGTTGACTAAAAATTTCCCTACGCTTGGTATTTGTTTAGGCCATCAATTGATTGTTCTCGCATATGGTGGCAAGACGGAGAAAATGCCGTTTGGACATCGAGGAGGGAATCATCCTGTCAAAGATTTAGCAACTGGAAAAGTATATATTACCGCACAAAATCATGGCTATGTCGTTATTGCGGATAGTGTAGATAAGGAAAATTTCCAAATCTCATTCCAAAATGTAAATGACAAGACAGTTGAAGGCATAAAGCATGTTCATTTACCAGTTCAATCCGTTCAGTTTCACCCTGAAGCCCATTCTGGTCCAAGTGACACGGAATATATTTTTAAAGATTTCATTCAGCAGGTAGTGACCTTAGGGGGGAGAAGATATGTTAAAGCATAGAACATTGAATAAGGTACTTATTATTGGATCAGGACCAATTGTCATTGGTCAGGCAGCAGAATTCGATTATGCGGGAACACAGGGCTGTCTTGCATTAAAGGAAGAAGGAATTGAAGTAATTCTTGTTAATAATAATCCAGCAACAATTATGACAGACGAAAGCATCGCAGACCGTGTATATATGGAACCTTTAGATGTAAGTACATTAGAAAAAGTTATTGCAAAAGAAAGACCTGATGGATTAATCGGAACATTGGGTGGGCAAACAGGTTTGAATTTAACTGTAGAGCTCCATCAAAAAGGGATATTAGATAAATATCATGTCGCATTACTTGGGACGTCCGCCCATGCCATTCAAAAAGGAGAAGACCGTGAAAAGTTTCGCAGCTTAATGATAGATATCAACGAACCCATCGCGGAATCGAAAATTATTCAATCTATTGATGCGGGACTATCCTTTATCAAAGAAATTGGTTATCCAGTCATTCTTCGCCCAGCTTATACGCTCGGTGGTGAGGGTGGTGGCTTTGCCTATAATGAAGATGAATTTATCAATCTATTGGATAAAGGATTGAAATTGAGCCCAATTACACAAGTTCTTGTTGAAAAAAGTATTAAAGGTTGGAAGGAAATTGAGTATGAAGTAATGCGTGATGTGAATGACACGTGTGTAATTGTTTGTAATATGGAAAATATGGATCCTGTTGGCGTTCATACCGGTGACTCGATTGTAGTCGCACCCTCTCAGACATTAACGGATGTTCAGTATCAAATGTTGCGCACATCCTCTTTAAAAGTGATTCGTGCCTTAGGTGTTATCGGTGGTTGTAACATTCAATTTGCATTACATCCAGAGTCCAATGAATATTGTATTATTGAAGTGAATCCAAGAGTAAGTAGGTCTTCTGCATTAGCATCGAAAGCGACAGGTTATCCGATTGCGCGGATTGCAACAAAATGCGCAATTGGACAGCGTTTAGACGAAATCATTAACCCGATAACTGGTAATACATATGCATCATTTGAGCCTGCACTAGATTATATCGTTGTCAAACTCCCAAGGTTTCCTTTTGATAAATTTACAGAAGCCGATCGAACACTTGGAACGCAAATGAAAGCAACTGGAGAGGTTATGGCAATTGACCGCACATTTGAAGGTGCATTAAATAAAGCAGTACGTTCCCTTGAGATGAATGTTCACAGTTTAGATTTCCCAGGCTTCGATGAGAAGTCTGACCAAGAATTAATGGAACGATTAACTGTTCCGAATGACTTAAGGCTTTTCGCAATTGCAGAAGCGATGAATCGAGGAATGCCTATCGAAAAGATAATGAAGCATACAGGTATAGACTATTGGTTTTTACGGAAAATGGACCGAATACTTGAATGTGAAAAAGCAATGGGTGAAAGTGAATGGCCAAATGTAGCTGATGAGCTTTTGCGAGAGGCTAAGCGTTATAACGTAAGCGATGAACGAATTGCAGCGTTACTTGGAACCACATCTAAGGTGTTAAGGGAACACTTTAAGAAAATAGGATTACAGCCTGCATATAAACTAGTAGATACGTGTGCAGGGGAATTTGATGCAATTACACCGTATTATTATTCTACTTGGCATGGAAATGATGAGGTCCTAGCTCGTTCAAATGCTAAAAAAATTCTTGTCCTGGGATCGGGGCCAATTCGAATCGGACAGGGAGTAGAATTTGATTATTGTTCCGTACATGCCGCTATGGCTGTGAAAAAAATGGGTTATGAGGCAGTGGTGATTAATAATAACCCTGAAACCGTTAGTACGGATTATTCAGTGGCTGATCGTTTATATTTTGAACCGCTAGCACTGGAAGATGTTCTAGCAGTTATTGAAAAGGAAAAAGTGTCTGGTGTACTGATTCAATTTGGGGGTCAAACTGCTATTAATTTGGCTAATGCATTGGAGGATGAAGGGGTTCCTATTCTTGGGACGACTCCTGAACATATCGACCAAATGGAAGATAGAGAACAGTTTTATGAAGTATTAAACGGGTTAAATATCCCGCATATTACTGGAAGTATTGTTCATTCATTGGAGGAGTTATCTGAATCAGCATATGAATTAGGCTTTCCTGTACTTATCCGACCTTCCTATGTAATCGGAGGCCAATCCATGTTTATTTGTAACAATGAAAAGGATCTATATCATTATGTTGCTCGTATTCAGAAAGACACAAATGACCGCTGTTGGCCACTCTTGATTGATCAATATCTACCTGGTTTGGAATGTGAAATTGATGTCATTAGTGATGGGTGTGAGATTGTTGTTCCAGGAATCTTTGAACATATTGAAAAGGCAGGTGTACATTCAGGTGATAGTATGAGTGTCTTCCCGCCAATATCTCTATCTGATGAAGTCAAGAAAGAAATGGTAGAGATGGCAGGGAGAATATGTAAGACCGTTCCAATTGTAGGGATGATGAACATTCAATTCGTTTACCACCAGGGAACGTTGCTTGTCTTAGAGGTAAATCCACGGTCATCAAGAACGATTCCAGTTATGAGTAAAGTAACAGGGATTCCTATGGTCGAATGGGCTGCAAAGGTGCAATTAGGTATCCCGTTAAAGGAAATTACTGAAGAGGTCGGTTTACTAAAGGATCCTTTTTATTATACAGTGAAGGCACCAATTTTTTCTGCGAGTAAATTAAAGGGTGTTGACCATATATTAGGGCCGGAAATGAAATCAACCGGAGAAATTATTGGAATCAGTCAATCGAAAAATGAGGCACTGAAGAAAGTTTCGGGATATGTTGCTAAGCCTGGAGAAGTGAAGCAGATTTTTGTATCTGTTGCTGACCACTTAAAAAAAGAAAGTGTTTCGCTTGTTCGTGAATTTGCGGAGTTAGGAGCGGAAATTGTTGCTACCGAGGGAACTGCAGTCTATTTAGAGGAACAGGGTATTAAGGTAGTAAAAGTCGCAAATGATAAAGCTAAATTGTTAAATCATTGGAAGTCGCTTGCTCCAGATATTGTGCTGAATATTCCGAATCAAGGAAGAGAAAAAGAGAAAATTGGTTTCTATATTCGTGAATTATCAGTGAGGTATCAGATTCCATATTTTACAAGCTTACAGACATTGCAAGCGATGAAAGATTGTTTGGAAGATGACAACTGGGAAGAGAGCGTTACTTCCTTGCAAGAATATTTAGGACATATTCTTGTTGAACGATGAAAGTAGTTTAGTTAAAAAGCGAGGGTGAAGCCCCTCGCTTTTTAATATCC